>CAZLWE010000040.1:25446-30329 GCA_964562985.1 uncultured Acidimicrobiales bacterium
CAGAAGCCGAAGCACTCGAAGCCCAACTCAAAGCCGAAGCAGAAGCCGAAGCACTCGAAGCCCAACTCAAAGCCGAAGCAGAAGCCGAAGCACTTGAAACCGAACTCGAGACTGCGATCCGGGAACTCCAGACCGAGACCGACGAACTCGACAACGAGCTCATCGACTGGGAAGAAGCCGATTTCGACTCCAACGAGACGGTCGAACTCGTCGACGTCGCTGGCGAACAAACCGAAGTAATTCCCGATCTGGAGAATGCTACGGAGGACTCCGACGCACCCTTTGATTCGTGGGGCGAGATTTCGGCGTCAAATGGCGAAGCTACCGAACCGGCGGAAACGGCACTTGTCTTCGACATGTCCGATGACGACATTCTTCAGCACGAGGCGAGCGCAGGCGTGACGCCACTGGAGGAGGTCTTCGTGACCGAAGAACCCTCCACCGATCGATTCGCTGAACATCTCGAGTTGGATCTACCTCCGGTAGAAGCCTCCGATTCGGCGGCTGGCCTACAGGACGACAACGTCGTCAACTTGTTCGACAACACTCCTGACTGGGACTCGGGCTTTGACTCGGTTGAGGTAGCCAATGAAATCGAACATGACCTCTTTGACCTCGGTGCAGCCTCAGAAAATGTCGTCCCCATCCCCGACAAGGACGACCATCACGTAGGCCTTCAAGGGGGCGCAGATGGCTTCGAGTTCATGGGATTCGAAGATGCCGCCGGCACTGGTTGGTCAGAGCCCGAGGACAGCTCCGACGAACCAAAGTGGAGAACCCTCGACGAGGAACAGTCAGTACGAGAAGCTGAGGATGACGCTCCGACCTCGGACCCGTGGGAATACATGCGTCCCGCTGAGGAAGGGAACTCCGGTGGATGGTGGGCGAACCGCCCTCGCTTCCTCGGAGGAACGGGCAAGGCGAGCGCCGACGCTCCCGTGCCCCCTGTTGAGGTCCCTGGATTGTCATACGACGCCGCGTGCCCGTCGTGCGGCGAAGAGGGCGTTTGCGAGAAGGAAGACCAGATGGCTCGTGAGGTCCATTTGGCCTGTTCGAGTTGCGAAAACAAGTGGTCTACCCACTACGAGATCGACGCGAAGGCGAGCTAGCCAATCTCGCTGGTCTAATGGCCAAACATCGACATCCACTGTTCGGCAGACTTCGGCGCGAACACCATGTTCTCCGCTCGGGTTTGCCCCATGGTCGAACTCGGCTGGGGTGAGTATTGGTGCCCGGGGAAGAGGACCGCATCGTCGGGCACCTTTGCCAACACTCCGGTCAGGCTGTGATAGAGCTGCTCTGGATCGCCACCGGGTAAGTCCGTCCGACCACAGCCTTGCAGGAATAGCGTGTCGCCCGCGACCAGACGGTTCTCGACGAGAAAGCACTGCGAACCTGGGGTATGTCCTGGAGTGTGTAGCAAATCGATGGTGATTTCTCCGACGGCGAGCTGCGAGCTGCCGTCGTGGCTAATCATTGTGTCGGATTCGAGCCCAGTCACCTTCTTGACGTAGTCGACTTCACTGGCTTGTACGTGGAGTGGCACATCGATCGAACCGAGCAACTCGGCTGCACCAGCGACCTGCAGACCCATCATTGAACCGCCCACGTGATCGGCGTGGTAGTGGGTGCCGAGCATCCCAACACATCGCATATCGTCTTCGCCGAGTACGTCGAGGATCCCCTGTGGGTCATAGGCAGGGTCAACGATGATCGCCTCACCCGTTTCACGATCGCCAATGAGATACACGAAGTTGACCATCTGCTGAGCGAACGGATCGTCCTGAGCGAAGTCTCGCCCAGAGAGCAGTTGGCGGAAGTACAAGCGATCGTTAGTCATCGGGGGAAACACTACGCCATTTAGCTTCGGCCTCAGCCGCTACGAGTCGAGCCGGACGTCCGAGCGCGTTCGCTGCGGATATGACATCGACGAACTCGGCCTTGATGGTTTGAGCGGAAGACTTGATGGTGATCTGATGGCCATCGAGTTCGACATGTCCAATGGTGCGAGGAATTGATCGACGATCGACGCCATAGGTGCGATAACCGAGTGTGCCGGTCTCACGGAGAAGCACGCCACCTATTCGGTTGACATCCATTGGGCTGACAAGAGCCGAGAGCGTGACCGCCGGCCGTCCCCGCTTCATCTCTATGGGAATGGTCCACGCATCGAGAGCTCCAGCGCTGAGCAGCTGTTCGATGGCGTGTGCCAGATACTCGCCGCTGAGGTCGTCGAGGTTGGCCTCGAGGACGAGGAGTTGACGCGATTCGATGTCGACGTCGAGACCATCACCGATGAGCACTTGCAACAGGTTGGGGTGATCGGCCAGTTCGGCGTCGCCTGCCCCAAAGCCCGATGCTGTCACCGTTATGGTCGGTGCGGGACCGAACTCCGCGGCGAGCGCGCGAACGATCGCTGCACCGGTGGGCGTCGTTAGTTCGACCGTGGTGTCTAGGCCCTTGACCGGAATCGATTCCAGCAACCGAACCGTGGCAGGCGCCGGATGTGGGATTCGACCGTGGGCGCTCTTCGTGATGCCATGGCCCACCGCAACGGGAGCCACCACGACGCGCTCGATGCCGAGCAGGTCTAGTGCGATACATGTGCCGACGACATCAACGATGGCATCGATCCCTCCCACCTCGTGAAAGTGGACCTCGGCGGGGTCCTTACTGTGAACGGCGCCTTCAGCCTCGGCGAGTGCGGTGAATACCCGCTTTGCGTTTTCGCGGACCTGCGCGGGCAGGTTGGACGTATCCACGATCGCCGCGATACCTGCCGCCGTCCGGTGGGTGTGTCCTTCATTGGCATCGACGGTTGCGTTCGTCGCCGAAATCCCGTGGCGCTGGATCGGCTCGATACGAAGCGACCAATCATCGACGCCCAAACCATCGAGTCCTTTGCGAATCTGGTCGACGTCGGCGCCAGCGTCAATTAATGCGCCGAGCATCATGTCTCCGGCGATGCCGTTGAACGGGTGGATCCAGAGCGTCTTCATGACGGTTCGAGTGAGAGCATACGAAGCGCTGCCACCGCGGCGCCGTACCCGTTGTCGATCCCAACTATCGAAATGCCGGCAGCGCACGATGCCAACATGCCGAGGAGTGCGGTCACCCCTTCGAGGCCAGCGCCGTAGCCGACGCTCGTCGGCACGGCGATTACTGGCCCCGCTGCCAATCCACCGACCACCGACGCGAGCGCGCCTTCCATACCTGCGACGACGATAGCGATGTCAGCGCCCGTCACTCGGTCCAATTCGGCGAGCAAGCGGTGCAGACCAGCAACACCCACGTCGTGGATGCGATCGACATCGATGCCATATGCCTGGAGCGTGGCCTGGCATTCGTCTGCCACTGGCGTGTCGGCGGTACCTGCCGTAATCACGGCGATAGTTGCGCCATCTCGAGGAGGCGCTTGACGCCACGCCATCACGTTGCCCAGCGACTCGGCCTGGGGGTGCGCTGCTTCAAGGGCCTTGCGTTGGTCGTCATCAAGCCTGGTGATCAGCACGGGTCCCGTTCCGTTGGTCAGTAGCTCCCCAACGATCTCGACACATTGCTGAGGTGATTTACCGGGACCATAAACCGCCTCGGGCAAACCTTGGCGAATTGCCCGGTGGTGATCGACTCGCGCCTCCCCCACCTCGGCAAAGGGCAATCGTGTGAGCTGCGCCACGGCATCGTCGGCGCTGAGCTCCCCCGATTGGAGCTGGTCGATCATGTCCCGCAGGGCTGGCTCGTTCACCCCACCATGGTGGCAAGGACGCCCGGTTGTCGCACCTTCGGGCGAGCGGAATTACCCTGTGCACATGAGTTCTCGTCCTCGCATCGCATTCCAAGGCGTCCTGGGGGCCTATTCACACATGGCGTGTGCGTCGGCCTACCCCGATATGGAGCCCGTCGGCTTCAACACTTTTGCTCGCGCTTTTGCCGCTGTGGAGAACGGCGAATGCGACCTCGCCATGATCCCAATCGAGAACACCCTCGGCGGACGCGTCGCCGACATTCACCATCTGCTGCCCGAATCGAGCCTGTACATCATCGGCGAGCACTACCAGCCGGTGCGTCATCAGCTGCTCGCGCCAGAGGGTGCCACGCTTGAAACCTTGAAGACGGTCGCTTCGCACGAGCAGGGCCTCGCTCAATGCCGCGAACTGATCCGCGAGCTGGGTGTCGAGCCAATGGACTTTGGCGACACAGCGGGCGCAGCGAAAGAAGCTGCCGAGCGCAACGACCCGGCCTTCGGTGCGATCGCAAGTGAGCTTGCCGCCGAAATCTACGGCTTGAAGATTCTCCGCAGCCGGATCGAAGACCGCCTCGGCAACACCACGCGGTTCGTGGTCATGTCTCGTTCAGCGGTCGAGCCTGACCCGCTCGCCGGCGACGCCATGACCTCACTCGTGTTCGAGACCCGCAGCGTGCCCGGTGCGCTCTACAAGGCACTCGGCGGCTTTGCCACGAACGGCATCAACATCACGAAGCTGGAGAGCTACATCATCGACCAGAGCTTCACGGCGGCACAGTTCTATGCCGAAGTTGAGGGTCATCCATCGAACCCGGCCATCGCAAACGCGTTCGAAGAGCTCCAGTTCTTTTGCACCAAGATGAAGCGCCTGGGCACCTACCCCAAGTCTGGTTGGCGAGAGCAGCATAACTAGCCCGATCCGCCGAGATCGTTGATTTATTCAGCGCGCCTGTAGGGACTCGAACCCCAAACCTTCTGTTCCGTAGACAGATGCTCTATCCAATTGAGCTACAGGCGCAGACCCACGAGTTTAGCCCCGCATGGTCTGTACACCACCACGGCTATGATGGTTGACGGAGAGATGGCAGAGCGGACGATTGCGTCGGTCTTGAAAACCGTTGAACCTTTACGGGTTCCG
>CAZLWE010000041.1:0-30290 GCA_964562985.1 uncultured Acidimicrobiales bacterium
CGAGGCTGACCCCACCAACCACGACTGCTGCGATAGCGCCGAGTACCAACGGTGCGCCCCCCAGTTGTCGTAGCCGGTTAATCCGCACACCGGCTCCAAGACCAACGAGAGCCACGGCAAAGACCATGCGTTCCAGGGTCGCCACCGTGCCGACGACGATCTCGGGCACAGCGCCAGTGCTGCGCACGGCAACGAGCACGATGAAACCTGCGACGAAGCCTGGAACGAGTGGTGGCTTCGACGAGCCGTTCGCTCGTTCGTCGCGCTGACGGACCACGCTGACCCCAGCGACGAGCGGTGCGAGGAGCAAGACACGGGTCAGCTTCACGACCACGGCGGCTGCGAGTACTTCAGGGCCACGTGTTGCTCCGGCGGCTACGACTTGAGCGACATCGTGGATGCTGGCCCCAGCCCAGATCGCGAACTGGTCGTCGGTGAGCGAGAGCGTTGCACCAAGCGCGGGGATGGCGAACATGGCGATGGTCCCGGCGAGTGTCACCAGCCCGATCGCCGCTGCGACCTCTTCTTCGTCCGCGTCCGAGGTCCCTTCCATCGCCGCGATCGCTGACGCGCCACAGATCGAATAGCCAGTTGCGATCAGCAGCGACAGCGGGCCCGAGACACCCAAGCGTCGACCGAGTGCTTGGGTCCCGAAGAACGTGGCGATCACGGTCGCCGCAATCACCCCGATGACCGGCAGCCCGAGGTCGTCGAGTTGGTCGACCGACAACCGCATTCCCAGCAGCACAACTCCCACTCGTAATACGTTTTTTGCAGCAAACTGCAGACCGGGTCGAAGCGCGTCGATCCGGACAGGCAGGTTGCCGAGCGTCATGCCCAAGGCGACGGCCACGGTCAACGTCGAAACGGTGCCAGCGAACGATGCCAGCCACCATGCCGTCGCGGCGAGGCCGGTCGCGACGATCAGTCCTGGTAGTAGTTGATTATCTCGGCGGAGCTTGTGGTGGAGGGCGGGGGTGTTCTCCAGCCGTGAGGCAGCGATACGTAAAGCCATAGAACAAGCATGTGGCTTTGCCGCCCGATCGTCTAGCCCTCAAACAACTCTCAATCCATAGGTCAATCCTATGGATAACGTGCCCAGAGTCTCATTCGCGAGACGGAAGGGGTCTGACCCCAAACGTCCCATCTGGGGACAGATGGGGCCAGACCCCTCCTTCGCGATTTCGCATTTGTTGGGTTGGTAGCGCAGACTCGGCGGGTGAAGTACACGTACGTGATCATCGGTGGGGGTAGTGCTGGCTGCGCGTTGGCGAACCGTCTCAGCGCTGACCCCGCGAATTCGGTCCTCGTGCTTGAAGCGGGGCGCAAGGACTGGAAATGGGATGTGTTCATTCACATGCCCGCGGCACTTACGTATCCGATCGGCAGTCGGTTCTACGACTGGAAGTACGAGACTGAACCCGAGCCGCATATGAATGGTCGCCGGGTCTACCACGCCCGGGGCAAAGTGCTCGGTGGCTCGTCGAGCATCAATGGCATGATCTTCCAGCGCGGCAATCCAATGGACTACGACCGCTGGGCCCAAGCCGAAGGGATGGAGCACTGGGACTATGCCCACTGTTTGCCCTACTTCAAGAAGATGGAGAACCGTCTACAGGGTGGCGATGATTACCGCGGTGACGGGGGCCCACTGCAACTCGAAACTGGACCCGCCCGGAATCCACTGTTTGACGCGTGGTTAGCTGCGGGTCCCCAAGCCGGGTTTCCGACGACAACCGACGTCAACGGTTATCGCCAAGAGGGGTTTGCGGTGTTCGACAAGAACGTCGTCCGAGGTCGTCGACAGAGCGCGGCAAGGGCATACCTACACCCCGTGCTCGATCGGCCGAACCTGACTCTCGAAACGCTCGCGACTGCGGACAAGATCCTCTTCGACGGCAATCGAGCTACCGGCGTGAAATATCGACGGGGCCGTAAGACCAAGGTCGCCCATGCGGCGAATGTGATTACGTGTGGGGGAGCGTTCAACACGCCACAACTGCTCCAACTCTCCGGTGTCGGCGACGGCGCACACCTCGCCTCGTTAGGTATCGACGTCGTGAGCGACCTACCGGGGGTGGGGGAGAACCTGCAAGATCATCTCGAGGTCTATATCCAGCACTCGTGCAAGGCCCCGGTGTCGATGCAGCCCTACAACGCGAAATGGCGCATGCCCTTTATCGGTCTGCAATGGCTCGCGCGGCGAGGCCCAGCAGCAACCAATCACTTCGAAGCAGGAGCATTCGTTCGAAGCAATGACACCGTCGAATACCCCAACCTTATGTACCACTTCCTTCCGATCGCGATCCGCTACGATGGCTCATCGCCCGAGGGCGGTCACGGCTATCAGGTGCACGTCGGCCCGATGTACTCCGACGTCCGGGGCTCGGTCAAGATTCGCAGCACAGACCCCAAACAGAAGCCGGCGGTGGTCTTCAACTACTTGTCGACAGAGAACGACCGCAAGGAGTGGGTCGAAGCGATTCGAACAACTCGCCACATCTTGAGCCAACCAGCGTTCGCTCCCTATGACGGGGGCGAGCTCTCACCAGGTCCCGAAGTTGAGACCGACGAGGAGATCCTCGACTGGATTCGCCGAGACGCCGAAACTGCCTTGCACCCCAGCTGCACGGCCAAGATGGGTCCCGCTTCGGATCCGATGGCGGTCGTGGACCCGCACACCATGGCCGTCCATGGAACCGAAGGTCTTTACGCCGTCGATGCGTCGGTGTTGCCTGCGGTGAGCAACGGCAATATCTACGCCCCGACCATGATGATCGCCGAGCGGGCCGCAGACATGATCCGTGGGAACGAACAGGTTGCGGCCGACTACGCAGAGGTCTACCGCAACCCCGGTGCCGGCCAATTCCACGACGGTTCGTAGCACCCAACGCACCTTCTCGTAGGAACCCACCTGTACGGACGCGAGCGCGAACCGGTCACGGCAAATCTGCGGTGTTCCGGACTTGTTCCGATCGGATTTGCCCGCGGTCACAACGAGCGCAAGAAGCACGCAAGAGAACGGCTTCGCGACGTGGATTCGGTGCAGATTTGGTGTCTCCTAGCTTCCGCAATACCCCCACCCCCCACACATGGAGAGAAGTAATGCGAAAGCACAAAATTATCGCGCTGATGATGGCGCTCGGATTGATCGCCGCAGCCTGCGGTAGCGACGTCGAAGAGACCGTTGACGCTGCGGCCGCTCAGGTCGAAGAGGTCGTCGAGGGCGAAGACGAAGCTATGGAAGACGATGAAGAGGCCATGGAAGACGACGAAGAGGCCATGGAAGACGACGCCATGGAGGACGAAGACGCGATGGAAGATGTTGAGCACGACCTCAACCTCGCATCCACCGACCTCGGCAACATCCTCACCGACGCTGACGGCTACACCGTTTACCTCTTCACCAATGACGAGCAGGGTGCTGGCACCAGCGCTTGCGAAGGTGACTGCATCGCTGCATGGCCAGTTGTTGGAGAGATCACCTCGCCTAGCGGCGCACTCGACTACGACCTCGTCGGCACCATCGAGCGCACCGACGGCACAATCCAAGCGACCTACAACGGTTGGCCGCTCTACCGCTTCGCCAACGACGAAGCACCTGGCGACACCAACGGCCAAGGCGTCAACGACATCTGGTGGGTACTCGACTCTGACGGTGTAGCGGTTAGCTAAAGCCTTCGCCGCCATCGGCTCCGCCGATATTTTGGCGGCACGGGTTTAGCTCGACAACTTCTGCGATATTCGCCTCGATGGACCAGGTAAACCGATCATTATTACGTCGTGTGACTTTGATGGAGTCGATGCGGCGTTCGCGGAGTTCGAAGAAGCGATCGCGAATGCAGCAACCGATGAAGAGCGAGTGGCGATCGAGGAGGAGTTCTTCGCTCTCGAAGAGGAACTCTTTGGAGGTCAAGAAGGGGCGCGAGCCTACGCCAGCCGAAGTCCGGGCAATCGATGAGTTCTTCATCAACAACAGCGAACAGACTCGGGTTCCCGTCGGTTAGCGACTATTACCGAAATGTGTCCTTGACAAGGTTTCGTAACATTTGTAACATAACTGCAACGTCGATGTTTCAGAGTTGATTTAGGGTCGCTCCGAGCTTCGACAACGGGTCTCGACTGCCCCGGTCAGCTAGACCACACGACCGCCCGCGCCTAGTTGGCCGGGGTAGTCAGACCCGCAATCCCTCAACGAATTAACCGCCAGCGATATCGCTGGCGGTTTCTTCGTTTTGTCCAGCGCCGGGTGCAACCGCAGGTGCGGTCCCGAGCCGCTGGCGACCTTCGAGGGCCTTGCTCAGGGTTAGCTCATCGGCGTACTCCAAGTCGCCACCGACCGGCAGACCCGAGGCGATCTTGGTTACCGCGATACCCAGCGGTTCCAGGAGCCGAGCCAGGTACATCGCGGTCGCTTCGCCTTCGATATTGGGATTGGTCGCCAAGATGACTTCGTTGATGCTCTCGCTTGTGATGCGCGAGAGGAGTTCTGCAATCCGCAACTGCTCTGGGCCGATCCCTTCGATGGGGCTAATCGCTCCCTGCAATACGTGATAGCGACCGCGGAACTCTCGTGTTCGCTCGAAGGCGACGATGTCTCGACTCTCCTCGACCACACAGACCATTGCGTGATCGCGAGAGGGGTCCTGACAGATCCCACACTCGGCTCCCTCGGCGATGTTGAAACAACGCTGGCAAAACGTGATCTTTGCTTTGACCTCGTCAATCGCACGTGACAGTCGAGCAGCGTCGCCGTTGGAGATTTTCAGGATGTGGTACGCGATTCGCTGCGCCGACTTTGGCCCTACGCCGGGAAGGCGGCCCAGTTCATCGATCAGGTCCTGTACCGGACCGGCGAAGACAGCCAAACTCAGCCGCCTCCGAGCAGTCCGCCGAGCCCGCCGAGGTCCATACCGCCCATCGCATCGGATTGGGCGTCCTGTAGCTGGGTAGACGCATCGCGAAGCGCGGCCAACACCAGGTCGTTGAGCAGCTCGACGTCTCCGGGGTCGACCACGCTCGGGTCGATGGTGACGGAATGGAAGTTGAAGCCGCCATCGACCTCGATCTTGACCTTGCCGCCACCGGAACTGCCTTCGACGATTTCTTCCGCGGCCTGCTGGGCGCCCGCGAGCATCTCTTGGGCTTGGGCCATCAGGCCACCGAGGTCTGGCATAGCGCCACCGCCCGCTCCGCCGAGTAGCGCCCCAAGATCAGGCACCTGTGGTTCCGCCTCGTTCTCCTCAGACATTTCGGTTCTCCTGTTCGATGAGCTCTGCGCCGGGGAACACCTCGGCGATACGTTCTGCTGCACTGGCGTTAACGGTGTCGGCATCGGTGAGGTCGTGGATATCGACCTCACTCTCGTGCGCCGGTTCGCGAACAGGCGCAGTTGCAGTGGCATTCCGCGGTTTCGGCGCTGCGTCATCGCCCACACCAAGTTCGAGCGTCAGGGGAGTGCCGAACGTTTCGGTGATGGCGGCTTCGATCTGCGGTCTGTACTGATCACACCGTTTGAGTTCGATTTCTGATCCCAGGACAAAGCGGACGCGGCCATCCTCGACGGACTCGATCGTGCCGGACCGGTAACGGGCTCGCGCGGCTGTGGACTGTGTGTCGAGCATCGCGAGCCACCCCGAGCGCAGCGCCTCCACGGACACTGAACTCGATGAGGTTGGGGATGAGGTCGTCGCTGCTGCGTCGGGTTCGACGGCCTCTGCAGGTACTTCAGCTGGGGGTTCGGGGGCCGGACGCTGTTCCGCTGTTTCCGCGGGGGCAGCCGGTTCTGCCTCGGTTGGTTGCGCAGGAGTTTCGGGCTCGGCGGTCTTGCGCATTGAGGGTGGTGGCGGTGGACCGCCAGGCGCTGTCGGACGCGGCTTCGGTGCACTCGGAGGAGTAGCAGGGGCCGAGGCGCCTGAGGTTCGCGGACGTAGCGCGGCGCGAGCACGATCGGCTGGACGACCGCCGCCGCGAGGCATTTCGTCGGTCGGCTCGGTCGGCGTGGGCGGCGCGGGGGTTGGCTCGTCTGGCGCAGGGGCCGAGGTCGTCGACGCAGGTGATTCGCGCGACGTGGTTGGAGCGCTCGGTGCCGATGTGGTGCCCTGAGCGGGCGTGACAATAGGACTCGCGCCAGAAGCCACCTGAGCCTCAAGCTGTTCGATGCGAGCGCGAAGCCCCTCGACTGACCCGTCGCTCGACGGTGAGCAGATTCCTACGAAGGCAACTTCTAAATCGATGCGAGGATCGGGAGCTTGACGCATCTCCACCAGCGACTGACCGACCGCTCCAAGGCTGCGAGTAATGGTTGCTGGCGAGAGACGCTCGCTGAAACCGTTTGCCATCGCGAGCTCATGCTCGGACAATCGGGGCGGTGGCGCGCCCATCTTCACGAGGAAGATTGATCGGAGGCTGTCGATGAATTCCTCGCCGATGCGTCGAGGGTCGATGCCGCGCGATGTTGCAGCTTCTATCGCCGCTAACGCTCGGGCGGTGTCGGTGGTGGCCACTGCTTCCAGGAGCTCAGCGGTCGAGGTGTCTTCGTTTGCGATTCCGCCGGCGGCAACCACCTGATCGAGGGCGGAGAGCGTGTCTCGTGCAGAGCCGCCACCGACCTTTACGACGTGGGCCACCGCTTCGTCCGACACGTCAAGCTCGGCATCGGCGGCGATCTCATGCACCAGGTCGACCATCTGCTCGGCTGGGATGAGGGACAGCTCGAGGTGTTGTGTCCGGCTACGAATGGTCGGCACGACCTTGTGCGGCTCGGTTGTCGCGAGCACGAAGACGACGTGGTCCGGCGGTTCCTCAAGCGTCTTGAGGAGAGCGTTTTCGGCTCCCGAAGTGAGCATGTGGACCTCATCGAGGAGGTAGACCTTGCGTTGTCCAGGGTTTCCGAGCGCCACTTTCGCAAGAAGATCGCGCATGTCGTCGACCTTGTTGTTCGATGCCGCGTCGAGCTCTTGGAGATCGAAGCTCGTACCGTTCTCGATGGCAACGCATGATGCACACTCGCCGCATGGTTCGCCGTCGCTCGGGTTCTCACAATTCAGCACCTTGGCCAGAACACGTGCCGCCGTCGTCTTGCCGGTGCCACGTGGGCCGCTCAGGAGATATGCGTGGCCAACGCGATCTTCTCGCACGGCATTGCGAAGCGCGAGCACGACATGTTCCTGGCCGCGCATGTCGCCAAAGGTTTGCGGCCGATAGCGCCGGTAGAGAGTTTGGTAGGCCACGGCTCGACTCTATCTTTGCCAGATTGTTACCGCGGGTAGATGAAAATTTGGTGGTTTTCGGCCGATAGAAAGTGTGTGTATACCGGCTTGGGCACGCGCCCCGAAGTAGCGAAGGGAAAGCGGTCTCGTAAGGGCGCTTTCAACGGCACCGTCGTCGCTCTCGGGCTGACCAGCTTTTTCACTGACATCAGCTCGGAGATGGTAGCCGCGATCATCCCGCTGTTTCTTACGACGCAGGTCGGTTTTGGGCCAAGTGCATTCGGCCTTTTCCAAGGAGCGTGGGAACTCTCGAACGCGCTGCTCCGATTGGTTGGTGGCGTCGTCGCTGACCGGACCCGCCGGCTCAAAGAAACCGCAGCGGCGGGCTATGGGCTATCGATGGTGACTCGGGTCGGGTTGCTCTTCTCCGCTATCGCGTCGTTCACCCCCGTGCCATTCCTCCTGGTCGATCGCCTTGGCAAGGGACTGCGGACCAGCCCGCGAGACGCAATGATCTCCATCGCTACTCCGCAACGGGCGTGGGGTACCGCGTTTGGCTTACACCGCACCCTCGACGCTGCAGGAGCCCTCATTGGGCCACTTCTCGCCTTCGGCCTGCTGTGGCTACTCCCGGGAGACTTCAACGCCATATTCGTGCTGAGTGTCGGATTCGCGATGGTGGGACTCGCGGTCATCGTCGCCTTTGTGCGGAACCCGAAGGCTGCTCAGGAACCAGCTGTAGAACGCAGCCCGATCATCCGAAGCGTGACGAGCCACTGGGCGAATCGTGGCTATCGACGGATCCTCATTGTCGGTGCGAGCTTTGGTGTGTTCTCGATCGGAGACGGGTTCATTTACCTGACCATCTTTGAGTTGTCGAAAGGCGACGCGGAGATCGGTATTTCCGGTTTTGGGTTTCAGTGGTTCCCTCTGCTGTTCGCAGGCACCGCCGTGGTGTTCTTGACCACCGCCACGCCGCTCGGTCGCCTCGCGGACCGGGTCGGACGGGCTCGTGTATGGGTTGGTGGCCAGCTCATGTTGGCCGCCGCATATGGAGCGTTGCTCCTCTCGCCAACGTCGGTTGCGGCTGTCGCCGGCGTCCTCGCACTACTCGGGCTCTACTACGGCGCGACCGACGGTGTGTTGCCCGCCCTCGCTGCTGGGGTCATTCCAACCCTCGAACGCAGCAGCGGCCTGGGCTTGCTCTCCACGGTGATCGCGCTGAGCCGCATGGTTGCGGCATTGGGCTTTGGCCTCATCTGGGAGCGGGTTGGTGTCGATAGTGCACTGATCGTTGTGCTCGTGGGCTTGCTCGTGGTTACAGCGGTCAGCGTATGTAGTGCGGTCTTCCGCGATCCGGCTGCTGAAAGTGTTTCATGACCGACGAAAATCTTGAACCGGACGAAGCGGAACCGCTTCCTACCGATGAGCTCTCCAACACCGCGGAGGACATCGCTACAGATGCTGAGGTTGCCGCTACGGGGAAGGAAGACGAAGAATCGACGTCGCTTTCCATCGGTGGGCTGGCCTTCGTGGCCTTTGCCATGCTCGTGCTGGTCGCTGGCGGAGTCTTTGTCGCTGGTTCCTTTCTCGCTCAAGATGAGCAGACCGCTGTCGCTCAAGCCGAGGCGGAATCTCAGATCGCCGAGTACGACCCGGACGAATTTGCCAGCGAGTTCACCGAAGAAGAACTCTCGGGCACTGTGGAGAACGAACCGGTCATTGTTGAACCCACACCGACGACCGTTCTCGAATCAATCGCTTTGGCAGAGGGATCTGATAGCGAACAATCGACCGACCTCGACGGGGTCGATGATGAGTCACCACAGGTCGACGAAGAAACTACCGAATTCGATCCCACCGTTGCGTTGATCGACCCCGAGGACACGGCCCTGGTGTTCGTCAATCGCGTGCCCGGCGAAGAGTACGGATTTGTCGGATATGTGAATCTCGCCGGTGAGCGCTTCATCACGCCTCTGTCCTGTGATCGCTTGGATTGGAACCGCAATGGCGGAGTATGTCTTCAAGACGGTTTCACCGGCTCGGGACGCGGACTGCTGCTCGATGAATTCCTACGTCCGATCAGACGATTCGGCATCGCCACGCCAAGCCGCGCGGCAATCTCTCCCGATGGTGGAACAGTTTCGTGGACTGGTTTCGTTACCGGGCACGACTACACCGCACCCGGCGAGTTCTCGACGACCACTCAGCTCATCGAAATTGAACGTGAGCTCGGCGCAGAACTCCAGGAAGACTTCACAACCTTCACTGCAGATGGCGAAGAACTGTTCAGTGAGGATCAGAACTATTGGGGCACGACCTATATCAATGAGCAGACCTTCTATGCCACTGTCGGCTTTGGCGAGGAGAACAACATCGTGTTCGGCGACGTGCGAACTGGGGAGTTGACGATCGTTCATGAGAACGCGTCGTGTCCAGAGGTCTCCCCGAACGGATCGACGATCGTCGCCAAGGAACTGCGCGGTGAGGCCTTCCAACTGGTTGCGATCAACACTCAGACGGGTGAACGTCGAGACCTGGCGGAGACTCGGTCGGTAGACGACCAGGTCGAGTGGATCGACGACAACACGATCGTTTACGGTCTCCCGAATCCCGACGCCGGAACCGTGGGTCAACCGGCCCTCGACATTTGGGTGCTCAACGTCGACGACGGTTCGGCACCTCGGTTGCTTCTCGCTTTCGCTGACTCCCCAGCTGCAGCCTAAGAATCGCGTTCGAACAGCTCGCGAATGTCATAGGGCTCGAGCTGCGGGAATTGGCTGAGCAGGGCGGATTCGGGCTCGCGGTCTAGCCGCCAACGAATGAAGCGGGTCGTTCCGCGGAATCGGCCGTCGGTAGCGAGTACGTACTTGACCTCGACCACTCGTTCGGGTCGCACGGGAATCCATGAGTGGTCACGGCCATTGGCTCCGCTCCAGCGGTTCGGCGCTCCCGGCATCGAGCCGTCTTGATGGGCTTCGGCTTCCATCCACGACGCCCACGGATGTTCGCTGAGTTCTGTCATGACGTACGGCGCCATTTCCTCGAGGAGTTCGACGCGTCGTTTCGCAGTGAATGACGCGGATACACCGACGTGTCGGAGCCCACCATCGTTGTCGTAGAGCCCAAGGACTAACGACCCGACACCGTCACCGGATTTGTGAATTCGGTAGCCAGCGACGACGCACTCGATCGTGCGGACATGCTTCAACTTGAACTGCACCCGCTTGTCTGGAACATAGATATCGTCGAGCGGTTTGGCTATAAGGCCATCGAGCCCCGCGCCTTCGAGCTCGTGAAACCACTCCATCGCAATCTCGCGATCGGTCGTCATCGGGGCTAAGTGCACGGGTGCCTCAAAGGCTCGCGCCGCCAGTTCGAGCGCTTGGCGCCGTTCACGGAAGGGGGCTTGGAGCAATGACGTTTCGTCGTGGGCCAATAGATCGAACGCGATAAATGACACCGGAGTCTTCTCGGCCAGCATGTTCACGCGGCTCTCCGCCGGGTGAATTCGCTGACCAAGGGCATCGAAGTTGAGCTTTCCCTCGATCGCCACGATGAGCTCACCGTCGACAACACATCGATCCGGGAGGCTCTGGCGCAGGGGTTCGAGGATCTCCGGGAAGTACCTGTTGAAGGGCTTTTGGTTTCGGCTTCCAAGTACGACCTCATCGCCGTCGCGAAACACGATGCACCGAAAGCCATCCCACTTCGGCTCGAGCGCAAGGTCCCCATCGGGCAACTGCTCAAGCGCCTTCGCCAACATAGGCTTCAGCGGCGGCATGACAGGAAGGTCCACACCAAGACCCTAAATCCGCAGAGCGCCCTTCGCGAAGCGAAGCCGCGATCAGGGCGAAATCACACCGAAGCGACACACGTCGTCGCGCGGTGCGTGGTTGACTGACCTCATGGAAGAATCTGCGCAAATTTGTGTGATCGTTGGGAGCCTCCGAAGCGGGTCCGTGAGCCGTGCCGTCGCCCGCGCCGCGTCAGCGTTGGCGCCGATCGATGTCCAATTGAAGATTCATTCGGTGGCCGACGTGCCCCTCTACAACGGTGATGTGGAAGAACGCAGGACTCCTGACTCGGTGAAGGAACTCCACGAGGTAGTGGCCGCTTCTGCCGGGGTTCTCTTCTTTACCCCCGAGTACAACGGCTCGTTGCCAGCGGTAACCAAGAACGTGATCGATTGGCTCAGCCGCCCGCCCCAGGCGCTTGAGGGCAAGCCTCTAGCGGCCGTAGCGACGACCCCAGGTGGAAGGGCTGGTGCCGGAGTGCTGGCACACTTCGAACAAATCTTCGATCACATGCGCGCCGACTATCCCCGCTTCGAGTCGTTAGGTATCAGCAACTACGGCGACAAGCTCGACGAAGCCGGCGAACTCGCCGACCCCGCAACCCGCGATCAGCTAGCCGCCTGGCTCGCCCGGTTCGTAGAGTTTGCGCTGATCCCTTAACCACCAGCGGCTCCGCCGCTGCGGGCTACCTGGGTTCTAACCGAGTTGCTCGCCGGGAACTCTGCGAGTTCCTTGGGCTCGCAACATCGCGCTCACAAGATCGCATGATCCCCGCGTCCTGGGGGAGGGAGCCGGAAGCGTACGACCATGTCGTTTTCCGCGGTTGTCGAGCGGAAGTCTCGACGTGTTATCGCGGCTTCACGGGTCGCGGTTCTTTGGGGAGTCCCAGGACTAGCTCGCCGATGATGTTGCGCTGGACTTCTGAGGTACCGGCGTAGATGGTTCCGGCTCGAGCGTTGTAGAAGGCGCCGATCCACGAGGCTGCGTCGTTGGGTGCGCCGGGAAGATCGGTGTGGAACGAGGTCTTCGCGATCCCGTCGGGGGTGGTTGCTGCGGCGCCCAAAATGTCGACGGCGAGTTCGGTGATCCGCTGGTGGTACTCGCTCCAGTACAGCTTGAAGGTGGACTCGCCGGGGCCGGGGTGTTGACCATCGAGAAATTTGGTGAGCGACCGCATGCCCTGCAGGCGCATGATCTCGACTTCGCAATAGAGCTTCGCGATGCGATCTCGGATAATCGGGTCGTCCGATACGCCGCGCTGCTGTGCAAGTTCGACGAGCTTGTCGAATTCGGCGCGGAACATGATCGGCATTGTCGCTGCAGCCTCACCACGCTCGTAGCCAAGGAGCGTCATGGCGACTCCCCATCCCGCGTTGACCTCGCCGATCACGTTTTCTTTGGCGGTTCGAGCGTCGGTGAAGAAGGTCTCGTTGAAGTCGGCGTCGCCGCTGAGCATCTCGATCGGGCGAACCTCTACACCGTCCTGTTCCATTGGGCACAACAGGAAGCTGATACCTCGATGCTTTGGTGCGTCAGGATCGGTCCGGCAGAGCACGAAGATCCAGTTGGCCCACTGCCCGGCTGAGGTCCAAATCTTTTGGCCGTTGATGATCCACTCGTCGCCGTCGAGCTCGGCCCGACAACCAAGGCCAGCGAGGTCCGACCCGGCGTCTGGCTCGGAGTAGCCCTGACACCAGATGTCTTCGCCGCTGATGATGCGGGGCAGGAAATGCTCTTTTTGTTCCTGGGTGCCCCACTGCAGAATGGTGTTGCCGACCATCTGGATGCTGAAGGCGTCGTTCGAACCGCCTGTTGGCGCGCCGGCTCGTTGGAACTCTTCGGCGAGGATGACCTGTTCGAGTTCCGAGAGGCCACCGCCTCCGTATTCGGTCGGCCACGCTGGCGCGAGGAGACCATTGGCGGCGAGTTTTTGGCGCCACTCTTTTTGGAAGACGAGTATTTCTTCGCGGCCAAGTGCGCCGGTGCCTTGCCAACCCTCGGGCAGGTTGGCGCTCAGGAACTCCCTGATGCGCGTCCGGAATGCCTCAGCCTCGTCGGAATAGGTTGGGTCCATTCGTTGCCTCCCCGGGGCGCGACGTTGTCGCTAGCTACTTCACGGTAACCTAGCCCGCTCGCTGCGGCGGGGTCGAATGAGAGGCGCTCGGCGCTAGGCGATGGCGGCGAGTTTGCTGGTGACGTCTTCGGTGACGGGAGCACCGCCGTGCCCGAACGCGGCGACTTGCGGCGAGAGGGCGGCCATCTTGGCGACCGAGGCGCTGGCTGCGCCGAGGTCGACGGAGAAGTTTGGGTTCGCTCCGGTGATACCACCGCCACCGTCGCCGTTGATGGCGTCACCGGCGACGAGAAGCCCGGTATCGGTATCGAACACGGAGATGCTTCCGACGGTGTGGCCTGGCGTGTTCACGATGCCCAAGCCAAAGACCTCGTCGCCGTCGCCGACCTCGGAGAGGGTGAGCGAAGTCTGGATGGTGTCGACGTCACCCGTGCCGGCATAGACGGTGGCGTTGGTCATCGCGCCTTCGAGTTCGCCCAAGCCACCAACATGGTCGCCGTGGTTGTGGGTGAGGATGATGCTGCGCACATCTGCAGGTGCGAGACCCAAGTCGGTGAGCGCAGAGTTTATGGCGGCGCCGCTACCGGCTACTCCGGTGTCGACAATCGCCGCTTCCGAACCTCGGACGAGCACGTAGGCCGAGACGAAACCGAGCTCGACCCACTGCAGTTGAAGACTCGATGCCGCAGCGCTGGTGGGCTCCTCGGCTGGCGCTGACCCTTCCGCCGGATCCTCGACGTCGGCTACTTCGGGTGTTTCCTCGGCGGCCTGCGTGGTGGTGGACGGTGCTGCGGTGGTGGTACTGCTGGTCGTGGCGGTCGATGTCGGGTCGGATCCACAAGCCGCGAGGATCGCCATGCTCGCCGTGCCCAGCCCGCCATTCACCAACAGTCGCCGTCGACTCCAACGCGACGGTTGGGTGATGCGCGCCAACGGTATGCGGGTAATCGTCGGGGTGACGTCGTGATGGTGGTGGCCGTTACGTTGATGCTCGGTGCACATCTAGAGAAAGCTAGGCGTCTCCAAGGTCGAGGTCTAGGAACCCCCGAGGGCGTTCACCAACTGTTGTCTATGAGATCTGTGGTCGAAAACCGTTCCTATTGCCCGGTTTTGGACCACAGATTTTCTCTACGAGGCAGCGGTGAGGGTGTCGAGGAGAAGTGCGGGGTCGGCTTCTGCGTACACCACCGGTTTCTCTCCGCCCCGATCCGGTCGAGAGGAAGACATCAGCTCGTTCTTCGATCGGATAAATCCGTCCGTTACCGCTCGATCCAACCATTCGATCAGGCCGTCGTAGTAGCCCTCGATGTTGAGCAGACCCACTGGCTTGTCTTGGATACCGATCTGATTCCACGTGGCGGTTTCGGCCAGTTCGTCGAGCGTGCCGATGCCGCCGGGCAGCGCGATGAACGCGTCGGAGCGGTCGTACATGAGCGCTTTGCGCTCGTGCATCCCGTCGGTCTCGATCAGCTCGGTGTTGCCACGATGGGCGACCTCTTTGCCGAACAGGTTCCGTGGGATAACACCGATGACTTCGCCGCCACCTTCGAGGACGGTGTCCGCGAGAAGGCCCATGAGGCCGACCGCTCCGCCGCCGTAGACGAGCGTGATGTTTCGGGCCACAAGCTCGTTCGCAAGTGCGACAGTCGCATCTGCGTGAGCGGGGTTCGTGCCGGTCGATGAGCCGAGGAAGACCCCGACCGCGTTGAGCTCACCCATTAGGACATGCCCACTCGATTGATGTGGCCCATCTTTCGCCCCGGCTTCGTTTCGGCTTTGCCGTAGGCGTGGAGGGCAACGGCTGGGTCGGTAGCTAGCTCACCGAGCTGCTCGATCTCGTCGCCGATCAAGTTTTCCATCACTACATCTGCATAGCGCGATCCGTCGCCAAGCGGCCAGCCCGTGATGGCACGAATGTGCTGCTCGAACTGATCGACCGTGCAACCGTCTTGGGTCCAGTGTCCGGAGTTATGTACCCGGGGTGCGATCTCGTTTACGAGTAGTACATCGCCATCGACGAAGAACTCGACGCCGAGCACGCCCACGTAGTCGAGGGCTTCGAGGATCTTCGCAGAGGCTTCGACGGCGGAGTCGACGATGGCTGGGTCGACTCCAGCGGGGATCGTCGTCGTGCGCAAAATGCCATCGACGTGCACGTTGCGGCCGGGATCGTAGGCCTGCACCGAGCCGTCGAGGCCCCGGGCGGCGATCACCGAGATTTCGAGATCGAATTCGACGAAGCCTTCCAATACGGCCGGTGCGCCAGCGATGGATTTCATTGCGGCCGAGAGCGTTGCATCGTCGTTTTCTGTCAAACGCACTTGGCCCTTGCCGTCGTAGCCGAAGCGGCGTGTTTTGAGGATCGATGGTGTGCCCATATCTTCGACCGCAATTTGCAGGTCGGTGAGTGAGTCGACTTCGGCAAAGTTCGCGACGGTCAAGCCAACCTCCTGGAGGAACTCTTTTTCGACCAATCGGTCCTGGCTGGTGCCGAGGGCATTGCGACCCGGCCGGATCGGTGCGAGCGACTCGAGCAGGTCGAGCGCGGAGGTGGGTACGTTCTCGAACTCATAGGTGAGGACGTCGGCCGACTCGCCGAAGGCACGTAACGCTTCGGGGTCGTCGTAGCTCGCTGTGGTTACCCGATGCGCGACGTGGCCAGCAGGGGGCTCAACTCCAGGCTCGTAGATGTGGGTGACGAACCCGAGTCGAGATGCGGCGACCGACAGCATGCGGCCCAGTTGGCCACCTCCCAAGATGCCGATTGTGGAACCGGCTGCGAGCGGTTCAGTCATCGATGGGTACTTCAGGGATCGACGCCGACAGCGCCGCGCGCCACGCATCGAGTCGCTCGCCAACTGCGGGGTCGGCGGTGGCCACGATTGCCGCCGCCATCAGCGCGGCGTTGGGTGCACCAGCGGATCCGACCGCCATGGTGGCGACCGGATAGCCCTTGGGCATTTGCACGATCGAATAGAGACTGTCGACGCCCGAAAGCGCCTTGGTTTGCACCGGAACACCGATCACGGGGACACGGGTCTTCGACGCCATCATGCCGGGCAGATGTGCCGCGCCGCCGGCGCCTGCGATGATCGCTTTGAGACCGCGGTCGACGGCCGTCGATCCGTACTCCCACAGCCGGTCGGGGGTGCGATGCGCGGACACGATCTTGGGTTCGTAGGCCAGGCCAAGTTCATCGAGGATCTCCGCGGCGCCCTTCATGGTCGGCCAGTCGGACTGGCTCCCCATGATGATCCCGATCTGTATGTCAGCCATGACCTCTCCGAACTGTCGAAGCGATGATTCTAGTGAGAGGGTCGGGGTCTGACCCATCCGAGAATGGTGGCAAATGGCGGTTGCTGCCGGGTACCAAATCCGCAGAGCACACCGAGCCGGAGGCGAATGTGTGATTGCGGCGAATGGTTGGGCGTGAACCCGTGCCGCCAAAATCGCGGCGGAGCCGTTGGCGGCTAAGGCTTCACGCCAGTGCTCGGCCGGAGGCCGAGGTACGGTAAGCGGGGTGAACGAGACGACCTCTGCTTTGGTGCTTGAACGGCTTTGGTTGACCGATTTTCGTTCGCATCGCAGCCTCGAACTCGACTTCGATGAAGGGGTCACCGCGCTTGTCGGACCGAACGGCTCGGGCAAGACCAACATTGTCGAGGCGATCGCTTGGCTGACCTCGATGCGGTCGTTTCGAGGCGCGCCGAACGAGGCCCTGATCCACCGAGATAGCGAGGTGGCCATCGCGCGGGCACAGTTGCGGAGTGATCAACGGGAGCTGCTGCTCGAGGCTGAACTCCCGCGCAGCGGGCGAGTCCGGGTGCAGATGAACAAACAACGGATGCAACGCAAAGACCTGCTCGGCGTCATGTCGGTGACCGTCTTTGCGCCCGATGACCTGGAATTGATCAAGGGTTCGCCCGGCGAGCGACGCAGCTATCTCGATGATGTAGTCGTGAGCCTTCATCCCCGGAACGAATCTGTGCGGGCGAAGGTCGACAAGGTGCTCAAGCAACGCAACGCGTTGTTGAAGGGAGTGCACGGTCGGCTCGATAACGACGCGGCGTTCACACTCGACGTGTGGGATTCGAAACTCGCTGAGGTGGGCGACCAACTCGGGGCACTGCGGGCGAGTGCGATCGAGCGGCTATCACCACTCGTCACTCAGGCACTCCAGGCCGTCGCCGGTGGTCAACACGAGGTCAGCCTTCGTTACGTGGCACCGTGGTTCCAGACGGGCTTGGTCGGCGCGTTGACCGAGGTGCGCAACGATGACGTCCGACGAGGGATCACCACCGTCGGGCCCCACCGCGACGAGATCGAAGTACTCCTCAACGGCATGCCCGCTCGGACCCATGCATCCCAAGGCGAACAGCGTTCGCTCGCCCTCTCATTACGTCTTGCGGGCCACGAACTCGTCCGGGCAACAACCGGGGTCGCACCGCTGCTCGTGCTCGACGATGTGTTCTCCGAGCTCGACGACAGTCGGTCGACCGCGCTCATCGAAGCATTGCCCGCTGGCCAAACGTTGGTGACTTCGGCGATCGATCTTCCACCAGGAGCGCTCGCCGATCGTGTGCTTCGCCTGGACGCATCGGGGTTGATCAATGTCAGGGTTTGATGAGTCTGGCCGTCCGCGCCGCTCCCGCTACGAGAAGCGCTTCTGGGATGGCCCACAGCAGGTCGGCTTTGGTGTCGACCGAGTGATGAAACATCTCGACGCGCCGAATCCGTCGATCGTCGAAGCGGTGTTCTCCCGATGGCCGGAGCTGGTTGGCGAGGTGATTGCCGACAACGTGCGCCCAGCGCGCATAACCGACGGCGAACTCATCCTCGAAACCGACTCGCCCGCATGGGTATCGGAAATGCGATGGATGAGTGAAGAGATCCTCAATCAAGTCCGCACCAAGCTCGAGACCGAGGAGATCACGTCGGTTTCGGTCGTTCTCGCCAAGGCTCGCTAGCGGGCAAGCCTTTCGATTCCTTCTAGGCGTGCTTGCCGACTTCCCAGCCGACGTCGCCGAGGGCGTGGTTAGCGAAGGCTGCATGGTCGGCTTCGAGGGTGGTTGCCATCGTGTCGTTCCAGCGGTTGAGGAAGCCGAACATGGCAATGACCGCGACGATCGCTGACGCCTGGTCATCATCCCAGTGCGATTTGAGTTGAGCGAAGTCGTCGTCGGTTACAGCGTTTGGAACCTGGCCGCCCTTGAAGGCCACTCGCAGCACGGATCGTTCCGCTTCGGAGAACAGGTCGCTCGTCTCGTACTCCCACACCGCGCGCAGCTTCTCCTCGGACGCGCCTTGTTTCTCGGCACCATGACCGGCGTGGGCCTGGCAGTATCGACAGCCGCCCGCCGCGCTCGTGGTCAGCGCGATGAGTTGCTTGAGTTCGCCCGGAATCAGGTCGTTGCCCATTACCGCTTTCGCCATTCCTTGGAACGCCTGAAAGAGTCCAGGCACGCGGGCCATGTTGTAGATCGAACTCGGGACAAATCCCATGGCCTTGTCGAAGAACGCCAGGTGATCTTCGAACTCGGCGAGGTCTTCACGTGTGAGTGGTTCGATGCGTGCCATGGCGTGGTTCCTTCATTGGTTGTCTGCGGCTGATCATTGCACGCCCGATGTTGATGGCGTCGGTGTGCGGCCCGAGTTCAGTCAAAGTTCCCCGGGGTATTCACTGAGGGGTCGGCTCGCCGTAGCTCAACGTTGCTCGACCCGCGGTCGCGTCGGCAAGGGCCGCTTCGATTTGATGCAGGGAATCGGCAGGCACCTCTACCAGGCGGGTCACGTTCGCGCCATAGCCGACGTCGACATCGGTTGCACCGGCGGCTGCGAGCGCCCGCACGACCGCGTCGGTATCCCCATGTTCGTGAAGGACCGTCGCCGCCATCTTCGCAACCCACGGGACAACCTTCGCCCGATCGAGCGCTTCGCCCGCCGCTCGCCCATAGGCGCGAACCAGTCCGCCAACGCCCAACTTCGTGCCGCCCCAATACCGGGTCACGATCACTGCGGTGTCGACCAGTTCGCGCCCGACGAGTTGGGAGAGAATGGGCTTTCCCGCAGAACCGCTGGGTTCGCCGTCATCGCTAGCTCGATCGATTGTCGGTGACGCGAGCCTCCAGGCCCAACAGTGATGACCGGCATCAGGCATCTCCGCTCGAATGTCCGCGAGGGCCGCCTTAGCGACCGACTCATCAGCCATGGGTACGACGGTCGCGATGAAGCGCGAACCCTTCGACGGCTCGGGCTCGAACCGGATTCGCTCGATCACCGTGATTGCCATTCGCACACCTTTGGGGTCGGACCGACAGTATCGATAGCAGCGCTTGTCGAAAAGTTGACCTTCTGTGTCAACGTTATGGGTATGGACGGGCGTCTAGTTGGTGTGGAAGCACCGGTGGTTCGACAATCGGGAGGGCGCAGCCAAGGCTCGAAACCCGCGCCCGTCGTGCACTTCAGCTCGAACATCGAAACGGTGTAGCGCAACGATCTCAACCGTCTCGTTGGGCTCGCCGAGTGGATCGTGGGCTCGCGTATGGTCGCCGAAGAAATCGTTCACGACAGCTTTGCGCGCATCGTGGCAGCGGCGCTTCCGGCCTACGTGTATGTGCAGAAGGATGTCGTGGCGCAATCGTTGGCCCACATCGTGACTCTCCCTCCGGAGATTGTCGAGGACGAGGACTTTCGAGTCGAGCGTGACTTCGACAGGGGAGTGTTCGAGCAGCTCGACCTCGTGGAGATCACGTTCGTCATTCCGAACACGCGAACGCCGCTCGTCGAGATTACCGACCAACAGTTTCTTCTTGAGCGCTCCGGCTTCGACAATCGGGGTCGGGAGGTCGTCGTTCGGAATCGAGGTGCTGGGTTTAGCAACGAGTTCTGGTCGGTTGAGCGCGACGAAGAACGGCGGGCGATCACCGTCAGCGTGCGGCGCGAGGGCGCGGTTCCGGGGATGAACACGGCGCTGTTCATCGCTTCGCTGTTGATCTTGGTCGCGACCTCCACATGGATACCAAAAGTGGTGTCCAAAGCCGATGTTGCATCAGACGCGATACCCGGACGGCGAATGGGCGCATGGTTCGTGATCGCCGCCAGCGCGGCAATAGGCGTGCACCTTCTCGCTGGGCTGATCGGGTTGGAGGCCGATGTAGGCGACCGTGCAAGCAGAGGGGGAGCAACCCACTTTGACATCTACACCTTTCAGGCAGCGCCGACACCGCAGAGCCTCGACGACCTCTCACCTTGGTTCTTGCTAAATGTCTTCACGTTCATGCCGCTCTTCGGCCTTGCAACGCTCGGAGTCCGCCGCCTGACCCGCTCGCGAAGAATCACGCAGGCGATGCTCTCGGCCGGCGTGACGGCGCTTCTCTGGGGCCAACTCATCTGGGACTGGCTCAACTGGCTTGCGGACTAAAGAGAAGACTCGTTTACTGACCCCGAAGCTAGCTTGACCCCATGAAACCCGAGTACTGGATCGACGGTTGGCAGCAGGGACGACGAGGCTTCGACCAATCCGACCCACATCGCTGGCTAGTTGAACATTGGTCGGCGCTCGGGGTAGCGGCAGACGCCACGGTCCTTGTGCCCTTGTGCGGCAAATCGGTCGACATGGTCTGGTTGGCCGAACAGGGTCACTCGATCATCGGCGTGGAACTCAGCGAGATCGCCGTCCACGAGTTCTTTGAAATGCTCGGGCTCACGCCTGATGTCTCGCAAGTCGGTCCGCTCTCGCTCTATCGGGCTGGCCCGTACGAGCTCTGGCGCGGCGATCTCTTTGAACTCCCAGCCGCCATATTCGACCGGGTCGACGCGGTATACGACCGGGCCAGCATCGTGGCACTTCCACCCGATATTCGCCGACGATACGCGGAGGTCCTGACCACCCAGATTCGGCCCGAGGCGCCGTGGTATCTGGTGTCGTTCACGTACGATCAAAACGAGATGGACGGCCCACCGCACTCGGTTCCACCCGCCGAAATCGACGTGCTATTCGGCGAAGAGTTCGAGATCGAGACGCTGGTCGACGAGTCGGTGATCGATCGAGCCGGCCACTTTCAAGAACGAGGCCTCACAGCCATGCGTGAGACGTTGAGCATCCTCCGGCGTCGCTGATGCTCAACCGCCGTCAACGCCTCGAACGCATCCTCGAACGTGACGGCGACACATGCGTGTGGTGCAGGCGTGTCGTGGGCGAGAGACTGGTCGAGGCGACGACCGAGCACGTCATTCCGAAGGTCAAGGGTGGCCCGAGCTGGATCGAGAACGAGGTTGCTGCCTGCAAGCGCTGCAACGGCCGCCGAGGTCACCGCACGCTCGCCGACTGGGCTCGCGAGTGCGAAGGCAATGGTTGGGAGCCCGACACCGGTCGCATCGTGGCGGTACTCCATGCGCTCGACGAGAGAATTGTTGTCGAGGGCGGTCAGCGACGCGCCCGCAAGCGGATCGTCAGCGAGCTACGTCGCTTCGAATCGAAGAACTTCTGAAGTTGGTCGTCCACTACGCTCGGGACCATGGCGCACGCATTGCAGTTTGACCCGGATGATCTGGTGTTAGCGAAGCTGCGCGACATCTGCCTCGCGCTGCCCGGTGCCGACGAGAAGGTGTCGCACGGCCGTCCTGCGTTCTTCACCAAGAAGATCTTCGCAATCTATGGCGCGGTGACCAAGGGCGATCACCACTCGGGTCGTTACGACCAGGCGATGGTGTTTCAACCCGATCCCGACGAGGCTGATGCGCTCGGCCAGCACGCACACACGTTTACCCCGGCCTATTGGGGACCCTACGGCTGGTTGGGGTACGACCTCAACGGATCGGACGTCGACTGGGACGAGGTCGCCGAACTCGTTGACGACTCCTTCCGCCAAACCGCCACCAAGAAGTTGATCAGCCAGCTCGAAGATGGCTAGCTGTCGAGCGGTTCATCCACACATCTCGGGACCGTCTCTGGCACCCCGCTCTCGCCTCGGCGGCGGATCGTCACGGTCGCATCGTCGTGTGCGACCGGTGAGTTCTCGCAGTCGAGCACTTTGAAGTAGCCGATCAGAAGTTCGTCACCCATGCCGAACGCATCGACGTCGTGGAACACCGGCACAACTTCGCCAGTGACCTCTAACGGCTCAAAGTCGTTGTCGATCTCCCACGAGGTGCCATCTACGGAACGCAATCGGTGCACCGTCACGTCGGGTTCGAAGCTGCGACGAATGCGTGCCAACGCTCTGCTGATCCGCAACATGGCGTAGCCATCGTCGGTCTCGATCAGGTTGGAGTATTTGACCCACACGCCGCTTCCCTCAAAGCCAACTTCAGGCACCGATACTTCGAGCGGCTCCCAGGCTCCCGTCGGGAGCGAGCGCAAGATCAGGGGCTCTCGAGCGTCGCCGTCTGCGGATAGAGCCAAGAACGTCCGTGCCCCGATGCCTGGTTCACGCACGACGCTGTTGAAGGTCAAAGGGTCGACAGGGGTGGTGGTTGTGGTCGTGGTTTCGTCGAGCGGCGGAACGGTACTCGCAGGCTGGGTGATGGGCGAAGTGCTTGGAGCGAGGCGTTGGGTGCCCGCTGCGGTTTGCCCAGCGTCGGGCTGCAAGGTTACTAGAGCGAGGGCGACCACCGTGATGACGAACACCACGACCGCGGCGACGGTGAACGTCGGCGGTCGATGCTCGCGGCGAGGCGCCGAGGGGACCGGGGTCTCGGAATCGTCGAAGGTGACCCACTCCGGATCGTCGGTCGCCAGCGGAGCATGGCGTGATCGCATGGAGTCCACAAGGCACGAGTGTATGCGAGAGCCTTCTGAGCCCTCGGCTCAAAGACGCCCCCGTCGGATCGAGTTGTCTACAGGAAAGAACCCGCCCGGCGGTGATCAGCCAGCCCCGGCGCACCAGGCCAAGAGGTCACCGGAGTACACAGACGCTGTCGGGTTCGGAGAACAGAGGCTGCTCACATCGGCGACCGGAGGCGTTTCATCTCGAACGCCGAGGATATCGCCGAGAATGCCGAGGTCGTCCCCGATCACACGAACGTCGTAGTCGCCGGTGAGTCCAGCTCTATCGGCTGCCTCCTCGTGGGCACGATCAAAGTTGCCAGCCTCGTCGATGAGTCCGTTGTCGACCGCGTCGTCGGCGGTGAAGACACTGGCACCAAGTTCGCTGACGATTGTGGCCGGTGAGATTTCACGGTTGGTTGCGACGTGGTCGACGAACTGGTCATAGAGGCCGTCGGCGAGATTCTGGAACTCCTCTTGTTCCTCCGCGCTGAATTCGCGGAACGGATTACCGCCAGCGACCTTGCCCTCGCCTGCGGTGATAAAGAACTGATCGATTCCGCCGGTGGTTGTGACGCCGCCTCCCAGCAGTCCGCCGTCGATGGCAACGACATCGGTGAACTGTTGGAACGGGCCGGTTCGGACGCCGATGGATCCGACGATTGCGCCGTCGGAGGCCACGATGTAGTCGGCGGGTGCCATCGCCCACATACCGCCCGATGCCGAGATTTCGGTGACGTGTGCGATGACCGGCTTTCCGGCCGCTTGAATGGCCTCGACGCCCTCGGAGATGCGAGCGGAACCGACTGGAGATCCTCCCGGGGTGTTGAGTCGGAGAATCACGGCATCGACGTCGGGGTCTTCGGCTGCCGCCTCGAGTTGGCCTTGTATGGTGTCGCCTCCGGCGATCGCTCCTCCGAACGGACCGAGTCCGCCGCCGCCACCTTCAGCGAGGATGACGCCATTGACGTCAACGACGAGGACCACGTCGGATGCGCCATCGACGCCGTCGACGTGCTGGCTGAATGAGAGCGGGCCATCGTCGGCCGGCTGGCTTCCGAGCGCTGCCGCGCATCCTGCGACGAGACCAAAGAACAGCAAGCCGGCGAGCAGGAATCCAATAGGAGCCACCAATGAGGCCGTAATCGCACGACCCAAGAACTGTTTATAGGTGAGACGCGCCTTGCCCTCCGGTGTGGGAGCTGGCTGCACGATCGGCTGTGCTGGGGGCGATGCCGGCGGTGGTGCCGGTTGGGTAGCGGCCGTGGGTTCGGAATTTGGCGTGGCCTGGCTCGGCGGCGGCGTTGGTTCGATTGGCGGTGTCGCGGGTTGTCCCGGTGGAGGCGTTGGTTGACCGGGTTCTATCGGCGTCGTCATCACCTCGACACTAGTCGGGGCGCAGCGTTGGGATGACGCAGCGCACGCGAGGGCTCACCAACCATCGCGCGGATGCCAAGTGCACGAAGTGGTCGCAATGGGCGTTGTAGCGCTCTTCCATTTTCTCCAAGCGGGCCGTCGTATCGGTGGTTTCACCGCTTGGCCACACGAGTTCCCACAACATCGCACATCGCAATTTGTCATCGTCGGAGACGTCGCTCCAGGCCATCGTCGTGGTGTACACCCAGGCGACGCTACCGGCTCTGGCAACCGGCTGGGATGGGGAGTGGCACCCACGAGAAATCAGCCTGTGGATAACTTTCGAGAATCCCGTTGCTCTCGGGCCGTTGTCACACCCGATCTGGTAGACTTACATCGTCGTAATTCCCATATTTTTCACGGTCGTAGGGGCCTTGGGTTGGGGCTGAGGAACTGCGACGGAAGGAGATGTCGTGGCCGATTCACCGGACTCGTACGGCGCGGAGAACATCACAGTCCTCGAGGGGCTCGAAGCCGTGCGCAAGCGGCCGGGTATGTATATCGGCTCCACCGGCCCGCAGGGCCTGCATCACCTGGTGTACGAGGTCGTCGACAACTCCGTTGATGAGGCGATGGCCGGGCACTGCTCCATCATCAGCGTCGTCATCCATGAGGACGGCTCGGCCGAGGTGCAAGACGACGGTCGCGGCATCCCGGTAGGCGAGCACCCCAAATACGAAGGCATGTCGGCTGCTGAGGTTGTGATGACCGTGCTTCACGCCGGAGGCAAGTTTGGCGGTGGCGGCTACAAGGTTTCGGGTGGCCTGCACGGTGTTGGTATCTCGGTGGTCAACGCGCTCAGCAAGAGCGTGCAGGTCCAGATCGACCGCGACGGCAACCACCACTACATGGACTTCGAAAAGGGCGGCAACGTCAAGACGAAGCTCGAGGTCCGCGGTGACGCCCCGGACAGCCGCACCGGCACCACCGTTCGCTTCTGGCCTGACGACACCATCTTCGAAGAGGTCGACTTCCGAGCTCAAACCTTGCTCGACCGATTCCAAATGATGGCGTTCCTCAATCGCGGTCTTCGGATCCGGTTCCAGGACCTCCGTCGCGACGAACCGCATGAAGAAGCCGACGAGGATGGCTGGATCGAGTTCCACTACGAAGGCGGCATCATCGACTTCGTGCGCCACGTAAACGCAGCCAAGGAATCGCTGTTTGCGAAGGTTGGCTACTACGAAGTCCAAGAAGAAGACCAAGAGGTTGAGATCGCGTTCCAGTGGAACACCGGCTTCAACGCGGATGGCCTCCACAGCTTCGCCAACGGCATCACCACCGGCGGCGGCGGAATGCACGAGACCGGATTTCGGTCCGCGCTCACCCGCACGATCAACGCCTACGGCCATGGCAAGAACCTGTTGAAAGAATCCGAGACGTTGAGCGGCGACGATGTCCGCGAAGGTCTCACCGCCATCATCTCGGTCCGTCTGCAGGACCCGCAGTTCGAAGGGCAGACCAAAGACAAGCTCGGCAACGTCTCGGTTCGTTCCATGGTCGAGAAGGCCACCAACGAAAAGCTCGCCGAGTGGCTCGAAGAGAACCCAGCCGAGGGCAAGGCCATCATCAACAAAGCCATTGCTGCCCAGCGGGCTCGTGAAGCCGCTCGCGCGGCTCGCGACACCATCCGAAACAAGACCGCTCTCGACGGCGCAGGTATGCCCGAGAAGCTCAAAGACTGCTCCAGCAAGGATCCACGGGAACGAGAGCTGTTCATCGTGGAGGGTGACTCCGCGGGCGGCTCTGCTGTCGAAGCCCGCGACCCCAAGACGATGGCGATCTTGCCGATCCGCGGCAAGATCCTGAACGTCGAACGAGCCCGCATCGACAAGATGCTCAAGAACAACGAAGTGCAAACGCTCACCCAGGCGATCGGTGCTGGCATTGGCGAAGAATTCGATATCGAGAAGATCCGCTACCACAAGGTGATTCTGCTAGCCGACGCAGACGTCGACGGCAGCCACATCCGCACACTCCTACTCACCTTCTTCTTCCGCCAAATGCGTGAGCTCGTCGAGAACAACCATGTGTACATCGCACAGCCGCCTCTCTATTCGACGACGGTGGGTAAGAACAAGGTCTATCTCAAAGACGACCGCGAGAAGGACACCTTCATGGAGGCCAACCCGAAGCACAAGAAGGACTTCCAGCGTCTGAAAGGTCTCGGCGAAATGCAGTGGGAAGAGCTCGCTGAAACGACAATGAACCGGGGCGACCGTACGCTGTTGCAGGTCTCCGTAGAACAAGCGGCCATGGCCGACGAAGTGTTCTCCACGTTGATGGGTGAAGACGTGCAACGCCGAAAGCACTTCATCCAGACGAACGCCAAAGACGTTCGCTTCTTGGACATCTAGGACGAGGGGGAGACACACATGTCTGACATAACCAGTTCCGACGGTCCCGAATTTGCGATCGAACCGATCGACATTCAAGAGGAGATGGAGCGCTCCTTCCTCGACTACGCGATGTCGGTCATCGTGTCGCGCGCCCTACCCGATGTCCGCGACGGATTGAAGCCTGTCCATCGTCGAATTCTCTGGGGCATGAACGAGCTCAACGCGAACCCCGATCGCCCGACGATGAAGTCGGCTCGAGTCACCGGCGAGGTCATGGGTAAGTACCACCCCCACGGCGACTCGGCGATCTACGACGCGCTCGTTCGCATGGCGCAGGACTTCTCGATGCGCCATCGTCTGATCGAACCACAAGGAAACTTCGGTCGTCCGGACTTCAAGGCAGCAGCACCCCGATACACGGAGTGTCGCCTCGACCCGCTCTCGCTCAAGTTGCTCGCCGACATCGATGAGAACACCGTCGACTTCGTCGACAACTATTCCGGCGAGTTCCGCGAACCTGAGGTGTTGCCAGCCCGATTCCCGAACCTGCTGGTCAACGGCAGCCAAGGCATCGCCGTTGGTATGGCGACGAACATCCCGCCGCACAACCTCGGTGAGATCATCGACGCGACTATCCACCTGATCGACAACCCGGACGCCGAGCCTGGCGATCTGATGCAGTTCGTCAAGGGTCCCGACTTTCCGACCGGAGGGCTCATCATGGGTCGAGCCGGTATTGCAGACGCCTATCGCACCGGCAAGGGCAGCATCAAGATGCGAGCCAAGGCCGAAATCGTCGAGGGCAAGACCAACGACAAGATTGTCATCACGGAGTTGCCCTATCAGGTGACGCCAAACGCCGTCATCAACAAGATGAAGGAACTGCTCGCCAGCAAGGAGATCGACGGCATCGCCGACATCAATGACTCTTCGGGTCAGGGCGAAACCAACCTTGAGATCAAGCTGAAGCGCGACGCTCCGGCACTCGTCGTGCTCAACAACCTGTACAAGCGCACCCCGTTGCAGACGAGCTTCGGCATGAATGCGGTCGCCCTCGTCGACGGCGTGCCACGCACGCTCAACCTGCGCGAGATGTTGGTGCCCTACATCAAGCACCAGGTCGAGGTCATCACCCGCCGCAGCCAGTTCAGACTCGAGAAGGCAAAGGCGCGGGCGCACATTGTCGAGGGCTTGATCAAGGCGCTCGACTTGATCGACGAAATCATCGCAGCGATTCGAGCATCCGAGGATCGCCCAGCGGCGCTCACTGCGCTGATGGACAAGCCCTTCGAGTTCTCCGAACTACAGGCAGGTCACATCCTCGACATGCAACTCGGTCGGTTGACCCGCCTCGGTCGAGCCAAGCTCGAAGAGGAGATGGAAGAGCTGAAAGCGACGATCGCCGACCTCGAAGCAATCCTTAACGACGAAGACCGTTTGAACACGGTCATCAAGGAGCAGCTACTCGAGGTTAAAGCCGACGACGCAGACCCTCGCCGCTCCGAGCTGGTCCATGATCCGGGCGAGATCAATATCGAAGACCTGATCGACGATGAAGACCTCGTCTTCACCATGTCGGCCGGTGGCTACGTCAAGACGATGTCGATCGACGAGTTTCGCATTCAAGGCCGCGGCGGCCGTGGAGTCGCCGGCGCGAACCTCAAAGAAGACGACTACGTAGACACGATGCTCCACACGACGGCGCACGCCTACCTGCTGTTCTTTAGCAACCGCGGCAAGGTCTACCGCCTGAAAGCTCACCAGATTCCAATGGTGAGTCGCACCGCGCGCGGCACGGCGTTGGTGAACCTGCTTCAGCTGCAGCCCGAAGAGAAGATCCTCGCCATCATCGATACGCGCGACTACGAGACCAACCGGTACCTGTTCTTCGCAACGAAGCTCGGACGGGTCAAGAAGACCCAGTTCAACGCGTACGACTCGAACTTGAAGGCCGGCCTTATCGCCATCAAGTTGAACGACGGTGATGAATTGGTCGACGTGATTCCGTTGAACGACAGCCAGGACGTATTCCTTGTCTCGAAGAACGGCCAGACCATTCGCTTCGACGAAGAACAGGTTCGAGCCATGGGACGTACGGCCGCCGGCGTTCGAGGCATGAAGTTCCGCGACGGCGATCATCTCGTCGCCTGCGCACGAGAACAGGAGGACACTCGCCTCCTCATCATCACGAGCGAGGGTTACGGCAAGCAGTCCGAGCTCGATGAGTATCCGATTAAGGGCCGAGGCGGTCTCGGTGTCCGGGGCATCAAGGTCAATGAGAAAAAGGGCGAAGTCGTCGCAGCATTCATGGTCGCCGAGGGCGAGGAGATCATCCTCATTGGTGACGGCGGCACGCTCATTCGAACCGCCGTCGACGACATCTCGGTGCAAGGCCGCAGTGCGTCGGGCGTGCGGGTCATGAACGTCAACGATGGCCATCATGTCGCTGCGGTCGCGCGAGTTCTTGCATCAGACGAGGACGAGGACGACGAAATCCTCGAAACGGGTGCAGACGAACAAGCGGAGACGGAGACGTCCGACGACGAATCCGAGTAGGGTCGTCCTAAGGCAATCAACTCGCCCCACTTCCCCGCCCCCACTTCCCCCATGTCGGACACTCCGACGATTCGAGAAGAAGGAAGTGGAACATGGGTGCATGGACGGCGATTGGTGCCGTGGCGATCTCGGGGACAATAGCCATTGGCGTAGCGGCGGTGGGCGAAGCCGCCCACGATGCAGCCGTAGCTCGATCCGCAGCTGACGCAGCCGCGCTCGCGGGTGCGGCTGCTGGGTCCGACGCGGCCGCACAGGCGGCCCAGATCAATGGGGCTCAGCTGGTCTCGATAGAGATCCAAGGGGCGACTACCCGCGTCGTCGTCGTGGTTAAAGGGGTGGAGGCCGACGCAGCCGCTGAGCGGTTGCTCATCCCCGTGTCATAGACACCCGTTTGGGTGCTTTCGACCCCTCGTTGACCAGATCCATCGAAGGGCGCATCGCTCTACGCTGCCGGATCGAATACACTCACAGACTGTGACTGCTATCGATGACTCTGAAGAGAAGATTCTCGTACCTGAAAAGGTCGACTCGTTCTCTGATCGCGCGGATGAGTTCTTCGGCAACGAAGAGGCGTCCAACGCGCCGGCGACCGCAACCGCAGCCGCGCAAGTTGCAGTCCCTGACGAACGGGGCCCTGCCTTCGTCGAGCGCATTCAGGATCGCCGGCTTCGTGCCCGTAAGGTTCGACGGCTCGTCCGCCACATCGAACCATGGTCGGTGCTCAAGGTTGGACTGCTCTTCAACTTCTGCATGTGGGTCGTGACCATGGTTGCCGGCGTACTGCTTTGGAACGCAGCGCAAACATCAGGAGTCATCACCGACATCGAACAGTTCGCCGAGGAACTCTTCGCTCTTGAGGATTTCACCTTCGAGGGTGAACGCATCTTTGAAGCCGTTGCGCTCGGCGGACTCGTGCTCGCAGTGACGTTTACCGGATTCATGGTCCTGATAGCGATCCTGTTGAACCTCATCAGCGATCTCACCGGTGGTATTCGCGTCACCGTGGTTGAGGAAGAGACGGCACGCCCGATCTCGACGTTGCCTCGGCGAGGCTAACTCGGTACGGTTTTCACGCTTACTTAGAAGTTCGCGGGCCTATAGCTCAGTTGGTTAGAGCGCACCCCTGATAAG
>CAZLWE010000042.1:0-29825 GCA_964562985.1 uncultured Acidimicrobiales bacterium
CCACGGCCACGTTGTTGGTCGAGGTCGATCCGGTCCGTCTCAGTCGGCGTGTCCGGGGCGAGCGGTCCTCTGCCAATCTCGAGCCCTACGTCAACGACCGCCCCTACACAGCGTCGTCGCTGCTGTCTGTCGCGATCGGCAAGCTCTACGGCACAGCGCTCTCTGGAACGTGTGAAACCAAACCCGAGCTGACCGACGCCCCCCTAGAGCTCGAGATAATGCTTCCCGTCGTGGGCGCGCCCCAAGGCGGCCAGCTCATCGCCGCGCTGTTTACACCCCTGGGCTGGGAGGTGGAGTGTGCGGTGCTTCCCCTCGACGCCACGTTTGAGTCATGGGGTGACAGTCGTTATGCCTCCGTGACATTGCGGGGCTCCCAAACGGTGAAAGATGCACTCGCCCACCTGTACGTGCTTCTGCCAGTGCTCGATGGAAAGAAGCACTACTGGGTTGGCGATGATGAGGTGGAGAAGTTGTTGCGTCGCGGTGGCGAGTGGCTTGCCGAGCACCCCGAGCGCGATCTCATCACCAAGCGTTACCTGCGCTTCGGCACTCTGGCGCGAGTCGCTTTGGCACGTCTGGCCGATGGTGCAGAAGACTCCGACGAGAAGGACCAGGGCAACGAGGCGACCGAGCACGCTCTCGAAGCGCCACTGAGCCTGAACGACCAACGTCTCGACGCGGTGTTGCGCGAAGTCCGCAATGCAGGCGGTGGTTCGGTGGTCGATTTGGGTTGTGGCGAGGGTCGATTGCTGCAACGCCTCGTGGTTGAGCCGGAGGTCTCGCGGGTCATGGGCGTTGATGTGTCGCTTCGGGCTCTCGACCGAGCTGAGGCACGACTTCGCCTCGATGACATGTCGGAGCGTCGCCGTGAGCTGATCACGTTGGCACAAAGCGCCCTCACCTACACCGATGAACGCCTTCGAGGTCACGACGTCGCGACGGTGATTGAGGTGATCGAGCATCTCGACGCAGAGCGCCTCGATGTTTTTGCTCGGGTGGTGTTCGGAGATGCTGTGCCCCAAGCGGTGATCGTCACGACACCAAATGTTGAGTACAACGTGCATTTCGAACGCTTGCCCGAAGGCCAGTTTCGCCACGGCGACCATCGATTTGAATGGTCTCGTTCGGAGTTTGCTGAGTGGGCCGAGGACGTCTGCAAGGCGTACGGATACACGGTGAGCTTTGCCCCGATCGGCAATGACGACCCGATCACCGGGCCACCCACACAAATGGCCACCTTTCGAAAGGCGACCCCATGAGCGCCGTCGTTCCGAACGTCATTTCCGTACCCGAAGTCGGCTTGGTCGTATTGATCGGCGCCTCGGGGTCTGGAAAATCAACATTTGCCCGAAGCCATTTCGCCGAGACCGAAGTGGTCTCGAGCGACCAATGCCGGGCCTTGGTGGGTGATGACGAGACCGACCAGTCCGTCACCGCACCAGCATTCGCGTTGTTGCACGAGATCATCGACAAGCGGCTCCAAGTGGGTCGACTCACCGTCGTCGATGCCACCAACACCAAACGCGAGGACCGCAAGTCACTGCTCGAGCTAGCGCGCAAGTGGGATGTGCTCACCACCGCAATCGTGTTCGACCTACCCATCGAGGTGTGTTTCGATCGGAACCAGCAACGCTCCGATCGGTCCACTCCCGAGCACGCGATCAAGAGACAGCACAAGGCAGTCCGACGTTCGATGAAGGGCCTGCGCAAGGAGCGTTTCACCCGCGTCCACGTGATCGACGGCGTCGAGAAACTCGAGAGCCTGACCTTTGAACGGAGCAGGTTGTGGACCAATCGCGCCGATGACTCCGGCCCGTTCGACATCATCGGCGACGTACACGGCTGCGCCGATGAACTACTTCAACTGCTCAACCAGCTTGGCTACCAGACCGACGAGACGCCGATCGCTCACCCCGAAGGTCGACGGGCGTTGTTCCTCGGTGACCTGATCGACCGGGGGCCAGCGTCGGACCGTGTACTCGAAGTCGCCATGTCGATGGTCGAGGCCGGGAGTGCGTTGTGCATACTCGGCAACCACGAAAACAAATTGGGTCGCGCCCTCGCGGGGAGAAACGTCACCGTTTCCCACGGGCTCGCCGAGACCCTTGAACAACTCGATGCCCGACCCGATGAGTTCCGCCAGCAAGTTGCTGGCTTCATAGACGGACTCGTGAGCCACTACATCCTCGACGAGGGTCGCCTCGTCGTCGCTCATGCCGGACTTCCGGAGCGCTACCAGGGACGCTCGTCGGGGCGCGTTCGCAGCATTGCGCTCTATGGCGACACCGACGGGGAGACCGACGAGTTCGGCCTGCCGATCCGTTACCCATGGGCCGAGGAGTACCGCGGCGACGCCACCGTCGTCTACGGCCACACGCCCGTTCCCGATGCCGAATGGCTGAACAACACGATCTGTTTGGACACCGGCGCCGTCTTCGGCGGCCGCCTGACCGCCCTTCGTTGGCCGGAGAGAGAACTGGTGTCGGTCGATGCGTCCGAGGAGTACTACGAACCGATTCGCCCACTGATCGAAGAACCGACCCCACGTCCGCCACTGTTGCTCGACGTCGGTGACGTGCTGGGCAAGCACTACGTAGAGACCGGTCTCTCCGGTCGGGTCACGATCGATGCCGAACGTTCGAGCGCTGCGATCGAAGTGATGAGCCGGTTCGCGACCGACCCTCGCTGGCTCGTCCATCTGCCGCCGACCATGGCGCCCGTCGCCACGAGCAAGCGGCCAGACTTTCTCGAACACCCAGACGATGCGTTCGCGTACTTCACCAAGGTTGGCCTTACCGAGGTGGTGTGCGAAGAGAAGCACATGGGTTCGCGGGCCGTGTTGATCTTCGCCCGCACCCCAGAGGTAACCCAGGAGCGCTTTGGGATTAGCAATGACGCTGGCGGCGTGATCGTTACGCGCACCGGCCGCCCCTACTTTTCCGATGACGAGGCAGCCAAGGCGCTGCTAGATCAGATCCGGGCTTCGATGGACGCCATCGGGCTCTGGGAAGAGCTGAAAACCGACTGGCTGGTCCTCGATGCTGAACTCCTCCCCTGGTCGACCAAAGCGATCGAACTGCTCAAGAGCCAGTACGCAGCTACCGGCTCGGCAGCAACATCCATGCTGTCGTCGGCGACCGCCCTGCTGGAACAAGCCGTCGGCCGCGGCATTGGTGATCTCGATGACGTGCTCACTCGCACCCGGGCGCGTGCTGGGCACGCCGAGCGCTACATCGATGCGTACCGCCAGTACTGCTGGGACACCGACGGTCTTGCGGGTATCGAGGTGGCGCCGTTCCAGATCCTCGCTGGCGAGGGCGAGGTATTCGCACGCCAGCCGCATCGCTGGCATCTCGATCACATCGACCGACTCGTAGAACACAACCCAACGCTGTTTCGCCGAACCGAGCGACGCTTTGTTTCGCTCGACGATGAGGCTGCGGTGACCGAAGCCACCAACTGGTGGCACGAATCGACCGAATCTGGCGGCGAAGGAATGGTCGTTAAACCAGCCGAGTCGATCGCTACGACATCGAAGGGCCTGGTCTTGCCGGGCGTCAAGTGTCGCGGGCGCGAGTACCTACGGATCATCTACGGACCTGAGTATCTGGAACCCGCCAACCTCGAACGGCTGCGAGACCGGTCGTTGGGACGCAAACGCTCGCTCGCCGTTCGTGAGTTCGCGCTCGGGATCGAAGCGCTCGACCGATTCGTGGCGCGAGAGCACCTCTTTCGAACCCACCAGTGTGTGTTCGGGGTTCTCGCCCTGGAAAGCGAACCCGTCGACCCACGATTGTGATCTATGACGAGCTCAACTGAACGTTTCGAACAAGAGGCCTACCGGGCGGCCGACTCGGCAACGGAGATACTTCTCGTTCGCCACGGCGCGTCTCAGGCCTTTGTGCCCAGCGAGGCGTTTCCCATGCTCGGCACCCAAGGCAACCCATCGTTATCGCCTGCTGGCAAAGAGCAGGCAGCGAAGGTGTGCGACCGCTTACGTGACGAGCCGATCGATCGCATCTACGTGACCAAGCTCTCGAGAACCCTAGAGACCGCCGCCCCACTGCTGGAAGCTACCGGCCTTACTGCGGAGGTGAGCCCGCACCTGCACGAGTTGCACTTCGGCGAATGGGAAGGCGGTCTCGCCCGCAAGAAACTGCGCGAGATGATCGACCCCGCGGCGATCGAAGCTACGAGGACCGGCAAGTGGGACTTGGTACCGGGCGCTGAGAAGTGGGATGCGTTCATGGCACGCCTTCGGACCGGGTTAGAGGAGATCGTGTCTTCGAACCCGGGGTCGAACGTGGTCGTGTTCGCCCACGGCATCACCATTAGAGCGATCGTGGCCGAACTGGTCGACGCCGAGAAGCGCCTGAGCCCGGCGGAGAACGGCTCGATCTCGCACATCGTGCACACCGACGGCACCTGGCTGGTCCGCTCGTTCAACGACGCAAGCCACCTCATGTCGCTCTTCACGAGGCGCTGAACTCACCGCTGCGAAGGACGGAGCAGGAACTCCGGCAACCTTAACTGCTAGAATCCTGGAGGAGATCAAGAGTTAGGAGCCAACGCAGATGGGAAAACCAGGACAACACGTCGTTCCAGCCGACGGCAAGTGGGCTACACGTAAGTCTGGCTCTCCCCGCGTACACAGGACGTTCCCGACGCAGCGCGACGCCATTAAGCACGCTCGTGGTCTTGCCAAGAAGCAAAAAACAGAGCTGTACATCCACGGCCGCGACGGAAAAATCCGAGAGCGGGACTCATACGGCAACGACCCGCACCCGCCGAAAGGCTGAGTGTCCGATCCAGTCAAAGGCAGTTTCGATAGAAACGTCTTTATCAACTGTCCGTTTGATGATGATTACAGGCCGCTTCTTGAGGCAATCGCATTTGCTGTTGTCGATTGCGGGCTGACGCCACGCCTCTCGACTGAACGTCTCGATAGCGGGGAAGCGCGGCTCGCGAAGATCCTCCAGCTCATGCGTGAGAGCAAGTACTCGATCCATGACCTAAGCCGGGTGCAAGCAGCCTTCAAGGGTGAGTACGCGAGGCTAAACATGCCATTCGAGCTCGGCTTGGACCATGGCCTAGCACAATCAGGGGATCCTCAGCTTGAGAACAAACGCCTGCTAGTCGTGGCCGAGGATCGTTACAAATATCAAGTAGCACTCTCCGATATCGCGGGCTGGGACATCGACGCTCACAATGGTGAGTACGACAAGGCGATACGAAGCGTACGTAGCTGGCTAGCGAGCCATCTGAAGGAGACACCGTCAGCGTCAACCATCATGGGTCACTACATCGGCTTCCAGGAATGGGACTATGAGCGGCTACTCGGCGAGGGGTGGGATGAAGACGATATCCAAGGCCGAAAGACACCAGAGCTTCTTGAGGCAATGACCGAATGGAAGGCCGTCGGGCGCCCTCCGACCAATTAGAGCAATCTGGAACTGTCCAGAGCTAGCTATTCGATGCGTAGGCCCGAGATCGCACGACTGATCACGAGCTGCTGGATCTGCTCAGTGCCCTCGAAGATGTCGTAGATCTTGGCGTCGCGATGCCAGCGCTCTACCGGGTATTCGCGCGTGTAGCCGTAGCCGCCGAGAATCTGGATGGCTCGTTCAGTAGCCCAGACGGCGACTTTGCCGGCCTTGAGCTTGGCCATTGAGCCCTCGGCGTTTTGGAACTCGCCGTTCTTGGCGAGCCAGGCGGCTCGCCAGGTGAGCATGCGGGCGGCGTCGATTTCGGTCGCCATGTCGGCGAGGGTGAATGCGATCGACTGGTTCTTGATGATCGGACGACCGAACGCCTGGCGTTGCTTCGCGTACTCAAGGGAGTACTCATAGGCGGCACGTGCGACACCGATGGCCTGAGCGGCAACCGCGGGCCGGGTGGCCTCGAAGGTTTGCATGGCGGCTTGGGCGTTGCCCTTCTTGCCTTCACGCACTCGGGCGAGGCGCTCGTCGAGCTTGTCCTTGCCGCCGAGCAGGCAGCTGCCGGGAACACGAACATCGTCGAGGACGACCTCCGCTGTGTGGCTGGCCTTGATGCCGTGCTTCTTGTACTTCTGCCCCATTGAGAGGCCCGGGGTCTTCGGTGGGACGACGAAACTGGCGTGGCCCTTCGAGCCGAGCTCGGGGTCGACCACGGCGACAACGACGTGGACGTCGGCGATGCCGCCGTTGGTGATCCATGCCTTGGTGCCGTTGAGCACCCATTCGTCTTTGGCTTCGTCGTACTTGGCGCTGAGGCGATAGCCGCCGACGTCAGACCCGGCGTCGGGTTCAGAGGCGCAGAAGGCGCCGAGCTTCACGTCTTTCTCATCGCCGTAGCACTGGGGCACCCATTCAAAGACCTGCTCTTGGGTTCCCGATGCGGCGATGCCTGCGGCGGCGAGGCCTGAGCCCATGATTGCGAGGCCGATGCCAGCGTCGCCCCAGAAGAGTTCTTCGGTGGCGACGGGGCTTGCGAGCCCGGTCGGGTCTTCGAGCATGACCTGGGCCAGGAACTCCCAGCTATAGAGACCGATCTTCGCCGCTTCCTGAACGATCGGGTACGGGAACTCTTCGCGCTCGTCCCACTCTTCGGCGGCTGGACGAACGACGTCCTCGGCAAATCCGTGAACCCATTTCTGGAGTTGGAGGATGTCTTCGTTTAGTTCGAGCGAGAAGTCAGCCATTCGTCTTTCAAATCTGTGTGTACCGGAGGGAGCTTACAAGTTACCAATCGGTAACTAAGGCTTTGGAAGTGAGGATACCCCTCAAGAACTCACCGACGGCAATTCCACCGGTTCAAAACCGATCGGCACACGGTGTATCTCCCTGAAGGTGCTCACCATGTGAAGCCCGAAGAAACGCTTCGAACCATCGGAAGTGTGGGCCGTCTGGACCACGTTCCCCCTCCAACGAACCCGAACTACCTAATCGGACAGACCAGAACGCAAAGGAGCGATCATGGCTACCGCACAAGCAGAATCACAAACCATCAAAGAAGTCTTCGTCTTGGGGTTCTCCTCTCAAGAAGTCGACGAACTACTGCGAGCCATGGCCGCTACACAGTCCCCCGCCCCGGCACCCGCTCACCTCGAGGTCATCGATATCTCCGACCGAGCCGAACTGGCACCACGTGGCCCGTTCGCAATGCCAGCGGTAGCGGCCTAACAAACGCAGGTGTGACAACCGCACACCTCAACGTGGCGCGCGCCACGGCCGAAAACTAGAGAAGTCTCCGCTCCATGGGGTTGTCTTGAGTACATGCAAGGCAACCCGCCACAGCCCAAACTACGAAAAGACACCATGTCGGTACGAGTCCTGAAGAAAACATGCAACAAGACCATCGAGAGCAACCTCGGTGGCACGCTCAACTCCCACGAGCTCACCGCCCTGAGCCAGTTCAGCACGCTTATCGAGCTGCCGGAGGGCAAGCGCTTCGTCACCGAAGGCACCGTCGGCCAAGAGGCCGTAGTCATCATCGAAGGCATTGCCTCGGTAATGCGCGGTGGCGAACAGATCGCATTGGCGAGCAAGGGCGATTTCCTCGGCGAACTCTCCCTGTTGTTCAACACCCCCCGAAACGCCACCCTCGTCACCGAGACTCCCGTTGTTCTCGCGGTACTCGACCGACGTGAGTTCCACTCACTGCTCAACGCCTGCCCACGCCTGAAGGGGATCGTCGAGAGCAACGCCAAGGAACGCAGCGCTTAGACCGCGTCAATCCCACAAACGCGCCGCACCGCACTAGGGCTGTGTGGCTCAAGTGGCCTATCTAGTGGCCGCGCCAGCAACGGTGCGCGACATCACCGCCGAGCCTCGCGTGAAGGTCGACCCTGACGCCCGGGATCTCGCCGCTTGACCTAGGCCGAGGCCTAAAACGCCAACTCTCGCCAGGCGAGCTCATTCCGCAATGAGGAATCCTCTCCTTGCTCAAGGGGTTCGGTAGCCTTCTCTGGGTGAGCAACGAGCTAGCCAAGGTCTATTCACCCGCCGACGTCGAGTCGGAAATTTCCCAGAAGTGGGCCGACGCTGGCGTGTTCCACGCCGAGCCCGCAACCGATGGCCCCGAGCACTACTCGGTTGTTATCCCGCCGCCGAACGTTACGGCTGCGCTGCACCTCGGCCATGCGCTCAACAATACGTTGCAGGACGTGCTCGTCCGCTTCAATCGCATGCAGGGCCGCAACACGATGTGGATGCCCGGCACCGACCACGCCGGTATCGCGACCCAGACCGTGGTGGAGAAGCGATTGCTCTCTCAGGGCACCAAACGCCTCGAGATGGGCCGCGAGGCATTCATCGAGAAGACTCAGGAGTGGAAGGACGAGTACGAGGCCACGATCCTCGGACAGCTCCAGGAGATGGGAGCGAGCTGCGACTACGACCGCGTGCGCTTCACGATGGACGACATGTGCGCCACCGCCGTACGCCACGCGTTCTTCGTTCTGTTCAAAGACGGGCTGATCTACCGGGGCAAGCGCCTCGTCAACTGGGATCCGGTGACCGGCACGGCACTGGCCGATGACGAGGTCGAGATGGAAGATATCGACGGGTCGATGTGGTACCTGCGATACCCGCTCGCCGATGGTTCGGGTCACGTCACGGTTGCGACCACTCGCCCGGAGACCATGCTCGGCGACACCGCTGTCGCGATCAATCCAGACGACCCTCTTGCTGCGGATTTGGTCGGCAAGATGGTGCGCCTGCCGATCGTCGGGCGCGAGATTCCGATTATCGAAGACGACTACGTCGTATTGCCCGACCCCGAATCGAGCGATGCCAAGGCCCGCATGTCGAGTGGCTGCTTGAAGGTCACCCCGGCCCACGACCCCAACGACTGGGAGATAGGCCTACGCCACGAGCTGCCAGTGATCAACGTCATGGCCGCCGACGCGTCGATCAGCGATCAGTACGGATGGGAAGACGCGTCGCCCGAGTGCGCGCCGTTCATCGGCCTCGATCGTTACGAGGCCCGTGCGGCCATCGTTGCGTGGTTCGACGAGAACGACCTGTTGGAGAAGATCCTCGACCACCCGCACTCGGTCGGGCACAGCTATCGCAGCCATGTACCGATCGAGCCATGGCTTTCCGACCAGTGGTACGTGGCCGCATCCGACGACCGGCTCGCCGGCTCCGCGTTGCGTGCCCAATCTTCTGAGCAGGCCACCACCCGCGCCGCCGAACATCAGCCCGGCGACGCCAATGGCGACGGCGAGCTCCGGTTCATCCCCGACCGTTACGCCCGCACGTTCCAGCAATGGCACGAAGGCATCCGAGATTGGTGCATCAGCCGCCAGCTCTGGTGGGGTCATCAAATTCCCGTTTGGAGCAAGACCGTCGAGTCAGCGCCGGACGGCGCTGGCGAACAGTGGGTTACCGCAGGTGCCGCCTATTCGATGCGCCAAATCACCGACACCGAGTTCGTCGAGAGCGTCTGCGTCCCGCCGCAGAGCACCCTCACCCGTGAGCATCGCGACGATGCGTCGATGGACGAAGCAGCGCTCGTTGCCGCACTGGAGGCCGATGGCTTCGAACGCGACCCTGATGTACTCGACACCTGGTTCTCCTCCGCCCTGTGGCCAATGTCGACCATGGGTTGGCCGTACCCCGAAGACTTCCCCGAGACCGTCGGCAACGGCTCTGACCTTCTGTCGACCTTCAACCCGACGTCGTTGTTGAGCACGGCTCGGGAGATCATCACGTTGTGGGTCAGCCGTATGGTGATGTTCAACCGCTACTTCCAAGGCGGCGACGTTCCGTTCACCGACGTATTCATTCACGCCATGGTCCAAGACGGCCACGGCCAGAAGATGTCCAAGAGCCTCGGCAACGGTGTTGACCCGCGCGACATCATCTTCAGCCACGGCGCCGACGCGATGCGTTTCACGCTCGTGCAGATGACCACCGACACCCAAGACGTGCGCATGCCCGTCGACATGGTGTGCCCGCATTCAGGCGAGTCGTTCACCCCCGAGTTCACCACCACCAAGGCCGGCTATCAGGTGGCAGCGCCCGAACAGGTCAGCCCGGGCGACCCCTCGAAGAAGATGGTCAGCGCGTACGGCGTTGCCGTCGGCGCTATCGAACCATCCGATGACGCTCCGCTAGCCCGCAACACGTCGTCGAAGTTCGACGGCGGCCGCAACTTCTCGAACAAGGTATGGAACGCGGTTCGCTTCGCGCTCGGTCGCCTCGACGGCGCAGCCGGTTCCGCGGAACCGGTCGACGCCGCGTCGACCCACTTCGTCGACCAGTGGATCCTGTCTCGCCTGGAGAGCACCATCACCACCCTCGAAGACGCCGTGGCGAACTATCAGTTCAACGTCTACGCCGACACGCTCTATGACTTCATCTGGCGCGATGTGTGCGACCGCTACTTGGAAGCCATCAAGCCCACGATCGACGACGACGGCGCACAGCAAGTGGTGTTGGGCGCAGTGCTCGATGCATCTCTTCGTCTGATGCACCCGGTGTGCCCGTTCATCACCGAAACCCTGTGGCCTCACGTGTCCGACGCCCGAGTCGGCGAGGTCGCCGGGCTCGAGCTGCCCGCCAACGAGCTGCTGGCCGCAGCGGCTTGGCCCACCGCGGCCGGCCTCACCAACGGCGCAGTTGCCGCTAACTTCGAACGCGCCTATCACCTCGTCACCGAGATCCGGGCCCTGCGCGCCAAGCAGAACGTCAAGCCAAAGCAGCGCATCGCCTTGCACGCCAGCACGGCGGTGGCCAAACTGGTCGCAGCGTCAGAGGGCTTGGTCGAAACGCTCGCCGGACTCGAAGCGGTCACCGGCGACGACGATGTTCCTCCGGTCAACTCGCCCCTCGCCTTTGAAGGTTCACAGGTTTTCCTCTCGGGTCTCACCGACGAGGTCGACGTAGACGCCGAGCGGGCACGTCTCGAAGAGGTCGTTGCCCAGAAGAAGAAGCAGATCGGCGGCTTCAAGGGCAAGCTCTCCAACGACGGCTACGTCAACGGCGCTCCCCCGCACCTGGTGCAAGAAACCCGTGACCTGCTCGCAGCAGCCGAAGCCGACCTCGCCGCAGCGCAGGCTGCGCTCGACGGATTGACTTAACGCAGACCAGTCGGCTCGTCGAACGTAACGCTTAGGCGCATAAACCCTAGGCATCCTCCAACGCGTCGCGTACTATTTAGGTAGGCGGAAAAGGCGGAGATTAGGCGATGAATCCAGACGAATACGAGATGTTGTACGGCGAGCGCGCGTCCATGGAAGATGGATCGATGTACCCACCGGTTGTTATCTGGCAACCAATAGACGCAGCGAATCGACCCCGCGCACGACCGACGGGGGGCGACTTTCCATCGCTCGATACCGTCCGGGTCGGTTGGAGTGATGGCGCTCCCGTACCCTCAAGATCTCGCCTTCCCAAGTGGCTCAGGCGTTCGAGGCGATCGAAAATCGGGGCCAGAGCTCGCAGGTCCTAACTCTTTCCTAGACTGTGGAGGATGAAGTCCTTCTACCGTCAACTGTTATTGGGTGCTGGCCTTCTGATCTTGTCCGCCTGCGGTGGCGATGAGGTCGTCATTCCAACATTCGAACCGTTTACCGACTTCGAGTCGTACGAGCTGACCTACACCTCGCTTTGCGGCGACGGCGACAACGTCACCAACGGCACGACGATCCGTTTCGCCGACGGCGATGTGATGGTGCTCGAAGGTGAGGAACCAGCCAACGTGGGATCGATCGGCGTCTGGAACTTCACCCTCGACAACGCGGCCGCCGGTGGGCTCATGATCGAGGACGTACGCGGCGCAATGGGTGAACCGGTGTCTTTCACCGCCCGAGCCACCGAGCTGGGTCCGGCCGCGATCTGCGTGGTGGTCACCGACTTCTCGCTGGGCTAGTGGCTCGAAGGTTGGTGGCATGAGGATCGTTCGTAGCGAGACGCACCGCTCGCACTTTCCTAATGGCGAGTTGTACGACGGCAAGCTGGTCCGACCGTTCGAATGCCCTGAGCGTGTCGACTACATCAACGCCGCACTGGCCGCAGCTGGCCTCGACGATGATGTCGAGGTGCAACCGGTGGAGGAGTCGCTACTCGAACAAGTTCACAACGCTGGCTATCTGGAGTTCTTGCGCACCGCCTGGGCGCAGTGGAGCGAGCTCGGCCGGGCGAGCGACATGATCCCCACGTGTTTGCCTGTTCGACGTATGAACACCCACGTCCCCGAACATGTCGACGGCAAGCTCGGCTACTACGCCTTCGCCGCCGAGACAGCGATCACAGCGGGCACCTGGGACGCAGCATTCGGGGCGGCATCGCTCGCCCGCACAGCGCAACGCAGCGTCACCGCCGGCTCATCCGCAGCCTTTGCCCTGTGTCGCCCGCCTGGGCATCACGCGGCCGCCGACTACTTCGGCGGCTACTGCTTCATCAACAACGCGGCGGTCGCCGCCCAAGGGTTCCGCAACGACGGGGCCGACCGGGTGGCCATTCTCGATGTCGACTTTCATCACGGCAATGGCACCCAAGACATCTTCTACGAACGAGACGATGTGTTCTTCGCCTCGATCCACGGCGACCCAGCTCACGAGTTCCCGTACTTCCTGGGCCACGCAGACGAGACCGGCAAGGGCCAAGGCACAGGATCCAACGCGAACTACCCCCTTGCCCCCGGCACCAACTTCGACCGCTGGCTCGAAGCCCTCGACGACGCACTCGCCAAGATCAACGCCTTCCGCCCAGACGCTCTTGTGGTGTCGCTCGGCGTGGACACCTTCGAAGCCGACCCAATCAGCTCGTTCAAGCTCACCTCCGGCAACTTCACCACCTACGGCCGACGCATCGGCGCACTGGCCCTGCCAACGGTCTACGTAATGGAAGGCGGCTACGCCGTAGAAGAAATCGGCACCAACACGGTCAACGTGTTGACGGGCCACAACGCGGATTCGCCGCTGAGCTAGTCGGTCGACGCTTCGCCTCTTACTCGTTCACGTAGTTGAGTGGGGAGTCTTCGGCGATCACTCCGCAGTCCAAGACGACGAGATCTGGCGAAGATAGGTCGCCGCGCTCGGAGAGCAACTCAATGTTGACTTCGCCGATCACGACCGAGGCAAAGTCTTCCGATGCTCCAGGTTCGAGCGGGAAGATGCTGTGGGAAAGGGCTTCTTGAGTGGTGCCGTCGTCCAAGGTGTACCAAACCTGCAGCTCATAGCTTGGTGAGGGAACGTCGAGGGTGTTCGTGAACGTGCCCATCACGGTCCAGCGGGTGGCATCGACGATTTCGCCGTCGCGGTTCGCGGACCCGATGCTTTCGACGCACCGTTCGTCCGTGATCTCGAAGTGGTCTTCAGGAATGAGCGTCCCGTCCACAAACTCACTGGAAGCGTTACCTGGCCGAGACGACCCTGTTTCCTCCGTTGTCGAGCACGCCGCCGCAACGATGATCACACCAACGAGCGCTAGCAGCAACCGGAATTTCGCGTTGCTTGCTTGGGGAGTGGCGTTGTTGTTTGGCGTTGACATGTATTCAGTATCGGTTGTTGGGGCACTTTGGCGAGTAGGGGGTTTCCCCCAAATGATGTCAGGGCTATGGACGGCCCAGGGTGCATCTCATGGGAGACCAATCTCCATAGTGGCCATGTGGCGTCAGTTTCGGCGGTCAGCAGGGACGGTGACGTCGACGGCATGGGCTTCGCCCTCGCCGGTGTAGCCGGCTTCGGCGACCGATTCGAAGAAGTCATCGAGCTCGGGGACGCCGCTGGTTTCAATGTGTTCGCTATAGCGGTCTTGATGGTGGCCCCCATCGGTGCCGAAGCCCCCATAGAACTCGCTCACCACGATGTCATCGGTCACCTGAGTGATTCGGGGTTCGGTGAAGTTGACGTCGGGAATGTCCGGGGCATCCACTTCGATGTCGGTTGGGAAGGGATCGCCACCGGGGATGAGGAAATTGCCGATTCCGGCGAGGCCTTCAACGCCCTGTTCAAGAACTTCGGCACCTCCTTCGGCAACGCCGTTGACCCCGTCGATACCGAGGTTTGTGCCTGCTTCTCCCCCCCTCGACCACGGCTCCAACGATCGCGCCCGCGGCGGGATTTCCGTCTTCGACCCCCACCCCTTCGGCGATGACGGCGAAGTCGTGCACGTTCTGGATCACCGCGACCTGCGTGTCGCCCTGCACAGAATCGAGCTGCGGTTCACTGTGATACGCGGCCGCGACCACATGCGTGACATTCACCGTCGAGCCGTTGAAAGTCGGGTCGCTGGAGAGATCGAGTGCGGTATCGGCACCAAAGCTGTGGCCGACGATCATGATGTTGGCGCCCTGAGCAAGGTTTCCGACCCGGATCTCTTCCTCAATGAACTCGGCGACGAGCTGGGCGTAGACGTTGTCGTCGATCGAGGCGGTGTGCAGCGAATCCGTCGCTGCTTGAAACGTGTCGCGGGCCGTGTGGCTATTTGGGTCCCACCCAACCCCATCGACGACCCCATCTACGTTTCCTGTCACCGCCGCGCCAATGGTGGAACTGAGGTCGGTGACACCGGGGAGAATCAGTATCGCCTGGCCGTTGTCGAGGTAGACGATCTCGAACTCATCTTGCGCGAGGCGATTTGGGTCAGCCGTGTGATTCAAGGCTTCGATGGCCGTGTCGGCGCCAGCGTTTGCGCCGATCCCGGCCTCAGGAACGAAGTCCAAGCGCCGTTCACTGCTGAGCGTGCCATCGAGATCGCCGTTGCGTTGTTCCTCGGTGTGCAAAACCCGAGTTGCATCAACAAAGCTGTAACCCAGGCTCAGATACAGCCCGATCGCGGCCGCCAACTCCTCATCGCCATCAACGATTTCGAGAATCAACGCATTGCGCTGCTCGAGGGCGGCTTGGGTGCCTTGCGGCGTCGGGTCGTCCAACGCCTGCTGATTGAGGCGTTCGATCGCGGGGGCCGCCAAAAAGATCTCCGCCTCGCGATAGGAGACGTCGTGCTCTTGGGCGAAGGCGGCGGTGCGGTTGTCGAGCGGGCCGTCGTGGTCTTCGGCGTAGCCGGCCACGAGCGCGTCCCGCAGGTCTCGTAGATGCTCGATCCCTGGGTCTACTGGATCCCCCGGTAAGTAATTGGCGTAGTGGTCGGCGATCACGTCGTTTAGGTAGCCAATGTCGAGCGTGCCCGGATACTGCCCTTCGATGGCCGCCGCTTCCTCGGGTGTGAGCGTCTGAAGCAACACCTCCAAGAACACGTCCGGTATTGGCTCATCACTCGCCAGGTAGCTATCCAAGATCTCTTGTTGCTCTGCCTGTAAAGACGCAGCAATTTGCAAGTTGCCCCGCTCGAGCCAGCGCTCTATTTCTTCGTTCAGTTCGGCCAGGCGCTGCGCGTCCAAGAAGGCTTGCGGATCCTCTGTCTGGGCTGCCTCAACCGCATCGGTGAAGGACACACCGTCGTCGATCAAACGACGAGCCGTCTCGATCTGTTCGGGAGTGAGCTGGTGGGCCGCGAACCCAGCCTCGATGTTCGCCGGGACAAAGGCCTGCACCCGACCAGTTAGACCCAACGGCTGGGCATCGGTCGACTTCATCCAGTCCACTCGCCACGCCACATCTTGTTGTTCAGTGGTGAGATCGTTCGATAGGTGATGCAACACCAAAGCGGGGCCCGACATCGCCGTGTTCGCATTCGCCCGACCCAACAGGCCATTCGCCCGAGTTACCAACGGCGCCAACGCATTCATCGAATCACGTACGTTCGACGACGCCCTCCCATATGAGGCAACAAGCCCCTCTGCGCTGTCAATGTGCATACGAACTATTGGCATAACATGAACAATACTGAAATGTGCCATCTGCGTCAAACGTTGGGTTCCACACCTCTGAAACGGCGGTTAGGTGGCAACTAGCGTTCGCACCAATGCGAATCGCCACGTGGAACCTCGAACGCAAGAAGCCGACCACTCCCCGAGGAGCCGAAGCCATCGACCACCTGCGTGGGCTCAACGCGGACGTGATCGTGGCTACCGAAGCGCGAACGAACCTGCCCGTGGGCGACGGCCAGCTGTTCTTCAGCGGCGCACCGCGGGGCTCACGCTTCGCAACCGACGAACGCAAGGTCGTTGTGTGGGCCAAGGGCGAAAGCGAACCGCTCGACATCGACTCCCCCATCGACCCCAGCCGCTTCGTCGCTATCAAAACCGAAACCAGCATCGGCACGATCACCGTGTTGGGCATATGCATTACCTGGCACATGGCCGAGGTCACCTATCACAGCGGCCCGAAGAAGAAGCCGTGGGAAGAGCACTTCGCCTACCTCGAACACCTGACCCCAATCTTCGAGCAGATCGATGGCCCTCTCGTGGTCGCCGGAGACTACAACCAGCGCATCCCGCGCCAGAAAGGCGGCAACCGTGCGGCCGCCGACGCGCTCCAAGCAACCTTCGACGGCCTCAGCATCGCCACCACCGGAATTCTTCCGGGCTGCACCCGACCTGGAATCGACCACATCGCTACCAGCCGGCACCTACGCGCCGTGAACGTTACCGGCTGGCCTCATGACGTCAACGGCAACCGCCTCAGCGACCACGACGGCGCCATGTGCGAGCTGGGAACGCTAAGCCAGCAGCTCTCGGATTGAGCTGGCGCCCGACGCCTTCCAGTACTCCCGGGCCGCGAGAGCCGACAACAATACGGTTACCGCCCACAGAACGGTGTGGACGACTTTGAATCCGACGTCCCACTGTGGGTCCAACAAGATCTGTGTGCCGCGAACGCCGAAACGGAACACGCCACCAGCGATCAATAGCGAGAGCACCGGGAAGTGCCACGTCGACTTGCGGACCATGGTGACAGCTAGCCCAACAGCCAGCGCAATCAGCACGCCAGCTACCAGGAACGAGCGGAGCTGCAGGGCGAACATCGCCTCGTCGTCCTCGACGATGTTGCGGGCCCGGCTCCCCCAGATGCCAACCGTCCACACGGTCAGTAGCCAGCGAGCGAGGCGACCCGAACGCTTGGTGGTGCCTGGTTCTGCGGCGGTGACGGTCACGGCCCAAGCGTAACGCCTTCGCGAAAGTCGTTGACAGCGCGAACGCTGAGTTACGCGCTGGCCAGAACCGTGAAGAGCGCGACCACGGCCCTGGTGCCCCCGTGTTCGCCCTTGAGCGAGTCGTATATTTGCACGCTGATGAGCTCGGGCACGTTGATCTTGCCGGAGTTCGCGGCCTCGGCGAACCAGGCATCGAAGCCTTGTTCTTCATAGAAGTGCTCATTGATCCCGATGGCACACAAGGCGGTCGGGGCCGCAATCCTGACGAGCTCCGCCAGGGCGGTCGGCCCGAGGTGCCCATGGGTGAACGTTCCGGTGCTGATGACGCCGTGGTACACGTCGTCCTCGACCGGGACTCGATCCGTGAGGTCGGCTTCGATCATGTTGCGGTAGGCGGGAGTGCCGTGCACGGTCTGTTTGGTGCGTGCCACGGCGAGCATCTCGGGAGAAATGTCGAGCCCGTCTATGTTGCCCACACCGAGGTTGCCGAGCGCTACGCCGACCACCCCGGTACCACAACCAACGTCGGCGATCGATCCGCCCGCAGCGCCTCCGACATCGACAAACGCGTGGACCACGTTCTCGTGATACACATAGCCGCTCGCTTCAACGAAATCTTCGTCGAAGGTCGATGCCCAACGGCGATACAGATTCCGACTGTCGTCGGGCGTCTCTACCGAATAGGCGAGCTCCAACAGTTCATTCGGGTCCTTGGAGTCGGAGACGTCGGCCATGACCTATGACTAGCACAGGCTCATGCAGCGCGACGCAGCGTTCCTTCGAGGGCGTCTGCGACCTTGCCGACTCGTCTCGGGCGAGCGATCCCCGCCGTTTCAGCGTGGCGCCAAAGTATCACTAGGCAGTAGCGCAGGTACCAGGCGGAACCGAGATGGCAGCGGCACATACCGCGAATCGCCAACGCGTCTATGACCAAGGCAGCCCGACGACCGCAGTCGTGCAAGACGTTCGACGCGGGTACCTTCGCGACTACATCGTTACCTGGTCCTACGTCTATGGCGGCGCCACGTTCGAAGGAACGGCGGGTGCGACTCTCGCTGTGGGAAACACCATGGAACCCGGCGACAACCTCTGGGTGCTGGTCGACTCCCAAGACCCAACCAAGTCGGTCGAGTGGCCCGCTGGGGTTCGCGTCCGACGACCCTTCCGTCGGCCAGTAAGACCGGGGCGCTGCCGCGGTAGCGTCTCTCCATGGAGCTGTCCGCGTTCGATGAAGTTGCCGAATATGTTCGTGCACTGCTTCCAAGCGAATACGACGGGGCGCGGATTCGCTCGCATCGCCGCGGCGTCAAGATCTGGTTCGGCGAGGAGAAAGCCGCCAAGGAGCATTACGAGGCACAGCTGCTTGCCCGCCGCCACGTCGATGGCAGGTCCGGGATGGCCGTGGAGATCGGGTTTCACAGCGAGTACCCCAAACGCGAACAGAACGAAGACGTGATGAGCGCGCTCGTCGGGCACGAGAAGAAGTGGCGCAAGGCGCTCGGTCCCGACGCCTCGGCAGGCATCTTTTTTGGCGCCGACAACTGGACCCGACTTTCCGAGGCGTGGATCGAGCCCGACGAGGACGACCCCGATTTCTCCTTCGAAGTCGCGAGCCGGGCCGTCGACTACATCACGGCCATCGAACCACTGCGTTAGCCGCCCTGCTCCCATGAGTCTTTTGACCGTCACCGGCCGCACGTACCTAGGCTTCCGGTGCTCCGCAAGCTCTGCTAGGAAGCCTACTTCTGGGTTGTGACAGCCTCCCCGGCCGCGGGTCCCGCGGGACCCGCCCGGCAGACATCTAGGGATACGCTCACACCCATGTGGGAAGAGCGTTACTCGAATCACGAGGACTACCTGTTCGGCCGTGCCCCGGCCCACGTCCTCCGGGACAATCCGTGGATCACAGATGGCGCCAAGACCGCGTTGTGCGTCGCCGACGGTGAAGGCCGCAACTCGGTGTTCCTCGCCAAGCAGGGCATTGCCGCCACCTCGTTCGACCTTTCCTCTACCGCTATTGAACGGACGCATTCGCTCGCAGCCGCCGCGGGTGCATCAGTCGATGCGAACGTCTCGCTGTGGGAGGACTGGGACTGGTCGCGAAGTTTCGATTTGGTCGTCGGAATCTTCGTGCAGTTCGCCGGCCCCGACTTCCGCCCGCAACAGTTCGAGAACCTCCGCTCGGCAACGAGTCCTGGTGGCCGCCTGGTGCTCCATGGTTTCACCACGAAGCAACTCGAGTACGGAACCGGCGGCCCTCCTGTGGTCGAGAACCTCTACACCGAAGAGCTGCTTCGCGACGCGTTCGGAGACTGGAACATCGCCCGCTTGGCCAGCTACGAGGGCGAACAGACATCTGGCACCGCTCATGTCGGCAACGCAGCACTGATCGACCTCGTCGTCGATCGACCAACCTGATCGAGCAGCTAGCGGCCGAGTAGCCTCATCCAGGTGAGTGAAACAGACACAACAGTCCGAGTCGGCGGCGTCCCCGAGCACTTCAACTTGCCATGGTTGTCGGCGATCGAGCGCGCCTCCTTCGATGACTTAGGCGTCACCGTGGAGTGGATCGACTTCCCAGGAGGGACAGGCGCGATCATGTCGGCGCTGGCCGAGGGCGAAATCGATATGGCCACCCCGCTGACCGAAGGCGCCATCACCGCGATTGCGAACGGCAACCCATCAAAGCTGGTTTCGATGTGGGTGGAGTCGCCGTTGCTATGGGGTGTGCACGTCGCAGGATCCTCAAAAGCCCAAACGATCGATGATGTGCAAGGTCAACGATTCGCCATTTCCCGTTTCGGATCTGGGTCCGAACTGATGACTCGTGTCTTGGCAGACGATCTCGGCTGGGAGCTCACCGACGACAGCTGGGTACCCGTCGGCAACCTCGACGGTGCGCTGGCCGCATTGCCAAACGGCGAGGCTGAGGTCTTTCTCTGGAACCTATCGATGACGCAACCCCACGTCACCGACGGCACCTTCAAGAGGGTCGGCGTCCTGCCGACGCCATGGCCGAGTTTCGCAGTGGCCGCGTCAGACACTTTTCTTCACGATGACGCTGGCCTCGCTGCGACCATTGCACGAATCGCTCGGCACGAGGCAAGCATCGTCAAGGGTTGGGACGACCTAGACCGTGTTGTGGAGCAACGCTACGAACTCGGGGACGGAGGGGCTACTGAGTGGGCATCGACGATCCTGTGGACTGACATTGACGCAGCCGTCGACCTGGATGTCGTTGACTCGATTGCCCAACGCATGCATCGCCTCGGGCGCATCGAATCGCTTCCCACACAAGCAACCGACCTCGTTTCTTGAGCGGGCTTTCACTCAACGGCCTCCTTACCGACATCAGAGCCTGCACGGTGTGCGCCGACTCGCTCGATCACGAGCCGCGCCCGGTTGTACAGGTCGGGAGCAACGCCCGGATCGTGATCATCGGTCAAGCACCCGGCCGTAGGGTGCATGAGTCCGGCGTTCCATGGAACGATCCCAGCGGCGACAAGTTGCGCACGTGGCTCAACCTCAGCGAGGCCGAGTTCTACGACCCCGACATGGTGGCGATCGTGCCGATGGGGTTCTGCTATCCCGGGTCGGCGAAGTCGGGCGACAAGCCGCCTCGGCCTGAATGCGCGCCGCTATGGCACGAGCCCCTGCTCTCCCACCTGCCCGACGACCGTCTTGAGGTCGTGATCGGCATGTATGCCCAGAAGCGCTACATCGCTGATCGGGCCAAGACCCTGACCGAAACCGTTAGGCAATGGGAGCAGTACTTGCCACGCCAGATCGTGATGCCACATCCCTCGCCGCGCAACCAGCACTGGCTCACCAAGAACCCGTGGTTCGAAGCGGAGACGTTGCCCGCGGTGCAGGATCGGATCGACGAGATGCTCGGCCGCTGAGGCCTCGGCGTCAGGCGACCGCTGGACGCTCTCCGGGCGTGTCACCAGTGTCGGTAACTGCAGCATCAACCACGGCCGCTGCTGGTGGGCTATCCAGTTTGAGCATCTCACTTGGAACCTTGATCGCCGTGATCGCGAACCGCACCTCTGCGAGAAAGAAGGTGAGCGCTGCGAGCAGGAGGGCCATCGCGATGATGAAGCTGACTGCGATAGGTGTTTCCAAGGGGCCATCGCCGCCGCCTTGAATGAACAGCATCGCGACCATCACACAGACGACGAGACCGGTCGCGACACACAGGCCGATCGACCAATTGATGATGCCCATGCGTTTGTTTAGGCCTTGCAACTCAACCACGGTTCGCCGGTGTGCCTCTTCGGAATCATCGGGCATGCGCTCCATCAGAGCCCGTGATCGATCGACCACGCGTGCGAGCCGTCCGGCGATCACGCCCATCACGCTCGCCGTCGCTACCAGCAAGAAGACGGGGGCGAGGGCGATTTGTATAGTGTCGGCGAGCATGAATCGGCCTCGGCTAATAGACGTGCGGTACGGAAGAGAACACACCACGACAGAAAAGCTATTCCCCAGTCGGGCAAGTCAAACCCGGCTCACATCGTCCGAAGTGAGTGTCTACTCTGAACAGCATGAACCGCGACAAGCTCACGTGGACCACATAGGTGAGCGAAGCAAACAAGCCCCTACCGGCACACAAGCGGCCGGTCGATCCGACCCCGGTGCACACCCAGGACCTCCCCGACCTTCCGATCGCGACCTACAACATCCCAGCCGACGCATGGATTGAGGCGCCCGCGGCGCTGCTCGAGTCCGGCGCCGATATCGGCGAACCCACGATCATGTACAAACGCCGCATCGGGCCGTGGTTGTTGTGGCGCGCGGGCCCGGCACGAAAGGCCGACGCCCGCTACGTCGCCCTCCATCACGCCGACCTCACCCGTATCCACACCTTCCGCATCTATCCCGACGGCTCAGGCGAAGGGGTCGGCCCCAACGGCACCGATCACCAACGATTTCGGACGTGGAAAGAGGAGCTCAACGAGACGGCGTAGCTACCCTGTTGACCGAGCCAGATTCGCCGGGCCCATCGATAGTGCGTGAAACCCCAAGAACGTACTCCGTATCGACGTAGAGGATCTTGGCCCAACGCCCCCAGGGACCACCTTGGATCGATTCGACGCTCCCGGTCAACAACTCGGTCAAGCGAACCTCGTTCCGGTCGGCTTCGACCAGCCAGCCGTCGGGCGCCAGCTCGTAGCCGAACCTTGCTCCCGAGCCCCGACGGTCCGCCAAGAGTTCCCATTCGTTGCGCTCAACATCGATAGCCCAGGCGACGTCCCCAGCCACCAGCAGGACCCGACCGTCGACCTCGCCGAATTGCACGTCGGAGAGGCCGCCGGACCCGAGCGAGTCCTGCACGTCCGCGGGGAGCTCGGCCAGCCAGAGCCAGCCATCGGGATGCAGGAACGTGAGCGCTGGCGGCACCGCCGTGCCAACCGAGGTTGGTTGCGCCTCACAAGAATCAGGGAGGCCCAGCGACCCCGACGCAGCCCAGACGATGGTGCCGTCTTCGAGCACCGTGTGGCCTTGGGACGGTTCCGAGAAGGGCTGAGGCACCGTAAATACCCCATCTCCTGAGACCGAAACGACGGAGGCGACTACGCCATCACAGCGGCTGCCGTCGTTGCTGGAGGGCGGAAGTTCTTCACCAACGCCGAAGCCGTCGGCGCTGTGGAAGAGCGGAACGACCGCTCCGGTCAGCTGCAGCGGTTCGAACTCCTCGTCGAGTTCCCACACGATTCCGTTGAGGGAACGAAGACGCTCGACCGTGACCTCCGGCGTGAGCGTTTGGCGAACTCGCGGCAATGACCTGGTCGTCCGCAACATGGCCACCCCGTCGCCGACCTCGATCAGGTTCGAATACTCCACCCACACAGAACTGCCTTCGAAATCGAGCGTGGGTGCGTTTACCGGCAGTCGCTTCCATGTCTCGCCTTGTCGTTGCGAACGGAACAGCACCGGTTCGCCCCCGTCAACTTCTGTCGACAAGGCCAAGAACAGATCGGAGAGTTCGCCTCGCCGTGTGATGCTGTCGAAGGTTGAGGTGATGGGAACCTGCGGGTCGGCGAAGGCAACCGTGGAGTTGAGTTCGGTCGTGGTCGGCGGGGTGACTTCAGCAACGGGGGCGGGCTCTTGGGTTGCGCCGGTCGATGAGTCGGCCTCGGAAGGCTGCAAGAAGGTGAGGACCAGCACGAGCGCGACCCCGACGAAACCGAGTCCGGCGATGAGGGCACCGTGATGCGGGGACGGGACCGGATCCGTAGGCGACAGCTCGTCGGAGAAGTTCTCCGCATCTTCAAATTCGATGCGGACGATGCGATTGCCCATGCTCACGATCGATCTCCGGGCGAGAAATGCATCGTCCTTAGCCTTCGGGAATGAAACTATGGAGCTCGTCGAGCATCACGTCGAGCGCGCTTGCGTTGTCGACTGGCATGTTCGATGCGGTCTGGTCGGTGGCGATTCGGGGCAAGCGTGTGGTCATAATGTGGAGCTGCCCGCCGGACTGGTTTACCGCGTCTTCTGCCCAAACCTCTTGCTGGCGTTTTGCCTCCGCGTATTCAACCATGTCGGGCGGTGGGTCTTCGACGGCCACCGACGATGGGGCATAGAAGCGCCGCGTACCACCGGCGGCGTAATGGTCGACGACTCTCGCGAGACCATGTCGGTAGAACTTGAGGAAGCGTTGAAGAAGCTCAGGTGATTGAGCACCTCGACTTCCCACAAAGATGGACGGGGTCGCGAAATACAGGACGGCCGTTGGGCCTTCGTCAAAGAGCGGAGGAAGTGGCGCGTCGTCACCGGTCACGTCGATCTGCACGGAGGACGCTGAGCCGCCAGCGTCGTTGATTTCGGCGACGATCGATTCGGCGTCGGCAAGGCCTTGGTTGTAGCTGATCACAACCTCGGCACCGCCTGCGGCCAGTATTTTCGCTGCGACCTCACCCAGCCCGCGCGAGCCACCAACGACGAGCGCCAGCGTTCCACCAAAGCGACCGGCGGGCACGGTGCGGCTAATGCCGGCCATCGCGGCTTGCTGGGTGGGCCGTGGTCGCAGAAACGCCGAGATCTCGGCTTGGCGGTCGTCAGCTGAGGCAAGAATCCGGCATCGGGCGAAGCGGTCGTCGAAGTCGCGAAGCCGGTAGCTGATAGTTCCGGGTTCGCTCTTCGTTTCCGCGCTACCGACCGATAGAGCCGAGTACAGCGAATAGAGGCCAGGACAGAACATCCCAACAATACGGCTCGTACCAATCAGCAACGCGAGATCCGTCGCACGCAGCTCTTTGACGAGGGCCGGTAGGAGTTGTGTTGCCAGGGGTTGATCGAGTTGCAGGTCCATCGTTCCAGCGATCCCGTCGAGATCGTCGGCGTCGAGGTCATCGGGCTGACGCATCGCCCATGCAACGTCAGGCAGCGGGCCCGGAGCTTCGCTGAGCACATAGCTCACCGAGGCTTTGAGAACTTGATTCGCTCCGCTTCGAGCGCTCAAAGAGAACGCGAGCTCGTCCGTCTGCTCGACGACAAGATCGATGGGCTCATCGATATAGGCGGGTTTCGGGAAGGTGGCCTTCAGGGTGTCGATCGCTACACCGGCTGGTGCCGCGGTATCTAACGCCCAAAGGAGCGTGTGGATACCGTGCACGATGACCCGGCCGAACGGTGAGCGCCGGGCGGCGATTGGATCCAGGTGAATGGGATTCCAGTCCCCCGCGAGTTGCGCAAACGATTTTTGATCTTCGAGGGAGAACACTCGGTGTGCGGTAACCGGGAAGCGCGAAGTTGGAGCCATGCGTCACGGATCTTAGGTCGATGGAGGACCCGGTTGAAAGATCCCTAGAAGCCTTGGTAGATGAACTCGACGTCGCTGACGGACACGATCAATACCCACAGCACAAGCGAACCGATGAGCACCCCGATAACGGCTTCGGTGAGGTATTTTTTCGCGCTCGTGGCAACTTTCGCGGGCTCAGGGTCGCGGGTCTGCACCTTTTGTGCGATCTCTGGGTCGTCGATCTGCGCCTTCGGCGATGTCTCCGGCACGGGGCTCTTTACCTCTGACATTCCAACTCGTTTTCGTTCAGCAGGGTGCAGATTTCGCCGGCTAGGTGATCGGCGAGCTCCCCGGTCTCCTGGATGTGGATGATGTCGTCGAATTCGAAGGGGGGCACAAACCGTGATGCTGTCTGGGGTTGCAGTCGCTGCCTTTGTGCAGAGAAGGCCGAATCGACCTCTGCAATGGAAGCTTCGATCTCTAACACCGCATTGTTGATGCCGTCGTCGGCGAGCGATTCATGGTTGAGCGGCGCTACGTAGGCATACGTGAAGACGCCGGCCTCCTCGGTGATTCGACCCATTTCTCGCAGTACATCGATATTGATGGTGGAGTTAGCGAGGTCGGAATCGAGAAGAAACTGGAGCTGGCGCTCTTCGAGCGTCGCTCCGGGAATGGGCGGCTGGCGATACGTGCGCCAGAACGCCACAGGAATCGTCATTTGACGAATGCGGCCGAGTTCGTCGGGTGGCGGTTGCTCATTGGGTGTGGTCCTATCAAGCACGGAGATATTCGAGAACAGGTCGTTTATAGCCGACGAATGTTCGGTGCGGTCGGCCACGCCGTCGACCAGAGCGCTGGTCGGCGCGTACAGCCCGTCGGCGGGCGAAAGATACGATGCCAGGAACGGCCATGCAGATGGCTCGGTGATGCCGAGGCGCAAGGTTGCGGCATCGAGCTCGGGCCAATCATGGGTAGCGGTATTGTTCAGCGCCCAGATCGGGTTTACCGCAATCACGACCATGTCTACGTCGTCTTCGAGCGCTGCGAGAAGTGCAAAGTACTCGTCGACGATGCGCATGCCGGACAGGAAGTAGGTGTCGACGGTGACTCGCTGGCCGTCAACTTCACTAATGAGTGGCTGCACCTCGGCGGGCACAAAGGTATAGAAGTCCTCACTAATACTCTGCAACGATGATCCGCCAAGCCAAGCGATGCGGAACGTGTCGTCCTCGGCCTCGGTGGGAACGAAACCTCGGATGTCGTTGCGCGGCGGGCTGACGACCGTGACGTTGTCGTTTTGGGCCAGACCTGCAACACGGTTGAAACCCAAGTCAACGGGGTCGCGAGGCCGAGGTGGGAGCAGGTTGCCAACCAACAACACGGCGACAAGAGCCCAGATGTGAATTCGAACCAGGCTTCCCCACGACAACCCAGCACCACCGAACGTGTCTCGGAGGATGCGGCGAACGTTCTGAGGGGTCATGACATTCCTGCTAACTTGCCGTAAAAGCTGCCCAGCTCGTCCAGACGCAACGTGAGAAGCGGCAGTGAAACCAAGACGAACGTGAAGAGCATGGCGGGCTTGACCACCCTAGTCAGTATCTGAGAATCGCTGGGTTCGCGTCGTTTGAGGAGCAGGCGGTGGGCCACCAGCCCAGCAGCGTGGTAGAGCCCAAAGATAAACAACGCCCAGCTGATGTCGTGCCACAAGGCGATCACCATGATCGTCGCGAACACGGCGATGTATTGTCGGCCGGAGCGCATCCCACCCATGGGTACGAACACATACTTTTGGGCAAAGCGCGTCAGGCTCATATGCCACGCGTTCCAGAAGTCTTGCGGGTTGGTCTTGAGGTACGGGTTGTTGAAGTTCGGCTTCAACCGAATCCCGAAGAGCCTGCCGGACCCGATCGCAATATCGGAGTACCCGGCGAAGTTCAGGTAGAAGAACCAACCGTAGAGAAAGAGTTCACCCCAAACGGCGAGAGTGCCGTTCGATTCGAAGAACCCGAAAACCTCTGCCGACTGACGAATTGGGTACGCAAGCGCAAACACCTTGACCAGCCCCGAAGTGATGAGGAAGAGCGCATCGGTGAAGTCATCGCGGTTAGGTCCACGCTCCGTGCGCAACGCCAGCTCGTTCGCTCCGGCAACTGGACCGATGATCTGGACCGGAGGGAAGAACCCCAAGAACATCGTGTGATTAAGTGAGCCGCGCTCAGTCGAGCCGAGGTTGATTTGGGTGAGGTAGTCAATGGCGCGGAACGTGGCGAAAGAGAGACCAAGGGGGGTGATAATTCGGCTCGCAAGATCGACCTCGAATACCCGCAACGAGAAGAACTGGAGCGCGTCGTTCAACTCAAGATTGAAGTTGACTACGAATGCGGTTTCGAAGAACCGCCATGTCAACAACGCGGCGAGAGTCGCGAGTATCGAAAATGTCAGGGTGGGTGTGGCTGCTTTTGATTCGGCTGTCTTGTCGACGATCAGCGCAAGCACATGGATGACCAGCCAAAAGAACACGTAGAACAGCGCGAGCCGAGGGGCGATGGTCAATAGCAGGTACGCGCCGGTCAGCGTGAGTACAAGCTTGCGAGCCCACGCCCAGGGAAGGATGTAGAACAGCGGCACAACGATCACGGCCAACGCGAAAAGATCCACGAAGTAGGAGAAGGTGTCGAAGCTCAGCACGTTTTAATCGTCAAGAAGTCAGGCGCCGCCGGTGGTTCAGCGGCGTCGATGGTGAAGGTGCCATCCTCGTCGGTCTCCGAAAAGCCGTGCTTAGGGTAAAGATCGGCTACTTGAGCATTCTTTAGTGTCGGTTCATATCGGCCAACGACACTCGATGCGCCGTGCTCGGCAGCAAAGTCGACGAGGTGAGAGATCAGCGCTGTTTCGACGCCGCGTCCCAGTACTCGACAGCTCATCAACAACGTGTCGACGTCCCAGTTCTCGCCCAGGTCTTCGAGAATGGACACTCCCACGAGACCGTAATCTCCGAACCGGTCGCTGACTCGAAGCCCAAACACATGGCGGTCGTCGGCGGCGACCAGCGACGCGATGTCGGCTTCGGTCCGGCGAACCGTGGTCAGGTTGAACTGGTTGGTTTTGTTGGTGAGCTGCGCGACGCGTCCGATGTGTTCATCGCCGACAGCGAAGATCTCGACCTCGAGGGCCAGCGACTTCTGGAAGTCTTCTTTCGACATGGACTCCGTTGCTTCGCTGCGCTGCTTTTCTTGCAACATCATCGTCGTGCGGGAACGATCTTCCGCAGACTGGCGACGGAATTGAAAGAGCCCGAACTGCGCGATCAGCTCCGGCAGGTCGGCTTCGTCTTCAGGAACTTGAAGGCAGACAACTTCGGGGAGCTGCGAACGGACGGCGGAGATCTCATGATCGCTGTCGTCGACGAAGACAAAACTGTCGAGACCAAGGTTGAGTTCCTCTGCGATCGAGCGGAGGTTGTCAGGCTTTGGCTCCCAGTTGACCCGCCATGCTGCGATGTCATCGGGCTGGAGCACCATCTCGTCATGATTCTCGAAGACCTCTTCAACGTCCGCCGCGTTGTTCTTGCTCACGATGGCGAGGAGGATGCCTTCGCGTTGCAGCCTGCGGGCGACGAGTTGAAACTCGCGGAACGCGCTCCCGGGGAATGACTGGCCGATGTCAATGCCACCGATCCCGTCCTCGCCGACAATGCCGCCCCACAACGTGTTGTCGCAATCAAGAGCAAGCACCTTTGGGCTGGGCCGCGACAGTGAGACGAGACAATGCGCGAGGGACGTCCCGGCGTGATGCAAGAACTCGACGCTGTATGGCTGGTGATACAGCAACCACTTGGGCGAGTCGAACGACGGCTCCACCCCGAACGAAGTCTGCAAACCGCACAGGTCGAAGATCGTTGGTGGTGACGACGCGGCGCTAACACCGGTAAGAAACGCAACCTCGACGGCGTGGCGGACTTGGCGCAGCGGGGCACTGGTCGAGCTGTCGTTGTGGTCGATACCAAACCCAACCGGAAGTGGCGGCGTCGACACGACCACGGGCTTGCCGGATTCGTCGCAGTAGTTCCCGATCAGCGCTCCAAGGTCGCCAGCAGCGGAGATGAGTTCGTCGCGGTGCGCCTCGACGTGCATCTCTTCGAGGCATCGAAGCAACGACTCCTCGAAGAGGTCTTCGATACGCCACAGAAAGACGACCACGTCGCTTTCTTGCAAGTACGCGCTGGGGTTCAAGCAGATCTGGCTGATCTGGTTGTAGTCGGCGAAAGCAATCGCCGGGTTCGCCACTCCGGCTTGGGCGAGCGCCGCACCAACGTAGGGCTCGAACGGCTCAGCGGTGAAGGACGCTGCCACGCCGACCGTCCACGGGGATTCGTCTGTTTGTTTGTCGCGAGCGGACCAGCGCTTTCTGGCATCGCTTGCGGTGTCGGACTGTCGCATGGCGTTCCGATCTCGGAGGGCTAGATGCCCTCCACGCCCTTCTCGACGAGCACTTCGCGGGCGATCCCAATCGAACGCATCTTCATGATCTCGCGGGTCTTCAACCGAACACCGAAGGTGTCTTCGATGAGTGTCACGAGGTTCATCGCCGCCAAACTGTCCCACTGTTCGGTGTTGTCTGGAGAGGTCTCGTTTGAAAGCTCTTCGACGGGAAGGTCGAGCCCTTCGGAGAAGAGCTCAAGCAGGGGATCAGACATAAGTTCGCAGCCTTAAAATGGTAGATCGTAAGGTCGTCTAGACGGACGAAATGCTAGCGCGACGGGCGCCATGATGTGCGACGCACTGCCCTTGCTGCAACTTCAAGCGGGCCCTTCCTACTTGGTCAACTGGCGACGCGAAGCAATATCGATGAGCGCCCGATGGCCCTACTGCTCGGTGACAGAGCCGGACGCAGTGCGGCTAGTGCAAGGTCTGCGCTGAATCCCGCCATCACGGCCACGACGACGACCGATGGCGTCCACCGCAGGTAATGCAGCAGAGCATTACCGCCGCTCCCCTGCTCAGTGGCGCGGGTTTCAACCTGTTGCTCGTGAGGAAGAGTTGAGCATTCGCTTAACTTCATAGTTTGAGCATATGCTCAAA
>CAZLWE010000043.1:0-28859 GCA_964562985.1 uncultured Acidimicrobiales bacterium
CCGCCACCGAATCCCCCCCCGCCTCCGCCACCCCAGCCGCCGCCTCGATGACCGCGCCCGCCGCCGTGGCCGCGAAACCCGCCGCCACCGACGATGATGCCGCCGCCGAATCCTCCACCGAATCCGCCTCGGCCGTTGTGGCGTTGGCGTCGTTGGTATTCGCGGTAGATCTGGTCGGCGCTCTGTTCGATTCGGCGCGCATCGGCTTCGGCTCCTGCGGGGTCGATGTCAATCTTTACCTTCGCCGCGTTTAGATCGGATCGCAGTTTGTCGATCGCGCCTTGGGCTTCGCGGTCGCGGCTGCTCGAGAACATGTGCGATTGGACGTGGCGGTCCGCTCGGTCGACGGCAACCGACGCTGAGCGCAACTCGCTCTCGGCGCTGTGCCGCTTGCGTTGGTTCTGGGCGACGTTGGTCTCGAAGTCGTCCAACTCCGTCTCGACGATCGACTCGACCTTGCCAGCCAGCTCCATCGCTCGCAGATAGTCGGGGGGCGATACCCGCAGACTCGCTTCGGCTTCTTGTTGAGCCGCAGCGACCTGTCGCGCAACATCGGGCGCACGTGACGGAACGTCGTTGCGATGCTCGTCGATGTAGTTGATGAGCACTCGAGCATCATCGGCTGCAGCCGCCACGGCGGCCGATGCCCCGGCCTTGGCTGCGTCGAGCAGCACATCGAGTTCGTCCATCTCGTCGAGTAGCTCGTCGGCGAGGTCGATGGCGGTTTCGGCTTTGTCCAGTTCGGAGTTGACCGTTCGCATCGCTGCCAAATCACGTGGGATGTCCCCCAGCGACTGGGCTGCCATGTGGCTCTGCTCGGCCCGATCGAGCTGCTTGTCGGACTCGTCGGGGTGACTCAACAACGCCTCGAAGGAGGCACTGGCGTGCTCGCTCTGCCACGCGTGGATTCGCGCCCGCAGTTGCATGACCCTGCCGCGCTGGCCTTGGATCTCGGCGGCCATGTCGTTGCGACGGATGCCCGTTTGTTCGTGACGATCGGCGAGGGTTTCCAGGTCGCCTGCGACCGACGCGATTTCCGCCGCCACCGGTTCGAGGTCGGCACCGAGCAAGTCAACGTCGATGCGCAACGCGAACGGGTCGAGCCGATCGAGGTTCTGCGCCAACCCTGCAAGCCGGTCTCGTCCGCTCGCGACCGCCCATCCTTCGGCTTCCCGGGCGTCGGCTGCGTTTAGCCCGGAAGTGATGCGCTCGTGGGCTTCTCGGTGCATGGTCGCAAGCTCGTCGGGCTTCCCGCGCAATTCGTCCATCAGTTCTTCGAGCACCCGGACCTTCTCGGAAGCCAAATCGACCTGGTCGAGCGCTTCCTTGGCGTGGCCGTTCACCTCGCGTTGGTCCTCAATGCTCATGCGGGCGACGTCGTCGGCCATCACTTCCGAAACGGGTGACCACGCTTCGTATAGCGCACGCGATGCCTCGGCCGCCTCGGTTTGGGCGGTGTTCATCCGACTCATGGCGTTGCCGGTGATCCGGCCGCCGACGACGACGGCCTCTTGCTCCGCGTCGTACCAGCGGGCCTGTACGGCGGAGACTTTCGACGACGCGTCGGCGAAGCTTCCACCGGCTACCTCGCCGCGAGCGGTGGCGGTCCGACGGCGGGTGTACAGCCATGCCCCTCCGCCCACGACAACTGCGGTGCCGAGCACGCCGCCAGCGATCGCACCTCCCGCGCTCGTCGGCACGGTGTCGAGTCCTTCGACCGCTCCACCCAATCCTGACGAGAGACCCGCACCGATCTCGCCGTTTGCGAAGAACACGTTCATTCGCCCGATGATGTCGTTCGCGTCATCGTCGAGGCGCTCATCGAGGTCGTCGCCATAGGCGAAGACCGTGAGTCGCTCCTCGAGCGAGACGGCCAGAATCACGACGTTGTCGGCGACGTTGTTCGGGCTATCGAAGATCTGTGGGCATGCCACGCTCACCTCGCCTGCGAGGATCGCTTCGAGGTTCGAACCGCTCGATGACAATCCGGGGGTCGCGTAGACCGCGAAGTCGACTCCGGTGGAGTCTTCAGCGGCCTGGACAGCTGCCCGAAGCCCCGCAGCGTCGGCAACGCCGATCTCGTCGATCAAGTCACAGGCTTCTTGTGCTCCTACTGGGGTTGCGACCACTCCGAGAAGCCCACTCAACAACGCCAATAGGACAAGGACCTGCGAGACCAATTTTCGAGAACTTCGTGTACGACGCATAACCAAGCACAGTAGTCGGGGCAACCCATAACAGTTGGTGAGCGTCCCAGACTCCCAAATTCGACCGAAACCCTCAAAGAGGGGTACTGCGACCACTCAACGCGACTTTACGCACATCGCAGCCGTCAAATGGTCGTGGAGAAAAACCAAACGACGGCGGTCGCGGAAACCTGGGTATCTGATCTTGAGCTCAGCCGATCACAGAAGTCCGGCGTGGCCGCATCTGTGCTTCTGGCGATCGCGCTAGCGGTCATCATGGCGGTCCTGCTTCTCGGCCCGGTGGTAAACATCCTTGGCCTTCAGGCGGTCGGCGCCTAGGCCGGGTTTACCGGAACGAGCGCGACCCGCAAGAATCGCAACAACTCGGAGCGGCGTTCCGCGAGCGTTCGCAGGCTCGGTTCGACCCCCATGGCCCTGAGCACTTCGACCTCGGTCGCAACGCCCATGATCGTCGAGTAGAGCGAGAACAACAGCAGACGAGCGTTGTCGCCCGCGACGCGCCCCTCGTCAAGTGCCAGTTCTAGAGATCGCTGGGCGGCGTCGATGTGGCCGCCGAGGCGACCCGACAGTTGCACAGCGACCGTCGAACCCGGCCGAGAAGCTTCCCGCAGGAGTCCGAGCAGCGCCGGGCGCTGCACCGCAAGGCGAAACACGAGTCGGACCGTGCCTTCGACCTGATCCCACACGTCATCACCAGCCACCACCGCATCGAGTTCCTCGATGAAGCGATTCGCTGCCTCGTCAACGACTGCGGCGAAGAGCGCATTCTTCGATTTGAAGTGGTAGAGAATCGACTGTTTCCGCAGCCCAAGTTCACGGGCGAGCGCGTCGAGCGAGGTTCCGTCGACCCCGATCGTCCCAAAAGAATCGAGCGCAGTGTCCAGGATGCGCTGCCGTGTGGTGGGCTCGCTCATAAGCCTCTACCATAAGGGACGAGAAAGCTCTCTACCAACTGGTAGAGAGCTTCGATCCAGTGGTAGAACGGGAAACAGTGATCGTCGAAAACCTCGCAGGAAAGCGCATCGCCGTTACCGGCTCGACCGGTTTCCTCGGTACCGCCCTCGTTGAGCGGCTCGTTCGCAGTGTCCCAGACTGTGAACTCATCTTGTTGGTGCGTCCCGGCCGCCGAGGGGCCCAAGCTCGAGTCGACCGCGACGTGCTCAAAAACGACGCCTTCAACGGCCTGCGCGAAGAAATGGGCAAAGAAGCGTTCGCCGAAATGTGTGCTCGTCGCATCAGTGCTGTTGCGGGCGATGTGGGCACCGACGGCCTCAATCTCTCGGGCGAAGACCTCGAAACCTGGCTCAGCGCTGATGTGATCATCCACTCGGCAGCCACGGTGTCGTTCGACTCCCCACTCGACACCGCTGTCGAAGTCAACCTTCTCGGCCCGCAGCGCATCGCAAACCTGTGCAACGAACACGGGGTTGCGCCTCACCTCGTGGCCGTGTCCACGTGCTACGTCGCAGGCAGCCGACGCGGCAGCGCTCCCGAGCAGCTCGTCGACGAGAGCCCCTACTTCGTAGACGTTGATTGGCGACGCGAGGTCGACGCTGCACGACGCAGCCGCCAAGACGAAGAAAACGCCAGCCGACAACCCAAACAGCTCCAACAATTCCGGGAAGAAGCTCAGCGCGAACTCGGCGCGGTGGGTACCCCTGCGCTGGCCACAAAGACCGAGAGCATCCGCCAGGCGTGGGTCACTACGCAGATGGTGGAGAACGGGCGAGCCCGAGCCAGTTCCCTCGGCTTCCCTGACGCGTACGCGTACACCAAGGCCTTGGGCGAACTCGCCCTTGTCGAGAGCCGAGGCGAAATCCCGGTTTCGATCGTGCGGCCGTCGATCATCGAGTCGGCGTGGTCCGAGCCGAAACCCGGTTGGATCCGCGGTTTCCGTATGGCCGAGCCGGTCATCATCTCCTATGCACGCGGGCTGCTCAGCGAGTTCCCCGGCGTGCCAGAGGGCGTCGTCGACGTCATCCCGGTCGATATGGTCGTCGCCGCCCTAATCGCGGTTTCAGCCCGTGGTCCTAAGGAATCGGGCCCCGACGTCACCCAAGTCGCGTCGGGCTCGCAAAACCCGCTTCGCTACAAGAACCTCGTCGACTATGCCGAAGAATGGTTCACGGCCAACCCGATCTACGACGAGCTCGGCCAACCCATCGCCGTCGCGGCGTGGCAGTTCCCCGGACGCGGACGAGTCGAACGCCAACTTCGCCGAGCGCGCACCAGCCTTGAGCGAGCCGACGCCGCGCTAGAAAAGCTGCCGCTGCGCGGAAAGACCGCCGAGTACGCGATGCGTCTTCAGGCCCGCAAAGAACTTCTCGACCAGGCGTCGGGCTACGTCGAGCTGTACGGGGCTTACGCCGAATGCGAGGCCATCTATGGCCTCGAGAACCTTCTCGGACTGTGGGATGAACTGTCCGAGGAAGATCGAGCCAACTTCGGCTTTGATCCTCGGGTGATCGATTGGAAGCACTACGTCCAGAACGTTCACCTCCCGTCGGTCGTCCGCCAGGCTCGTGCCAAGACCACGCCGGGCAAGAAGACGGGACCGACCCGCAGCACCCGCTTGCGCTCCCAGGTGCTTTCCCCCGACAGACAGATGGCCGTGTTCGACCTGGAGAACACCCTTATCGCCAGCAACGTCGTCACGTCGTATGCTTGGCTCGCCACTCGGCACCTGCAACCGAGCGAACGATTGACCTTCGCCGCTCGCGCCCTGGCACAAGGCCCGAGCTGGCTTGCGCTCGATCGCAAAGATCGCTCCGACTTTCTGCGGAGCTTCTATCGAAACTATCGAGGGGCGCCGATCGGCCAGATCGACGAAGACGTTCGAGAGCTTCTCAGCGACTATCTCCTGACGAAGTCATTCCCTGCCGCCATCAGGCGCGTCCGCGCACACCGCGAGCTGGGCCACAAGACGCTGCTCATCACCGGCGCCCTCGATTTTGTGATCAAACCGCTCGAACCGCTCTTCGACGACATCATCTCCGCGGAGATGGGAACAACAGAAGGCGGCCGCTACACCGGCGGCATGACGTCGGTGCCGCCGACCGCGGAGAACCGCTACCAGACCCTCGTCGACTACGCCAAAGCTCATGGCATCGACCTACGCGAGTCGGTGGCATACGCCGATTCGTCGAGCGACCTCCCCATGCTCGAAGCGGTCGGCTTTCCGGTCGCCGTGAATCCAGAAACCAAACTCGCAAGCATTGCCCGCAAGCGCGGCTGGCTCGTCGAGGATTTCGCAAAACAGCCGGGTGCTCCCGCCCGCCCAATTCCGCTCGCACCCCGAACCGGTGCCCGCCCAGAACCTCTCTTGAGTCGCCTGATGAATGTCGGCTCGGGAGTCGCTAAGGAGAAGACCCGCAGATGAGTCCTCGTAAAGCCCCCCGCCCGGGATTGGTACTCGATGTCGATGCATCGACTCCGCCGGTGCTCTTTCATCACGGCGAGAACTTCCGTATGGAGAAGTTGCCTGTCGGCCGGTCGCGGATCATCTATCCGGCCGAGCCGCTTCGCGGTCTCGAACACCCCGACCAGGCCATCCGTGACGCTCTCGAGAACCCGATCGACTCCGAACCGCTTCGAGCACTCATGTTCGCCGACATGAAACTGACGATTGCCTTCGACGACATCAGCCTACCGCTCCCTCCGATGCGCAAGCCCGACATTCGTCAGCGCATCATCGAAGCCGTCCTCGATATCGCGGCGGAGGCCGGGGTGGATGATGTGCACATCATCGCGGCCCTCGCCCTGCATCGACGGATGACCGAGGACGAACTGCGCCACGCGGTCGGCGACCGCGTCTACGACGCCTTCGCACCGAGCGGCCGCCTCTACAACCACGACGCCGAAGACCCCGATGGCATGACTCATCTCGGCGCAACCGAGCACGGCGAAGAGGTCCAGCTCAACACTCGCGCTGTGGAAAGCGATCTCACGGTGTACGTGAACATCAACTTGGTATCGATGGACGGCGGCCACAAGAGCACGGCTACGGGCCTCTCGGGCTACACGGCGCTTCGCCATCATCACAACGTCGACACGATGCGGAAGTCGACTTCGTTTATGGATCCCCCCAACTCCGAGCTGCACACCAAGAACTGGCGTCAGGGTGACGTGATCCGCAACGCCGGAATCAAGATCTTCCAGATCGAGACCACGATCAACAACAACACCTTTGGCGAGACCGGTCCCCTCTCGATGCTGCAAAAGCGCGAGTGGGAGTGGACCGGTCGAGACCGGGCACAGTTTCTGGCCATGCAGGGCGGCCTCAACTACATGACCCCGGGCGCTCGCCGAAAGGTATTCCACAGCTGGAAGGCTCCCTACGAGCTCACCTCGGTACAGGCCGGCGAGATCGAAGCCACGCACAAGGTCACGACAGAGAACACGCTCAAGCAGCACCTCGTTCCGGTGGAGGGTCAGACCGACATCTTGACGATGGGCCTCCCCTACATCAGCCCCTACAACGTGAACTCGGTGATGAACCCGATTCTCGTGATGGTGCTGGGCATGGGATATTTCTTCAACCTGTACCGGGGCAAGCCTCTGGTGAAAAAGGGCGGTGTCGTGATCATGAGCCACCCCACTCCGTGGGATTTCCATCCGGTCCATCACCCGAGCTACATCGACTTCTTCGAGCAGGTCCTCGCGGACACGACCGATCCGATCGAGATCGAGAAGAAGTACGAGAAGCAATACGCCGAAGACGAGTGGTACCGCCATCTGTACCGCACCAGCTACGCCTATCACGGCGTGCATCCGTTCTACATGTGGTACTGGGGTGCCCACGCGATGGAGCACGTTGGCCAAACCATCATCGTCGGCGGCGATCCAAAGGCCGTTCGCCGACTCGGGTTCCGCCCAGCATCCACGCTGCAAGATGCCTTGGAGATGGCGACCGACACCGTCGGGCCGCAGCCCACTATCACGCACTTCCACAATCCGCCGATGCTCATGGCGGACGTGACATGAGCGAGCCTCGCTCCGGTATCGGCGCTGTTCGAGAGCGACTCGCCCGGGAACTCGCGGGCCGCAACGTCCCGGTCGTAGGTCGTCTACGGCGTCCGCTCCAATCGTTGCCTTTCCCCTATACCGCACCAACGGTCCCGCAATCGGTCGAGATCCCGCCGAAAGCAGGCAAGACGGGGACCGACTTCCCCACCGACTGGGCCCGCACCAAACCGGCTCGAGGCACCCGCGCAGTGCTGCTCGAGATCATGATCAAGCCGGTGATGACGGGGCTCGCCCAACCGACGATCCGCGGCACAGACCGACTGGAAGGCCTATGCGGTTCGGTGATCTTCGCAGCCAACCACCACAGCCACATCGATACGCCCTTGCTGCTCACTGCGCTTCCAACTCCGTGGCGATACAAGGTCGTTATCGGCGCTGCGGCCGACTATTTCTTTGGAACCCGCGTCACCGGCGCTCTCTCCGCCTTGGTGATCGGCGCAATTCCGATCGATCGTTCACGGGTCAGCCGGTCTTCGACTGATCTCGCTCGTGACCTCATCGACGAGGGCTGGAGTCTGGTCGTGTTCCCCGAAGGTGGGCGTAGTCCCGATGGATGGGGCCAGCCCTTCCGCGGCGGCGCTGCCTTCATCGCCCAGCGAGCGGGCATTCCCGTCGTCCCAGTCCACATGGAAGGCACCGGACGGATCCTTCGAAAAGGACGCTCGACACCAACCCCGAGCCGCACCACGGTCACTTTCGGCGAGCCCTTGCGGTGCGGCGATGACGAGGATGCACGTGCGTTCAACGAGCGCATCGAGTCACGAGTAGCCGAGCTCGCCGATGAAGCGATGACCGATTGGTGGTCTGCACGCAAGCGCGCACACGGCGGCGATACACCATTGCTGACCGGCCCGCGGACGGCCTCTTGGCGTCGGGTCTGGGCTCTCGATGATTCAGGGCCTAATCGACGTCGCCAACGACGAACCTGGCCTCGCTAAGGCATCAGAACTCGATGCGGGCTGTTAGTTCGTTCCGCTGCAGGAAGCGAAGGCAGTTGCTTCGATTGGGACGAGCCCGAGCCCAAAGCTATCGGAGACGAGTGCGGCGCGATCAGCCTCCGATGTGAGGATATGGTCGACCACGCATGTGGCGTTCTCGGTGCTCCTGCCAAGTCGTCTGAGCGTCTCGATTGCCTGGATCCGAAGGTCGCTCGCTGTGCCAACGGCTACGAGCGCATCGTCGTTCAACGTCTCGACCTCCTCCAGCTCCGAGTCACTGGAGTTCGGGCGTTCGATCGTGAACTCGCTCTCGCCTGGGCGTTCTTGCGCCCCGGCCACTTCTGTCTCCGGTACGGACCCAACACATCGATTTCGTGCACCGACCAACGCATCGCGTTCAGCGGGCCCGCGGGTAATTCGGGGGTCTGCGGCATCAATCTCATCGAGCAGTATGAGACCATCGGCAACGCAGGTGGCTTCGGCATTGGACAACCCCGTCGTCTCAAGGGCCTCGATTGCACTGACACGATCGATCGACTCCAAGTCAGCGCATGCAGAAGCACCGAGTGCGACAGCGATCAAGATCGCGAGGAGGCGGTTGCGAGCGACCCACATGGGTCCCACGTCGGACGACGAGCCACCGTTTTGAGCGATCCGCCCCTTCGCCAGCGCAGGGCAAGATCGCCGACGTGTCATTTTGTGATGACCCATAGCAGAAACAGATAGAGTCGTGGTTTCCCAAGCGAGGAGCGAATCATGGATCTCCGTCAACTCAACGCGCTCATGGCGGTCTCTGAACATCGAAGCTTTTCTGCCGCGGCGCGAGCGCTCCACACCGTGCAGTCGAATGTGTCGACGCACGTCGCCCGCCTCGAGCGCGAACTTGACGCAATTCTCGTAGACCGCCGCACGGGTGAGTTGACCTCCGAGGGCGAAGCGGTGGTGCTACGGGCCCTGCGTATCAAGGCTGAGCTTCTGGCCATTCCAGCCGACATCTCGGCTCTTCGAGATGACATCCAAGGAACCGTACGCTTCGGAATTATTGGCACGACCGGCCGCTGGCTCGTGCCCGCATTGCTCGCTGCGCTCAAGGCAGACTACCCCGGGGTCCGCCTCGTTGTCGTCGACGCAACAACGACGGGCCTCCTACCCCAACTCCTGAGCGGCCAACTCACGATGGCGGTACTCAACCTCCCTCTCACCGAGCCCGAACTCACGAGCGAACCACTCTTCGATGAGGAACGAATCGTCATCGCCCCGGAGGGGCATCCGCTCGCCAAAAAAGACCGGATCGACCTCAAGGAGCTCTCCAAGCATGAGTTGGTCCTCCCTCCGGTCGGCACACAGTTCCGAAGCGAAGTCGACCAGGCAGCCGAAGAAATCGAGGTAACACTGCAGCCGGTTGCCGAGCTCGATGGCATGCGCCTCCTCGCTTCCCTCGCCTTCCAGGGCTATGCGCCCGCTCTCGTCCCCGCATCGGCGGCGCCATTTGGCTCCGGAGATCAGTGGTCGATCGTTCATGTCGACGGTATGGCTCCGCGCAGCGTGGGATTGGCCTACCGGCGTTGGACCACGCTTCCTGCGCCCGCACGGGCGGTGCAGGAGGTCATTGGTCGAGTCGTCACCGAACGCGGTGCGCAACAAGAGGGCCTAAAGGTCACCGTCGTCGAGACACCGACGTCCGACTAGCGGCAGCGGTAACGAGAATCCCGTGCGCCGGATAACCACGGCGGCCAATCGGACCGTAGAATTTCGGCGATGACTGCGACAGAGCCCAAGACCGAGTTGCCAAGCTCGCAGAAGATTGTCCATGCAGCCGACGGCCGACGCCGCCTTCTCGTCCGTATCGCCGATCACGCAAACGTTGCGTTGAGCACTGCGGACGCCAGTTTGATTGCGGAGGGAGCGCAACGGGCCTCCGAACTCGGAATCCCCTTGGTTTGTGAGTTTCGCGCCAACGGTCCCGCCGCCGACGAAGGACTCGCGGTGACCTTCGCAGTTGGTGCCGCAGCTCGAAAGCTGACCGCATGCTCAGGCAGGGTACCTCTCGTGGCGATTCTCGACGGAGACGCCGTCGCGGGACCCGCGCTCCTGCTCGGCTTGTTCGACTTCGTCATCACGGTGACAGGCAGCCACGCCTTCGTCAGCGGGCCGACGGTGATCAACGAGTTCACCGGAATCGATATCGACCGCACGGCGTTGGGCGGCCCAGGCGCACTCATCGGCGAAGCGGGAATCGCATCGCTACTCGTCACAGACCTCGACGAAGCGCACGCGGCCGTCGAAGAACTCCTCGAGTTCCTTCCATCGAACAATCACGCTGCCCCACCAATACTCACGACAGGCGACCCGATCCATCGATCGGTCCCCGAGGCGGGAGAGCTCCTTCCCGAGACCCCAACAGGCGCCTACGACGTGCGAGATATTGCCAGCACCATCGCCGATGATGGTCACTTTGTAGAGCTTCGAGCCAACTTCGCCCCGAACTTGGTCACCGGCTTTGCGGCAATTGGCGGAATCGCCGTTGGCATTGTGGCAAACCAGCCGATGGCCATTGCGGGAACCCTCGATATCCCGTCCTCACAAAAGGGCGGACGATTCGTTGCGTTCTGCGACGCCTTTAACCTGCCCCTCGTCACCCTTGTCGACACCTCTGGCTTCTATCCAGGGAAGGACCTGGAGTGGCGCGGCATGATTCGCTACGGCGCACAGCTCGCGTTCGCGTATGCCCGTGCCACTGTCCCGAGGATCAACGTCACCCTTCGAAAGTCCTACGGCGGTGCCTACATCGTGATGGATTCGAAGTACATGGGGAACGACCTCGTCTTCGCGTGGCCGACCGCAGAGATTGCCGTTATGGGGGCCAAGGGCGCCGTCGAGATCCTGCATCGGAAAGCCTCCGCCGAAGAACGCGCAGAACTTGAGGCCGCATACGAGGAGCGTTTGCTCAACCCATATGTCGCAGCCCAACGGGGCTCGGTCGACTCGGTGATCTCACCGGAGGACACTCGAAGAGAGGTCGCCGAGAGCCTGCGGTTGCTCATCGACAAGCGCGAGATTCTCCCGAACCGGCGACACGACAACACCCCGCTGTAACTTTTGCCGGCTTCGGCAGCGCAAAATCTCCGGTAACTCATTCTCGTTCTCACGGGCAGAAGCCGTTGTCGTGAAACTTCTAAACAACCGGTGACCTCAACGCGAAACTCCGCGCCATCACAACACGATTCTCGTATGCTAAAGCCACATCATCGTGGCGCTTTGTGCCCAATGAGTACATCCCTGACTATGGAGCCAATGTGAGCGAGAGCATCACCATCACCGACAACCGCACCGGCGAATCTGTGGAGATTCCAATTGAAAACGGAGCGGTCGATGGCGCCGAATGGCGCAAGCTTCTACCGGGCGTTTGGTTTCTCGATCCGGCCTTCGGAACAACAGCGTCCACCGAGTCTGCAATCACCTATCTCGACGGTGCCAACGGCGTGCTCCGCTATCGCGGCTACCCGATCGAACAGTTGGCCGAGAATTCCACTCACCTCGAAACCGCGTTCCTGCTGTTCAACAACCGCCTCCCCCAAGCCGATGAGCTCGCGGATTGGAACGCCAGGATCACCCGCCACACCTACCTCCACGAAAGCTTCCGTCGCCAGATCCACGATGCGTTCCACTACGACGCACATCCCATGGGATTGTTGACTTCGAGCGTCGCCGGACTGTCCACCTTCTACCCGGACGCGAAGGAGATCGACAATCCCGAAGGACGCATGGACCAGATCGTCCGACTCGTCGCAAAGATGCCGACCCTGGCAGCGTCCGCCTATCGCTTCAGCCGCGGATTGCCTTTCGTGTATCCGCGCAACGACCTGGACTACTCCTCGAACTTCTTGTCGATGATGTTCTCCATTGCCGAAGACGACTACGAACCGGATCCTGCACTGAAGCGAGCGATGGAAGTTCTCTTCATCCTGCACGCCGACCACGAGCAGAACTGTTCGACGACCACTGCCCGAGTTGTTGGCTCAGCCCACGCAGACCCATACATCTCGATCGCCGCAGCGTGCGGTGCCCTTTACGGACCACGACACGGTGGCGCGAACGAAGCGGTACTGCGCATGCTCGCCGAGATCGGCGACTACGAGAATGTTCCCGCCTACATGGAGCGGGTCAAGAACGGCGAAGAGCGGCTCATGGGCTTTGGACACCGGGTGTACAAGAACTACGACCCTCGAGCAGCCATCATCAAGGACGCTGCACACGACGTGTTCAAGGTCACTGGCCAGAACCCATTGCTCGACATTGCGCTCAAGCTCGAAGAGGTCGCGCTCGCCGATCCGTACTTCATCGATCGCAAGTTGTACCCCAACGTCGACTTCTACTCGGGCCTCATTTACCAATCGATGGGCTTCCCTACCGAGATGTTCACTGTCCTCTTCGCAATTCCACGCGTCGTCGGCTGGCTCGCCCACTGGGATGAGATGCTCGAACAAGGATCGCGCATTGCCCGTCCACGCCAGGTCTACACCGGTGAGGACGAACGCGACTACGTGCCGATAGCCGACCGCTAAAGAGCCAGTTCCCCCGGCATCTGGCCGTCGCACGACCGAAAAGTACGCGCGCCTATGCGCGGAGGAGCTGAGGCCCTACCCTGTGGAGATGTCTCGGAAGCGGCGCGCACGCGCACGTAACGGCAACGTTCACCCATGGCGAAGCCTCGTCGCCGCCCTGATCGTTACAACACTCGCTTCGGTCCTGGCGACGGCACCTGTTGGTGCGCAGGCCGAACCGACCCCGCACCAACAACAAGTTCCCGAGGCCGCCGGCGCAGACGACGAGGTCCCGAAAGAGACCGCGGAGACCATCAGCGACCACGTCGTGGCCGAACTCGCCGCGGCCGCAAGCCTGGCGCCGGGGTCGGTGACGACCGGTGTAGAGCTCCATGGCGACAACCTCGATCGCATTCAAACCATCGTCGTCGCCTTCGGTGGCGAGGTCACCGGAGTAGTTCCCGGGTTCTTCGTCGAGGCCAGAATTCCCATCGATGAGATCAGAACCCTCGCCGACCATCCAGCGATCCGACGAATCACCCAACTCACCGAGTCTGACGAGGCGCTCAATGCCCGCACCCAGACAGCAAACCCCTCGTTGCTAGGGACATCCATCCTCGACGCGGTCGGCGTCCGGGCATGGCACGAGGCCGGAGAAACCGGGGCCGGCCAACGAATTGCCATCGTTGATGTATTTGACGGTGCTGAACTCGAGCAAGCGATTAGCGACGGCCGCCTCCCCGCCCCTTCAGGCGTGTTCTGTCGTCGAGCTGGTGTCCCGTGCGCTATTACCCAACGCAGTGTCGGCCCGCACGGCGTGGGAGTTGCCGAAATCGCGCACACCGCCGCCCCAGATGCCGAGATCTACCTCGCGACCACGTTGACCTTGGCCGACCTCAATGCCGCGATCGACTGGTTCATCTCGCAGGGCATCACCGTGGTCAACCGTTCCCAGACATCAGAGTTTGACGGACCCGGTGATGGCACCGGACCGATGGCGTCGCTCATCGACCGTGCCGTCGACAACGGGATCGTCTGGGTCAGCGCGGCTGGCAACGCTGGCGGGTTCGGTGCTTCCGGCGGCCAGAACTGGGTCGGAGAGTTCAATGACCCCGACGGCAACGGTGTGCACAACTGGGCGAACGGGCAGGAATTGATGGGATTCACCTGCGGATTCCTCTTGGGAATGCGATGGGATGACTGGGCTGAAGACGTCATCCCCACCGACTACGACCTCCTCATTTTCGACAACATCAACGACCCACTTCCTGAGGCCCGAGCGGACAGCCTCCAATCGACCTTGGCCCACCGCCCTCTCGAACGCACGCAGCCCCGTTGTTCGGGTCCGCTCGACCGGGACTTCCTCGCGATTGTCCAATACCAGGACGTCGAGTCCGATGGGGTTGACCAAATTCAGATCCTTGGCAACTTCACGACCATGGACGAATGGGTCAATGAGTTCTCCGCGACTGGGCCTGGGGTCGACTCAGCAAACCCGGGTGCGGTCGCGGTAGGCGCGACCGTTAGTCCAACGAATGACCGAATTGCGATCTATTCCTCGCAGGGACCAACCTTCGATGGACGCACCAGCATCGAGGTTGCCGCCCCTGCATGCTTGCCCGTCCCAGGGTTCGGCGAGTGTTTCATCGGCACCAGTGCGAGTGCACCGCTCGTGGCTGGAGTCTTGGCGTTGCTACGGTCCGCCGAGGTCTTTACGGCCGCGACCGACGCCCGACGCGCTATCTCCCTGATAACCACAGACGCTGGGGTCAATGGACCCGACAATGTCTATGGGCAGGGCGTGTTGAGCCTTGGAAGCCTCGAGTCGCTCGGCCTCGCCGTAACCGAACCCCGTTTCTGCCAAGGGATCCTGGCGACCGTGACCGGAACCGCACGCGACGACACCTTGATCGGAACTTCGGGCAACGATGTCTTCTTTGGCGGACAAGGCAATGACCGCATCGTCGGCCTCGGTGGCGACGACCTGATCTGCGGCGGCGCGGGCAACGACGATATTAACGCTGGCGCCGGGAACGACATCGTTATCGCCGGTGCAGGCGACGACATCGTGCGAGGCCGGAGGGGCAACGACCAGATCAGCGGTGGTTCTGGCAACGACGACATAAACGGCAACGCCGACGACGACACCATCGAAGGCGCCCAAGGCCAGGATCTGCTACGAGGCGGACTCGGGAACGACATTGTGCGCGGGGGCGTTGGCAATGACGAACTCATCGGAGGCACCGGCGAAGACGAGGTGTACGGCGACCGGGGAATCGACGTGTGCGTCAACCCGGATCAGATCGCCGAGAGCTGTGAAAGCTAGAGATTGATCGTCTCGGGGCGGCCACCGGACTCGCCGGTGGTCCAGTGATGACGACACCGTAACTCGTAGGACACATCGGGCGACACGGTGGGGCTATCGACCATCACCAGGTCACCCTCGTACACCTGCACGCCGTCGACGAGGCGCGCATTGTGGGTTGCCCGCTCGCCACACCAACAACGTGCCTCACACTGCATTGGTTCACTCACGTCGGCGAGCTCAAGCATCCGCGCGGTACCCGGAAACAGCTTCCCGCGGAAGTCTGTCAGGAGGCCGAAGGAAAAGACATCGACGTGAAGCTCGTCGACCGCCCGAGCCAGCTGTTCGACGTGATCGACGTCGTAGAACTGCACCTCGTCACAGACGAGAAAGTCGAGCGGTTCCCCATCGTTTTGCGCTACCGCGTACAGATCGGTGCCCGACTGCACCACGACCGCTTCGGCAGATGCCCCGAGGCGCGAGCTCACACGCGCCCCTTGACGATCGAGCATGCTGCACAACTGCCCACGCAAACCCCCTTGAGCCAGATTGTGGTGAATCTGCAGTGCCAGGGTCGACTTACCGGAACCCATCGTGCCAAAGGAGAAGCGGAGAACGCCTCCGCTTACCGATCGACTCCGCGTGCCGGGAAGTGTCTGTTGGACAGAGATCTGCGAATCATCCGTGACTGCCATGGTGTTCAAACAGCCGTCACGAGCATCCGCTAGTGGCGCCGCAACCCTGGCAGGCATGACAGCTGCCCGCTCGAACCATCTGCGTTCCACATTGTCCGCAGAACGGCGCGTCGGACGCGACCGGGGCGCTGGCCGCTGCCTGACGTTGCGACGATGGCGGGTCGGGAGCAAGATCGAGGCCCTGGACGGACGGCGTGACCGCTTCGTCGACTCCGGGGAGAGTCGGCTGGCTTCGCTCACCGGTGGTCAAGATGTTGCGGGCTCGGCGTTCCTCGGGCGACATGTATTCGACGGCCAATCGGCGGAAGAGGTAATCCATCAGGCTCGAGGCGATCCGCAGGTCGTCATCGTCGGTCATACCGGCCGGTTCGAAGCGCATGCCCACGTAGGCGTCGACAAAGGCTGCCAAGGGCACGCCGTATTGGAGCCCGTGGCTCACGGCGATGGCAAAGGCGTCCATGATGCCCGACAGCGTGGAACCCTGCTTGGAGACGCGGATGAACAGCTCCCCGGGACGGCCGTCGTCATACTCGCCGACCGTGGCGAACCCCTTACAGTCGGCCACACGGAACTCGAAAGTCTTCGACGCACGCGACCGAGGAAGCTTCTCGCGTTGAGGCGCAGTGATCGCCACACCTGGCACCAACGACGGGTCGGTACGTTCATCGTCGGCAGACTTGGCGGTGAGGGGTTGTGCGACCTTGCAGTTATTGCGGTAGAGCGCAACGGCCTTCAAACCGAGTTCCCATGAATCGACCAGGACTTGCTCGACCTCTTCTACCGACGTCGATTCCGGCAGGTTTACAGTCTTCGAAACTGCGCCCGAAAGGAAGGGCTGCACGGCGGCCATCATCTTAATGTGACCACCTGGCTCGATGACGTTGTCTCCCATCGAGCACGCAAAGACAGCGACGTCAGCCGGATCGAGGCCAGGAGCGCCGATGACCGAACCCGACTCGGCGATGTGCCCCTGAATCGCGTCGATCGCGTTTGCTTCGTAGCCGAGTTGGCGAAGTGCCCGCTCGACCCCTTGGTTAATGATCTGCATCGTGCCACCACCAACGAGCTTCTTCATCTTGACCAAGCCAAGATCGGGCTCGATGCCGGTCGTGTCGCAGTCCATGAGGAAACTGATCGTTCCCGTCGGCGCCAGAACGGTCGCCTGGGCGTTTCTGACCCCATCTATCGCGGCGTTGGTGCAGGCGTCGTTCCAGGCTCCTTTCGCTGCGGCGAAAAGATCCTCTGGTACCAGGTCGGTATCCACCGTCTCGAGGGCGTCGCGATGGGCGGCCAGCACCGATTGCACGTTGGCGCGATCGTCGTCGTAACCAGCGAATGGCCCCACTCGCTTGGCAAGGCGGGTGGACATCCGGTAGGAGGCTCCCCCCATGAGTGCGGTGATCGCCCCAGCAACCGCTCGACCGCGATCGGAGTCGTAGGGAGCGCCGAGCGCCATCAAGAGCGCGCCGAGGTTCGCATACCCCAGGCCGATTTGGCGGAACCGGCGGGTGTTCTCGCCAATGCGTTCGGTCGGGTAGTCCGCAGGGTCGATGATCATTTCCTGAGCGGCGAACAACAACTCGACCGCGGCGGCGAACTCCTCGGTCTCGAACTCGCGGCCTGTCTCCTCAGGCCGATGGAAGGCCAGTAGGTTCAAGCTCGCGAGGTTGCAGGCGCTGTCGTCGACGTGCATGTATTCCGAGCACGGATTGCTGGCGTTGATGCGGCCAGCGTTTGGTGTGGTGTGCCAACGGTTGATCGTGGTGTCGAACTGCACCCCAGGGTCAGCGCACTCCCACGCAGCTTGGGCGATGTCTCGCATCAAATCGCGTGCAGGAACGGTCTTGATCACCGAGCCATCGGTGACCGCGGTCAGGTCCCAATCTTCACCGGCGACCACGGCGTCCATAAACGCATCGGTGACACGAACGGAGTTGTTGGCGTTCTGATACTGGATGCTGATCGAGTCGGCGCCGTCGAGGTCCATGTCGAAGCCAGCATCTCGAAGCGCCCGAGCCTTCTTCTCCTCGTGGGCCTTGCACCAGATGAATTCCTCAACATCGGGATGGGCAATATCGAGCACGACCATCTTTGCGGCGCGACGGGTCTTGCCGCCCGACTTGATGGTGCCTGCCGACGCATCCGCGCCGCGCATAAAGCTCACCGGCCCCGACGCGGTTCCGCCGCCGACCAACAGTTCCGATGACGAACGGACGCGAGACAAGTTGACCCCCGCGCCGCTGCCGCCCTTAAAGATCATCCCCTCTTCGGCGTACCAGTTGAGAATGGATTCCATGGTGTCGTCGACGGACAAGATGAAACAGGCCGAGGCCTGCTGGGGCACACCATCAACCCCGAGGTTGAACCACACAGGACTATTAAACGCTGCCCGTTGCGAGCAGATGAGGAACTTCAGCTCGGCCGAGAAGGTGGCGGCGTCTGCATCGTCGACGAAGTAACCGCCGTCGCGCCCCCAACCGGTGATGGTATCCACCACCCGATCGACGACCTGGCGAAGCGAAGACTCCCGCTCGGGGGTGCCGAGAGTTCCCCGGAAATACTTCTGCGCCAAGATATTCGAGGCATTCACCGACCACGACGAAGGAACCTCGATGTCGGGCTGCTCGAATGCAACCGAGCCGTCGCGCCAGTCGTGAATTCGGGCATCGCGTCGTTCCCAGGTGAACTGGTCATACACGTCCACACCAGGCGTCGTATGCAGCCGACGAAACCCGAGGGCGGTCTCTGCGCTGAGCGGGTGCGATGCGAGTGACATGATACTTACCTCTTCGTCAGCGCCCGTGAGCGAATTGAGATGCGGGTGGTGAGTGCTCCGGGGTCAAGGCCTCTGCACCGATTAACGACCAGCACGGTGCCTTCAGGTCCAACGCGAGCGATGCCCACATTGTTCCGGCATGCCAGAGGCTCACCACCCGCTTGGCCCACCACCGTAGGGACAACACGTTGTGGGCGAAAAGTGTACGAGCTGTTGATTTCGCGTGGATATGTCCGAGGTTTTCCACAGTCGATCCCTTCGGAGGCGCTGTCGGAGGTGTCTGCGGCGTCGATAGCGTTCATATTCATGGACCAACTGTTCCCCAGGCTTGTGGATGATGTGGATCCAGCCGTTCTGTACTCATCGGTCCAACGCCAATCTGACGGAGCTCGCCCGTGGGTTCTCACAAACATGATTACATCGATTGACGGGGCGATCGACATCGACGGCATCTCGGGACCCCTCGGTGGCCCGGCGGACAAGCGTGTGTTTCGCGCGATCCGGGCGATACCAGACGTGATCTTGGTGGGCGCGGGAACGGTCATTGCCGAGAACTACCGTCGAGCTCAAACACTACCGGAGATCCAAGAATTACGAGTTGAGCGCGGCCAACGGGCCGTGCCTCGGATCGCCATCGTGTCGGGCTCGCTGTCGATTCCTCTAGACCACCGAGTGTTCGACCCGTCCGAGCCGCCGATGGTGATCACGCACGCACAATCGCCCATCACCCGCCGAACCGAACTGGCGGAAGTTGCCGACGTGATCGTGAGCGGCGAGGACCACGTCGATCTCGGTAGCGCCCTCGAAGGCCTCGGTGATGCCGGGGCGCAGATCGTTCTGCTCGAAGGCGGGCCGACGCTCAACGCGGCCATGATTGCCAAGGATCTTGTCGATGAAATGTGTGTGTCGGTGGCTCCGCATGTCGTTGGCGGCACCGGCGCCCGCATGACGGCCGGAACCCACACGGCGACACCACGAAACATGCGCCTCGTGCAGGTTCTTCACCAGGACGGCTATCTGTTCTGTCGGTATCTTCGGGACGCATAGCGCTATCCACGAAGCTCGCGATGGTCGATCACGATGCGTTGACCAACATCGAGGCTGGCCGACCCAGCCGATTCGGTGAGCACATCGACAAGCGATTGCACGTCGTCCCCCGGTAGGGCGCGCTCGGTGGCGATCTCCCACAACGTGTCGCCAGGCTGCACCACATACACCTCGATGGTGTCGGTCGCCACGGCGGCATCGACCTGGGCGGGGCTGTCGGCAGCGGCATCGCCGCTGGTAACCAGCAAGGTCACGATGATGACGAGCGCAATCACCAGGGCGAACAAACCATTGATCGACAATGGCGAGCGTTCAGCGCCGGTGTGCGGATACGCACCGTCGGGCGAGAACGGAGTGGATTGTGGAGTGGTAAAGGTGGTCATGGTTCCAGTCTTGCGATGGGGTGTGACAGCGAGCCCGGGCACTCCACCGCCCCGCCGATCCTCGTTGGTGAGAAAGATCGTTGGGGTCCTTGACCCGGACCGAACGTTCGGCGAACATGTGTTTGTCGAACTTCCGTTCCCTAGTTATAGTACGAACAGTTGTACGATTGCAACCCCATAATCGAAAGAATGTTCGACTACCCCGAAGCGGAGACCAACACACCATGAGCGCTACCAATCTCACCGAACGCCAGCAGGGCATTCTCGACTTCATCGACGCCCAAAATCGCGAACGCGGATACCCGCCTTCGGTTCGCGAGATTGGCAAAGCGGTCGGGTTGACCTCGCCGTCCACGGTGCACAGCCACCTCAATACGCTCCAAAAGCTTGGCTACCTCCGGCGAGATCCTTCAAAGCCCCGGGCGATCGAAGTTCGCTACGATCCGAACTCCGGTGCGGTAATCGAGCGAGCCGCCGTTGCGCACGTGCCGTTGGTCGGCGACGTCGCTGCAGGCACCGATGTACTCGCACACGAAAACGTCGAAGAACTGATGCCATTGCCCAAAGAGTTCACCGGCGAGGGGGAGCTCTACATGTTGCGTGTCCGCGGGGAGTCGATGATCAATGCCGGCATTCACGACGGCGACTACGTGGTCGTATGCCGACAAGACACCGCACGAAACGGCGAGATCGTGATCGCTGGTATTCCAGGCGAAGAAGCCACGGTGAAGACCTACCAGACCGAGGGCGGCGAGGTCACCTTGCTCCCCGCCAACGACGCCTTGGAACCAATGGTGTACGAGAAGGGCGAAGTACAGGTCTTTGGACGGGTAGTAACCGTGATGCGCCGTTACTAGCGGTTAGACACCGTTACTGAGCAGGTCCTCGAGGGCCTGATAAGCCATCACGAGCGGAACCTGGTTGAGGTTCTCACCCTTGGCGTGAGCAAGCGTCGGATCACCGGGCCCAAAGTTGACCGCGGGAATACCCTGCTCAGCAAACAGCGCGACATCGGTCCATCCGAATTTTGCGCGCACCAACAAGTCGTTTCGCCCCAAGAAGATCGCCATCAGCGGATGACGGAGGTCAGGTTTGGCCGCCGATGACACGTCGATGAGTTCGAAGCTGTCGTCGTCCAGCATGTGCACGCCGCACACCCGACGAAGAAACTCCTCGGCCTCCTCGGAACTGCGGTCGGGGGCAAAGCGATGGTTAATGGTCACGGTGGCCTCGTCGGGTACCACGTTGCCTGCCACTCCCCCTTCGACAAACACGGCCTGCGTGGCTTCGCGGAACTCGCAGCCGTCGATAACCGGCTTTCGAGTGGCCAGGGTATCCAAGGCGCTAAGCAGCGATGCCAGTCGATGGACCGCATTGGTACCCAGCCACGGTCGGGCACTATGGGCCCGCTTTCCTCGCAAGGTAACCCGGGCGCTCATCGTCCCTTGGCAGCCGGCTTCGACGACCGCATCAGTCGGCTTTCCAAGGATGGCCGAATCCGCCTGGAGCAGGTCGGTCGCCTCCTCGAACAGCTGCAAGAGGCCGTTCTGGTCCAACGGCGCCTTCTCCCGTGCATAGAAGATGTAATTCACATCGACCGCCGGATCCGTCACGTTGCGGGCGAGCTCCAACATGATCGCGATATTGCCCTTGGCGTCGGAAGCGCCAAGGCCGAATACCACCTCGTCCTCAATCCGAGCCGTTCCGTTGTCGTTGACCGGCCCAGTATCGAGATGTGCAGCCAGCGCTACTCGGTGCGGACGATCGAGATTGGTACGCGCAACGACATTGTCACCCAACCGCACAACGTGCAGGTCGTCGATCCCACGAAGCTCCCCTTCGATCCAATCGGCGATCGTCGACTCCTCGAAGGTCACGGACTCAATGTCGATCAGATCAGCGGTGAGTTGCAGTAGTGGGTGACTCATGGATTCAGGCTAGGGAGGCCGCGGTCGCCCTAGGCGGCGGCACGAGCCAAGAGTTCGGCGATGTTCTCATCGGATTGCACGACGGCGACACGGATGTAGCCATCGCTGGAGTCCCCATAGAACTCCCCGGGTGAGACGATCACCCCAAGGCGTTCGGCAAGGCGTTCCACCAAAGCCCAAGCGTCACCGCCCGGCGCATCGGCCCACAGGTAGAACCCGCCTTGGGGCATCTGAGCTTCGACGTCGAAGTGGGCGAGAACGTCGATCATCGCCAGCATGCGACGTCGGTAGGTTTCGCGTTGCTCGGTGACGTGTTTCTGATCGCCAAAGGCCACCGCAGCAGCGTGTTGGTTCGGTCCCCCAACCAGTGCGCCCGCATGCTTTCGAATCTCTTGGCACCAATGCACAATGTCGGGATCGCCAGCGTAAAAGCCCGCCCGAAGACCGGCCAGGTTCGAACGCTTCGACAGACTATGCAACGCGAGCACCCCGTCGACTCCGCTCTCGAGAATCGTCCGAGGAGCCCCGTCCCAGGTGAACTCGATGTAGCATTCGTCGCTCGCGACCAGCACATCGTTGTCTCTGCCCCACTTCGCCAACGCGTCTAGATCTTCGAGCGCGCCGGTGGGGTTGCCAGGACTGGCGACCCACAGCACGCTGGCACGTTCGATGTCTTCGGTAGCGATTGCGTCGAGACGCAACCGCCAATGTTCGTCCACGGGCACCGCAACCGCTCGACCGTGGGCCAGCCGCGCCCCCATGGCGTAGCTGGGATAGGCCACCGCCGGGTAGAGCACAGTGTCCTTCGACGGCTCCTTCAGTCGCAACCAATGTGGAAGTCCAACCACGAACTCTTTGAGGCCCATCGTGGCACCGATCCCCATCGGATCAACATCGACGCCGAATTGGCTGCTCAGCCAATTCGATGCGGCGCCACGGAGCTCCGCCGAGCCAATGGACGACGGATACCCACGCTCGGCTCCCGACAAAGAAAGCGCGTCCACAACAATCTGCGGCGGCGCGTCGAAAGGAGCGCCGATCGACATATCGATCAGCGCACCATGGCGCTCTGCTGCGAGCGCGCGATATTCGTTGAGCCGGTCGTAGGGATACGGCGGAAGATCGAACGGTTCCATTACGGGCAAACTCTAGACCCAGTGAGACGGCGGGCGGACCAGGCCGCCAACTATCCCTACGTCGGCATGGCGCCCGAGAGCAACGAGCTACTCCCAGGGGTCTGGTTCTGCGGGCGCCGGTTTTGATGAGCCCGAGAGCCATTGGGACAAACGACCGACGGAGTCGGGGTCGAGGCGGGCCTTGACAGTGATGCCGGTTTCGCTCGCAACCTCGGTGAGCACCTGGCCTTCTCTATGCACCTGGGCCAAGACATCGCCACGGTCGTAGGGAATGGTCAACTCGACCAGTACGGTCATCGACCGCAGACGATCGCTAATCACGGCGACCAGTTGATCAAAGCCACGACCGTCGAAAGCTGACACGCCAACAGAGCCCTCGAATCGACCAAGGGTGCCATGCACGTCTTCGGCGATGTCGAGCTTATTGAAAACCATGAGTTCGGGAACGTCTTGTGCCCCGATGGCGTGCAGAGTCCGCCGGACCGCGTCGATGTTGCCCTGGATGTCGGGGGCCGACGCATCGACCACATGAATGAGCAGGTCGGCATCGATCACCACGTCGAGTGTGCTCTTGAACGCTTCTACGAGCTGCGTTGGCAGCTTGCGAACGAAGCCGACCGTGTCGGTGAGAAAGATCGTTTCGCCACCGGGCAGCTGCAAGCGGCGGGTGGTGGCGTCGAGCGTCGCAAAAAGGCGATCTTCGGCCAGCACATCGGCATTTGTTAGGCGGTTGAGCACGGTCGATTTACCGGCGTTGGTGTAACCGACGAGTGCAACCTTGCGGTTGGAGGTTCGACGGCGGGCTTTGCTCTGTACCTCGCGGTTCTTTGCGAGCTTACGAAGCTCCTCTTCGAGCTTGTGCACCCGACGAACCAGGCGGCGACGGTCGACCTCAAGCTGGGTTTCGCCAGGGCCTCGCGTACCGATGCCACCACCCTGCTGCGAGAAGGTCCTCGACGAGCTTCGAAGACGTGGTAGCCGATACTTGAGCTGGGCGAGTTCGACTTGGGCCTTACCCTCGGTACTCGAGGCGTTCTGGGCAAAGATGTCGAGAATTACCGCGGTCCGGTCGAGCGCTGATCGGCCAAGGATCTTTTCGAGGTTGCCCTGTTGGGCCGGACTCAACTCGTCATCGAACACCACCGTGTCGGAGTCGGTCGCCAGCGATAGGTCTTTGATCTCCTGCGCCTTGCCCTTCCCGACAAAGGTGGCCGGATCGGGAGCGTTTCGGCGTTGGTGTACTCGACCGACCTCGTCGGCCCCTGCGGTGTCGACCAGGCGTCCAAGTTCATCGAGCGAGGCGTCGGTGTCGTCCGCTGAGCCGTCGGGCATCGTGACCCCAACGAGCACGATTCGCTCACGGAAAGTCCGGTCGATAAGGCCGGAGGATTCGCCGCCATACTCACCGAATGCGCCACGGTGATCGGAGCTGAAGTCCCTGGGGTTGACCTGACCAGACCCCTCGTAGTCATCACCCACGCGGGACCTCGACGGCGCCGACATAGGTGGTCGGTCCGCTCAGGATGGCCGATGCGCGTCGATCGGTTCCGACGTCAACCACTGCCGCTCCTCCGGGCATGTTCACGGTGACGGTCTCCTTTACCAAGCCCCAGTCGTGGAATCGCTGGGCGGCGACGGTCGCCCCCGAGCCGCACGCCTGGGTGATGCCTGCGCCGCGTTCCCATACGGCCAGCGACAGCTCGTCGGTATCGACGACAGATACCAGGTGGACGTTGACCCCATGGGGGAAATGCGCTTCGATCCGTGGACCGAGGGTGACGAGGTCGAAGGACTGCGGGTCATCCACTTCGAGGACGACATGAGGATTGCCGACCGCCCCGGTAGCCCAGCGAGCTGCGACGACAGCGTGCTCGTCGAGGAAGTTCTCAACATCTGGAGCATCACCGGCGGTCACGGCCCCCATATCGACCGATGCCTCACCGACCGCAGGGTCTTCCGAGGCGGCATAGGTGCATTGGCGAACGCCCGCCAAGGTGTCGACATCGATCTCCAAGGACTGCACGCCGCGACGCATAGCTATTGCCTGCAAGAAGCATCGCATCCCGTTGCCCGAGATCTCGGCTGCCGAACCGTCGGAATTGAACAGTCGCATAACGACGGTCGAGCCTTCGTCCATCCCGAAGACCAGGCCATCGGCTCCCATCCCGGTACGGCGGTCGCACAGGTCCTTCGCTAATTCGGAGGCGTGCGCGGGCACCTCGTCGACGAAGGTGACGAGAAAGTCGTTTCCGAGTCCGTGATGTTTCGTCAGATGCACCCCACCAGTATGTATCGCTTTGCACCATCTCCACGTAGGGAGAGCGGAATTGGCGACTCAATGTCGGCTGTACATCTGCCGATATTTGACGGTGGATGACGCGCACCTGGAAGTCTCGAAAATGACGAATGTTCTAGAGCTTTGCTGCGCCGTCGGAGACCTCGTACACGCAACCCAGCGCGAACGGGGCGGATCGAGCGTCTATCTCGCGAGCGGCGGTGCAAGGTTCGAAGCGCAACTCAACGACCTTCGCACCGAGTCAGACCTCGCAATCGAGTCCTTCCTCGACACGTTCGATGCGGTAGACGCTCAGCAATTCCTCCAGACGCTGGAGTACGCGACCGCGACGCGGATGTTAGTACGCCTCGCCCCGACAAGGCGTAGTGTCGATCGTCTCGACATCGAAGCATCGCAGGCCATCGAGTATCTGACCGACCTCAATGAGGCGATGCTCGTCTTGTGCGGCACCTTGATCGAGCAGATTCCCGACACCGCGGACCGATCACGAACACTCGGTCTGCTTGCCTTGCTACGGGCCAAAGAACTTACCGGCGCCCAGCGCGCAGTCATGGCACAGGTCTTCACCGAGGACCGGTTCCCTGGCGGCCATTACCTCTGGTCTGTCGCTCTGATCTCCGCGCAGGAAACCCTTCTACGGGTCGCGGTCGGCGGCAGTGAACAGTCCTTTGCCACAAAGCTGGCAAGCATTAATGATGCAGACCCATCACTGCAATCGGCACAATTGGAGACCGCGGCCTTCGTCAATGGCGTCGGGGATCTTGGCATTGACCCTGCGGACTGGTTCCGAGAAATCACCGCCCGGATCGATCTCCTCAAGTCGCTCGAGGACGACCTCTTTGCAGGCCTCGCCTCGCAAGGGACCAGAGAAGGTGCGATCGATCATGACCCGATCATCTCCGAAGCGATCTCGGCAACGGTTCTGGCCATGCGCTCCCTTCGATCCCAAGTGGATGCTGTTCGCCACGGCGAGTTGTCCCTTCGTGACTTCCTCCGTGGCCACGGCGAAGCCCTGGTGCAGGCCGAGCAGCAACTTTCCACTGCACTGCAGACCGAGGAGCTAGCAACGCGAGCAACTCGTGACGAGCTGACGGGCATTCTGAACCGTTCCACGGTTCCCACGTTGATCAACGCTGCATTCCAGCGTTCACTCGCGAATGACCGCATTGTTGGTGCGCTCATGGTCGACCTTGACAACTTCAAGGTGATCAACGACAGCCTGGGCCACACCGTTGGCGATGCCTTGCTTCGTTCGGTCGCAGAACGGCTCCGGCGAGCGATCCGAAGCCAAGATACGGCAGCTCGTGTAGGCGGCGATGAGTTTGTCGTTGTGGCACCCGACCTCGTCGATGAACGAGACGCTGCCGACCTCGCCGAGATGATAAAGGCGCACTTCGCTGAGCCACATGAGGTCGAGGGCCGCGAGCTCATCGTGGATGTCTCGATCGGTATTGGCATCGGCCGTTCGGGGCACTCGCCCGACCGGCTGCTCCGAGACGCCGATCTGGCGCTCCATCGTGCCAAGAGCACGCAGAAGGGCGGGATTGTCCTATTCGATGAAGCCCTACGTTCTGAGATGGAACAACGACATGAGATCGAGATGGGTCTTCGGGAAGCGTTGAAGATCGGCACCATTCGTGCGGGGTTCCAGCCGATTGTCGATCTGGGAACGGGTGAGGTCGTCGTCGCCGAAGCGCTCGCTCGATGGGACCGCGACGGCGAAGTGGTGCCAGCCGGCGAGTTCTACGATGTTGCCGACCAAACGGGACTCTTGCCGAGTATCGATGAGGCCGTCACTCGGACTGCCTTCATCAATCGCCCAACGTTTGCGGGCGCCAAGCTCAAAGTCTCGGTGAACGTGAGCGACTTGCAACTTCGCCAACCATTATTTGCTGAGCGGTTCCGGGAGGACATGATCGCCTACGGAATGCCGCCTCAGGACGTCTGGGTAGAGGTAACCGAACACCTTGCCCTCAGCGGCGATACCGCGGTGTCGAATCTCGAACGATTGCGCGAGATGGGCTGCACGATCGCCCTCGACGACTTTGGTAGCGGCTATTCAGCGCTCTCGGTCCTGCGCAACCTTCCACTAGATGTTGTGAAGCTCGACGGACTCTTTGTTACCAGAATCAGCAGCGACATCGTCACCCAGGCGACGGTCGGTTCGGTGCTTGAGATTTTGCGAGCGTTGGACGTTCGCGCAGTGGCCGAGGGGGTCGAAACCAAAGAGCAGCTCGACGTTCTGTTGAAACTGGGTTGTGACATGGCCCAAGGCTTCTACCTGTCCAGACCATCGATCGATGGCAGCACCTGGAAGATCCCTCGCATCGGACCGGATATAAAGGGTCTCGCTGCGTAGAGGCCTACGAGCGTCGGAGCCTCAGGACCTCGTCGCGAGCAGATGACGCAGACGTTGGCGACCCATCAACGTCGATCCAATGGATTCGCGGGTCGCGTCGGTACCACTTGATCTGACGACGCGAAAACCGTCGAGTGCGGACCTTTGCCTCTTCGAGAGCGTCACCGAGGTCCACCCCATCTTCGATGTGGCTGAGCAGCTCGCGGTATCCCAAGGCCTGACGCGCTGTGCGACCGATTGGAGGTTCTCGTGAGACGAGATTCTCCACTTCCGCGAGGAAGCCCTGCTCCATCTGTATGTCGTAGCGGGCATTGATGCGCCGGTCGAGCACTTCGCGTTCCATGCGGAGACCGACTAGGGTGAACGGCACGTCGGGATACTCGACGAGGCCGGGCCCATAGGACGAGAACGGGCGTCCTGAGCCAATGGTGACTTCAAGCGCCCGCATGATCCGCCGTTCGTTATCGGGCTCTATCCGCGATGCAGCGAGTGGATCTAGATCCTCCAGCCGAGCGAACAGTTCACGAGGGGTCTGCCCCGCCGCCTCCAGCTCGGCACGAGCGCCTGGAAACGTGCCGGGAATCTCGAGATTGTCGATGACCGAGCGCAGGTATAGGCCTGTCCCACCGACGAGAATTGGGGTAGCGCCCCGAGCAGCGATGTCCGCGGCAACTTCACGCCAAGCCGACTGGAAGATCGAGACGGTGAATTCGTCTGCCGGGTCGGCGATGTCGATGAGGTGGTGGGGCACCGAGGCTTGCTCCGCCGCCGTTGGTTTAGCGGTTCCGATGTCCATCTCTCGATACACCTGCATCGAGTCGATTGAGACCAGCTCAACTTTGTCGAACTCTTCGGCGAGCGCCATCGCTAGACCGGACTTTCCCGACGCGGTTGGCCCGAGAATGCAGAGCGGCGGGGTAGGAAACTGCGTCATCGGAACGCTGCGAGGAGCGCGTACCAATCGAGGGTTTGCGCGCTGGGCAAGACCCCGCCCGCCTGTTCATAGCTCTCGACAAACGTGCGAGCAGACTCGGGGGCGAACGTTTCGGCAAGGGAGCGGACGACGATTGAGAGGTCTCGTTCGGGCGGGTCGAAGCCCTCCGTCTTGGCGGACTCGAACGTCGCTACGGAATCCACCAACACGACGGACTCTACAATTGGGGCGCCATGGGTCACCACCGAACTTGTCGCCCGGGGCGGCGCGTCCAACATCGCCACAA
>CAZLWE010000044.1:0-20331 GCA_964562985.1 uncultured Acidimicrobiales bacterium
CGACGACAAACTCGTGTTGGTTAGCAGCCACATCGACGAAGTAATCGACGGCTGCTCACGAGTCCTCACGATCGTCGACGGCCAACTCACCGAGGCCCCGAGGATAACCGGGGTCTGACTCCAAATCCCCAGCTGCTCCAGGGCTCGGCGGGGGCCGGTCTCGAGCGGCCATTTGACTTCTCACTTGCACATGTGCCGTACGTCACCTAATTTTGGAGCACTCGCACTAAAACGTCCCCGGAGGACGAGAGAGGAGAGCAGATGGCAACTCGCATTAAAGCCATTAAGCCCGGTGAAAGTCCGGACCCTGAAGTAAATGAGTTACTCGAAGGAGCTAAGGAGGGATGGTGGGCTGACGCCAACATGTTCGGCGTTATCGCTCGCAACCCACAGAACCTCAAGACGATCGTTCCGGTCTTCATGTCGTTCTTTGCTGAAGGCAACGTCGAACCCCACCTGCACGAGTTGATGCGCCTGAAGACCGGCCAAATCAACGACTGCGCGTATTGAAACACCGTTCGCAGCGTCGCCGTGCGCGACGCAGTTGGTCCTCGTGAGGACGCCTGCATGCAGCATCAACCCAAAGCGGGAGATGCGCTAAACGTTCGAGAGGCACTAGGAATTTCTCTTGCGGAACGGATCGCTCTTGATCCGCACACCGTCACTGACGAATTCTTTGCCCAACTCAAGGAACACTTCTCCGAAGACGAGATCGTCGAGATGGTGTTCGCGTGCAGCATTTTCAACTGGGGAAACAAGTTCAACATCACGATGAACATGGACTCTGCTGAAGAATCCGACTACGAGATGGACATGGAGTACCGCCGAGAGGAAATTACGGCATGAGCATGCTCCTAGATGAGGTCGATTCCGCTGAACTGAACCGCACTTTGCTTGCCGAAGAGCGTGGCGTGATTATCGACTTTTGGGGTACCTGGTGTCAGCCATGTCGCACCCTTCGACCACACCTAGAAAGGCTCGCCAACGACCATTCGGACAAGTGGCGAATCGTTGCGGTGCACGTCGAAGAGAACGTGGACCTCGTCGAGAAGTACGACATTGCGTCAACTCCGACGTTCGTCTTCATTCGAGGAGGTGAGGAGGTCCACCGAATCACCGGTGCTACACCTCCGAGCGCCATCGAAGCGGCATTGGACGAGCTGAATTAGTCGGGACGGCGGTCGGGCGCTCTGCAGCCAAATCTGGTCTGCATCGCCCGGGCCCCATCCGAACGTTCTCGCACATGCCCGCCACCGAACTGATCTACGTCGCCGATCCAATGTGTTCGTGGTGCTACGGCTTTGGGCCTCAGGTAGAAGAGGTGCGCGCCAATAGCGACGTGTCCATCCGTCTCCTGATGGGTGGATTGTTCGTTGGCGACTATGTGCAGCCCGCGAGCCCGCAGCTCCGCGAGTATCTCGAGCAGACGTGGAGCCATGTCGAAACCCGCACCGGACAATCGTTCCGCTTCGATCGTGTCGATCCACTCGTGCACGACCCATGGGTCTATGACACCGCACCGAGCGCGCAAGCGGTGATCCACGTTCGTGACGAAGAACCCGAGCAGGCCCTTACCTACTTTCACGCCGTGCAACGTGCGTTTTACGTCGACGGCCGAGATGTGACCAAGTGGGATGTTCTCGACGACATTGCCCGAGAGATTGGTCTGAACACCATCGCGACGGTCGAGAGCTTGTTGAAACCAAGTTCACTCGAGAGAGACATCATGGAAGCCAGGGCCTTGGGTGCGCGAGGGTTCCCGCGGCTGCTCATCGGTCGCCAGACCGACCGGGGAACGAAGGAGTACGTGGCTCTTGCCACCGGTTACACGCGCGCAAGTGAGATCCGCCAAAAGCTCTCGGTCTTTGAAGCCTAGGTGGTGGCTGCCGTCCAGGCCGCGAGCTCCGAACGCAGCCCGTTAGCTAGCGCCTCGCGTTCGTTGGCGTCGGCGCCGCCGTAGGCGGAGATGTTGATGCCGAGCACGCTCGCAAGAAGAACTTCCGCCCGCATGTGGGCATCGTCTACGCCATACGGTTCGAGCGCTCCGGCAAAGGCCACCCGAAGGCGGTCGCGATAGGCCTGGGACCGAGCGACCAACTCGGGGTTCTTCGTCGATCGTTCGCCGAGCATGTTCAGAAGTAGGCAGCCTGGACGGTCGGGTTCGCCGATCCAGCGCATCAACCGATCGACGAAGTCGAACAATTCCGGGCCGGCTGCACCGGGACGATCGAGCGGCGCAACCACTTCCTCGTCGATTTGCTGGAGGTAGCGGTCGAGCGCTCGGTCGAGTAGGCCCTGCTTCGAGCCAAACGCGTTGTAGATGCTCGATTGAGTGATGCCGAGTTCGCGTTCGAGCACTCGAGTGGTGGTGTCAGAACTGCCGTGCTTCCAAAAGACGTTCAGCGCTCGTTCGATTACGTCCCGCTCATCAAAGGAGCGTGGGCGTCCGGAACGTGTCGTACTCATCGCCATTAAGCGTACTTTGCGATCCACTCTCACCGTTGTTCGGGCGCTCCTCCACCCCAATCCAAAGCTTGGTCGGACCACGGGTCGCCGACCCGAAAAGGTCAATAAACGAGGGTTGGACCCTCCGTTACTTGATCTGAGATTGTCGACAGCTACTCGTCTGCGAAGGTTGCTGGATCGCGGCGAGTTCGGTCGACTCGAAGTTCGAGCACATCGGGGCGGCTGTAGTGTCCGGTCGGGTCGAAATTCTGGCGAGCCTTACGCACCTCGGCCAAGTCAAGATCCGCGTAGATGATCGTCTCTTCGTGTTTGTCCGCCTCGGCGAGGACGCTGCCGTCTGGCGCGACGATGATCGACCCGCCGCTGGCGTAGCGATGATGTGCATCGGCCATCGCGTCTCGCACAGCGAGGTCCGCGGGAAGATGTTCCTCACGTAACACTGCTCCACTGCTCACCACAAACACCCGGCCCTCCATCGCCACAAAACGGCTGATGTCGCGGGTGAGTTCAGGAGAGCCCGGCCAGGTTGCGATGTGGACCTGGGTGCCTTGGGCATACAGCGCAGTGCGCGCCAGCGGCATCCAGTTTTCCCAGCAGTTGAGACCCGAGACCGTCGCTTCACCGAACTGGTGGGCTCGTAATCCGTGCCCGTCGCCGTCGGCCCACATCAGACGCTCGCCATAGGTCGGCTTGAGCTTGCGATGTGTACCTACCAAACCCTCCGTCGGATGGATCGCTGCAAGGGTGGCATAGACCGATCCGCCCGACGGCGCTCGCTCCACGATCCCGAGGTAGACGAACACTCCCGTCGATGCCGACGCGGCGATGACCGGGTCGAGGTCACCGCGGCCGACGTCGACTGCGCTATCGAGGTACTGAGCGAACGCTGCCTTCTGAACCGGGTCATCAAAGCTCGCAGCATCGGTGAAGTCCGCCCAGGAGGGATATCCCGCGACGTAGGTTTCGGGGAACGCGATGAGCTCCGCCCCTTCAGCCGCGGCTTCCTCGATCAGCGAGACCACCTTGGCGAGCGTGGCATCACGGTCGAGGTAGACGGGGGCGTGTTGAACAGCGGCGACGCGCATCTACTCGTCCTCGAAGAGTTCAGGTGGGAAGCCACCGGTGCTGACCGGACCCCACCGCGTCGGGGTGATGACGATGGCACACTTGCCCTGGTCGGTCATCGCTTGACGATATTCGTCCCAGTCGTCGTGTTCGCCGCTGATGCATCGGAAGTACTCGACCAGCACATCGGTGGCCTCTGGCAAGTCGACCACCTCCGCGTCGCCATCAATCTGCACCCACGCGTCGTTGAACTCGTCACCCATGACGGCGACCGACACGCTTGCGATGCGGCGCACGTTGCCCACCTTCACCCGAGACGGGTAGGTGGCGATCGCCAAACGACCGTCTGGCATCTGACCACCGGAAACCAAGCTCATTTGCGGACGCCCATCGTTACGGGTCGTCGCGAGTATCCACTTGTGCTTGCCAGCGAGGTAGTCGGCGAGGCCATTAGCGTTGACTTCGGTGGTGGTGGCGATGTACTTCGCCCGACGATCAGTTCTCGGCAGCTTCTTCACATTTCCGAAACTAGGACGAAAGTACGCTTGCTGTCATGCGCATCACGACCGAGGACCTAGCTAGCGCCGATGTCCAGGCCCTGCTCGAGCATCACGGTCGCGACATGGAAGAGCAATCACCGCAGGAGCTACGGTCGTTGCCATGACCGACGCGGAATCCCCGACCGAGACCATCGCCGAACTGCGCAAGTCGTTCTTCTATGGCTCTCGGAAGAACCTCAACTACAAGTTCGTCAACGATCTCACAGACGCCGAGTTTGGTGACTTTCTCGAGGAGTACTTTCAGGCAGCTGGCACGATCATCAACGACGGTAACGCCGCCGCACTGGCCGACGTGCACTATCGATGGCAGGTGCAGGCGTATCGGGGTCACTTGGGCGACCCGGCCAGCTTTGCCCATCGCCACGACGACACCCCCTGGGCCCCAATGGCCAAGCCGTTATCGGAGAGCCGAATCGCGCTCATCACATCGAGCGGGCACTTCGTAGACGGCGACGATCCCAAGCCACTCGGCGTCGAGAACATGACTCAGGACGAGGCCGAAGACCGAATCATGGAAGCGATCAAAGAGCCACCGGCGCTGTCGGTAATCCCGAGCAACACGCCGTTTGATCAGATCCGTGTGCGCCACGGTGGCTACCCCGTGGACGGAGCCGCCGCCGATCCACAGGTCGTCCTGCCGCTGCGCATCCTCGAGTCCCTCGCGAGCGACGGTGTGATCGGTGAGTTCGCAGACACTTCCTATTCCTTCGTCGGCGCCGCGGCCCAGGGGCCGATCAAGAAACGCATCGGCCCGGAGTGGGCTGAGATGCTTCGTGCAGCCGAGGTCGACGCTGCGTTGCTGGTGCCTATTTGACCGGTCTGTCACGTGTCCGTGGGGCACGTTCAGCGAGCGATCGAGACAGCGGGAATCCCGACGATCAACGTGTCGGTGCAGAGCTTCGGTCATATCGCCGAGTTAATGAGCGTGCCCCGGGCCCTCATCACTCAGCACCCGTTGGGTCGTCCGCTCGGTGCACCGGGCGACGCCGAACGTCAGCGCGCGGTGGTGGAACGGGCGCTCGGGCTACTCGCCTCAACCGAACCGATCATCACCGACTTTGGTAGCCCCTATCGCTGGGCCTAGTCAGCGCTGACTCGAACGAGCACTTCGTCAAGTGGCTTTCGAGCCAAGTCCGGGACACGCACTCCTGGCAGCGGGTAACCGACCGGAAACAACACGAAGGGTCGTTCATTCTCCGGACGTCCGAGCACCTTCGACAAGAACGCCATCGGCGATGGCGTGTGTGTGAGCGTTGCGAGCCCCATGTTCTGCAGGGCTGCAACGAAGAGCCCCGCAGCTAGCCCGCAGCTTTCCTTGACGTAGTAGTTCTTTCGTTTCTCGCCATCGGCACGCAGTTCATAGCGCTGCTCGAACAACACGACGATCCACGGCGCGATCTCCAGAAACTCTTTGTGGTGGTCGGTCCCGAGCGGAGCCAACGTTTCCTGCCACTCCGCATTCATCCGGTTTTCGAGATAGTTGACGCGTTCCTCTTCCTCGGCCGCAGCGCGAATCTTCGCCTTGAGCGCCGGGTCGTTGGTCGCAACGAAGGTCCACGGTTGCTTGTGCGCCCCGGATGGCGCTGTTGACGCCGTCTTGACCGCTAATTCGATGAGCGACGCGTCGACCGGGTCGTCGCTGAACATGCGAACTGAGCGTCGACGGTCCATCAGCTCGTAGAAGTCAGCGCCGCGCATCTGAGCCTCGACTGCAGACACTTCTACATGGTCGTATCGGATGAACGGGTGCTCGGCCGCCAAGGATTCGGACGGGTACGGATGCTCGTAGGGCGACTCGGGCATCCCCTGACGCTAGTCGCAACTAAAGACCTGCAGCGCTTCGTAGCGCGAAGCACCCGATCGCATGACTAGAGTGCGAGACGCAGCTGTCAAGAGAAACGAGTTCATCCATGTTCAACCCGATCGCAACCCTCGCCAAGCGCCTTCCAGCCAATGAAGTCAGCGCGCACTGTGACGGCCCCTGTGGCGTCTATGACCCAGCATCGGCTCGCATCGCCGCCGAGGCTGTCCTCTCGATGACGAAGAAGCTCGTCGACGCTGGCCCAGCCACGACCCTCGAAGCGCAGAACACCCAGTCGCGCTACATCGCCATCAAGGAAGAGGAAGCACATACCTGCAAGGAGCAGCTCCTCGTTCTATGGACCGACTACTTCAAGCCACCACATCTTGAGCAGTTCCCGGAGCTGCACACCACCTTCTGGAACGCGGCCAAGCTGTGCTCCGAAGCCAAGGTGCATTGCTCCGTCGAGGTCGCCGAAAAGCTGATGGCCGCTGTCGAAGAGATCCACAACATGTTCTGGAGCTCCAAGGGCCGCGACGACGCATGGGTAACGGCTAGCTAACAACCGTTTTCGAATCGGGCGTTCGGTCGTGTGGCCGAGCGCCCGACCACTTTTCGGTGCTTCCAGCGTTCTCATGATCACATCCACCAAAACCAAGCTTCGGAAAGCGAGTCCTATCGAGCTCGTGCTGTGGCTCTTGCGACGGCGTCGTCGCTACCGCGTACGCGGAGAATCGATGCATCCAACCCTTTTTGCAGGTGATGTCGTCTTCGTCGACACCCGAGCAGAGGTCGATGTGAACGACGTCGTGTGCGCTCGGCACCCCTACGACCCGTCTGTGGTGGTCATCAAACGAGTGGGCTTTACCGACGAAGACGGTCAGCTCTTCCTATTGAGCGACAACCCTCACGCCACGGATGCGGCAGACAGCAACCGATTTGGCCGAATCAGCCCAGATCAGGTTGAGGGAGTGGTCACCAGCGTCCTTAGCTGAGGCCGCCAATTCGCGTGTGACACGGCACGTAGTCTGGATTTTGCAACGGAGCGCGCAAGCGCGAAACTCGTCCGGTCCGTGATCATCACGGAAAGTCTTGCCCTGAGGTTTTTGATGGCATCTTCAATTTCTGTCCCTACGCAGCCTCGTGTCCTCGCCGACGCACTGGCCCCCGGCCTGTTCGCCGATAGCAAAATCCGCGACGCGGTAGCAGTCGTCGGGTTCGCGCTTCTCACCGCAGCCGCTGCACAAATCTCAATCCCTCTGGGCTTCACACCGGTTCCACTAACCGGTCAGACTTTCGCAGTACTGCTCGCCGGGGGTGTGCTCGGCGCGAACCGTGGCGCCACTTCCCAGCTGCTCTACGTAGCGATGGGCGCAGTCGGACTTCCCTTCTTCGCTGACGGCGCGAGCGGCCTTCGTGTCGGGGGCGCGTTCATACCAACCATCGGCTACCTCATTGGTTTCATCGTCGCTGCCTACGTCGTTGGTTTGATGGCCGAACGCCGCCAGGACCGCAACATCTTGTCGTCGATCCCGGCGCTCTTCGCTGGCACCTTCATCATCTACGCGATCGGCGCTCCGGTTCTCGCCTGGCGTCTCGGCATTCCACTCGCCGCCGACCTCGAAGAGGCCAGCGCGCTGAAGTTCGGCATCGCACCATTCCTGATCGGCGACGCCATCAAGGCCGTCATTGCCGGCGGCCTGCTTCCAGCCACCTGGAAGCTCGTCAACCCCGACGACGCCCCCTAGCTGTAGCTCTTGACTAGACGTGTACTAGTTCGATGGTGAACGACGCCGTGTCGCCGGCATCGACCGACTCGGCCTTGCGAATCGCCTTCTTCACGGGCAACACGTAGGTCGCCAGTTCCTTGCTCGGAAACAGTGACGTGCTCCACTTCGAGGCCCCGAGCTGAACGTTCACCTTGACGCTTCCGAAACCTCCGGTGAGCGACGTTGCGTCATCTACCGCGTCCGAGACGTCCTGCGGCAAAGACACGAACACCCACGACGACTTATCGGCGCCGCTCTTCGGAACCCATGGATAGAGCTCTGCATCAAAGGTGACCTGCATGAGTCAAATCTAGAGAATCAGCACCAGACGATGGGGCCGATTGCTCCATCTCACAGGTACCCATACTCAGACTCCGCTGTTTGAACAGGAGTTGAGGAAGCTATCGACGGGGTCGGTCACGAGGGATTCGCCGGGCACCCCGAGTTCGGTACTGACCTGGCCATGGTCGTATGGACTGACGTCGGCGACAGCGGCCGTGCCGCCCGAACCGTTGATCGATGCGGCCAACCGTTCGGAGCTATCGATGCGTGGGTCGCTACCACGGGTCACGATGAGGAAGTCGGGGCCAGCGAAGTCTTGTTCGGCCGCAATTGCTTGCAGGGTGGGAGAGCCGTCGATCTGCTGTTCATCACTCGGGAACGCCAGCTCGATGATGTCGACCTCCCACGGCGGCGGGTCGGTGAGGTCTTGTGTCACCGAATCCAGGCTGACCACGCAGTTCACCGCGTCAAGGCTGCTTCCTTGTTCAACGAGTAGCGATGGGTGGGTGCCGACGATGCTCACGAGGTGCGCACCAGAGCTGTGCCCGATGATCGAGACGTTGTCGGGATCGCCGCCGAAGCGCTCCGCGTTGTCGATCGTCCAGGCCACAGCGTCGGCCACATCGTTTCCGAAGTCGGGCCAGCGGACGTCGTTGTCCTCGGCTGCTAGCCGATAGTTGACCGATACGAAGATCCAGCCCTGTTGGGTGTAGTGGTCGGCCTTGACGGTGGTGGCACGGGTGCGCTTGCCTCCCGCCTGCCACGAGCCACCGTGTACCCAGACGAGCACAGGACAGCCTTGCGCTCCCGGCGTCGCATGCACATCCAAGCTGGTGAGATCCGGATCTACGCCGGGGAAAGATGCGTACTGGAACTCGGTTCGTTCGCGCTCTACAGCGCCGCATGCGACCGGGTCTCCGCTAACGAGGCTCGACGCAATCGCACCACCGAACAGCACGCCAGCCACAACGCCGACCACGAGCAGGCCACGCGTAACAGGGGACGTCATATTCTGATCGTCGCCGATTCTTCAACACAAAGCAACGCGCCGCAGATCGATTTCACCCGACGGAAAGGCACGGGTACCAACCCCAACAGGTGAATCCCATCGGAACGAATCAACTCTGCGGAAGCGCGAGGGCCCGTTCCTCCGTTTCCATCGCATATTCAACACAACTACGAAAGATGCGTAGGAAGGAGCAACGATGCTCTCACGCTACAAGAAGAAGATCCACCCCCGAATTGGCTCAGCTCTCTCCGGACAGTTCTCCCCCAAGGAAATGGCCACAATCTCACGCCTCGGAACCATCATCGAGTTCTCCGAAGGCCACACGCTCTACAAGCAGGGCACACCATCTCGCGAAGCCATGCTCGTCCTCGAAGGCGAGGTCCAAATTCAGCGCAACGAGCGAGTGATCGCTCAGTCCAGCACGGGCGAGTTCGTCGGAGAGGTCGGTCTGCTCCACAACGATCTGCGAGCCTCGTCTGCCGTCGCATCCAGCGACATCGTTGCACTCGTTATGTCCGCCCGAGAGTTCGACTCCCTCCTGTTCCTCATGCCATCCCTCGAAGCTTCCGTAACCCGAACGGCCGATAGTCGTCTTGGAGATGTCATCGATCTCAGGCCATCAACAGAACCAGCGACCCCTTCCCCGTCCTTCGTGGCTGCGTAGCTGGTACACACATTGCCCACGGGGTGTAATCACCCCATCGCAGTGAGACAATCAGGCCTGACACAAGCGGTCACCCAAATGGGGTGGCCGCTTGATGCGTTTTGAGACTCAGGCCGTGGCGGCCGGCAGCGCTGGCGATTGACGAGCGAACCAAAGATGCCCGAGCGTAAAGAACGACGTGACCGCACGCGCTATGTCATCCCGTCGCGATCAACGGCTGGGGACGAAACGAGCACGATAGGTTCAAGTCGCCATGACTAATGAACCAAAGCCCATACCGATCACCGAAGAGGAGCTCGGTCAGATATTCACGTTCAGTCACGATCCAGCCGCCATCCACGAAGGCGATGGCGAGGTCACGGTGTGGGCGCTCGCCTGGTTTCCAAAAGAGGAGTGGGAGCGGGCTGTGGAACTTTGGCCCGAGTTGCTCGATGCCAATCCCGTTGACCACCAGGCATACTCCAAGCAGGTCGAAGCGAATTTGAAAGCTGCCGCAGCTCGAGAACCCGGCTCGCCCGACGTAGCGCCGCTCATCGTCGATGACCTCTTCGCTGAATACGGCGATAAATCTGGTGAACCACTGTCGCGGGCGTCGATGGGAGCGAAGGTTGCCCGCAGCGGTGAGGCCATCGCCTGGCCACCTGGTCGTAACGACCTCTGCTGGTGCGGTTCCGGGGCGAAGTACAAGCAATGCTGCGGCCCAGTGGCCGCCGCGCAAGACTAACGGTCATGCCACGGATCAGCAGCGGCCTCCTGTTGTACCGACTTGTCGACGGTGAGATTGAATTACTGATCGCACACATGGGTGGCCCCTTCTTCGAGCATCGGGAAAACCACGTATGGTCGATCCCCAAGGGAATGATCGAACCAGGCGAGGCTGACCTACTCGAAGTTGCCGAGCGCGAGTTCACCGAGGAGATGGGGTCCGTTCCGCCACCCGGCGAGACGGTCGAACTTGGCTCTACCAAGTCAGGACGCAAGACCGTGGTGATCTTCACCCGAGAGGGCGACTTCGACCTCACGACCTTTCGGAGCAACGAGTTCGAGATGGAATGGCCGCCGGGATCAGGACGTATCCAGAGTTTCCCGGAAATGGACCGTGCCGACTGGGTCAGTCCCGACGAGGCACGGCTATTGCTGGTGAAGTCTCAAGCGGTCTTCGTTGACCGCCTGATCGACGTTCTGGCCTGACGACCACTGCCGCTCCGGCCGGGAAATGAACGATGCGGCTACGGTGTTTCAACGGCATGACTCCACGAGCGTTGTACATCCCTCACGGCGGCGGCCCGCTGCCGATCATGGGAGAGCCGGGCCATGCGGACATGGTCGACTACTTGAGCAATATCGAAGCCGAGATCGGTCGCCCATCGGCCATCGTTCTCGTGAGCGCCCACTGGGAACGGCCCCAGCCGACGATCCTGGCCAATCCCTCGCCAGAGCTGTACTTCGACTACTACGGCTTCCCCGACGAGACCTACCAGTACTCCTATCCCGCGCCCGGTTCTCCCGAGCTTGCTGACAAGCTGTTCGCGGCCTTGAAGTCGGCTGGTCTTTCGCCGCAGCTCGACCACGAACGCGGCTTCGACCATGGCATGTTCATCCCGCTCATGTTGATGTACTCCGACGCGTCAATCCCGGTGGTGCAGATCTCGCTGGTCGACGGCCTCGACGCGAAGGGTCATATCGAGCTCGGGCGCGCTCTCGCCCCGGCGATCGCCGACGACGTGCTTGTGCTCGGTTCGGGCATGAGCTTCCACAACATGAACGCGTTCGGCGACACGCCTGAGTCCAAGCAATTCGATCGGTGGCTCGAATCGGTATGTGTCGCCGATATCGACGAAGGCGACCGTGAAACTCAGCTGGTGGATTGGGAATCAGCTCCGGCCGCTCGGTTCTGCCACCCCAGGGAGGAGCATCTCGTCCCCCTGCACGTCTGCTATGGGATAGCCGGCACGGCTGCCACTCGCAGTTTCACCGGACAGGTCATCAACACCACAGTCGCTGGCTACTCCTGGGCCTGACCTCACAGGCGAGCGGCGCATCAGGCCAGAACTCGAACGAGCGTAGTGTGGTGACCCTCTGAGCCGTCCGGAGCTGGAGCGACCGGGTCAGCTGGTTGAGTGAAGCCGCTCTTGTCGGTGGCCCGCACGCGGATGACCCACTCACCCGGAGTCGCTTCCCAGTCGAACGCCCACTGCACCCAGGTCTCATCCGAATCGGTTGCACCTACCTCGGCGTCTTGCCATGTGACACTGTCGAAACTCCCGGCCTCACGAACAACGTCGGCCCTCGCAATGCTGACCTCTACTCGATCGATGCCGAGAGGGGGCGCCCAAGCCACTCCGCCAATCGTGTGGGTACCAGCGACGGGGTCAACGTTGGACATCGTGTCAATGCGTGAGGAGATCTTGACCGGCGTTTCCTTCGCCCAACCGCGAGGTACCCAGAAGGAGTCGACCTCGGAAAAGTCGTTGACCTCGATACTTTCGAGCCATTTGATGGCCGAGGTTTGGGCGTAGTCGCCAGCAACGACGAGGCGTGCCGGAAACCCATGATCTCGATCGAGGGGCTCGCCGTTCTGAAACAGCGCGACCATGGCTGTTCGACCGTCGTAGGCCAATGGTGCGCGGAACCCGCCGGGGTACCCGTCAGCACCTCGTGGGAAGATTTGGCGATCAGGGTTCATGGGATCGTCGATACCGGCCTCGTCGAGTAGCGACGACAACGGGATTCCCGTCCACACGATGTTGCTAACCAGATCACCACCGACCGGGTTGGATATACACACCAAAGCCGCTTGGCGAGTGACGTGTTCGTGGTTGAGCAGATCGTCATAGGTCAACGTCAGCGGGTTTCGCACATATGGGCCGCCGATGCTCAGGGTGTACGTTTCGGGGTCGACTCGCGGCTTTTCGAACGCCGCGTCGATAAGAAACTGCTCATCGAGCGGTGTCGTGAACGCGCTAATCCCATCGACTTCGTCAAACTCACCGACCGGCAAGGTTACGTCGGGTTGGCTACTCGCCTGCGTCACGTCCGGTTGGCTACTCGCGAGATCATCAAGCGGTGGCGCCATCGCGTCTTGGTTCCGCGCAACAACCACTCCTCCCACAACCGTGAGGCCCACCACGCCGACACCGCCGATGACCACCGACCGACGACTCAGCCGCTTTGGCGCACGACGATCACCAACGTGTCGATCGATTACGTCGTCTTCAGAGACGATCTCGTCCGATCCGGTGTCGTCTGTATCACCAGCCATGAGTAGACGGTGACCGCTACATCATTTCGGGGCAATACCGCCCTACACATTCTTTTCTAGTTGTTTCCGACAACGAGCTCGCGCTAGGTCGGTAGGCCGGGCACGATAAGGGATTTCCCCCCAAGGCACGGGTCATGGTTGAGATGGCCATGGACTCAAGGATATGTGCCACGCTGGGATCATGAAGATTGCGGTGGTGCAGCACGAGATCATTTGGGAAGACCCAGAGGCGAACTTTGCGGCGCTCAAACCCCAGATCGCCGAGGCCGCTGCGACCGGGGCGGGACTGATCGCGCTCAGCGAGACATATTCGTGGGGCTTCACCATGAATACCGATCATGCCAACGAGCCTGAAGGCGGACCGTCCACGCAGTTCCTGATCTCTCAAGCAGCAGAGGTTGGGGCATGGGTTGTGGGGTCAATTCCGATTCTCGAGCCCTACGCCGAACGGCCAAACAACCGGATGGTGTTCGCCGGACCAAACGGAGAACTACACACCTACAACAAGCGCCACCCCTTCACCTTCAGCGGCGAAGACAAGAGTTACCTCGCTGGCACCACCGCCAAGACGATTCGCATAGGCGACCTACGCATCAGCCCGTTCATCTGCTTTGACCTGCGCTTCGCGGACGACTTTTGGGCACTCGCCAACGACACCGACTGCTATCTCGTCATCGCCAACTGGCCTGCGAGCCGTCGTGAGCACTGGAGAACGCTGCTACGAGCTCGTGCCATCGAGAACCAGGCGTGGGTGGTCGCGGCCAACCGAACCGGCGATGACCCAAACGCCAGTTACTGCGGAGACTCGATGATCATCGATCCCTTCGGCGAGATCGTCGCCGATGCCGCTGAGTCGGGACCGGTCGTGCTCCACGCCGACGTCAGCCTCGAGCGAGTCGAACAGGTGCGCCGCGACTTCCCCTTCCTCGCCGACCGCAGGTAGAAAGAACCCATGATTGCGGGATCATCACCAACCGGCACCGCGGAGCAGTAGCGATGTCGACACGAAATGCGCTTTCGATGCGAGAGCCCGACGGTTATGTCGAGTGGTCTTCATCGAAGAAGGCCGACTGGTTATGGTCGAGGTTGATCCTCGGCACCGAACACGACCGCACCGACCTTCCTCGGCTCGCACTCCCGTTTCGAACCGCGCCACTCACCGAAGCGGGAATTGTCGTGCGCCGAGGCGAATTGGACAAGGCGCTCACCCGGACGTCTGACCTGATGGAAGCCGGGCGCCCCAAGCTGATTCACGCCCATGGATCCGTAGCGAAGGTCACCCTTGTTCCATCGGAGGATTCTCCATTCACCGGACTCCTTTCGGCTAGCACCGGCGGGGCGATCGGCGTCATACGTATGTCACTAGTTGCGCGTGTTTTCGGAGATGCTGCATACACCCCGGCGATGGCGCTCAAGTTGTTAATCGACTCGAAACCGTCTGCCGATGTGCTCGCGATGAATCACACCGTAGGCCAAGGTCGTGATTTCAACCTTTTCACCAACGACTTCACCAACGACTTGTCGGACACACACGACGAGTTACGCGCACCTCAAAAGCTTATGTCGTTCTTTTTTAACCGGGTCTCCCGTCAACCGAGACGAATGATCTGTGATCACCTCGTCAACCAACGTGCCGATGGCTCCCCGGTCGCATCAGCCCTTGGCCCGGATCGGTTGATCTTCCGACCAACACCGATAGCCAAGACCGCCTTCACCGACCGACAGGGCGTCGACTTCCGCCTAGTACTGGGCGACCTAGAACCCGGCACAACGATCTATGAGATCGAGGGTGTGGTCGGTTCCAAACATCATCCGATCGGTTCGCTTCAGATCACGACCAACTTCGTGTCGAGCGATGGAGGCGACCGGCTCTTCTTCCGCCACGTCCACGACCCCAACGATCACAAAACGACGTAACGCTAAAAGCTGATCGATGCTTCCCAATGGCGAGGCTGCATTCGCCCGAAGCGAACCGCACGCTCCTCGTTGTGCGCATCAAGTTCATGATCTAGCTCGCGCAAACTTTTTTGCAGGCCGCTCACGGCGCGTGCCAAGCGCGGCTCGTCGATCCACCGCTCGGGCGTGAGATTCAACAGGTTGTTCCCTCCGACGTTGAAGCGGCTGGCATCGCTTGCCTGATCCATCAAGAACACGTCATTCATCGTCGGCGCAGGAATCGGACGCTCTAGGCGCCCATCACCAACGGCTTCGCCCAAGCGGGCCAAATTGGTGATCGCCTTATCGTCAGGGTCGTCAGAGTCCAAGATTGGCGAGAGGTCGCCACACACTTCGTGCATCACGTTGTTGTATAGGAACGACGCGAGCACATCGACGAGACGACTCCGGTCGAGCAGGTCGGAGCGAGCGTCAAAGTTGGGAATGAGCGTACCGAGTGTGCGGTACCAAATATCGAGATGGTCATCGCTACGAACCGCTTCGTCGTCTAGCCCGAGCACATCCAAGTAGCCCTCGATCATCTCGGTGAAGTGCGGCCAGGCCAGCTTGGCGTCGTGCACATAAGGGTGGTCGACAATTTCGTCGAGGCCGCGGGCCTCGATGTCGCGCATCGGGTTCCATGAATCGAAGCTGAACGCGGAGAGACGATTGTGGAACAGGGTCGATGCAACATCACTGTTGATGAAACCCGAAGCCACGAAGTAACTAGTCGGCGTGAAAAAGGCTTGATAGGCGTAATCGTTGACCTGCAAAGTCCCGTAGCTGAAGAAGTGCATGAACGGTCGAAGCGGATGCCAGGTTGGAAGGCTGTATGCGCTCAAAGCAAACGCGCCCCCAACAATAAAGTGCACCTCGAGTAGATGGCGCAGAAACGGCACCACTCGAATATCGGCGGCGTTCACTACTCTCTTGGCCCTCTCCCACGTGGTGTCGCCGGGACGATGGGTGAAGCGGCCGACATCGATCTGGCGGGGCCGGAGATGGCCATCTATTACGTCGAAACGAGCAACGACTCGGGGAAGGACCCCGTCGAAGAGGTCCTCGAAGTCCAAGATGAAGCCGTCATCGGTCTTGCGAAGATCGAATGGATTAGGGCCTTGTAGCCGGAGCCGAACAAACGTGGAATCATCGGTGGGGTTCGACCAGCCGTCTTCGGGTGGGCCAAACGACGTGCTCCACGGGTTTTCCGGTAACCAAGGGACATCTCGTCGGATCGGCAACTTCGAGTATCCGAAGAATCCGAGCTTGCCCAGCCCGTAGTACTTCGCCTTGTAAGAAACCCGCAACTGCGCTTCCGCCGGAATTGTCTCGGGAACCATCAGCTCCTTCGGCAGCCACTCCAACCCGTCGTAGTGGCCACAGGCCCGAACGACCTTCGGCATCCCGCTCACCGGCGGTACCCGGCGTCGATATCCCGACTCGTCCCCTCCGGCGACGGTACGGCGGTGGATCTGACGCATCGCCACAATCGCCTTCACCTTGAACTCGTCGAAGCCGTCGACCGGAGGCCCACTTGCGAGAGCGACCGGTCTCGATCCATCATTCGAGGCTGGTGGTTGCCGTCGATAGGTTCCAAGTCCCGCGGCCAAGACGTCGCTCGCGAGAAGCGCGTCGAGCGCAAACCCGTTCTTGGAAGCCTCACGGACGATGAACCACCGTCGAAGGTACTCTTCGGTTGATCCAGGCTGGACACCGCGGATGTCGCGAACGTGGCGAACGAGCTCGTCGATTGAGCTCGCGGATCTGCTCATCACCGACAACAGTCGTTTGCGACGACGCACCCGTTCTGGAGCAGGTTTCGTGAATGGGAACTTGTAGGAAGAACCACGGTCCACGACGTTGGCCGCCACCGATACCAATAATGCGTCCTCGTCGTCGTTGACCGCGAACAACTCGTCAAGATCAAAGCCGTCCTGGGCGACGGCGGCGAGCGCTGTTCCCAGGTCAGCGAAGTCGCGCCACGGCTCAAAGTCAGCAACGTCTTCACCCACGGCGGTGTTCTGCCATGCCAATTCGCCGATGAGCGTGCGTCGAGTCACCGACGGTTCGTGGTTGATCGTGCCGATTCGGCCGTTCTCCATCCGCACTGCCAGCCCGACATGTTCGTTGTCGGGGAACTCGGGAATGGGGTCGCCGTGAATCCACACACGGCGGGCGTCTATGCGAGAGTTGAACGCGTTGGCAAAGGCCGTATCACCAGACTTTTGCGCGCCAAATGAGGTCACGCAAATACCATCGAGGGGCCAGTCACGCAGCGATTCAGGAAGCGCTTGACGTAAGGAACCCAGCGATAGCGCGGCACCAAGCTGAACAGCCAGCGCTCCGCCCAAACTGTGTCCCGTTACGTGAATCGACGCGGGTGGCGCTCCCCGCCGGACGGCAACGTCATCGAGGCAGTGGACAATCGTTCCCATCGACGACAGGATCGAGTCCCGCAAGCCGCGCGTCACCAATCCAACCGGTGAAATCCGGTGATCCTCAACCGTCTGCAAGAACTCCATATCGGTAACCCAATCCGGGTTGCCCGCCTCGGTCACGAAGCCTTGGTACGCAGCCCGATACGCATCACCGCTTTGGCTTCCCCGAAACGCGATGTGCACCTCGTAACCTTTTGCCGTCGACCGATCGAGGATGATTCCTAACAGGCTCCAGGCGTGAGGTTTGCCGTCGTAGGAACCCGTACCGCCCTCAAACGGATAGAGCGTGTCGGGTGCGGCCGAGTCATGGGTGATGCGTGAACTGAAGTGAGGGTCGATCGGTCTGCCGCTGCGCTGATCGCGGTACTCACACACAACCGTCTCTCGCAAGCGTTCGGTTAGCGAGCCGTGCGCTGCCAAGAGCCGGTGCTTGCTGCCATCGTTCGTGATCACCGGGCGAGTCGGGTCGATCCGCCGATAGTCGGTTATCACCGGGTCGAGTTCGGTATTCGTGTCCCAATCGCGAACCGATCCCGGGCCGCGTAACCAGTTCTTACCCGCTACCGCTTCGTGCACCAGTTGCATGGCGTTTGGTCGCCGACTCGATCCCGGCCGCGTCCACTCCTCAAAGAACGGGTCCAGCGGCCATATGAGCGACTGGTTGTACACCTGGTAGGCAAGACAGCACAGGTCAAAGGCGAACAGATCTTCAACGCTCGGGCTTGCCCCGACCTCTTCCTCGCCCCGCATCGCTTCTAACTCCTCGTGTTGCTTTCGGGCCCATCCAGATTCGGAATCTCTACAATCTGGTCGCCAAAGTCCATCTCCGAAACACCTCGCCACATCGTGACGCGAGCGGAGTTGTCGGCCGAGACGGCTCGTAGAAACGGCTCCTGGGTAATGGCCAACAACGTTGTTTCCTGCGTCGCTACCACAGTCGCTGTTCTCGGGACGTCAGCGAGCAGTGCAACCTCGCCGAACGAGTTCCCGCGTTCGACTGTCCGAACAAAATTACCGTCCATCAACACTGCGCAGGCACCGGTCATCACCACGTAGAACCGATCGCCGGTCTCACCCTGGCGCACCACTTCAGAGGTTGAGCCAACCTCGACGAGTTCTGCGTGACGCGCCACCGCTTCCAGCGTCATCGGAGGGAGGGGGGCAAACGCGGGAACCTGTCGTAGAAGGCCAATCTCCACCAGTGGCACCGACGCACTCGACTCGGCCATCCGCAGCGAACGCCACGTTGCGAACGCTACCAACCCATACATTGCGGCAAACACCGCCAGGGTGAGGGTAGGTCCTGACACGGCAAGGGTCAGTTGCGCCGTGATCGAACCTGCAAGAATCCCAACGCCCGAACCAAGTTCCTGCAACACGAATACCCCAGCAACGGTGTCGTCATCAGCGGACCGCTGCAAGAGGGCCCTCGATACAACGACCACCGTAAAGCGAGCTGCTCCGAGAATCGGCAATCCGACAAAGAGCGGTGCGATCGACGCAGACGAACCGGACAAGGCAACCGCGAGCAGCCCGATCACCACGGCACAGATCACCAGGCCAGCCGACAGCATGGCAGCGAGACGATTGGTTCGGTGTGCAAACGAACTGAGTGCCACTGCTCCCACAGCGCCCGCCCCAAAGGCGGTGGTGAGAAGACTCGATGATGTCGCTTCGAGACCGAGGGTGTCGAGGGTGATGACCACGAACAAAATGTCAAGCGCACCGACTAGGCCATATTGAAACGCAATGAGCCCAACAAGGGAAAGAAGCCCGCCACGCGAGCGGAGCTGACGGAAAGGCGCGACGACCGTAGACCGCAACGAGGCTGGACGCGCGGCCGCCATTCTCGCCGACCGACCGCGAGCGTGGTCCACGGCTTGCAACCCTGCCGCACCGATCAGCGCTATCGCAAAACCAACAAATACCGCGCCTGGCCCACCGATGGCGATCAACCCTGTCGAAGCCAAGGGACCAAAAAACGCCGCAGAACTGTCGGAATGACCAATCCATAAATTCGCCGTTGAGAGTTGTGCCGGGCGTTCACAAAGCAAGGGCATGAGCACGGCTTGAGCCGGACGTAGCACCCGAAACGCGGCCAGCGAAGCCGCCGCACCAAACAAGACGATCCACAGCGGCCCGCCCAAAATCGCCGCTACGCCGGCAAGAAGGAAGCCGGCTGATTGGCCGAGGAAAGAGCCCAGACGAACAATGTTTGGCTGCCATCGCGCAGCCGCATACCCAGCGATTGGAGATGACACGACCGTGACAGCCAGCAAACAGATCGACGCGACACCAGTTGCCGCTGTCCCACCTTGTTGGAAGGCATAGACAAACGCGCCGATGTACACCGCCCACTCAGCCGCAGCGACAAGGAAGTGGCCGAGCACGAGACGCTGTAACGGCCCCCCACGAATAGCTCCCTGACCGCCCCCGCGCTTCATCGGCGCAATCTAGCACGGGCAACTATGGCTCCTGGCAGCGCGGCTCTAGGGTGCCTCTGCCCCACCCGAGCCCGCCAATTCGTCAAGCCACTCGGTCGCCTGTGCTCCTGCCTGGTTGATGGACCAGCCGTGCCCGGCCGTAAATGCATCGGTGTCACCGCCGATGGCGGCTTCAACGGCCTCACGAACCTCTCGGCGAGGACGGTGTCCCTGGCTCATCATCGCTCCGAGGAGGGCAGCCCCATCGTTGACTCGACCGGCTCGGCACAAGATCACCGATGCTGCTCCCAAGAGATGACTCGCCCCGACGAGATAGTGCCGACCCATCGTTGCCCGAATCTCCCTCGCGGCTATTTCTGCCGCCTCTTCGACGGGTCCGGTTAGCGCCGAGAAATGGACGGTCAGCCCGTTGATCAAATGGCTCATGAGGTGATTTCTCGAAAGCGACTCGGCCATAGCGAGCCCACTGCGAACGGCCTCGTCCGTGGTCGACCAGTTAATGATCAAGTTGGCAACCGCTTGGGCCCAGTAGCCAACGGTTAGCGCACTCGCGCTTCCCGTTTCGTTCGCTTCGGCGAGCGCATGCTCGGCCATGCGGACCGCTTCTTTGCTGGGGGCGCGAAGGCAGAGCGAAAA
>CAZLWE010000044.1:20431-28759 GCA_964562985.1 uncultured Acidimicrobiales bacterium
TTCGAGAAGCTCGCGCGCCCAGCCAAAGAACTCCATACGCATCGCGAACGTGGAAAACCACGCCAGATCAACCACTATCGCCGCTGCCGCATCCAGTTCTCCGGCACGTACCAGGTGGTCGAAACCGACCCGGATGTTGCTGCTGCTGACATCGATGCGGGCCCATACTTCAGCCTCACGGGCGGTCATCAGATCTCGCCCGCATCGTGCCGCAAGCGCCGCATAAAAGTGGGCGTGGGCACTCTGGCGCTGAGCCAACAAGTCGGGGCTTCGTTGTTCGAGCTGTGAAACCCCGAACTGACGAATTGTTTCGAGGACAGAGAACGTCATCTCGCCTTGCCCAGGTTGGGTCTTGACGAGGGATAGGTCGATGAGCTGCGCTAGATCGTCGAGAAGTGTGATCTCGTCCTCGATCGACAGCACGACAGCCGCAGCCTCAAGCGTGAAACCTCCAACGAAGACACTCAGGCCTTCGAGGACAGACTGTTGCACTCCGTTGAGTTGCTCGAAACTCCAGGCAAGAACGGCTTGGAGACCAGAGCGCTTCGATGTCGCGTCGACCCCCAAGACACCAAGCCCACCCTGCAACCCTTCGAGCAATCGTTCTGGTGTGAGAAGTCGTAGTCGTGCCGCAGCAAGTTCCAATGCGAGCGGAATGCCGTCGAGGTAGCGCGCGATCGCGAGCAGCGCTTTGTTGTGCTCGTTGGCGTCAAACCCTGGGTCACGCTCAAACGCTCGCTCGGTAAGTAGCTCGACCGCGTCGGAATCGACAGCGAGCGGCTCCAGGTTTACGCGCTGTTCCCCCACCAAGCCCATCGGTTTACGCGAGGTCACCAAAATCGTCGGGCCGTCGATAGCGAGTAACCGTTCGATAACGGGCGCAACAGCCGGCTTCACGTGCTCACAGTTGTCGAACACGATGAGAACATCGCGCTCCTTCACGAAATTGACGATGCTCGAAAGGAGGTCCTGGTCCGGCTGTCGCCGCGCTCCTAGCGCTTCTGCAAGTGCTGCCAGGACGCTTGCGTCAGGATCGATTCCAGCGGCGGCAATCGACCCAAGCGGACAATAAACCACCCCATCTACAAACCGGTCGGCTTGATCACGAGCCGCGGCGATTGCGAGACGAGTCTTTCCCATCCCTCCAAGTCCGATGATCGACACAAGCCGACGATCCGCCAGAAAGCCCGCTACCCGCTCGATCTCCGGTTGCCGTCCGATCAGGCGCCCGCCTTCGGGCGGCAGACCGCTACCGGCAAGCGCTTGACGGCTGCGCAAGGGGCGATCGTCGTTTATCAGGTCGTCTGCCGCTACGAGGTAGATGCGCTCGCGCCCGCATCCCTTGAGTTGTATTTGCCCACAGTCCTCGAACCGAACACCGCTGTCGTGCACGTGGGCGTTGGAATCCACGATTACCTCGGTGACCGCAATCTGATCGCCGTTCGCAATTTCTGCGACGCGGGCGGCACGGTTGATCACACTCCCGTAGTAGTCCTCACCATCGGGAGTAGAAACCCCCGAGTGAAGGCCAATTCGCACACGCATCCGCTCCACGTCATCCCAGAGGTCCTCCTGGAAGTGACGTTGCATTCCATAGGCCGCGGAGAGCGCTTGGGAAGACGACGTGAATACGGCCTTGATGCCATCACCCGTGTGGTTGATGACGATTCCGTCGTGGCGACCGACTAAGTCGTTGGCCACACGGTCGTGGTAGCGCAGCGCCGTGCGCGCGGATTCGGGTCGGCGTTCCCACGCGGCAGAACTACCTTCGAGGTCGGTGAACAGGAAGGTGATTTGGCCGCTCGGAAGGTCTTGACGAACGCGGGGGCTCTCCGTGGTTCGACTCACTGTGAGCCCCGAACCAACCGGCGATACGCTGACGAAGTGTGAGCCAGACGTTCGGCAACCCGAGCCGAAAGCGCCGTTTGGACCGCAAACACAAAGTCTGGGTCAGTCTGGCGCAGAGACTCCCACGTAGAGGTTGACAGTTGCAGGACCACGCAGGCGTCGTCGGTGATGACCGTCGCGGTTCGTTCGGTTCCTGCGAGGAAGCCCACTTCCCCGACTACTGAGCCCCTTGTAAAACGACGGAACCGTACCCGTTCCCCATCGTCGCCAAATCCCCATGCGGTCAGCGAACCAGACTCAACAACAAACAGGTCACCGCCCGACTCTGAATTCGGCTCCATCACGACCGTCCCGGCCTGCAGTTCGATGCGAGTGCAATGATCCTCCAACATCTCGAGCATCGACAGGTCGATATCAGGCCTCTCCTCCAACTCGCTGAGTATCAGCTCCTCCATCGATTCGAGGGCATGATCGAGATCGAGGTGAGTGTGCTCGGCCCGAAGCCCACCGCGGACCAACGCATGCGCTTGGACCTCGGTCAGTCCCGCCCAATGGACTTCCACGCCACGGCGATCTGTTCGACGTTGAATGCTTTGCAAACCCTGCACCACAGAAACGTCCAGCCCGCTGGTGCCTGTTAGATCGAGCACAAGGTGCGTGAGGTCACCGCCTTCGAGCATAGGAGTAATCAGATCGGTCACTCGGCGAATCGATCCGAAAAAGAGGAAGCCTGTCAGCTCGATTGCGACGACCCGACCGTTTTGCTCCACGAGGACTTCTCGTTCCCCAGTTGACCGGTCGACAGCGCTACGCGATGTCTCCAGCCGATGGATCTGCCGCACGGGATCGACTCGGCTGTAACTGAAAACAAAGCCGACCACCGCCGCCAATAGACCCACACCGATGCCAGCGAGCACCCCGAATGCGATGATCGATCCGAGGATCAAAACCGACAAGAATCCGTCGATGAGGCGCAACCGGCTTCGAAGCTGCTCCACCCAATCAACGAGCATCGACAGACCCACCGTCACCAATACCCCGCCAACCACAGCTCTCGGGATGAGTGCTACAACATCAATTCCGGCGACCACTACACCAAGGCACGCGGCGAGGATTGTGAAGGCAGCGATGGGGGTTCGGCTACCGATCGCCCGCGCCATCACCGTGCCCGAAATCAGGTGGTACGCGGGGTATCCAGAGAGCGCACCGACGAGGATGGCGCCGATGCCGGCCCGGGTCGCTTCGTTCTCTACTTCGACGTCCTCGCCAAGCTGCACCTCGAGGCCCGCGACGTTGAGCATCATCGAAATGAGAGCGACACCAACGACACCCAGTGCTGGGATGGCTTGACCCGCAATTGCAGACCAGTCGGCACCGAGCAATTCAGATGGTCCTACGGGGGACCAACGTTGGGCCTCGGGAAACGGTCCGAGCAGCCAGCCGTTATCTCGAAGCGCATCGAGAGACCATCCAATAGCGCCAACGACATGTACGCCGATGAGCAGCGACACAAGTCCGAGGGGGAAGAGAAGGCCGCGCCCAAAGCGAGACCCAAAGGTCACGACCACAGCAGCGAGGGCGAGGCCGGGGAGCCACAGGCGAAATTGCTCCAAGGCGAACAGGCCGGGCACGTCGCTCCACTCCAACTCCCCGCCCACCATGATCTCCACCCCGGCTCGGGCGAGAATCCATCCGGTGCCTGCCAGAAATCCACTAATGACGGGAAATGGCAGTGACCGTACGGCGGTCGCCAATCCAAATCGGCCGACGGCAATGAACGTAAGACCGGTCACCACTCCGACCACCATCACGAAGGCAAAAATCGTGTCTTCCAACTGGTCGGCGTCGACTGCTGAAAGGCCTGTAGCAGCAGCTGCAAGTACGACGGCAGGGGTGTCCTGTTGGCTACCGATCGCTCCAGGAATCCGAGTCTGCAACCCGAGAAAGGCCGCAGCGAGTCCGGTGCCGACGACGGCAAGGCCAATACCACGCGGAAGGAAGGGTTGAAAAGGGCCAGCGAACACGATGAACGCGAGCGAAATCGAAAGGCCGATCTGCAACGTTGACGCAGCTAGCCCTGCAACAACCTCTCGTACGACGTCAGAAATCGACAGCTGTCTCGCTGAGATCCCGTTCCCCCGCATTCGACGAAGCTAGCCCGTCGTAGGTCAGCGGTCGAGACCGGGCTATCTCGGCACAGGTGCAACAGATGTGGTTCTGACCTGTATGCATGGGATGATGTTGATGTGTCGGATCGCGCCGACACGCTCATCGATCGGAGAGAGCTATGAGTGGCGGCGATATGACCCATCAACCAGAGCCAGGCTGGTATCCCGATCCGGCTGGCCGACACGAGCATCGTTGGTGGGATGGAATGGGCTGGATGGAGAACGTGTCGTCGCACGGCCGCCAGGCGGTCGATTCGCTCGGTCCCGCCAAAGAGGTGTCGATCCCGGTAGCACCCGAAAAGATCCAACGGCAGATCGACAAGGCCACACCTCGTACGGTCGCAGGGCCGCCTCAAGACGCGGTTCGAGACGACGCCGACAGTACTCCTCCACCACCCACCGCCCCGCCACCGCCGGCCTCCGGATCCGAAACAGCGTCCCCGATATCGCTCACCGCCGACTCGGTAAACAACCAATCGGCTTCCGACCTTCTCGAACAGCGGGTGTTGGTCGTCAACCAAAAGACCAAGCTGATCGAAGTCAATACCGAGTTCGCGCTCTTTGATTCGACCGGAGCCCAGGTCGGCGCGGTCCGCCAAGTTGGCCAGAGCAAGCTAAAGAAGGTCCTTCGTTTCGTTGGCAACTGGGACCAGTACTTCACCCACAAGTACCAGGTGGTCGACGCCGCCGGTAACGTCCGGCTTAGTCTTACCCGACCGGCGAAGTTCGTGAAGTCCCGCGTCATCGTGACGAACGACCTTGGCGATGAGATCGGTGAGATCGCTCAGCAGAATTGGTTGGGCAAGATTCGATTTAACTACATGGTCAATGGTGAAGTAGTCGGCGGCATCTTCGCCGAGAATTGGCGTGCGTGGAACTTCTCCATCAAAGACGCCCATGACCGCGAGGTAGCGCGAATCACCAAGACGTTCGAAGGGCTCTTAAAGACCACCTTCACCACAGCGGACAACTACGTCCTGCACGTCCACGAAGACTTACCAGATCCATTCCGTCAGATGGTGTTCGCCTCGGCAGTCACCGTCGATACCGCACTCAAGCAAGACGCTCGCGGGTTTAACGCTGGCTCGCTGCTCGACTTCTAGCTTCTACGCGCAGTCGAGAATTCGGTAGGACTCCGCGAGTCGATTCGCTGAGTCGCCCGGTTCGTTGTTGTCGAAGTGTTCGATGCCAGCGTCGGCGGCGATTCGCGCGTGGCGCTCACCCCACTCACGCATCAGCTTCTCCAGATCCCACTCCACATCTCGCTTGGCGACTTGGGATTCGTGGGATCGCAGTGCCCGAAGTTTCGCATCAAAGGAGTCGTTGATGTCGACAAACAAGTCCTGCTCCACCGCGGAGATCCACATGTGTGGCACCGCGTGCGGTTCATATCCCTGGTCGAGTAACTCGGCGGTGAAGGACCGCGGGTTGCGAGCGTCTGGGTACACGGCGCGGATCGTCGCCTCGCCGGTTTCGGTGTGGTCGGGGTGACTGCCGTAGGTGCTGTCGAACCGGCGATACGGCGCTTGGGTAATGACCACGTCAGGCTTCTCGATGCGAATGATCCGCGAGATATCGCAGCGCAGCTTGAGGTTGTTCTCGACCATGCCGTCTGGGTGATGCAACCAATGGAGATCGCTCACGCCAACCTCGGCGGCGGCGGCGGTTTGTTCGGCCTCGCGCATAGCGGCAAGTTCGGTGGCGTCGACCGTCATGTCGTCCTCCCCCGCCTCCCCGGAGGTCACCAAGCAATACGCGACGTGGCTTCCTGCTTTGCTCAATTGGTCGACGGTGCCCGCGATGCCAAAGTCGATGTCGTCGGGGTGCGCCACGACGACAAGAACCCTTTTCGGAATCTCGATCGGTCCGTCAGCGGTGAGGAAGTGTCCACTCATACTGCCCAAGCTACGGTCAAGTACACGGAGGTCCAATGACCACATCTTCGTCAGAGCACGCAAAGTCGCTCAACCAAGCACAATTCGGGGCGAACGCCGCCAACTATGCGAGCAGTCCCGTGCATGCGAAAGGTGCCAGTCTCGATCGAATGGTCGAGCTCGCCGCGCCAAAAGCGGGATGGCGCGGCCTCGATATCGCGACGGCTGCCGGGCATACGGCCTTCGCCTTCGCTCCCCACGTCTTAGAAATGACCGCCACGGATCTCACCCCGGAGATGGTCGAGCTCTGCAGAGCACGAGCCCAAGAACTCGGACACGACAACGTGATCGTCCACCAAGCCGATGCTGAAGCTCTTCCCTTCCCTGATGGGGAATTCGATCTTGTGACCTGTCGGATCGCGCCACATCACTTTCCCAACCCGGACCGCTTCATCGCCGAAGTCGCTCGAGTGCTCACGCCCGGCGGAGTCTTTGTGCTGGTCGACAACATCGTTCCGCGCGACTCGCAAATTGCCGACGCTTACAACGCGTGGGAGAAGATCCGGGACCCAAGCCATGTCCAAGCGCTATCGGTCAATGAGTGGGTAGGGCTCTGCGAGAGTGCTGAATTGCATGTAACCCTGACGGAAACCGCACCAAAGAAGATGTCGTTTGCGAACTGGGTCAACAACATGAGCGTTCCCGACGAACTTCGGCCCGGCCTCCTCGCCGACCTGCTCGACGCCGACGACGACATCGGCGCCTTCCTACAGCCGAGCGGCACCACCGAAGCAAACGCCGTCTTCGTGCTTACCGAAGGTTTGGTTCTCGCCGTTAAGCCCTAGCGGGCGTCAAGCGGAGTGAGCCAACCGTGCACGTCCTCGGACTTTCCGGTTTGGACGTCGGTAAGCGCTTCGCGCAGTCTCAGCGTTATCGGGCCGGGTTGCCCGTCCCGCACTTCGATCGCTTCGCCATGGGCGATGACCTTGCCGACCGGAGCGATGACCGCGGCGGTTCCCGAAAGGAACATCTCGCCGTGCTCAGCCCAGGCCTTAAGCTCCGCGACCGGAATGCTGCGTTCTTCGACCTCCATTCCGAGATCCTGTGCGATCTGGATGATCGACTTGCGGGTGATGCCGTGCAGGAATGAGTCGTCCAAGTTGCGCGTGATGATGCGCTCTTCGTCGGCGAGGAAGAAGTTCGATGCGCCGGTCTCGGTGACGTCGTCGCCGCTGGCGAAGAGGACCTGGTCGGCGACGTGGTCCCGTTTGGCATCGAGCGTCGGCCCGAGGGCCATGACGTAGTTAGCACCGCTCTTGACCGATCCGAACTGCGGCGTGGTGCGGGGGGTATCGGTCTCGATATAGATCGACAGCGGTCGGATGCCGCCGGCAAAGTAATCACCAACTGGCGAGTTGATGACGTACAAGAGCCCCTGAGCACTCGGGCTCGCCGCAGCGCCGATGTTAGGCGAAGTGCCGATGCACGTTGGACGGATATAGAGCGAACCAGGAGGGTCCGGCGCGAACGACGCATTCGCCGTCGTGGCGTCGATGACGAGCTGTCGCAGCAGATCAGCGCTGGGCGGCGTCATACGAAGCTTGGCGATGCTCAGCAACATCCGCTGCACCGAATCCTCCATGCGGAAGATCGCAACGGACCCATCGACCTGACGATGCGCCTTTAGCCCTTCGAAGCACTCGCTCGCATAGTGCAACACGTGAGTGGCGGGGTGTAGTGAGAAGTTCTCCAGCGGCTGGGGGCCCTCGTAGGTGTACGCACCCTCGTCATAGTGGGCCACCGCCATGTGGTCGCCAAAGAGCGTGCCGAACGGGGCGCTAAAGGGATCAGGCTTGTCACTCATCGCCCTTTTGTAGTCGCTCGCGAGCGCCAGCGCCACGTCATAGGCACCGGAACCCGACGTCGACGGCTACTGGTTCACGCGCCTTTCGATCTCTGCCAATAGGTCGTCCAACGGGACATCTTGGAGTGAACCGACCGGAGCATCGTCGCTCTGGCTACTCGGCGCGCCGTTCGCTCGAACGAGCGTGCCGAGGGGCCGTGGATCTTCGCGTAACTGCGAGCAGTCAAGGTCCAGGCCAGTACGTGACTCAACACAGATCTCACCAGTGAGCTCACCGCTGGCAATATTGGTCTCGCTTCGAGCCACGAACCGCACCTGATCTTCACGACCGATCGTGATTCGGCTGACACCCGATTCCGCTGGGGTCACCTCGTAGATGCGATCGGCCTCCGCCAAGTCTTGGCCGTAGAGCACTCGAATGGTGTTCTCGAGCGTCGTGTTGGCTGCTTCGGGCTCCGGCAGTCGATACAAGGTGGCCTCCGGAGCTTCACCATTAACGACCGTGTCGAGACGGACCTCAAGATACGCCGTGATCGTTGACGCGGAGCCAAAGCTTGTGAGCGGTGTAACTGCG
>CAZLWE010000045.1:0-7537 GCA_964562985.1 uncultured Acidimicrobiales bacterium
TCAGTTCATCAGCGCGCATCTGGATGTCGCCCTGCACGAGTTCGACATTGCCGCTGAAATGGGCCTGTTGCGGGGCAGTCTGTGCGATCGCGCCGTCTGCACTGACCTCGATCGGCGGGGCGGGTCGATCGAGCCAGCCGCTCCAACTGCCGACGTAGAGCTTTGCCTTGCCGAGTCCTGCTGCTTCAGCGGCGAGGAGGTTGTGACAGGCCGTAACGCCAGAACCGCAATAGAAGATGGTGTCCCCGCTGACTCCGGCTGCTTCGAAGCGAACCTCCAGCGCCTCGATCGAGCGCAGCGCGCCTTCCTCGAGATTCTCGGCAAAGGGAAGGTTGATCGCACCGGGTATGTGGCCGGCAATCGGGTCGATGGGTTCAACGTGCCCGGCGTAACGGTCAGCGCCTCGGCTGTCGACGACCAGCCTGCCGTTCTCGATCGCCGCCGCGACCTGCTCAGCATCCGCAAACGCATCGTGAGGCAGTTGTCGCACATGGCTCTCGACCGGTTCGAACCTCGCCTCGCCCGTCTCGAGCGGTTCGCCCCAAGCGGCGATCCCACCATCGAGAACGGCAGCGTTCTGACCGAGTGCCCGCAACATCCACACAAACCGGGACGCAATCGCTCCCCCGACATCGTCGTAGGCGATCACGGTTACATCAGGTCCGATACCGGCACGGCCTAGCCCCTCAGCGAACATAACCGGGTCAGGCAATGGATGGCGACCCTTCCCTGAGCCCACCTCCACCGGTCCCGAGACGAGAGTCTCCAAGTCGATGAATCGAGCGCCGGGGATGTGGCCAGCGCGGTAGGCGTCAGCTCCCTCCCGGTCGTCGAGGTACGCGCGGCAGTCACAAACGACCACCCCTGAATCCGATGCATCGAGCAAGGTGCTCAGGGTGTCGATGTCAATAAATGGAGGGAGCATGAAACAACTCTGGTCGCTCTAGGTCGTGGACGATGCGGTGCCCCAACCAAATCAATGTTTGCGATCCAACGTCACCGTTTCCGATAGCCATTCCTTGGCGCAACGGCGGCCAGCAGCGACCGCATCATCGTAACTCCCACGGCCAAGGATCGAAATCCCGCCAACGTCTGGGCGGAAGAGGTGGGCGCAATTTGGAGAAGCAGGCGGTTGGGTGACCATACCTCCAAGAAGATTGAGCAACTGAGGGATCTCGGCGACAACATTACGGCGGCTCGCGATTCCATCTTCGCTAAACCCATCGGCGGTCACCCCGGCAGCGGTGCCGACGTCCATCGCGAAGACCTCGGGTTCGGGAAACATTCTGTGTGGAAGCGTGGTCGGCAAATTGTCGATAACCCCTCCGTCCACGAGAAGCCGGCCGTCATATCGAACGGGCGGAAAGAGTCCGGGGATCGAAGCACTTGATCGGAGCGCAAGCCATGCGGGACCCTTCGTCCATAGGTATTGGCGACGGGCACCCACATCGGCAGCGACCAAGATGCACGGCCGTTCGGCATCTTCTAGACGCCTGTCACCAATCTGCGCTCGACATGACTCGGTCAGACTTCGACCGGTAAAGAATCCATGGCCTGTCGGGCCAAAGTCACGTGTTAAGCGAAGACCGCTCGCCCATTCATGGCCAAGCTGTTCCATCGCATCAGCGTCGATCTGAAAGCCGACGCTCAGCGCACCTATCCCTCCGGCACTGACCCCTATTGAGGCGTCGAACTCGATCCCGGCCTTGCGCAACTCCGCGAGGATCCCGACATGAGCTGCGGCGCGGACTCCGCCACCACTAAAGACAGCGATTCGGGCGCCGCCGTTCACCAGCCTGACGAGGCGCGCTACGTCCTCGGCTTGCCACCGCGAAATTCGCATATGAATCGCATCATCAATCAGCGTGCCACGGCTACCGTTTATTTGCAGTCGCCGAGTTGCGTGGGTTGGGTTCCCGGGTTGACCCACGACGACCAGGGTGTCGACCGGCTGAGAGGGAGCCTCGATCACCTCAAGGCCGACCTCACGGAGAGCGGCCACGAGGCGCTGAGCGCCCTCACGATGAGCGTCGCTTCCTGACACGCCAACAACCTGAGGCCTCTGCAACGAGCGGAGTCGACTACGTCGAGTTCGCTCGACCGTTAGGGAAGCAAGGTCGAGCGTCGCCGACGGCGACTCCATCATTGCGGCCCGCGCCGCAGCCGCGTCGACTGCCAGAGCCGTACCGTGCGTTATGGCCACTACGTCAGCAGTGGCTGGCCCCGGCAGAAGCAGATGCGCCTCACCTACAACATCACCGGATCGGAGCAAGGCAAGTGATTCGCCACGCCCATCGCGTGCGTCGAAATAGCCGCCGATCAAGACATACGCTTGGTCGGGCTGCTCGCCCAGCCGAACGAGGGTCTCACCGGGCGACCATTCGGTCAGTTGGGCAGTGGACGCAAGTTGCTCGCGCTCGTCGGATGCGAGCTGACGGAACCCGACACAGCGAGCGAGAGCTTCATGAATATCGCCTAGTTCAACTTTCACGAGCTAGCTCTGATACCCGCGACGACCGGGTTCGAACGTCACATCTCGCGCTACGGCGAGAAGACGCGCTCGCTGATCCAGGGTGAAGAAGGACAAGACGTCTAACCCTTCGAATGCTGGCATTCCCCGCTCCCCGTCCCGGCCGGGCCCGCTGCCCTTCGCCTGCTCCATAGTCTTTCACAGGCGCGTCCTGTGTTGTCAGGATCAGGGATTCAAATCGGAAGCATGGGACGTTCCTTGGACCGGCTAACGGCCGTCGACCGACCAGTGCCATGGTTCGGACGGCAGGTTGAACAGTCCGTAGGTGGCGGCGTGTTCTTCAAGCCAGGTAAACACCGGGTCTCCGGTCGTGATCACACTGCCGTCGATGTGGAAGTCGATCGCCAAACCAACCTCATGACGCGAGTGTCCGGGGGTGGCCGTCGGTGGGCTGCATTGTGAGGACGGCGTCGTAAAGGGGTCTGCGCAGTTCTGGATTCGTAGCTCTATCTGTCGTTCGTGGCTTCGCCATCCCCATCCCGTGAGCTCAATTCCGTCCAGTCGAGCATGAGCGATCATCTCGCCGACCGCATCGGAGATATCTGCGTTGACGAGGATTCCTTCGACTCGAACCAAGTCGATCTCTTGCCCATTTGCCGCAGTGAACGATGTCTCCGGCACAGCCGAGATCGGTTCGGTGGTTATGACTGGGGCGAGCTGATCCCAGATGGCATCGACCCCTTCGTCGCTTCCGATCATCACGGCGTTGCCGTCGATATTGCCGAACCGGTCGTAGAACTCAACGAGGTCGGTGTCGGCATTGAGCAGTCGTCGGATAGCAATCGAGTCGCGCCCATCTCGATCCCAATCGCCGACCAGCGGTTCAAGATTGGGCGAGAACTCACGTCGGATCTGTGCGCCATACGTCCGCCCGTGCTCGTCGAGCGGAATCGCCGACACCAGTGCGGGCATAGACGCCGTCGGGATGCTCACCTCCCACGCAAACTCACTAGCGATACCGTCGCCGTCCCAGTCACCCGACAACACCTCGCCGACATCGTCTTGGGCAGGGTCGGCATCTTCAGCGCCCGGCTTGCTCGGGGTGTCGCCACCCACGAACTGTGCGATTGGCGAGTCGGCGAGAATCTGCTCATAGCGGCTCAGGACCCGTTGGCTCAATCGCTCACTACCGGTGTATGCGCGAACGGCGGTGAAGTCGTTGCCGCTCGGCCCTGCCCCCATCGCGCACAGGAACTCGGCCGCAGCCGCTGATGCATCCCAAAGGTTCTGCGGATCACTGACTCCATCAAGGTTCGCATCGCCGCCGTACAAGGTCCATGAAATCGGTAGAAGCTGGAAGGGTCCGACCGGTCGATCCCAACGCTCGTCACCGTCGATCGCGCCGAGGTCGGTGTCGATCAGGGTCGCTAGGTTCTCCTGGCTACCGTCGCCGGTCGCCCCAAACAACGCTGGCTGGAGCGTGCCGTCGGCACGGTAGGAGTAGCCCTCCACCAGGCCGTGATCAGAGGCCGCGGACCCAACCGCTCCGATGAGCTCTCCGCTCACGCCACACGAGGAGCCGCTCCCTGCCCACTCGTACACCACGAACGGGTCGAGCGGCGGCGCGTCTGGATCGACACCTTCGTTGGGATCGAACTCGGGAGTCTGCGCTCCGACGAATCCCACCATGAAAACGGACGCGCCAAGAACGATTGATACAACGAAACAAAACCAGGTGAGGGAGAGGAGCTTTCGCATAACTAGTCGAACGAAGCGAATGGGCAGACGGCGCCCCGCAGGACCAAGTGCGAGACGCCATGTGCCATACAGCAGGTCGTGCGGTGGCTGCGCTACCCACTCGATCGCCGTGTTACCTCCAAACAAGTGAACTGACGTGAACGTAATGTTCACGGGAATCCCAGGAGCAAGTGGACGGACCTGGTTCACAACCTCTTTCGCCCGCGTTAAGAACCGAAAGTCGATTGGGGTCAAACCTGAGTCGATCTCGCCCATTTCGGGCGAAACACGCGCGTTGTTGCTCCAGTAATCCATCGATCGACAGCATCAAAGTCCGTCGCGGATGCCTAGAATTTTCGGGCGCCGACGAACCGCGCAAGTGAGGACAAGAGCACATGCTGAACGTGAACGAATACTTCGATGGCAATGTGAAGTCGGTCGGCTTCCAGGGAGATGAGTTGGCCTCCTCAGTCGGTGTAATGGCACCAGGCGAGTACGAATTTGGTACTAGCCAAAACGAGGTCATGACCGTCGTCGCTGGCGAGCTGGTCGTCTCCCTGCCCGGTTCCGACGACTTTCGGGCCTACCCTGCTGGCTCCAGCTTTGAGGTTGCGGCCAATGAGAAGTTCCAGGTCAAAGTCGAGCGAGACACGGCCTACCTCTGTACCTACGAGTAGCGCCATGAGCTAGGCTGCATTTCGCCGGGCGGCACCAACACTTGTGAGGATTCGCCATGGCAAGCCGCGTACCGCGTGTACTTCTCGTTTCGACGCTCGTCGCGGCATTGCTCGCGGTCTCACCAACCGCCACCGTGGGTGCGGCCGACGTTGGCCTCGCCGATCGGGCGCCAGATCGACTCGCCGTCGGCGGCGTTCTCCATAGCTACGACCCCGGCTGGGATGACGGGTTCTACGCGCAAACCGCCGCAGCCGAGTTCGACGCCATCACGGCAACCGCGTACATGCCCTTCGGGGTCCAGCCGACCCTCGACCGGATCGATACAGAACCGCTCGATCGCATCGTGGACTGGGCCCAAGCCAGCGACCTTCGAGTGCACGGCCACACGTTGCTCTACCCATTGGTGAACCAGCGGCTTGACTGGTACACCGATCTCGAGGGCGGCCACCGTGCCATCCTGGAGAACTACGTTCGCACGGTCGCCGAATCGAACGCTGGCGACATTTGGGTGTGGGATGTGGTCAACGAACTCTTCGCTGACCCCGGTGAACAAGCCGTCGACGAACGCGGGCTCCGCACGAACTATGTCGAGTACGACGTGTTCAATGGCAACTACGACGACGTGTTCCGCTGGGCACGCGAAGCTGACCCGAACGCAAAACTGATCCTGAACGACTACGGCGCCGAGGAACTCACCGCCAAGGCAGACGCCATCTTGGCCGAGGTCATCGCCATGCGCGAGCGAGGTGTATCGATCGATGGCGTTGGATTCCAGTTCCACCTCGACGAAGATCCCGATTTTTGGCAGATCCGCCAGAACCTCCAACGCTTCGCTGACGCCGGTTTCGATCTGTACATCACCGAACTCGATGTCACCGTTACCACTCGACAGTCGGGCGACGAGTCGCTCACCCGCGACGAACGGTTGTTGCAGCGAGCCATCTACGAAGAGGTCACCCGGATCGCGCTCGAACAACCGGCGGTGAAGTCGCTACTTATGTGGGACTTCGCCGACGAACGGTCGTGGCTGCACCCAGCCATACCCAATGGCCCGGTGCCCGAGGGGCTCTACGCGTACCCAGCGATATTCACCGAGCCCAGCGTCGGCGAGCCACTGCGCCCCAAGTCGGGATACCGCGGAATGATCGAAGCGTTCGAGGATCATCTCGACCGACCGATCCAGCGCCCGGACACTCGCCGACTGCAGGTGGAAAGCGGTGCGGACGAATTGTTCTTCGGTCGGTCGAGTTCGCCTACCTCGAACGATGTTCCCGGGGATACGACCTGGATCGGCGAGCTCACCGCGGCACGCGAGGATTGGCTGAGCTTGCAGTGGACCTTTGAACCCGTCGGCAACGACCTGTTCCGAATTCGATCCGCCTGGCCCGACGCAACCGGAACCTACGATTACCTCACCCGTGTCGGCCAGCCGACCGGGGGCGACAACTTCGAACCCACCGACCAAATCGAACTTGTTGCGCTCAACGAGGACTGGCCCAGCCAAATGTGGCGGCTCGAACGGCTGGGCAACTTCCGGTTCCGGGTCATCAACATGTGGGAACCACATACCGGCGCACTCACCAACGGCGACGGCGGCCCACTACTCGACCAGCCCGGCGCTCCCGAGGCGCTTCAGAGCTGGAAGATTCCGCGCCGGTAGAGAGGTGAGAAAGACCGCTAGGCGTCGACGAGTTCGCGGATCGGTTCGAACCCCGGCTCGACCTCGACCTCGGCTTGATCGGCTGACGGTGCGACGATCGGTTGATTCGAATCCGGGCGACGGATCATCGACACGGTAAAGCGCACGGCCGCGGCGATGTTCGTGCGCGGCGCCAACAACAGCAAGCCAACGATGCACGTGGAGATACTGATCGCGGCGTTGCCGGTGGTCACCAAGTTCATAGGTCTACCGTACCCCTTCGGCGTCAGCCGGAGAGGTCGTCGAGGGCGGTGACCTTGGCGGGCGTTAGGCGAACAATGAGCTCACCAGGCACGCCGTTTCGTGCCCCGAACTCTTCGGCCCGATCGGCTCCCATGTACCGGCCACCGATCTCGGTGGCCACGGCCTTTACGCGGTCGAGGTCATCCTCGAAGCTGACGGTGGCATCGACCTTGACGAACGCGTACGGCGGCTCCTCCTGGTCGACCACAAGACTTGCTCGCCCTTCGCGTTTGAGCGCCTTGGCCTTACCGCTGTCCTCATGGGTGTTGAAGATGATGTCGTCGCCGTCGAGGATGAACCAGACCGGCGCGACGTGCGGCGCGCCAGTTTGGGAGACCCAAGCGAGTTTGCCGGTACGGGTTCCCGACATCAGAAAAGCAGTAGTTTCTTCAGGCGTCATCGGTCGCATTCGTCCAGATTGTCACACGTGCGCGCGAGGCTGCTCGTTGCCGGACCAATTCGTATCACTAGGGTGCAAGCCACCGAAGGCGTGATCGTCGCGGACGGTGACTCGATCCTGTCCTACACGTCGTCGCAACGAGCGATTCAGGCGTCGGTATCGGAGATTCCCGATGGCCTTCTCACAGCCGAAGAACTGCGCGTTCGTTTGCCAGGTGTGGGCCGAGTCCTCATTCCGTAGCCGCAGCAGAACTCGAGGCAAAAAGAGTTGAGACCTCGAATCGAAGTGGTTGAGTTGCTTTCGCTCTTCA
>CAZLWE010000045.1:7637-12883 GCA_964562985.1 uncultured Acidimicrobiales bacterium
AGGCAAAAAGAGTTGAGACCTCGAATCGAAGTGGTTGAGTTGCTTTCGCTCTTCAACTTCTTCGACTCGAGGTCTCATAAGTCCAATTTTGAACTCTTCATGTTTTCATTTCGAGTAACTCTTCATGTTTCCATGTAGAGCAACTCGTTATGTTTCCATTCGGAGTTGTGTTTGGAGGGCACATCATTTCTTTGTGTTCTTCATCTTGCGATGTTGAACCTTCCGAAGTGATGTTTATGTCTACGGACACTTGGCCCGATTCCTTGAGAGATTTCTCCAAAATCTTTTTGCGAGCCGATCGAGGTCTTGCTCAGTCACCCTCGACGGCCTCGAAGAGTTCCTCGATCTGTGTCCACCCGTCGGTTGATTCAAGGATGATGCCTTCACTTTTGGGAAGGTCTTCGACCGACTGGCAACTCTCTGGGCCAAAGCCTGGAGGAAACTTGTAGATGTTGGCCCTTCGCACACTGGTGGATTGCGTTGGCTCAACGATGGCGAGAACTGGCGCAACCCAGAGAAAGGTCGTGCGCCGTGTATAGGGCCCAATCTTCACGCCGCATGGGCTTGCGGCCGCGATGTTCTTCATCGCCATGATCCCTACGGGCCGACCGTTGTCGACATGCTTTGGCAACGTGAGCCAGGGGTCCGTGTTCTCCGCTTCGATTCCGGACCCGAAGGAGGAAAGCACCGCCACAGCTTCATCAAATATCTCGGACCTTGACGCGTTGTTCATGCACCGCGCAGGCTAGTCGCTGCCAATCGGTTCACCACGCCCCCAGGATTTGTCGCGCTTTCTGTACCTATACGGTATGAAAAGCGCGACAGATCTCAGTTGGGTTTGGCGGCTTCGTCTAGCAGCACGAGGGCGCGGGCCTGGGTGGGCAGCGTTGCCGGGATGCTCGGGTCGTTGCTAAGAAACTGTTCTACTGCATCGACCTTGGACTCGCCGCCGATCACCCAGAGCAATTGCTTTGCCCGGTCGAGGACCGGCCAGGTGAGGCTCATTCGGGTTCGCCCTTGGTAGAGCTCCGACATCGCAACATCACGATCGTCGATGCCCAGAATCGGGTCGTCAGGGATGAGCGATGCCGTATGTCCATCCGAACCCATACCCAACTGGATGACATCGAAGACCGCAGGTGAACCCGTGGTCCTGTCGATGAGCGAGGCGTACCCGCTGCACGCTTCGTCGAGGTCGTCGGCCGTCACCGGCATCAGGTGAATACCGGCCGGCGTGTGCCGTTCCAGGAAGGACTCGGTAAGCAGCTCGGTGTCGAGCATGGTGGCGTTGCGATCCGAATCGCCGTCGGGGGCGACTCGTTCGTCCACCTGAAACAGGTGCGTGCGGGACCAGTCGAGGTCGTCGCGCTCACTCAACAACTGGAGCATGCGGCGCGGAGTCGAACCACCAGACACCGCCCACACGAACCGACCGCGCTCATCGATCGCCGCTGCGGCAGCGGCGACCAGATGCTCGACGGCTCGCTGCGCGAGCGCCTCGGAATCAGCCAGGACTTCAACGTTCATTTTGGCGTTCCTCGACTAGCAGACCGGACCGATGGGGAACGGAGCAACCCGATTTGCCTCTTCGGGTCCGTGCGACCCTGCGGGGTACACGATCGGTGGTTCGCTCGGATCGATCATCGGCTCGACAATTCGCCATGCCTCTTCGACACCGTCCTGGCGTGCGAACAAGCGCTCGTCGCCGACCAATCCGTCGGCGATAAGACGCTCGTAGGCGTCCGGTCCATCCCCACCGAGGGCCGCTTCATAGTCGACCTTCATGTCGACGCTGCGCGCGATCATCTCCAGCCCAGGCACCTTGGCCTGCATGCTCATGGTGATGGTGTCGTCGGGCTTCATCCGAAACTTCAGTCGGTTCGGCTCGGGGCAAATGTCACCCTCAGCAAAGATCATCCGTGGTGGTTGCTTGAACTCCACGACCGCTTCGGTAACCGTCTCCGCGAGCGCCTTGCCGGCCCGGATGTAAAACGGCACACCCTGCCAACGCCACGACTCGATCTCCAGAGTCATGGCAGCGAACGTCTCGGTGGTCGAGCCCGCAGCGACACCCTCCTCGTCCAGGTAGCCCTCGACCTGACCGCGAACCACCGTCGCTGGATCGAGTGGCTTCATTGCCTTAAAGACCTTCACCTTCTCGTCTCGGAGGCTCTTCGGGTCTTGGCTCGACGGTGGTTCCATCGCCATCAGTGCGACCATCTGCAACAGGTGGTTCTGGACCACGTCTCGGATCGCACCGACCTCGTCGTAGAACGCACCGCGGCCCTCGATACCGAACGCCTCGGTCATCGTGATCGTGACCGATGCGATGTGGTTCCGATTCCAGATCGGTTCGAGCATCGAATTCGCGAACCGGAACACCATCAGGTTCTGCACGGGCTCTTTGCCAAGGAAGTGATCGATACGGAAGATCTGATTTTCGTCCAAGTGCTTCGACAACGTGTCATTGAGTTCCTTCGCCGTAGCGAGGTCACGCCCGAAAGGCTTCTCGACGATGACGCGACCGGTGTCGGTCATGCCGACAGAAGCCAGCCCTTCGACCACGTCGTCAAACAGAAACGGCGGGATCGACAGGAACGACAACGGCACCTTGGCACCCTCGGTCAGTTCCGCCAATCGAGGCCACGTTGTCTCATTCGTGTAGTCGCCAGCCAAGTACCGCACGCGTCCGCACATCGCATCGAGCACCGATTCGTCGACACTGTCGAGCTTGGCGCGAACCGACTCACGGGCACGGTCGCGCATGTCGTCGTCGCTCCAATCGGAGCGAGCGATTCCGATGATCGGCATGTCCAGCCGGCCTTCGAGCGTCAACTCATACAGTGCGGGCCACAACTTCTTCTTGGCGAGGTCGCCAGTGGCTCCAAAGAGCAGGAACGCGTCGGCTAGTTCGGCGGAATTGCTCATTCGTCCTCGGCCTTCTTCTCATGGTGTCCGCCAAATTCCTTGCGCTGAGCGGAAACGACCTTGTTGGTGAAGTCATCGTTGTTTCGCGAGGCGAACCGATCGAACAGCGATGACGTGATCGTCGCGGTAGGAACACCGAGCTCGACCGCGGCCTGCACCGTCCAGCGACCTTCACCCGAATCCGAGACGCGCCCCTCGAATTCTTCGAGGTTGGGGTCGACGGCCAGAGCGTGAGCGGTCAGGTCGATCAACCATGAGGAGATTACCGATCCACGGCGCCACACCTCGGTCACAGCTGCGGTGTCGATGTCGTACTGGAAATACTGCGGGTCACGCAACGGCGTGGTTTCAGCGTCTGCCTGGCGCACCTCGGTACCCGAGTCGGCAGCCTCAAGAATGCCAAGGCCCTCCGCTACGGCAGCCATCATCCCGTACTCGATGCCGTTGTGAACCATCTTCACAAAGTGACCAGCACCGCTGGGGCCGCAGTGCAGCCAACCCTTTTCGCCAGGACGAATCGGGCCTCCGTCTTCGAGCGTGCGCGGCGCAGCGTCGATGCCGGGCGCAATCGTGTCGAGCAGCGGTTCCAGGTGCGATACCGCTTCGTCGGGGCCTCCGACCATCAGCGAGAAGCCACGCTCGAAGCCATAGACGCCACCGCTTGTGCCGATATCGACGAAGTGGATGCCCTTCTCCTTGAGCTCGATTGCCTTGTCGACGTCGTCTTTCCACATGGAGTTACCGCCATCGATGATGATGTCTCCCGCTTCAAAGTGTTCGGCGACAGCGTCGACGGTCTGACCGGCGAACGCCGCCGGCACCATGACCCATCCAACACGCGGAGTATCAAGTGCGGCCGCGAACTCTTCCAAGCTGTAGGCGCCGGTGGCACCTTCCGCGGCAATCGCATCGACCGACTCGCTGTTGATGTCATACGCGACGGCATCATGGCCGTCCTGCATTGCTCGACGGACCAATCCTTGGCCCATCCGTCCAATTCCTACCATTCCAAACTGCATAACGACCTCTCGTCCAAGTACCGAGCTTGACGTTCTCGGTGTACGGTCAACCCATCATGGCTCCGAAACGTTTCCCGGCGCGGGGTTTCTTTGAGAGATTCGGACTCCAATGGCTGAAACTGATACCGAGACAGCGGTACATATCGAACCTCATAGCCCTGACGAGGTCCCCTTGTCGGTCGTTCGCGAGATACTTTCAGTTGCGCTATTCGACAATGGTGCGACAGCAATAACCCAAACCCCCACAGGTGCGATGCTCGCGGGGTTCACAAGTCGCCGAGTGGCCGAAACGGCGGTGACGGCCATCACCGCGGCGCATGGCCAGTTGGTCACCGACATCCAGGTCGCCACCGATTCGCACTATGACTGGTCTTCTTCGCAACGCGGCGGATTCACGCCAACCCGCGTTGGTCGCTGGCTGATCCGAACCCCCTGGACGCCACCCGCCGAAGACGTCGATGCCCGCTTCGATATTCAGATCGACCCCGTTGAAGCCTTCGGTCATGGCGCGCACCCAACCACGAAGCTCGCTATGGAACTCATGACCCCTCACCTCGCTCCGGGAGCCCAGGTGATCGACATCGGAACGGGTACCGGTGTCCTGGCCATCATCGCAGCGCGGAGCGGTGCACGAGTTCGTGCGATCGACAACAGTCCAGCCGCGATAGCCGCAGCCCGGAGCAACATCGCGCACAACAGCACAGGCCAATTCGTTTCGTTGGCCGACCAGATCGAACTCATTCACGGTGACCTCTGCGAAATCGACCTGGCCGATGCGCCCCTGGTAGTCGCCAACCTCACCATCGATGTACAAAGCGTTCTCGCACCGAAGCTCCAACAGATGCCCACGCTGATCGCCTCTGGGGTCTTGGCTCACCAAGTCGGTAGACTCCGCGACCTCTATCCGTCCCATTGGACAAGGACCACCCGCTCTGAAGGAGAATGGACAGCGGTGGAGCTGGTAACCGATCCGATGCCCGATCGAGGGGGCCCAAGGACATGAACAAGCGTCAACACAGCGATGACTACTACCCGATTCGCTGGAAAGTCGCAGACGCTATCGAGGACCTCTTTTTGTTGCACCGCAACACCGTTATCGGCGCGCTCGCGTTGCTCGGCGTAGCGGCTATCACCATCGGCATATTGTTATTCGACACGGACGGCACAACGACCGAAACTGCCGCACCGAGCACCACCGTCGAGGCGCCTCCAGCTGAAGATCCGCCGGAGACGACAACCACCACTGCAGCCCCGGAAACGACGACCACCACCGCAGCCCCAACAACAACGACGACTACG
>CAZLWE010000045.1:12983-28419 GCA_964562985.1 uncultured Acidimicrobiales bacterium
ACAACAACGACCACGCCGGTCTCCTCACGAGCGCCGCTCAGCGATCAGGCCGTCGCCTCCACCGAAAACGGCCGCGTAGTCCGCTTGACCGCATCAACCGTGGAAGTCATTGGCGGTGTGCCGACCGACGCCGCAGCCGACGATACGCTCGCGATCGCGGCGGAGACATTTCCCGCCCTCACCGTTGATGACCAGCAACTCGTCGACCCGGCCTTCGTCGACGGCCCCGTGACGTTCCGCATCGACGCTCCAGACCTGTTTGCCTACAACAGTGACGATCTCAATGAGATCTATCTGCCGGTCATCGATCAACTTGCAACGTCGATCATCGCCGAAGGCTGGATCGTCGAAGTCGGCGGACATACCGACTCAGCGGGCGGGGATGCAGGAAATCAGCAGCTAAGCGAAGGTAGAGCGGCAAGCGCCGCCGACCGACTGCGTGCCCAAGGTGTCGATCCAGCGGTGATTACGACGGTTGGTTTCGGTGAGGCGCAACCGATCGCAGACAACAGCACCGAGCCAGGGCGTCAAGCCAACCGACGCGTGGAGTTCGTAATCAATCCGTAGAGCGTTCGCTCCACCAGGCATCCAGACGAGCCTCGAGCTCACTGCGATCGAGTGTTCCCTCCGACCGCTTCAGCTCCAACAACATCTTGACAGCCTCTCCGACGGCGGGACCCGGCTCGATACCGAGGTACTCCATCACCGCGCTGCCGTCCATATCGGGACGCTCGGCGGCCCGTCGGTCGGCCTCGGCGAGATCGGCGATCCGTTCTTCGAGTTCATCCATTGCTCGTTGGATACCCGCAAACTTCTTCGCGTTGCGGGTGGTGCAATCGCAGCGGATGAGATGGTTGAGTTGCCCAAGGAGCGGGCCTGCCTCGCGCGCATATCGACGAACAGCTGAATCTGACCAGCCATCGGCGTACCCCTTGAAACGCCCAGACATGCGGACTAGCTCCGTCACGTCTTCGGTAATGTCCTCGTCGAACTGGAGGGTGGTCAATCGCTTGCGGGTCATGCGAGCACCGACCGCCTCGTGATGACGAAAGGTCACGCCGCCGTCGTCGATGCGGCGAGTACGCGGCTTCCCGACGTCGTGAAACAACGCTGCCAGACGAAGGCGGAGTTCCGGACGGGTATTGGCCGTCACGGCGACGGTGTGGGCCAAAACGTCTTTATGCCGGTGAATGGGATCCTGTTCCATGCGTAGCAAAGGAAGCTCGGGCGCGATCTCGTCCATACGCCCACTGTCGAAGATCTTCCACAAGGAATCGGTCGGATCTTCGGGCATGAGGGCGTCGAGGAGCTCTTTAGCGTCAGGAGTAGAGGCCACGGCAAGGAAGGATAGCGACGACCAATTACTCTTCTCCATAGTGACCTCCGATCTTCCCACACCTCCGGCTGGGCCACCCCCTCCTCCACCAGCGCCACCATCGCCTTCGTCGATCGACGAAGGCGATGCGAAAACGCGCGAAAACCCGATCGCCATGGCGAGCCTCGTCACCTCTGTTCTCGCCCTCATTCTCGCCGCAATCATCATCGGTGGGTTCGTTGCGGTGATCAGCTTTGTCCTTGCAATCGTCGGGCTCCGACGTTCCTCAGAGGCCGGAAAGGGCAAAGGAATCTCGCTGCTAGCGATGGGATTGTCATTGTTGGCATTGTTCGCCGCGGTAGTCGCCGCCGGCTTTTGGATCGTGCAGCAAAACACCGGTGAGGAGTTCGTGATCGACGGCATAGCGAGCACATCATCCAACAGAGAGTTTCCGCCTCAGGAAGATCTTGAGAGCCTCGAATGTACGACGTCGGAAGGCGGAAGCTCGGCGCTCGCCGTAGTCACGATCACGAACCGATCGGGAGGCCCGAGCAATTACATCATCACCCTCACCTGGGATGACGAGTCCGGGACCGAGGTGAGCGACATGATCCGATCCAGCGAATCACTCCCCGCTGGCGAATCAGAAACGATCCGCCTGCTGGCACCCCGCGGCAATATAGATCCAGACAGCTGCCGAGTCACCCGAGTGGAACGCTGGTTCTTCGCCACCTTCGGCGGCTGAAGGCCTAGCCGCTAGCGGCTGCGCCCGATCTTGGCGACACGCTTTCGCCCGGATCCAAGCCCTGAAGGGCGAAGCCCCGACAAATAGCCTTTACGGCAGCAAGGCTCTGGCGAGGCCGGCGAGTTGGGGGAGTTCTTGGCCGGCTGCTGGGTCTTTCACGCGTGCGCTCACGATGACGCCGCCAAAGACCTTGGACTCTTCAACATCTACCTCGAGGGTCCACCGACTTCCCCATACGGTCAAGTGCACCGTACGAAGTCCCTCGTCGTCGACCACTTCAATGCAGTCGCGCATACCCCAGTCGTCCCCACTGAGAATGCCGTTGAACCATGAGAGCGCCCGATCAAAATCCATCGGGCGGTGCAACTCGGAAACCACTGTCAATTGCTGTATAGACACCGTAAAAGTCCTGGCCTTACGGCCCCGAACTCCACCCGTTGCAATACAGAACGTAGTTGCCCAACCACACCCTGTCGAAACGACAGCAGACTTTTTGGGCGGACCTTTAGAAGGTCACGCTCTCGTCGAAGACCAGTCCAGCCTCAAGCGTGCGGTGCACGGGACACTTCTTCGCGATCTCCTCCAACCGAGCCCGCTGCGCATCATCGAAATCACCGTCCATGAAAATCTCCGAGGTGACATTGTGCAAGAACCCGGTGGCATCGTCCTCGCAGTGCGCGCAGTCGTCCGCGTGGATTTTGTCGTAGGTGTACTTGGTCGATACCGAGTGCAACTTCCACCCCTTGTGCTGGCAGTAATACGAGATCGTGATGCACGTACAGGCGCCGAGAGCACCGAGGAGTAACTCATAGGGGTTCGGTCCTGTGTCGGTTCCGTTCAGATCGACCGGCTCGTCTGCGGTCCACACATGACGCCCATTTCGAATCTCGACGACGGCACCTTCGGTCAAATCAGCGGTAATTGTTGTTCCCATGCCAAGACGGTAGCGGCTCGCGCGTAGTGAAGTTTGCGTTACTCCAACACGACATCATGTGTCAGATGTGTAACAATTGTTAACGAACCGTCGTGAACAGGTCGATTTGTTCATGTGCTGTTGTCCACTCCGCCATTTCTTCGCACCGCTCATATTTGCTAGGTACCCGCTGAACCATGCTGACTCACACGCGACGACGTAACTCTCGCCTGTTCCGCGCCACTCTGGTGTTATCGCTGCTTGCTTCGCTGCTAACACCCAGCACAGTCGGTGCCCACGATGAAAGCGAAGGGACGGTGGGCGAGGCTTCAACAACGCCGATCGCGGCTCCTTTTGTCGGGTCATTCGAAGTCTGGTGCACCATGGGTAATCCCGCACCGGGCACCCTGTGTCGAACCCACCACTCGTCTCCTGCGATCGACTTTGGTATGGATCCCGGTACCCCCATTAACGCAACCGGGCACGGGGTCGTTGAGGAGATCGAAACAACCTGCGTCGGTACCAACTTCTGTCGTGGTGGAGCAGGCAACTTCATCGCCATCTTGCATGACGATGGTCGATACTCGCGCTACCTACACCTCGACGAAGTGTTCGTAGACGAAGGGCAGGTCGTCGATGTCGGTGATGTGATTGGAACGAGCGGCATCACGGGTCAAACCTCGGCTCCCCATCTCCACTACGACGAGCAATTCCCCCGTGGAACCCGAATCCCTATGGGAACCTTGATCGCTTGCGTCGACGGGGAGCAGGTTCTCTACCCCGAGTCGCTGGGTCTCAGCGACTGGAACGACGTTCCCTTCGGCACCGTTATCCGCAACGACGACTACAGCTGCCTCGGCGACACGTCCCTTGAAACCACCGCCGACATACCGGTGCAGGAAGCGCCAGAGGTCGAACCGCCGGCCGCTCTCCCACCGACTCCGATCATCGCCTCCGGCGAGGGAGTGTTTGGGATTGCGGCTCCCATCGTGGCCGACGTGAACGACTTCGAAGCCGAGATCAACGCCGATGGCGAGATCACGATCATCTCCGTGAACGCCTCAAGCTTCACCGTTCTCGATGAGCCTGACTCGTCCACGACTGTGCGTCTTCGGATCGATAGCTCGAGCCCCTGGTCGCCAACCGTTAGCTACGACCCCACAACCGTTCCAGACGGACCTACCTGTGAAGGTCTCCACGCCACATCTGGAACACAAGGAACCCGTGGCCCCGACGTGATCATCGGCACCGACGGCGACGATCTCATCGAGGCGGAACAAGGCGACGACATCGTCTGTGGAGGCGACGGAAACGACACCATCTTCGGTGGACGTGGCGCCGACATCATCTTCGGCGAGTCCGGCGATGACGACATCCGCTCGGGCATCGGCCGCGACATGGTCTTCGGAGGATCAGGTGATGACGCGCTTCGCAGCGGCAACGGCATCGACGTCGTGCTCGGTCAAGGCGGCAACGACTTCATCCTGGGAGGCAACGGAAACGACGATCTCGGCGGCGGCGCTGGTGCCGACCAGATCGAAGGTCGAAACGGCGATGACGTTATCAAGGGTGGCGGCGGCGATGACACGCTGATCGGTAACCGCCACAACGACGAACTAATCGGCGGCGCTGGGTTCGATACCTATGACGGAGGCCCCGGAATCGACGACTGTCGGGCAAAGGCCGCGGACGCACCGGATCCGGTCGGGTGCGAGCTATGACCCTCAGGCGATCTATGTGGGGTGCGTTGTTGACGCTCGTCATGACAGCTGCTGCGGTTGTGCTCAGCCAGAGCGCGGTCAACGCGAACCAAGGTGAAATCGACAACTTTGATCGCGCCGAGGTAGCCCGTACTTATAACTCAGCCGTTGCGGCAGCAACGACCGTCAATCATGGCTGGTCCGGTTCGGTTGACGGTTGCCAGGCCGGACAACCATCCACGGAGTTTCAGAACGCAACCATCGGCGCTGCAAATTGGTTCCGCGAAATGGCCGGCCTTCGAGCAGTGACCGTCGATGCTGCAGCGAGTAGACGAGCCCAAGAAGCCGCGCTCATGATGCACGCACAGAACTCGCTATCGCACTTCCCCGGCGCAAACTGGGCGTGCTACACGAGCGCCGGGGCCGAATCCGCAGGCCGAGCGAACCTCACCCTCGGAGTCATCGGGGCCAGAGGCGTCTCGGGACAGATCGAAGACCCAGGAGCCTCGAACCTCGCGCTTGGCCATCGGCGCTGGCTACTCTTCCCGCCCCTCACTGAGGTAGGCCTCGGTAGCACTAGCCGAGCCGGTGTCGTGGAAGTCATTGGAGCATTCGGTGATGCTCAGAGCGAGTCCCCCTGGATTGCTTGGCCGCCCCCCGGTTACGTACCCCACGACGTCGTCTTCCCTCGCTGGTCGATCTCACGCCCAGGAGCTGACTTCAGCGGGGCGAGCGTCTCGGTCACCCGCAATGGCCAGTCCGTGGCCGTAACGATGCTGCCCATCATGGACGGTTTCGGCGATCCCACCCTCGGATTCGAGCTACCCGCAACCTCAACAACGTCGGCAGACGTCGCCTATCAGGTCCACGTGTCAAATATCAGAATCGGGAATCAAACCCTCGATTACAGCTACTCCGTCACCGCCTTCGACCCGAGTGCACCAATTCCAACCCAAGCGGCGTCCACGGCAACCGCCCACACCTGTGAAGGACTTCCTGCAACGATCGTAGGAACCGACGGCAACGACACGCTGCGCGGCACTACGGGCAACGACGTCATCGTTGCCCTCAAGGGTCACGACACCATCGATGGACTTGGCGGGAACGACATCATCTGCGCAGGAAGCGGCGCGGACACGATCTCCGGCGGCGATGGCCACGATGTGTTGCTCGGCAACGGCGGTCGAGACAACATCACTGGCGACGGCGGAAACGACGTGCTCGTCGGGGGCAAGGGGAAAGACAACCTCCAGGGCGGCATCGGCAACGATGACCTATCCGGCAACCTCGGCATTGACGTACTTCATGGAGGCACTGGAACCGACTCCTGTTTCGGCCGCACCAGCGCGACAAACTCCGTTCCCCGAGACTCGCGGAACACCTGCGAGCGCGGCCACTAGAGCAGCCGCTCAGCTCCTAACGGGCGAAGAACCAGAACCAGACGACAGCGGCGACGATGCCGAGGCCGATCGCTACTTTGAGGAATCCCTTGATCGCTCCCCAGATCGCTCCAGCTACCGCCAGCAGTCCAATCACGATGATCACCGCAGTGAGACCAGGGTTCGAGGAAGCTACCCCAACAACCGAGTCAGGAATCTGATCAGCGATGTCTGGAGTGAGATCCGCAACGACATCTTCGGGGATCTGGTCGCGCGCCCCATCCAGAATCTCCTGGCGGATATCATCGGGTAGTGCATCGAGAACTTCTTGGGGAAGATCTTCGGCATCTGTCGATTCGTCTGACTGGGCAAACTGAGCCATGATGTTATCTTCGCACTTTGCGCCGCTTTTGTGGTGCAATCCTCCGCTTTAACGTATGAATAGTCGACAGCCGATTGGCTTTCCCGGACAACTTGGAGCCTCCTCGCGCACCTCGCGTCGCGGACCAAACCTGCCCACCGGCCAACTGCTGGTAGCCGGGGCGATTCTTGCCGCCCTACTGCTGCTATTTGTCATTGGCTCGACCGGCGGAACCGAGCAAGCAGAGGCCGACACCGAGGACCGAATCGACCTCGTCTCGATCGTTCAGCCCGCCCTCACCCGCGCCGGTTACGGAAGCGTCCAAGTCGAGTCCGACGGCCGCACGGTAACCCTCAGCGGCGAGCTACCAACACGCACCGACGTCGTGGCCGCTGACGCGGTGGTGAAATCAATCGCCGAGGTTGGCTTCGTCATCAACAATTTGAGCCACCCTGGACAAGCAGAACTTGACGAAATCGTTCCGGGCGATGGCAGCGACAACAACGGCTTCACTGGTTCAGGCACCATTTCTACCGAGCAACTCGCGCTGCAGAATCGACTGTCAGCCACAGCGGGAAGCTCCCCGATTACGTTCCAAACCGGCGCAGCAGAACTCACCCCGGAGTCTGATACCACCCTTACCGCCATCGCTGCGCTGTTGGTAGACAACCCTGCGGTACGAATCGAGGTAGGCGGCCACACCGACTCCGACGGCGTTCCTGAAGAGAACGAAGTACTGTCACAGGCTCGAGCCGACGCGGTCGTAGCGTCGCTTGTAGGCAAAGGCGTTGAAGCCGGCCGCCTACAGGCAGTCGGCTACGGAGACGCGTTACCTATCGCGTCAAACGAGACTGGCGAAGGCAAGGCGCAGAATCGACGAATCGAGTTCTTGCTACTCGGCTAACAGCCTCGGATGCGAGCCGTTAGGTGTTGTCTTTGATCGGCGAGTCGCCGTTTTTCATGACCGACTTAATGCCGTTCTCACACGATCGCGTGCTCTCGTAGAGTTCGCTCTTTCCGATGACCTGGCCGTTCATCGCTTTGAGAACGAAGAATGGCTTCTTATTCTTGGAGACCTTGCGTTCAAAGCGGCCATCATCGCTGCAGTTCTTCGCTACCGAAGCAATCCCCTTCTTGGCCGATGCCTTCGACTTGTACTTCTGGCTCGACAAGATGATCTCGCCGTTGCCGGCTTTGAGGTTCCACATGAAGGATCCGTCCTTCATTGTCTTCAGGTCATATGCACCCATGCGTTGCAACTTTCTGTTTGCGTATTTCGACAAACTTCAACGCTAGTTGAAGTCCTCGATGCAAAGTCGGCAAATGTGTCGCGTCCGTTAGTTCCGCTGGAACGAAACGAGAAAACGACAAAGCGCCGCCTCAATGGGCGGCGCTGTCAGAGAGTTGAAGCGAGAGATCGCTAGCGCTCTTCTCGGTACACCACGTGCTTACGGGCAACCGGGTCGTACTTCTTTAGTTCAAGGCGCTCACGAGTGTTCGTCTTGTTCTTCGTGGTCCAGTACTGGTGGCCAGTACCGGCGGTCGAACGGATCTTGATTACTGGACGCTTATCGCTTCCCATCAGACTTTCTGCCCTTTCCGACGCATCTCGGCTACGACGCTCTCAATGCCGCGCTTGTCGATGGTCTTAATCCCCTTGGCCGACACGGTCAGGGTGATCCACTTCTTCTCAGACGCGAGGTAGTACCGCTTCTTTTGGATGTTGACATCCCAACGACGGTTCGTCCTGCGATGCGAGTGCGACACGTTCTTGCCGAACGATGGCTTCTTTCCTGTTACCTGACACACGCGTGACATGGCGACAACCCTTACTGTGCGAAATCGTGGGCCTACAACGAGGTGTAACTAGGCCAGCCAATAATGCTATCAGCGAGCTTCAAAAGCAACACGCGGCAATCCTTCGTCGGGGCCTGCGGAAACACGACCCGACGAAGGCGTTGACTATTGACCGGTTTCGCCGAGGGTGGCGGATAGTTCGACCGGTTCACCATTACGGATCACCGTGATCGATACATCGCTGCCTGGCACCAGGTCGATGATCTGAGCTCGAAGGTCACGTGATCCCCGAGTGTTCGTCCCATTTACACCGACGACGACATCTCCGACTTCGATGCCTGCTGCCTCGGCGGCAGTTCCAGGACCGACGCTTTCGACGAGCGCACCTGCTGAACCGTCGGCAGGTGCCCCGGTGCTCACACCGAGCAGGGCAACCTGGGGCTCGACTCCCTGCACGATCTGATCAGCGATGATGATCGCAATGTCGATCGAGATCGCGAAGCCTACGCCAGCGCTGTCGCCGGACTCGGTGAAGATGAGATCGTTAATGCCGACGACTTCGCCGTCGAGATTGATGAGCGGTCCGCCCGAGTTGCCCGGGTTGATTGGAGCATCGGTTTGTACGAACGATGCATCTGAACCTGGAACCAAGCGGTCGACGGCGCTAATGATTCCGGCGGTCACCGTCTGGTCGAAACCGAATGGACTTCCTACAGCGACCGCAAGTTGGCCAACACGAACGTCTTCTCCGTCTGCCAGGGCGGCGGGGACGAGGTCACGTCCCGTTGGGTCGACTCGAACCACCGCAACGTCGGTCGGCTCGTGGGTACCAACAACTTCGCCTTCGACTCTCGAACCGTCGGAGAAAATGACCTGCACAGTGTCGCTGACGCCGACCACATGGGCTGCGGTAAGGATGGTGCCGTTGGAGTTGATGATCACTCCGGTGCCCAAGCCTTGAGCGAGCTCAAGTCGCACAACGCTCGGTCGAATGATTTCTGCGGCGCTGGCGAATGGTTCATTCGCGAGCAACTCGACGTCGACCGTGTCCGTGGCTGATGTCGACGTCGGCGCTGTAGTGGTAGCCACTTCAGCTGCCGATGCCTGCACGGCGGGGGCTGGATCCGGTTGCACCGATTGTGCGACAACCCATGCGAGGAGACCGGAAGCAACAACTGTTCCGACCGCGAGCAGAAGCCATGGCCAGCTACGGCGCTTCTTCGGCTCCACCACTGCATCAGCTGGCTGAATCGCTGCACTGGATAGCCCTGGTGCGGCCGCAGGTCGGGGAGTAACCGTTGGGGCCAGGGGAAGCGCTGGTGAGGTCGCTGGCGGCCGGGGAGCTCCAATGGCGCTGAATGCTGGACTGTCAGGCTGGGTGACCGTGGCCGACGCTGGCGGCGGGGGCATGGACAGCGATGGAGACGGTGCACTGTCAACCGAGGGAGCGGAAATCGAAACGGGATCTGGCCTCGGCGATGCAGGTGGTGCGGAGGGCGGGGAGGGCGGCGCTACCACCGGAGGGGGAGTATTTGGGGTTTCGATAACGCGGGTCGGCTCAACAGGCTCGATAAGACGCGTTGGCTCGCCGGCCGTATTCGAACCGTCGACTCGTGGCGCGGGCATCGGCGCAGGTGGGTCGATAGGGGGATTAGGCGGGGCGGGCGGCTCCGACGAACGAGTTGGGACATCGATACCGTCGTCCGATGATCGTGCCCACGGGGTGTCGTCTTCGTTGTTGGGGGGATCCCACATGGGGAGCGTCCTTCCTAGGGGGTAGCAATCTGCTCTAAGTACATGTCGTCAGAGTAAGGACAGCATTAGAGGTGGCTGACACCTTTTGAAACACCGAATTTCCGCGAACTGTTCCCGGAATTAGTGTCTGCGGTTTTCTTCCAGCTTTTCCGCGGCGCCAAGCAGCGCCTTGATGAGCCCCGAACGCGAGACGGTTTGACTCTCCAGGGACGAGACGCTCGACTCCACCTCCGCGTGCAGGTCGCCGCGAGTCTGCTCGACACTGGCCTCAACCCGAGTTTCGAGTTCATCGATTAGGCGCGTCGTCTTCTCAAAGCCCGCGTCCATGTCCCGACGCAAGAGATTCTGCGCTCTGGCACGGATTCGTGACTCTTCGGTCATCTTTGCACTGACCTCGGCAACCGCCTCGGTTCTAGTGGTCAGTTCCTGATCCAGCCGATTCTCCATCGAATTGAACCGAGTATCGATCGACTCTCGGAGATCACCGAGTGCGCCAATCAACGCCCGCTCAAGTGTCTCGAGGCGATCGTTGGTCTGCTGGACGTAGTCACCGATGAGAATCCGCTGCAAGCGCCCGAGGTCATCGTCGCGAAACTCGTCTGTCGAAGGACTTGCCAACTGACCACTCGGACTGGCGACGTCCGACCCTGCAATATGGTGTCCGGAAAGTTCGTCAGGATTCACGTCCCTAATAGTAGGGTCATCCAGTCCTATGACTGCAGTCTCATCGGAAATTCCCGATACTTTCGTTAGGTGTCGCTGGTCGGAAATACCCCGCCATTTCCGACCAGCGGCATTCAACAAGGTGTGAATGACCTTCGTGAGTTGCTGGCTTCCGCCCGTTGAGGTCGAGCAATTGTTGACCGGACGGATTCGGCTTAGCCTCGACGTACTAGCTGTACAGGGTTCAACGACATGAGCACAGAGGAAACCGAGCTGATCGATCGCCTGGTCCGACTGGTGCGCCGTGCAATTGAGGCCGAATACGTTGAAGTCGCAATCAGCGGCGAGGTTCTGGCCCAGTCATCGATCGCGGGAAGTCCGCTCGGAGAATCGCTGATCTGCGACGAGCACCTCTCCTGGATGCCTCGCTTTGGGCCCGCGGATGAATTGACGCTACGACCCGAACTTTCAGGCTCCGTCGTCGTCGTCCCAATTACGGGACCCTCCGCTGAACAAGGCGCGCTTCTGGCGTATTCAGCCGTCGAAGGGGAGTTTGACGAGCAGACCCTGGATCGGCTCAAGGACGGAGTGGTGCTCGTCGAGTGCTACCTCGATCAATTCGTTGAGCGGATTCGTCTCGATCAGGTCACTGACGTATTGCGACAGAACCAAGACGACCTGCATGCAACCCAAGCGAAACTTGAGCTGTCCAACAGCGAACTCGAGCAGTTCGCATACATTGCAGCCCACGAACTTGTGGCACCATTGCGCTCGGTTGCGGTGTACGCCGAGGTTCTCGATATGAGTTCTGGCGACCTTGACGACGCCCAGTTGCAGTCATGTGCACGAGAGATCCGAGACGGTGTCGCACTTATGGACCGCCAAGTCCAACATCTCCTTGAGCTCTCCAGTACCCAAGAGCAAGCAGCTGACCCGGTTCCCGTCAACCTTTCGGAAGTTGTCGACGCCGCCGTCGAGAGCCTGCGAGATCACATCGACGAGGTTGGCGCGACGATCGAAGTGCAGCAACTTCCGACGGTGCGCGGGCGCTGGGTTCTGCTTCAGAGTGTTTTCGTCAACCTCGTCTCCAACGCGTTGAAGTATCGGGACCAATCGCAGCCGCTGACGATCGCCATCGAGTCCGATACCACCGGTGACGGGCACAGTATCCGGGTCATCGACAACGGCCCAGGCATCGATCAAGAAGACAGGGAGCGCATCTTCCGCCTGTTCGAACGAGCCTCAAGCACCGCTCCAGGGTCGGGAATCGGCCTCGGACTGAGTCGTCGAATCATTGAGGCGTTTGCGGGAACACTCACCTACCAAGACTCCGACGCGGGCGGCGCCTGCTTTGTCTTGACCTTTCCTATTGCGCCCAACGAGGAAGCTGACGGCAGCGCCCGGGCGAGCTGAGTTGCGATGCCTGCAAAGAAGGCTTCCACCCCATCCCCGTTCTTTGCCGACAACCGAGTTGGCGACACGATCTCCGCTGCTGCTGCGGCCTCCTCAACCCCTGACCAGTCCACGTCAAGATCACTCTTGTTGACGACAGGAAAGACGGCGGCTTCGGGTGACGCCTCAAGAAAGCGCCTTGCGAGGTCTCCGGCCATCTGGGCGGTTTCGGGCCGGGAGGCATCAAGCACCATCAACGCGGCCGACGACGCCCGTAGGTAACTCGCAGGCACCTCGAGCCCTTCGGTCTCGCCATGGACATCCCACAACAGCAGGTTGACAGTCGCATCAGAAAGCTCCACGGACTTTCGATCGACCTTGACCCCGATCGTCGACTTGTAGTCGTCACTGAAGAGGCTGTGGACGTACCTACGAACAAGACTGGTCTTGCCCACCGCTGGCGCCCCCAGTAGCACTACTTTCGCTCGGAGCAGTCGTTTTTGGCTCACACGGCCACGTTAGCGAGAGATCAGAATCAGTGCGATAACAATGGCGACCAGAATCACCCCGACGACGGCGAGTGCGACCTTTTGCGACTGCGCATTTTGTGCCGTGCCAGCGCCCTGGAGATCCTGCAGCAGCGGAACCGCGTCGTCGAGCGACTCCGTGACGCCTGTGGTGTCGGAGAAGTCATTGTCAAACTCTCGATGAATCTGTTCGAGCAACTGGGCGGCGCGAAGACGGTAGGCGTCGTCAGGCACGCCTTTGACCACCGAGGCCAGCACCGCCCGCGGACCCCACTCCACGAGAACGGAGATATTGCCGACCCGCAGATCCTGAAGCCCGTCATGCTCCGGTGCGTCGAAAGCGTCTTGGACAAAATTTTGGATCGCATCGAGCATGCCGGAAACAATGTCGGACTCTTCGGTCTTGCCGTCTACGGCTGTCGCCGCGAGCAGAAGACCAGATTGGCGTTCGATCAACAACACCTGTTCCACCGCAAATGTCCCACCGTCGGGCGGCCCGAAGGACAGCAGGTTCGCGATCATCTTGCGAACAGCAGGACCCAATACCGGGTACAGGGCGACAGCGAGTTCATCGCTTTCATCACGAGCCGAATGATGAATGGCGCGCACCGCGGATGGCTTCATCGCAAGCGACAACCGTTCCGGGTTGTCGACATGTTCGAACGTGGCTGGAAGAACGTCGCCTACGGCCTCTGCTCGATCCGTTGGCTCCATCAATAGCGACTCCAGGAACTGGATTCGGGTATGGAGCGATCGCACCTCTTCGCGCAGACGCGCCGCCTCGGCCTGTTCGTCGCGGAAGAGTACCTGGCGCAGCTCATTTAGACTGCGATCGGCCTCGCCGGGAACGGCGGTCACGTCGGGGGAACGAGCAGCCCGAGACGAGTCGCTGTCGCGATCGCTTCCACTTGAGAGGCCACGCCGAGTTTCCGATGCATGGTCTTTATTCGATCACGAACGGTGTGCAGAGACAAAAAGAGTTCGGCAGCGATCTCTGCAGGTGTCTTTCCAGTGTTGAGAAGTTCGAGCACTTCAAGCTCGCCTGGGGAAAGAACCACCGCCGGAACATCGGCGGTTGGATCGACCTCTAGTTCAGCGCCAAACACTCGCGAACGAATCAGCTGAATGATCGACGTAATCGATTCATCTTTCGAAATAGCGTCGACGTTGTCGAGTTCGCCGGCCTCGCGGCGCACCTGCGGAGCAAGAAACCCGGTCAAGATGATTATCGGGTTTTGGTAGCCGGCATCACGCAGCTGCCGCGCCAGAGCCGTGCCGGTTTCACCAGCTGGAAGCCGATAGTCAGAGATGATGAGATCCGGCTTGGCCCGATCGGCTAGCTCCAATGCAGACGCCGTATCGTGCGCCCGGCCAGACAGTTCAAGATCAGGTGTGAGCGATATGGCCAAGCCAAGCGCTTCGGCATATGACACATGGTCGTCAATAACCACGATGTTGGCTACAGGATTGGCCATACCCCGAATCTAGTGTGAATGGGCGCGATAGGCCGCACGTTGTGAATTTCCTTCCGCATGACCCAAATTTTGGTGCAACCGAGAATGACCTCCGTTTTGCTTCTCACCGCTTTTAACCAGGCGCTTTCTTCGGCCTAGTCTTTCGCTGTGCGTCACTCCCTTCGCATCGTGCGCGATCTGGAACCAGTCGATAGGGCTGGCGGTCAAAAACTTCGCCCTACCGGAGCGAACCCGGCGCTAGGCGTCGATTTCAACCAAGCGCCTTCCCCCGGCTGGCACCTTGTCACCCTTGACATCGAACTGGTCGATGACTTCGCGACCGAACGAGGTGTGCCCTCGCCGACCACGCTTCGATTTCTTCCCGTGGGCGAGCAGGTGCCGTTGTCTCGTCGACCGGTTCCGGAAGTGCGCGGTAAGCGCCTTCGCGTTGTGAACATCCCCGAAGGGACCGCGGCGGTGGAGGTGGAGATCAGCCCGTGGGTCACTGCGATCAGGCCGAGTTCGATCACCTTCCGGCCGATCAACGCCGCTACCGCAGCCTCCGCGATGTCGAGTGACCTTGCTATTTCGAGCGCTCGCAGTACCACCGATCGATCGTCCCTACTCCATCGACTTCGCGGCGCACAAACGAGTGGGGGCCTTCGCGGGGCCATTTCCGAAATCGCCTACGCCTACGAGCACCTCCAGCATCAACGTGCCGGCGATAGTGTCGACTACCCGTCGTGGAGACTTCGCCACAGCACGCTCTTCGACGACGGCAGAGCCCAACTCGTCCACCGATGCAATGCGCTTCCCGGCGGCGGCCCAAGTATCTCCGTGGTGATGCCGGTACACGATCCCGACCCGGCGCTCCTCCAAGAAGCAATCGAGTCGGTCGCACAACAAATCTATTCGCGATGGCAGTTGATCGCGGTCGACGACGCTTCGACGAATCCCGCGATCGCCGCCCTCTTAGATGACGCCGCCGCCAGCGATCCTCGCATTCTCGTTCGGCATCGCCCAACGAACGGGCACATTTGCGCAGCCACAAACGACGGGATCGAGATGGCTACCGGCGAATTCGTTGCGTTCATGGACCACGACGATTTGCTTGCGCCGTTCGCCTTGGCTGCTCTCGGTCTGAACACCATCGGCGCCGACCTGATCTACACCGATGAAGACAAGGTCGACCGGTCGGGCCGTCACTACGACCCGCACCTCAAGCCCAGATGGAATCCCGAGCTTCTCCTCGGTCAGAACTATTTGTCTCACCTCACCGCAGTACGCCGCTCCGTCTTGCGCCAGGTCGGAGGATTACGGGAGGGCTACGAAGGCTCACAGGACCACGACCTGTTGCTTCGGTTGTCCAAAGTCGTCCCTACGAGTCGCATTGTCCACGTCCCCGTCGTCGCCTATCACTGGCGCGCGGTCGAGG
>CAZLWE010000046.1:0-26803 GCA_964562985.1 uncultured Acidimicrobiales bacterium
GTGAAGCCGCGGTTCTGTCGCTTCCACGAGACTTGCTGGTCGAAGTTCCCGGCGGAACCACGACACGGATCAATGCGACCCAAGCGGTCGGAGGTCTCGACTCACTAATCTCCACCGTCGACGCCAATTTCGAAATTCCCGTCAATCATTTCGTCGTCGCGGATTTCGCCAGTTTCTCCGAAGTCGTCGAGATCGTTGGCGGAGTGCCGGTGAATTTCCCATTCCCGACACGTGATCGCGGTTCGGGTCTGACGGTCGATGCGGGGTGTTGGGCGCTCGATGGCGGCGAAGCGCTCGCCTATGTCCGTGCTCGTTCCATCGAGGAGTTCATCGATGGAGAATGGGTCCCATTGGCCGCGGTGTCCCCCGACCTTGCCCGCATCGAGCGCCAACAGGAATTTATGGCTCTCGCACTTGAGCAGGTGTTGTCGGTCGCACGATCCGACATTTCTCGAATCAGTGAATTTATTGACGCCGGTTCGCAGGCGGTCCAACTCGACGAGAACCTAACGCCTGGCGACATGCTCGACCTCGCGGCAGCATTCGCGGATTACGACACTTCTGCCCTTGAGGTTTCGACCCTGCCCGTGGCTGCGTTGTTTTCCGCAGACGGTCTGTACCAGGGCGAGCAGTTCATCGAAGCCGACGCGGCTGACCTTTTGCCGTTCTTCCAGGGCGTTGCCACCTCCGTACGTCCGGGCGACGTGCAGCTCCTGGTCGACACCGGTGATGCTCGCCACATCGAGGAATTGCGGGAACGAGGATTTGTGGCCGAGACACTTGAGCGGACCCATGATGGTTCGACTCGAGTCTTCCTTGGCCCAAATGATCGCGACGCGGCGCTCTTGGTGACGCGCTATCTCGAGTCGGTGCCGACGATCGAGGTCATCGCCGAGCCCGGTGTTCGCCTCGCGATCGGTCCGGATTTCTCTGGAATTCGGCAATTTCCTCGTCCGGTAGCCGACATCGAGCCCGGCCTCGATGCGGAATTACGGCGATTCGCACAGTCCCAGGCACCCGCCACAACAGCCGAGCCGTCCGTCACGTCGATTGTCCCAACGACGGTTGTTCCTCTACCCTCGACAAGTAGTGCGGCGACCGCTGAGTCAAACGACTCAACGACAGCGACGGGACGTCCTTCTACCGTGGTGGTTCGTGGACGGCCACCGGTCGGCGCGAGCTGCTCACCTACGGGTGGCCAATAAGGAGACAATTTCATGGCAGTGACGGAACTTCCCTCAACCTCGCGAATCGCGGTGATTGGTACGGGGTATGTGGGTCTAACAACGGGGGCGTGTTTCGCTGAGCTAGGGCACGACGTGCTGTGCGCTGACATCAAGCCGGAGATAGTGGACTCGTTGAAGAAAGGCGAGATTCCAATTCACGAGGATGGATTGGAATCGATTGTTCGAGAGAACATGAAGGCTGGCCGGCTCGACTTTGTGTTGGGAGCCGAGAACGCGGTGAAGGACCGCGAGTTTGTCTATTTGTGTGTGCCGACCCCGCAGGGTGCCGATGGCCGAGCTGACCTGTCTTATGTCGAAGCCGCTGCACGCGAGATTGCACCCCATTTGGATCGTGGCGCGGTCGTCGTGAATAAGTCGACGGTTCCGGTCGGATCAACGCTGTTGGTCGAGCGAGCAATGCAGCGCCGTGACGTGCACGTGGTTTCGAACCCGGAGTTTTTGCGTGAGGGTTCGGCAGTAAGCGACTTTTTGAATCCTGATCGTGTGGTCATCGGTGCCGACGATCGCGGCGCGGCGTCGCGTGTCGCGGCGTTGTATCTGGGTGTGCGAGCTCCGATTCTCATTACGGACCCCGCGTCGGCCGAGACCTGTAAGTACGCAGCGAACGCATTCCTGGCGACCAAGATCAGCTTCGCGAACGCGGTCGCTGCCGTCTGTGAAGCAGCCGGCGCAGATGTTGCTGACGTATTGATGGGCATCGGCTACGACAGCCGAATCGGTCACCATTTCCTTCGTCCCGGCCCAGGATGGGGTGGTTCCTGTTTCCCGAAGGACACCAAAGCAATGATCGGCATCGCCGAAGACGTTGGCTATGACTTCGCGTTTCTCAAGGGTGTCATCGAAGTCAACGAGCAGCAGTTTGATCGAGTGGTCAACAAGATCACTTTGGCGGCTGGTGACAATCTCGATGGCGTCAACGTCGGCGTCCTGGGCTTGACCTTCAAAGCCGGTACCGATGACATGCGCGACTCGCCAGCGATCGAGATTACGCAGCGTCTCGTCAACGCAGGCGCTCAGGTTCGTGCGTACGACCCGGTGGGCAAGGAATGCCCGATTCCTGAGGTTGAGGTGTGCGATGACGCCTATGCGGCTGCTGAGGACGCCGAGGTTTTGGCGATTCTCACCGAGTGGGACGAGTTCAAGTTCGTCGATCTCGACAAGCTCGCTGAAACAATGGCCAACAAGCACATCGTCGATGCTCGCAACCTATTGGATCGTGGAGCGGTTCGCCGCCGTGGCTTCACCTATCAGGGAATTGGGCGTAGCTAATGGCTCGGGTCGTTGTAACGGGCGGGGCAGGGTTCCTTGGTTCACACCTCGGCGATGCGTTGCTGGATCGTGGTGATGAGGTCGTCGCCGTCGACAACTTGGTGACAGGCGATACTCGCAATATTGAACACAACTTTGGTCGGTCGGGGTTCAGCTTCGTCGAAGCTGATGTATCGAACTATCTCTGGGTTCCCGGGGATGTCGACGTCGTGATGCATTTTGCGTCGCCAGCGTCGCCGATCGACTACCTCGAGATGCCGATCCAAACCCTCAAGGTTGGATCGTTGGGGACGCACAACAGTCTTGGACTTGCGAAGGCGAAGGGCGCGAAGTTCTTCATGGCCTCGACCTCCGAGGTCTATGGCGACCCATTGGTGCACCCGCAGACCGAACAATATTGGGGCAACGTGAACCCGGTTGGGCCACGAGGTGTATATGACGAGGCCAAGCGGTTCTCGGAGGCAATGACGATGGCATATCACACCCATCACGGCCTCGACACCCGCATCGTTCGCATCTTCAACACCTACGGCCCACGCATGCGCCCCAACGACGGCCGAGTCGTGTCGAACTTCATCGTCCAAGCGCTCCAAGGCCAGGACCTCACTATTTACGGTGATGGTTCCCAGACCCGGTCGTTTACCTATGTCGAGGATGAGATTCGCGGTTTCTTGGCCCTGCTCGACTCCGACATTCACGATCCGGTGAATGTTGGCAACCCGAATGAGTTCACGATCAGCCAGCTCGCGGAAATGGTGACCGAGCTCATCGACACCGATTCGAAAGTTACCTACCACGACCTTCCTGTCGATGACCCCATGCAACGCAAGCCCGACATCACCAAAGCTCGAGAACAACTCGGCTGGGAACCGGTCGTGCAATTGCGCGAGGGCCTCGGACATACCATCAAGTACTTCCAGGAACTCCTCGAGGGCTAAAGCTGAATTCATGCGGGCTTGAGGTCTGGATGGAGGCCCCGGGCACCTGCACACGACTACGCTGCATCACGGATGCAGATCTTCTACCTGAGTAATCGCCCTCAAGTTTTCTCACAGACGTGGGCCTATGTGAGCCATCACATGCCGTGGATCACCGAGGCTGTCGTGGTGGCGCCCGCAGCGACGCATGCGAGGTTCGACGCGAATGTGTCCGTGCGTCTCGTCGACGAGAGCGAACTAAGTGGAATGAGCACGTCCGAGCTCGGCTCACTCGACCACGTGCAGCGCAACGTGACGCTTCGTCGGGCGGCGGTCGCAGCGGACCTTCTCGACGACACGTTCCTGCTATCCGACGATGACTACCGGCCAATGAAGCCCGTGCCACAGTCGTTCTTCATCGGGCCCGCAGGCGATGTTGGCTACTACTTTCACGACCTCCCGTCATGGCCTGGGGATTCAACCGACTACGACGCAGCACAACATGTGACGAGCGAAGTGTTGGGCTACCTTGGGGCGCCTCGCCGGGCGTACGGCTCCCACATGCCGCAACTAATTCGGCGCGATATCTGGGACGCGGCTTTCAGGCACTTCGACGAGTTGCGCGACGACCAGCTCGTCGATGAGTGGAGCCTGTATTTCAACATCGGTCAGTGGCAGTTTCCGGACCGGTTCGATGAGCCACGCCCCTATGAAACCATGTGCTGGCCTCCGCGCCTCCACGAGTTCGCCATGTGGATTCGTCCTCCCGCGTATTCGTTCGAGAACTTCTACCCGGAGTTCTATGAGGCCGAAAATCTCTTTCATGGCATCCCGCTAGGCCTGGATGTGAGCAACGTTGGGCGACATAGCGTCGAGAAGCTCCTGCGATGGTCCGAGCTCGGTCGCCGCGCCGAACGCCTCGACTTCGATCCGGCGATCTTTGACCCGTGGACCAAACAACACCCTGGCCGCGCTTTGGTGTTTCGTGCGCTGCGCCAGGTTCGTTGGGCCCAAGGGCACCTGGCGATCGGGGATCGACAACGTCTCGGGCAACTCTCCGAGCGTCTCGATGATCGGTGATGAAGGTCGCGTACTCACTCACACAGTGCGCACACAGCGTTCCGGGCGGAACCGCCGTTTCGGCACTGGAACTGCGCAGCGCCCTTCTCGAACACCGTGAGGGTGGAGCTGGCCCGATCGAGATCGTGGCCGTTGGAGCCCAGCGGGGAAAGGCACCCGCGCCGCTGAGCGTCCCCGAACCGGCCGCCTGGTACCCCATGCCATATCCGGTTCTCTACGACGTATGGAACCGTACTGAACGAGGTGGGGTCGAACGCTTAGTGCCCGACGCTGACGTGATCCACATCACCTTGGGGTTCTGCCCGGTTCGTCAGCGGATCCCTCAGGTGTGCACGGTGCACGATATGTTTCCGTATTCCCATCCGGAGGTGCTGACCCCTCGCGGCGCCAAAGTCCTAACCGCAGGCCTCCAGCGAGTCTTTGAGCGTGCCGACCTGATCGCAACCCCTTCCCAGGCAAGTGCTGATGAGATCGTGTCGCGAAGTGGAATCTCGTCCGATCGGGTGCGCGTCGTTCCGTGGGGGGCGACCCCGCAGACGTTCTCCGACGGTCAGCTCGAGAAGGTTCGCGATCGGCTGGGGTTGCCCGATGCGTTCGTGATGTTCGCTGGCACGCTCGAACCTCGCAAAAATCTCGACGTGCTGTTGCAAGCGCTGAACAAAGAAGAAAGCGACGCACATCTCGTCATCGCTGGACCGGCTGGCTGGGGCGAGATCGGACAGCGGGTGGCTCAAAGCACGTCCGATCGTCTCCACGTGCTCGGTTCGATTCCGCGGGAGGACCTCCTCGCCGTAATGACGTTGGCGCGCGCGTTGTGTATGCCGAGCCTTGCAGAAGGTTTCGGACTCCCCGCCGTCGAAGCGATGGCCCAAGGGACGCCGGTTATCCACAGCGATTGCAATGCGCTCGCCGAAGTCGTCGGTGATTGTGGCCAACAGGTGGCGGGCGATGACGTCGAAGGCTGGTCCATGGCCATGGGGGAGTTCTGCGCGGATGCGGCCCGATCGGGCGAACTCGGACAACGTGGCTTGGCGCGAGCCGCGCGATTCACATGGGCTCATTCCGCGAGCGCCATGAGCGCTGTCTACGAGGAACTGCGGTGACCGAGTTGCTTCCCGATACCCCCTCTGTCTATCTCGCTGCTGGGACCGCGACAGGTGCTGGAACATCGGTCGCGCTCATCGAGGCGTGTCGCACCCTGTCGACCCAGGTCCGCGACGGTCGAGTCGCGCGGGCCACCGTTCACCTGCCAGATGGAGCGGACTCGGCCGCGGCCGCGGCCGATGGTCTATCCCTTTTTCAAACGGGTCGCTGGGGAGCGCTGTCCGCAGAAGTCGCCCCTCGTGCTGCCTGCGATATCTACATCGGCTTCGCCGATCGCCTACCGGTGGCGTCCAACTCCAAACAGTTTCGAGTCATGGTGGTCCAGAACCCCCATCTCTATGAGTCTTCGGATGCCCCGTCGCTCGGCACGCTCGGACGCAAGGTGCGCACGCTCTGGGCCCGGTATTCAGCGAGGCGAGCGGACCTGGTGGTCTGCTCCACCGCAGCCAGCCGTAAAGCGCTACTGGCTGCAATTCCAGCTGTTGAGGCTGAGCGGGTCGTCGTGCGGCCGATTCGGCCCGTTACCTCCGCGTCCACGGAGGACGTCACCTCTACCATTCAACAGATCCTGTTGCTCGGAGACCTCTACGCGTACAAGCGATTCGATGTGGCGTTGGATGGAATTACCACATGGGTGCATGCGCGTTCTGGGGTCGAAACGATTCGCGTCGTGCATTGCGGCAGCCCACAAGATGAGCAAGGCTCGAGCGATTTCGACGCCGCGGTGGCCCGGGCACGTTCTGCCGGAGTCGTCGTCGACGTGCGAGGAGCGGTCGATCACGACGAGGCGATGCAGGTCCTGGCGCATTCCGATGTCTTGCTCTCCGCATCCGAGGTTGAGACACAAGGACTCACCATCATCGAGGCCCTCGCTGTCGGAGTTCCCGTCGTCGCCCGTGGCATTGCGCCTGTTATCGATGTGGCCGGAGATGCGGTGGTTGCCTTTCCCGTCGATGGTGGCGCCCAAGAGATCGCTTCGGGTCTCCGAGGTATCGAGAGTCAGTCTGTTCGCCGGGAGCTCGTCGCGCGAGGGCGTGAACGCGTGCAGGCCCCCGCAGGGTGGAACCTGTTGCCCGATCGCTGAAAAAACGAACTGGATCACGGGTTGTCAGCTCTATAGTGGCCGGGCGTGAAAATCCAGGTCCTCTGTCCGCATTTTGAGCCCGACAGCGCCCCGACGGGCGAGTTCATGAGCGCAATCGTGAACAACCTGGGCGAACGCGGTCACGAACTACATGTCGTCACCGCCCTTCCGTGGTATCGACACCATGCAATCGAGCCTGGCTGGGGTGGCAAGCCCGTCCAGGTTGAGCAACGTAGTTGGGGAAAGATCACCCGGGTTCATCCCTTTCCGACGGACAAGACCAACATTCCGGCGCGAGCTGCAGCCTTTGGTGGTTTCACCGCGATCGGTCTCGCAACGGCGTTAACCACGCGTTTCTCTCCCGACATCGTGTTTGCGATGTCACCTCCGATGTCTTTGGGACTCTCCGGCTGGATGGCGGCGAAACGGCACCGAGTGCCCTTCGTGTTCAACATCCAAGATGTGTTCCCCGACGTAGCGATCGAAACCGGAACAATCACCAACCCTTCGGTGATCAAGGCAGCGAAGCGTTTGGAAAAGTTCGTATACGACAACTCCGACGTCGTTACCGTCTTGAGCGAAGAGATGCGTCGCAACGTTGAGGGGAAGTCGAGTTCCGAGACGGAGATCATTCCGAACTTCGTCGACATCGCGTCGTTTAACCCACAACCAATCGAGAATTCGTATCGAAAAGAGTTCGGGCTCGAGGGCAAGAGGGTCGTGATGTATTGCGGCAACGTCGGGTTCTCACAATCCATCGAACTGCTCGCTGATTCGGCTCGGGAGCTCGCTCATCTCGACGACGTGGTGTTTGTGGTGAACGGTGGTGGTTCGGCAATAGGGGAGGTACATCGTCGCGCTGCGGGGCTCGACAACTTCCGGGTGATCCCCTATCAGCCCGTGGAACGGGTGCCTGAAGTTCTTGCCGCAGCCGATGTGCATGTCATTCCGCTTCGCAAAGGCTTGGCGTGGTCGAGTGTGCCGTCCAAGTTGTACAAGATTCTCGCGGTGGAACGCCCGGTCGTGGCCAGTGTGGACGAAGGTACCGAAGTGGGGCGCGTCGTGGTTGATGCGGGCGCCGGCTTCTCGGTTCCGCCTGACGTCGCAGCGCCGATGACCGAGCGTCTCGCGGTGCTCCTCGAGGACCCGGAGATGCGCTCGGAAATGGGGCGCAACGGTCGACGCTGGGTCGAGCAGTGGACCACGCCAGCGCGCGCCGCCAAGCAATATGAGGACGTCTTTAGTCGATTGATCGGCCCCGGATAAGAAAACGACTCATTAACAGGTTCTAAGAGCATCCCGGGGGTGCCTGAGTTATTGGGCTCGGAGTGGCTACTATTACCTGCCGTGGCACGTAAAGATTCTTCAGACAACAACGCCTCGGATTCCTCAAAGAAGGTGGCCAAGGCCGCCAAGGCGGGGGCAACCTCGTCGTCGAGCAGCGGTGATGGCAGCTCGTCGGGATTCGTCATGGCGCTCGCAGGCATCATCATCGCTGGATCAGCGCTCGTTTTCTTCGCATGGCAGGGCCGTGACGTCGCCGCGTTACAACCGACGTTCGGTGATCACTGGCACAACGCCTATGGCATCTGGGATTGCACCGCGAACGGTGGGGAGGGCGGCTTCCAATTGCCGATCCAAGATCCTCAGACCTCGAACGCGGGCATTCACACCCACTCCGACGGTGTTGTACACATTCACCCGTTCAGCTCCGTCGCGACCGGTAACGGTGCGACCCTGGGCACGTTCCTCGAAGCGACCGAAGCCCAGTTCGAAGACGATGTGGCGTTAACCTTCGCTGACCGTCCCGAGCTTTCTGAAGACGGTGCGACGTGCAACGGTGAAGAGGCCGTGCTGCAGATCCAGCGTTTCGACATCGACGGCAACCCACTCGACCTCATCACGGAAGATCTCGCCGGCTATCGCTTTGGCGGGGATCTCGAGAGCTTTACGATCGCACTCGTTCCACTCGGTGCAGATATTCCTGTGCCTCCGGCCGATGCTCAGGCAACCGCAACTGCTGCCTCACCGTCCGTTCTGCGAACCGACGGTCTGAACGACCTCGGCGCAACCGGCGGAGCCATCGGATTCGACGAGGACGGCGTTCTCCTTGATCCAGAGGGCGCACCGATTCTCGACGGCGACGGAAATCCGATCACCCGAGCAGATCTCGAAGCTGACGTCGAAACAGAACTCGACGACGGCGACGACGGCTAGCTAAGTCGTTTCGGAGGGCGGGGCACTCATCTCGTCCTCCAAACCGAGTGCAACATTGATCCGACTCGATGAGTCGGCTTTGTTGTCGCCGCCCACACCGAAACGAAGTTCGATCCCGTACTCGTCGCACGCCGCTGCTTCAGGCACGAACTCCGGCTTGCGATCGCCGCCGTTGGCAAAGACGAGATCACGGTCACCGAATTCTTTCGCGATGGCGGCCAACGAAGCACTGACGGTTCGGTCATCGTCGACTGCGATCATCGCGTGATCCACGAGACGGAGCGCGTTGACCACTCGGAGGCGGTCGGCTTCATCGATAATCACTTTGCCCTTTTTCATGATCTGCTGCGCGTTGTTGTTCACGATGACGATCACTTCGTCACCGAGTTCAGCCGCGCCCTCAATCATGTCGAGATGGCCGGTGTGTAGGGGGCTGAAGTAGCCGCTCACAATCGCTGCCATTCGCTTCTTCGTCATGTGATCCAATCGTTCACGGCTGTTCAACGGAACAGATCCTCGCTGGGCTTACGAATTATGTCGGCAGAGACGCTGCCCTTCGTGAACCATGAGTCAGGAATTCCTCGAACGACCGCTGCGGGAACGCCAGCACTCTTGCCCATGACGAGTTCGGCGGCGGCGGCGATCTCGTCCACCACGGCCACCTCGGTCACCTGAAGTTCACGGCCGTAGGTATCGGTGCTTCCCCGAAGATCAAGAATCGGCCCGATTCCCGCACTCCCGATAGCGATGTCTGTAACGCCTCGTCGCCACGGGCGCCCGAACGTATCGGAGACAATCACTCCGACCTCTACGCCCTGTTCGGCTCGGAAGACGTCGCGGATTCGCCGAGCGGAACGATCCGAGTCCACGGGTAACACCGCGGCGTAGCCAGCCTCCACATTGGAAAGATCAACACCGGCATTTGCGCAAACGAAGCCGTGGCTGGTTTCGCTGATGATTAGATCACCTCGGCGACGAAGCACCCGAACGGATTCGTCTTGGACAATCTTCTTGTGGCTGTTCGGATCGGATGGGTCCACCGCTACCAGCTGCCCCTCCGCTTTGGATACGACCTTCTGCGTCACGACTAATACGTCTTGGTCGACCAACGTGACCGCACTTGTCAGCACCCGCGCAAGATCATCCCCGGGCGATATTGGCCCGATCGAGTCCACTGGAATGATTCGAAGTTCTTCCGGGGTGCTCATCGCCGTCTCCCTACGGGTAGTACTGCCGCGCTCAGAGTAGATCGGGCGACCGCCTGGCGTCGTGCGGGAGTGGCCATGATCGTGTCGGTGACGTACGGTACGACACCGGCGGCCGCAACGGCATGGGCGAGCGCTGCGTCGGCGTCGTCAATCAACAAAAGGTCGACGTGGTCTGACCACATAGCGGCCACCCCAGCAGCGTCGCATCGATGGCCGAGTGATGTGAGCATGTCGGCAGCGGGTCCCTTGAGGGCGTGGCCACCAACGATGGGCGAGACAGCGACCCTCGTTGCCGGCGACTCGTGCAGGGCCTCAGCGATCCCCGGAACCTGTAGGACCGGAGCGATTGAGACGACCGGGTTCGAGGGTGCAACGATGACGAGATCGGCGGTGGCGATGGCCTGGGTCACCTGAGGGGTCGGTCGGGCGGTGTCGATGCCCTCAAACGTCACGGCATTCACCGGCACCGCGTGTTTCAATCCGACGAAGTACTCCTGAAACGCAATGGTCTCGCCCGTGTCGTCGCGGGTGATTCGCGTCGATACGGGGTCGTCCGTCACCGGGAGGATTTTCACCTCAACATCCCACGCATTTCGGAGCGCCGCGGTCGCTTCGGTGAGGGTGGCGCCCTCGGCGAGCATCGCGCTGCGTTGCATGTGGGTTCCGAGATCACGGTCGCCGAGGCTAAACCAGTTGCGACTGCCGTAGCGGCCCAGCGCCTCCATGGCGTTCCACGTTTCGTCGACTAGTCCCCAGCCACGCTCGGGATCGATGGCGTCAGCCAGGGTGTACATGACGGTGTCGAGGTCGGGGCTAATGGACAGTCCATGGAGCTCCATGTCGTCAGCGACGTTAACGATGGCCGTCACCGACCTCGCAGGAACGATGTCGATGAGTCCTCGGAGGAGTCGAGCAGCGCCGACCCCGCCGCTGATGACGACGATGCTTTCAGGAAACGTCATTGTCGATCCGAGCCCGGGCGTCGACGAGTACGTCTTGGAGGGTGGTCTCGAACGCGATCTCGGGCGCCCAACCCGTATCTGCGGCCAACGCAGAAGCATCCCCTCGCACGATCGGGGTATCTACGGGTCGAATGAGGTCATGTCGCTCGACAAAGTGAACGTCTGTCTCGGAGAGTGCTGCTAATCCGTGCGCGATCTCTTCGATGGAACGGTCCACTCCCGAAGACACGTTGTAGATGGCGCCCGGACGGCCATCGACTGCTGCCAGACGGTATGCCCGTGCGACGTCGCGCACGTCTACGAAGTCTCGGCGGGTGTCGAGCCGGCCAACCTCGATGTTGTTGTCGCCGGTACGTTCCGCCCGAGCGATTTGGTGGGCGAAGGCCGAACTGACGAAGTTGCGGTGCTGGCCGGGGCCAAATTGGTTGAACGCTCGCAGGCTCACGACTTCTTGACCACGGCCGTGAAAGCTCTGCATGACAAACGCTTCCGCCGCCAGTTTGCTCGCCGCATAGGGATTGTTTGGCCGAGGCAGGACCTTCTCTGAGATGGGGAGTTGATCGGCGCCGACCGACCCGTAGACGTCAGCGCTGCTGGCGAACATCACTCGCTTCACGCCGGCGTCGTAGGCGGCGTTGAGTACGTGCATTGTTCCCTCGACGTTGCAGCGCACCGTTTCGATCGGCTGATCCCACGCCGTTGGCACATGGGCTTGGGCTGCGAGGTGGTACACCACGTCAGCACGTGCGTCTTCGATCGCGCTTTCGATGGCGTCCCGGTCGGTGATATCGGCGCCTCCACTGGCCCGGTCTTGCAGTACGAGCTCGTCGCCCATAGACCGTAGATGTTCGGCGAGTGCCTGCCCAACGAACCCGGAAGCGCCGGTGATCAGCGCTCGCATGTGACGAAGTCTCGTCGGGGGTGTTGGTCAGGAATACCCATGAACAGATAGCGTATCGGGGCTGTGCCTTCGGCTATTGAATCCCCTTCCGCGGCTGGATCCGCTCCCCCCTCCGTGCGTGTGGTCGTTCCTGCTCACGATGTCGGGTCATGGTTTGATGACGTCATTTCGGGGATCGAGGCCCAGGATTACCCAACGCTTGCCGTCACGGTGGTGCATGGGGCCGGAGACGGCGAGTCATTCGCACGTCACAAGGACACGATCGAGAATCTTCAGCTTCTGTCAGTGGATTCCGCTACCGGGTTCGGCGCGAAGGTCAATGCGGCGGCCAATGATGCGAGCGAAGACCTCTTGTTGATCTTGCATGACGATGTCGCACTTGAGGGGGGCGCTATCGCGGCCCTCGTACGAGAATTTCTTCGAAGGCGCGACCCTCGTTCGATCGTTGCCGCCAAGTTGCTCGACTGGAGCGATCCACGGCGCCTGATGCCGTCGGGCTTTGAAGCCGACCGGTTTGGTGCGACGGCGTCTCTGGTGCGTCCCGGCGATTTCGACCAAGGTCAACAAGACCGGGCCACCGGTCTCTTTGGCACCTCGACCGCATGTGTGCTGCTCGCCCGAAAGACCTTCTTGTCGATCGGCGGGTTTGATGAGGCGATGGACTGGCACGGCGAGGCTCATGACTTGGCCCTACGTATGCGATCACTGGGAGGAACGGTCGCCGTCGCATCGGCAGCTGAAGCTCGACATCGAGGAGCATTCGATCAGCGCGGAGCGATCGGGCCGACCTTCCGCGAACGTCGCCATCAAATGCGGTCGATCTTCTCATCAACATCTAACCGTCAGTTGCCGCTCATCGCGGTGGGATACGCGATCCTGCATTTCATCGAAAGCGTGGTTGCGCTAGCTCGCCTCGACCTATCCGAGGCGGCCTCGATCGTCGACGCATGGATCTGGAACTTGCGCAACGTCGGGTCGCTGCGGGCCCGACGCTCCATGCTCCTCGACCACGATGCCTATGACCTCACGTCGTTGGTGTTGTTGCGCAGACGAGGATCGATTCGCCTCGCGGACAGTTTCGACCGCAGACTTGCCCAGCGCGAGGTCGCTGCGGAGTCCGGTGAGGTCACCGTCTCACCCCTTCGTGTAGGGGGTGGCGTCGCCGTAGCCACTCTTTTGACCTTTGGGGCTCGCCACCTCCTGACCCGTCCGATCCCCGTTGTTGGAGAATTTCGCGAGTTCCCCGAGACCTTCGGGACCCTGACCAACGACTGGATGTCGGGTTTGCGAATCTGGGGTCTGGGCAGTGAAGGGTTCGCCCCGTTTGCGCTGCCGCTGCTCGATGTTGCAGGCGCGCTGGCCTTCGGGGCGGAGGGGCTACTTCGCACCGTTCTCATCTTGGCGCCCTTGCCAATCGGTATCGTCGGTGTCTGGAGATTGTTCGCACGTTCGCAGGCGCGCACCGCCCCGGCCGCGGCGGCCGCGATGTACGCGGCTTCTCCGCTGCCGTACAACGCCATCTCGAACGGCTCGTGGACGGCGCTGCTGTTGTTCGCCACACTGCCGTGGGCGGTGTCGAACATGATCACGATCACCCAAACAAATGCGTTTGGGTTCCGTCGACGTCGCCCTGCCTCCGTCGCCGCGCTGGCACTGATCATGGCGCTGTGCCTCGCCTTTGTGCCCTTCGCCGGTCTGCTCTTTGTCTTTGTGTTGCTCGGGATGGTGATTGGCTCGCTGCTGTCGGGTGACGTGCGCGGCGTTATGGCGATGCTCGTGGGCTCCGGAATTGCGTTGGCGCTAGCGGTTGTGGTCAATCTGCCACATCTCCTCGGAATACGCGAATGGACGATGTTTGGGACTGCGCAGACCGCGGCGGGTACCGACGTCGCGCTCACCGACTTGTTGACCCTCGCTACGGGGCCCGTAGGCGGACTCATTTGGGGAGCTGCGGCACTCGTGACCGCACTGCTCGGATTGGTTTCGGGTCAGGGGTTACGTTTCACCTGGTCGATGCGTTTCTGGGGAGTGCTGCTGGTCATTTGGGCGGTGGCCTGGGCTGACGTACGCGGCGTCGTACCCGTTGGACTTCCACCTGCCGAACTACTTCTGGCGCCAGCAGCTACGGGAATCGCAGTCCTCGCTGGTCTCGCGGCGATGGTGATTGAGATCGACCTCGCCGATGCCAAGGCTCGACGATTCCTCCCAGCGGTCATCGCGGTCGTCGGCTTCGCAGTAGCGATGATCCCATTGCTCGACGCAAGCGGTTCGGGTCGATGGGAACTTGCCGAAGCCGACTTGGCGACCACATTCGGAGCGCTCGAATCAGATCCGCTCGACGGAAGCTTTCGAACGATCTGGATTGGCGATGCCCACGTTCTGGGCGCTGGTGCAATCCCGACTGCAAATGGGCTCGCCTGGGCGTCGTCGTTCGATGATGTGCCCGACGTTCGGGCCCTGTGGCGAGGACCGAACACCGGGGCCACTGCGGCTCTGACCGACGTCATCAGCGCAGGACTCGATGGCCGGACGAGCCGGCTCGGTCGCGAGCTCGCGCCATTTGGAGTGCGATTTGTGGTCGTGATGGACCAACAGGCCCCAGTTCCCGAAGTCTCGCGCCGGGAAGTGGTCTCCGACATTCGGGCCGCAAGCCTGAACGCACAGCTCGACCTGGTACGCACCGGTGTGGTCAATCCCGCCGTCACGGTCTTTGACAACACCGCGTGGATCCCCGTCAACAGCGCCGTCGTCCCGCTCCAGATGGAGACCGCTCGGATCACCGATGCGCTCCCTGCAATCGTTGACCGGGTGGAACACCTACGTTTCGAAGGGCAGACCCGCGCCGAGCGCAACGTGTTCGCTTCGTGGGAACCCAGTCCGCGGTGGGTGCTCGAAGCGAACGGTAGCGCCGTGCCGCGCATCGCTTTGGGTGAGGTTGGGATCGGTTTCGACACGGCAACGATCGGCGCTACCGACGCGATCCTCCGGTATGAAACTGCGGATTCACATCGGATCATTATCGTGGTCCAAGTACTGGCGTGGATTGCCCTCGTGGGTCTGCGGCGGTGGTTGATCGGCCGTGAACGACGAGATGATCGGCGGTTGCAGGCAGCAGCGGAGCGTGTCGGATGAGCGCCTTCCGTTTACCAGGCTTAGCCATTGTGATCGGGCTTCTCGTGGGCGCAGTCGTCCTGGATCAGCAGCGGAGCGCCCCCGAGACCATCACCCAGGAGATTCGGCTACCCGCAGCGTCCGTACGAGGCGCCGACGCCCTTTCGTCCACCTGGTTCTGCGCGGCCGCGACGTCCGAGCAGGGGTTGGCTGACTCGGAGGTCCTGTTGTCGAACACGCTTCCTAATGCACGGACAGCGACGATCTCGGTATTCGAAGGATCCAGCCTGCCTGCCAATGACGCGGCCGTAGACGAGATGACCCTCGCACTCGAGCCACTCACAACGACGAGCTTGCGCCTCGCTGACCTGCGCGATGCGGAGGTTGTCTCCGTCGCCGTCGAGGTCGATGGCGGGGGAGTGCTCGTCGACAAGATTTCCACGGGTCCTACGGGCGTAGCCCGAACGGCCTGCGCAGATGATGGCTCGACCGAATGGGCGCTCACCTCGGGTTCGACGGTCCCGGGTTCACGGCTACAGCTCGTGGTATTCAACCCATTTCCTGATTTCGCCACGGTCGATATCGAGTTCATTAGCAGCGTGGGGGCGCGAACTCCCGAGGGTCTGATCGGTCTACCGATTCCGGCGCGTTCGTCTCGCGTGATCGAGGTCGGAGACTTCGTGGCGTCGTCGGAGAACATCACGAGCTTCGTGCGGGTTCGGTCCGGTCGAGTGGTCTCCGAGACCATTCAGTCCTTCGATGGGACCGGAGCTCCGGAGGGGTTGAGTGTGTTTACCGGCGCACCTGCCCCCGCGGAGACGTGGACCTTCCCAGGGGTTACTCCGGGAGCCGGCCCGGCGCGCGTCGTTGTGGTCAATCCGAGCGAGAGCCGGATTCGAGCGAATGTGGAGATCTTTCCTGCTGCGGCGGAGCGATTCGTAGAACCCTTTGAGGTCGTATTGCAGCCCGGCCAAGGCGAGGTGATCGACTTGAACGCACCACGTCTCGACGGCATCGCGTCGTTCACCGCCGTCGTACGCTCGTTGGGCGGCCCGCTGATTATCGCTGGCTTTGAGCAGCGTCCAGCCGTCGTCGAACCAAACCCGGTGGCCGAAGCGGTCGAGTTGGAAGTAGATGCTCCATCGACAGGCTTCGCTGCCGCCGCAGGACAACCCGTCTTGTCCACCTCGGTGTTCACGACCGTCGATGTTGCCGAGGGCGATGAGCGTTCGGCGATCCACATTTTCAATCCGGCAGATGACACCTTCGCCCGGATCACCGGAACGGTCGTGGTCGACGGTGCGAGTCGGGAGGTACCAATCGAAGTGGGTCCTCAGCGAACCGCTCGAGTCGTGCTCGCCGAGATTGCTACCGGCCGCTATTCGTTACGCCTGGATTCCTCCGAACCGATCGTCGCAACCCGTGAGATCACCGGTTTGAGTTCACGGTCGTGGGCGCCGATGCTGCCAGGAGCCGATGGAGTTGTTGTCGATACTGCAGACGATTCCACGGTGGGCGAGGACGGCTAGGCGTTCGACTCGTTCGCCTCGCGTACCTCGGCAAGGGTTGCCCACAGCTCAGCCGAAGTCGGAGGTCCAAGAAACTCGGCGCGATTGACGCCCGATTCGTCGATGACGACCACCGACGGCACGGCCGTGATGTTGTATCGCTCGTGAAGTTCGCCGTCTTCTTGGTAAGAGATGTTCTGGATCGCGACTTGATCCGATTCGACGAGTTGTGTCGAGGTCCAGACCTTTGCACATGTCTCGCAGGTGGCCGACGTGAACACCGTTACAAGCCATGGCGCGTCCGGGCGAACGAAGTCGTTGCGGTCGAGCTGTTTGGGTAACACATGGCGCGTCGTGCGAACCGGGGGGTCGGGCGTACGGCGCTGCATAAACGCGCCGACGCCGAGCGCAAGAAGCGCTACGACGATGACGATGATGATTTCCATCTTCGACAGGCCGGAGTTTGTTACTCGGCCGTTTCGAGATCAGCCTGAGGAGGCGGCGGAGGTGGCGTTGCCATGGTGTCCTCTACCGTGTCCTGAGGCGTCGATGGCTCGTCGGCTACGTCGCTGGTATCACCAGCCGCAACGGCGGTCAGCGATAGCTCCTGAGGAACCTTGATGTCGGCGCCCGAAAGCTGCAGCAAGCGGTATACCTCGTCGCCGTTGATGCTCTCGTGCTCGAGAAGCGCTCGTGCGATCAGGTCGAGACCGTTGCGGTACTCGACGAGAAGGTCACGGCAACCATCCTCGGCTTCGCGCAGGATGCGACGAATTTCCTCGTCGACCAAACGCATGGTGTCAGGGGAGTGCGACTTGGACTGCATCATGTCTTCGCCAAGGAAGACAGGACCGGCATCGGAGAGTGACATTGGGCCAACGGCTTCGGACATACCCCACTCGGTCACCATGCGGCGAGCGATGTTTGTGGCTTGCTGGAGATCGTTGGAAGCTCCTGAGGAGAACTCGTTGAATACGAGCGACTCGGCTACACGGCCACCCATGGCCATAACCATGAGCGCTTCGGCTTCGTCTTTGTCCATCGAGTGGCGGTCACCGGTTGGCAGGGTCATGGTGACGCCAAGGGCCATGCCGGTTGGAATAATCGTGACCTTGTGGACCGGGTCGTGGTTCTCCTGCACGGCGGCGCAGAGAGCGTGACCGGCCTCGTGGTATGCGGTGCGCTCGAGTTCCTCTTGGGTTTGCACCATCGAGGAGCGCTCGATGCCGAGCATGACGCGATCTCGGGCCTGCTCGAAGTGCTTCATGGCGATCTTGTCTTCGCCGACACGCACGGCGAACAGTGCTGCCTCGTTGACGAGGTTTGCAAGATCGGCACCGCTCATGCCAGGGGTACCGCGAGCGACAACGTTGACGTCGACGTCTGCGGTTCGCTTGCCCTTGAGGTGGACGGCAAGGATGGCTTTGCGGTCTTCGAGTTCGGGAAGCGGCACAACGACTTGGCGATCGAAACGGCCCGGACGAAGTAGTGCCGGGTCGAGGATGTCGGGACGGTTGGTTGCGGCCATCATGATGATGCCTTCGGAGGCTTCGAAGCCATCCATCTCCGCGAGCATCTGGTTCAATGTCTGCTCACGCTCGTCGTGGCCACCACCGAGACCGGCGCCGCGCTTACGGCCGATCGAGTCGATCTCATCGATGAAGATGATGGCTCGACCCATCTTGCGAGCGTTCTCAAACAGGTCGCGCACTCGGCTTGCGCCAACGCCTACGAACATTTCCATGAAGTCCGAGCCCGTGACCGACATGAATGGCACACCAGCTTCGCCAGCAACCGCACGAGCGATAAGGGTCTTACCGGTTCCTGGAGGGCCAACGAGCAGCATGCCCTTCGGCGTACGGGCGCCAATTTCGGAGAAGCGGTCCGGGTTCTTCAAGAAGTCGACCACCTCGGTGATCTCTTGCTTGACACCCTCGTAGCCAGCGACATCGTCGAAGGTCGTTCCAGGTCGCTCGGTCGTGTAGGTCTTCGCTTTGGAGCGTCCGACCGACATAATGCCGCCGACTTGGCCTTGGGCTCGACGCTGCATCCACACAAAGAAGGCGATCAGCAGACCAACCGGCAAAAGGAAGAAGAGCAGCTGCAAGAGGGCGCTCTCGGTAGGTGTACTAAATCGAACACCTACGTCGGGGTTCTCTTCGGTGGCAGCCGGAACGTTGTTGCTGAGCAGCTCAAGTTCCTCGTCGGAGGCGGGAACTGGGCCACTGGTTACGAAGACCGTTCCACTGTCGTCTGCACGCTCAAAAAGAATCTCACCGGTGTTGTTGTTTCGTTCGACTCGCTCGACGCTCGAATCTCGCAGCCATTCGAGGTACTGAGAGAAAGAAACTTCATCCCCAGCAGTGCCCCGGGGGATGAACGCGAGCAGGAACAGGATCAGAAGGGCGAACAGCCCCCAGATCGCGTACTTCGACGGTCCCGAGCGTTCTTGGCCGGTTGGAGACGATTTTTGGTCTTGCGCCATGCTTTTACCCTAGTTGCTTACCGGTCCTCGTCGGAGCCGGGAGACTTCGTGTTAGGAATCAACCCATATTCTCGGGAGTAATTCCAGATTCCGTGGTGAATTGGAACTCTTCCGCCCATGTTTAGGTCACATTTGGCTCACTTGATGCTTTCGACCGAGTGATTCCTCGTCGGGGGCGAGCGGTCCCAGGGGGTTGCGGGTTTTCTTGGCCTTCGCCTTTCGTCGGGCCAGGTCGCGCGTTGCGCATTCTTCTGCGCGCGGTCCGCGCGCAGATCGGGGCGAGTGGCTAGCGTGTTCGCTATGAAGCGTCACTGTGCCCGGCCGACTTGCTCGGTTGCTGCTGCTGCCACGATGTCCTACGACTATGAGTCCCAAGTAGTGTGGATCGAAGATCTCCATCACGAGGATCATCCGATGACCCACGACCTATGCGCACAACACGCTGACCGCTCGACACCGCCAAGCGGCTGGGAGTTGCGCGACGAGCGCGCTCCACGAGGGATTTACGCGCTGCACGTTGCGAGCTAAGAGCCGTTGCGAGCTAAGCGCGGCTGCCAGCGAGTGCAGGCGACACCTCGATTAGCGCGGGCTAGGGCACATGAAGCTCTTTAACGCCGCACGAGAAGGCCAAACCAATACCGCTTGGGGCCTCGCTGAAGCCGGAATCGCCTGGATCACCTCGACCTTTGTCGGTAGCGCGCTGTTCGTCGCGCTCATCCAGCTTGGCGGGTTCTCCACGTTCACGGCGGGAAGCCCCGGCGGCAACTTTGGACAAGCCGTCGGTCAGGTCGCGAGCGATCAGGAACTCGTAAACAACGCTCCACCGGTCGCGCTTCAGCTCCTATTGCTGTTCCCTGGTTGGATCTTGCTGTTGGGTACGGCGTGGTTCTTTGCGGGCGTCCTCAAACGAGACCGCCCGGGTTGGTCGCTGGAGGCCCAGTGGAGTGATGTGCCTCTCGGCGTTGTCACGGGGTTGGTACTGCAAGTCCCGATACTGTCCATCGTCCTCATTGTGATGGAACTCATCTTTGGTGAGCTTGAACCCACAGGACGAGCGGGCGCACTCGTAGATGGAGCGTCATCGTCGAACCTCGTGCTCGTGCTCCTTATCGTCTGTGTCGCAATCGGTGCGCCACTCGTCGAGGAGCTCTTCTATCGAGGGCTCGTGCAACCGGCGCTCATCCGCAAGACGAACGTCCCCGTGGGCATCGCCGTCACGAGCCTGATCTTTGGTGCCGTCCACTTCGCCCTGGTGGAGCTGATTCCACTCAGCGTCGTCGGCCTCGCGTTTGGCATTGTGGCGCATAAGACCGGTCGGCTTGCTCCAGCGATCGTGGCCCACATGGTGTTCAACGGATTCACGCTCGCGGTGCTACTGCTCGGCCTGGCACCGGCCTAACCGCGCAACGACTGAACCGAACGACTCATTTCTGCGATTCGCGGCTCCGAACCACTTAGTCAACGCCCCCGGCTGTCGACGGAACAGAAGTCGACTTCGGAGGAAAGCCGTGAAGCAGCCCAGCATTCAAACCAAGCGCTGTCCAAAGTGCGCTCGAGACATGGTGGCCCTACAGCTCACCATCGATGAGCAGCCACGCACGCTTCGGTCCTGCTCGCATTGCGATCTTCGCTTCTGGGAGACCCAGGATGGTCACACCACGCTCGACAGCGTTCTCTCGCAACTCACAGAAGCTGAGGGTCGCTGAACCCCATAATGGGTGCTGAAGATGGGATGATGACATCATGTCCGTGATTTCGCCACCCAACGAAATGTCCAGTGAAGCGGACGTCGATGACGTCGGGCAGGACATGGAGCTGGTTGATGAACCCGGTGGCGACGATTTGTTGCCGCCCCCGAAGCCGCCGGTAGAGGCCGATGGTTCGCCGGACAATTTCGAGAAGATCGTCACCGCATCGGTGGTAGGGCTCTGTTGCGCGTTCGTCTTTTGGCAGCTTCAACCCAGCCTGATCTTCTCCGATACGACCCCAACCGGGGGCGATATGGGTGCCCACGTGTGGGGTCCCGCGTTTCTTCGCGATGAGTTGCTCCCTCGGTTCCGACTGAGTGGATGGACCCCTGATTGGTACGGCGGATTCCCCGCGTTCCACTTCTACATGGTCATACCGGCGCTCGCGATTGTGGCACTCGATGTCGGGCTGCAACCAGTAGCTGCCGCGATCGTCCTCGTCGGCTTCTTCGGCGGAGCCGTCATTCTTCGCGAGAAGGGCCGAACCTCGCTGGCCCGCTACGCCGCCATTGGCGGCTTCGTGTTGGCACCGCTGGTGATCAGCATGCCCTACAACATTGCGTTCAAGTTGATCGCCGTCAGCGGCGTCGTGCTTTTTCCCCTTGGGGCGTGGGCACTCGGACACCTTTCCGGGCTCCGCTTCCCTGGTCCAGCGGTTCTATCGCTGTCCAGCCTCGCGTTCGCCTTCGACCGTTCATTCAATATCTTGGGTGGCAACATCGCGTCGACGTTGGCCGGCGAGTTCGCAAACTCGATCTCGCTCACCTTGTCGCTCATCGCTTTGGGCTTCGTGATGCGGGGAACCCGCACCGGGCAGTATCGAGCGTGGGCCGGGGTGTTCATCGCCCTCACCGGACTAAGCCACCTGCTCCCGGCGTTCTTCTTGCTCGCAGCGGTCTTTGTCGTGATGATTTTTCGATTGGTTCAAGGCCACTTTCGTTCGGTGCCGTGGATCATCGTCGCCGGCGGACTTTCGGCGCTCCTGTCGGCGTTTTGGGTCCTACCCTTTTTCTTGCGAACGAGCTTCCTCAACGATATGGGCTGGGAACGTATTGAGATCATCCACTCGCCGCTCGTCACGAGGTCGATCCTCAATCCGGCCGACACGCTGAGCGATTTCCCACCGCTTCCAGTGTTGCTCACGCTGGCAGCCGTCGGGCTTGTGCTCTCGATCGTCCGCCGTATCGAACTTGGCGGGGTCTTGTTATTCGTCGCAGCGATCATGGCGTTCGCCTTTGTCTATTTCCCTGACGGCCGCCTGTGGAACGCTCGCATCCTGCCCTTCTACTACCTCTCGGTGACGCTGCTCGCCGGGATCGGTGTTGGACAGCTCATTCGAGAACTGGTCAAGACCGCACCCATCATGCGCGCAGCGATCGCGGTCTCTTCGGTGATCGTGCTGCTTCCGAGCAGTATTCGCAGCTCCGTCGTGTGGCCGGAACCAACCGATGCAGTGACCTACCTCTCCCAAGCTGGTGGATACGCATTGCGGGTGCTGGCGATCACGATGTTGGTCGCATCGATCGGTACGTCGGTTTCGAGCGGCCTGAGCCGAATTGTGCCCGCTCCGCTTGTAGCTGTATCTCTGGCGGGAATCGCTGTCCTTTTGATCACCCCAGCTCGGGACATCTTCTCCGGCACGTTGGAGGGTGGCACTCTGCTGTGGTGGGGACTCGCGTTCCTCTTCGCCGTTATCGCTATCGGTGCAACCGTTGCATGGCCGTTCTCGCGCAGCACTCCCTCGGAGGAGCGCCAGACCGAGAGCGCCGAGGACACCGGCGATGCCGCCGATGCCGTGGCGACCGGAATGAGTGCATGGTTCGGTCAGCGGAACGCAACGGCAACGCATGCGGGTGCAGCCATCGTCGCTACGGCGAGCGTCTTCGTGGTGCTTGGACTGTCGTTGCAGTCGATTGGCGGGATTAACCAAGAAGAAGGCGAGTTCGCCTGGGGCGCCTTCGGGCAGGAGATCGTTGCGTCTCAAGACCAGAGCTTCATCAACGGTTGGGCTGCCTGGAACTTCTCCGGTCTGCAGGGCAAAGCACCTACCCCTGACGCTCAAGGCAACGTGGGCCAAGGCGGTTGGGACGAATACAACTTCGTGCAACGGACCATGCAAGGCGTAGGCGAACAAAACGGCTGCGGGCGTGCCATGTGGGAGTTCGCACCCGAGCTGAACCGTTATGGCACCACCATGGCCATGATGTTGTTGCCGCTGTGGACCGACGGCTGCATTAGCTCCCAAGAGGGGCTCTTCTTCGAGGCGACCCCGAGCGTTCCCTATCACTTCTTGCTCCAGAGCGACCTGTCTGCGCCTGCCACCCAGATTGGAACCGGCGGTTCGTTTGGTGGCCCTTCTCGTGCAATGCGCAACTTGCCATATCAAGACTTCGACATCGATCGCGGTGTGGAGCGACTCCAAGAACTCGGTGTTCGCTACTACATGGCCTTCTCGCCTGAGGCCGTAAACGCTGCTCGACTTCACCCTGAACTCCGAGAGGTTGCAAACGCACAACCATGGGTCGTGTTCGAGACACCATCTTCTGCGTTGGTCGAGCCGTTGAATGTGTCGCCGGTAGTAATCGACGGCGTGCGAGATCATCAAGACGAATGGCTCGACGTTGGTGTCGAATGGTTCACGGCGGATTCTGCCGTTCGCCCAGCGTCATCGGGGCCCGCAGATTGGCCTCGAGTCGACCGGGAGATCGTCGAGCGCTATGAAGCTCCGGATACTCGCCTCGCAGGGTCCATTGGCGAGGGTGACGCAACCCTCGCAAGCCTTCTCCCCGAGGTCGATATCGCGGAGCAAGTCACCGTTTCGGGCGTTGAGACCGACACCGATGTGATCCGCTTCTCGGTCGATCAAATCGGAACCCCGGTACTCGTGCGTTCATCCTTCTTCCCAAATTGGAAGGCGGAGGGAGCCGAGGGGCCATTCCGAGTAGCGCCGAACTTCATGGTCGTCGTGCCAACGGACACCGATGTGGAGCTGCGCTTTGCTCGCAACGCAACCGACTGGACGGCCATCGCCCTTACGCTCGCTGGAGCCATTCTGCTCGTCGCTATCGGACGCAACCGGCTGCCCTCGTTCCTCGACGGTGAGCGCACCCAGGTCGCATGACGCGCCGGCTCCGCTACTTCGTCGTAGTCGCGGTACTCGCCACCCTCGTCGACCTGTTTGCCTACCTGGGATTCTCCGGATTGGGTTTCCGATGGTGGGCAGCTGACGTCGCCGCGCTGTCGCTTGCCGCCGTCTTCGGGGTCAGCTCACATCGTCGTTTCACGCTTCGCAACGACCCAAACCTGCGCTGGATTCATCGCCCGATTGCCTTCATCTCCTCCATCGCTGTCGCTGGTGCAGTCGATCTGCTCGTCTTGTGGAGTGCGGATAGTCGGGGAGCGCTAGCGAAGATCATCGCCATCGCAGCCGCTGCGTTGGTGCGCGCCTTCTCGAACCGCCTCTTCCTATTCCAAGTTATTCGCGACGAGCAACAGCTCGGTGCGTCACGCCCTGCCCCCCAAGATCCGCTTCGACTCTCGGTGATCGTGCCGGCGTACAAAGAAGCCGAGCGAATCAGTGAAACGATCCGGACCCTCCATGACCATCTGAGTCGGCTGGTCGAACCCGAGGACTTCGAGATCGTCGTTGTCGATGACGGCTCCGGTGATGGAACCGCAACGGTCGCCACCGCGACCGGACTCGCTCGGGGTGAAGCGATGCCGGAGAACCTCGGCAAAGGCGGTGCGGTCCGACACGGCATGTTGGTCGCCCAGGGCCGAAGTCGAGTGTTTCTCGACGCCGACCTGGCCTATGGCCCAGATGAGATCATCCGCATTATGAGCGAACTCGAGCAGGGATGGGACGTGGTGGTCGGATCCCGGCGGGATTCCCGCCTGGTTACTCACACGAGCGCGGGCCTCGTACGCGATGTTGGCGGCAGACTCGTCAACCTGGCAACGCACGTGCTCCTGTTGGGTCGATACCGAGATACCCAGGCCGGCTGTAAGGGCTTCCGTGGAGACGTGGCCGACTTGATCTTTGCCAAGACCCAGCTCAATGGGTTCTCGTTCGACATCGAGATCTTTCACTTGGTTGAGCGTTGGCGGCTGACGCTCAAAGAAATTCCGATGACGGTGGCCGAGACGGACTCATCGACGGTGAATCTGATTAAGGACACGATGCAGCTACTCGCGGACATTGGACGAATTCGCCGCTGGTCTGCTCGCGGCGTATACACCGACCCCGATGCACTACTTCGCCTCCCGGCTCCAGTAGAAGTAGAGGCGCCCACACGTAAAGGCGCGAGCGAAAAGGCCGATTGACGAACATGAGCATCGATGCGATCTTCAAGGCCTACGACGTGCGGGGCTTGGCCCATGATGAACTCGACGCAGGATTGAGTCGGCAGATCGGCGCAGCCTTTGCCCGCTTCGTTGCTGATTCGGAGGGCGCTGAGGCGATTGTGCTGGGGCTGGACATGCGTCCGACAGGCCCCGAGTTTTCCGAAGCGTTCGCCGAGGGAGCGATGAGCCAGGGCATTGACGTCGTGAACATCGGTCTGGCTTCAACCGACATGATGTATTTCGCGTCCGGATCGATGGACCTACCGGGCGCGGTCTTCACGGCATCACACAACCCCGCCGAGTACAACGGCATCAAGATGTGTCGCCGCGGGGCGAGCCCGCTCGCCGGTGACACCGGATTAGATGTGATCAAGGAGATGTCGCGCTCGCTGCTCGACCCGGTCGAAACTCCGGGAACGACGCGCACGGTCGATCTCCTGGACGATTTTGCAAATCATGTGCTCTCATTTATCGATGTGGCGGCTCTTCGCCCGTTGAAAGTGGTCGCCGACACGGCTAATGGCATGGGCGGACTCGTCGTTCCCGCAGTATTCGACAAGCTGCCCTTCGACCTCGAGATCATGTACCCCGAGCTCGACGGTACCTTCCCGAACCACCCGGCGGATCCGCTGAACGAGGAGAACCTGGTCGACTTACAGGCTCGGGTGCTCGAGGTCGGCGCCGATATTGGCTTGGCTTTCGATGGTGATGCCGACCGGGTATTCCTTGTCGACGCCAACGCCGAGGGTGTGTCTGGTTCATTGACGACGGCGCTTGTCGCTGAGCAGGTGCTCGCCAAAGAACCCGGTGCGACGATCCTCTACAACCTGATCTGTTCAAAGGTGGTCCCAGAGATCATCGAGGAGAGCGGTGGTTCGTCGGTACGTACCCGCGTCGGTCATAGCTTTATCAAGGCGGTCATGGCAGAGACCGGTGCCGCCTTCGGCGGCGAACACTCGGGCCACTATTACTTCCGAGACAATTGGCGAGCTGACTCGGGCCTCATCGCCGCTGTCGTGATCCTGGCGGCCATGTGCGCTGAGGGCAAGCCGTTGCATGAGATCGTCAAGCCGCTCCGCCGGTACTCGGCGTCGGGTGAGATCAACACCAAGGTGGACGATACCTCGGTGGTCATCGACAGGGTTGCGGGCGCCTACAGCGCCTTCACGCAGGATCGTCTCGACGGTCTCACTGTCGACTGTGGTGACTGGTGGTTCAACCTGCGCCCGTCGAACACCGAGCCACTGCTTCGCCTCAACCTTGAGGCCGCCGACGATGTCGCGGTCGCTCAGCGTGTCGAGGAAGTGCGAAGCCACTTCTAATTTGCAAAGCGGCAGCGACTCCGTCGCGATTTTGCCGCTTCGCAAATCAGACTGTTTCGCCGCAATCGCACATTCGCCTTCGGCTCGGTGTGCTCTGCGGATCTACATTTGCAAAGCGGCAGCGACTCCGTCGCGATTTTGCCGCTTCGCAAATCAGACTGTTTCGCCGCAATCGCAGCTTCGTCGCTGCGCTCCTCTGGCTGCTCTGCGGATTTTGGGGCGCGAGTTCGGCGCAGCCGATACTCGGTTAGCGAACGTTGTGAGCGGCGCTCCGCTGTCATTTTCGGCGCTCGCAA
>CAZLWE010000047.1:0-26633 GCA_964562985.1 uncultured Acidimicrobiales bacterium
TTTGGCGCTACGCGTTCGAGCATCTCCTTTCGCACCGTCCGGATCCGTCGCTGCGACGACTCTCGCCGGCGCGGAAAGGAATTGGTGCTGTAGTGCGTGGTGCCAAAATCGCGGCGGAGCCGCTGGCACCTAAGCACTAGAGCACTTTCTCGTAGTAGGCGACCTCTTCGTCGCCGCCGTACGGGTTCCCTCGTCCGGTCTCGACAAATCCGTGCTTTTGGTGGAAGTGATGTGAGTGCGGGTTGTCAGGAATGGTGTTGACTTCGGCGGTGAGGTAGATCTTGCCGTGCCCGATCGCCCACGCTTCAAACGCGCTGTAGAACCGTCCACCAAGACCTTCTCCGCGCGCCGACTCGGTTAATGCGATTCGGTCGACGTAGGCGAACTTTGGGTAGCGCTCTTTGAACCATGCGTAGTTGTTGCTGGTGTACGCCTCTGCAGTTTCATCGAGGCCGATCAAAAAGCCGACGATCTCACCGTCGTCACGTTCTTCGACGGCGATGAACCCAGCGGTCGCTACGAAGAAGCTGAGCTTGTCCTCGTCCATCTCCCCCACCTCGGGTACGCATTCGGCGTTTATGGCGAGGACTGCGGAGGCATCGGATGATTCGTAGGCGCGCATTGCCTAAGCCTAGAGCTGAAAGCTCAGACGTCAGCGGCTCTCTGGCTCGTGGTGCAACGGTGGAAGATCGGTCAGGTCAAGGTCGGATTCACCTTCGATTCGCGGTGCGTTAAAGCCCGATCCGCCGAGCAATCCAGTGAGATGCAGCGCCTCGCTCAGCGTTTCAGCCCGGAGCCCGAGGATGCCTTCGGGGGTTGGTGGCGACCCTGCCGGAATTACCGCGGTGGTAAACCCGACTCGCGCCGCTTCGCTGAGTCGGCGTTCCATCTGGCTTGCCTGACGAAGCTCGCCAGCAAGGCCGATCTCGCCACACGCGACAAGCCCCGAATCGAGTGCCTTTCCGGTGATCGACGATGCTAACGAGAGCGCGATACCAAGGTCGGCTGCTGGTTCGGCCACCTTCACCCCACCGATCGCCGATGCGAACACGTCAGCCTTGGCAAAGCGGATCTCGGAGCGGCGCTCCAACACCGCGATGATGAGCGAAAGCCGGGAGCTGTCGAGCCCGGTCGCCGAGCGCCGCGGCGCCGGAGCCGAGGACGGCGCTATCAGCGCCTGGACTTCAGCAAGAAGCGGCCGATGCCCATCGAGGACAGGCACCACCACACTGCCTGCCGCCCCTTGGGCGCGATCTGCGAGAAACAACCGGCTGGGGTCGCTGACAGAACGCAGCCCCGTGCCGGTCATCTCGAACACGCCGAGCTCGTCGGTGGCACCAAAGCGGTGCTTCACCGCACGAAGTAGCCGAAGTGCGTGATGGCGATCGCCCTCGAAAGCCAACACGGTGTCGACGACGTGCTCGAGCGCACGTGGGCCAGCCAGGCCACCTTCTTTGGTGACATGGCCGACGACGATCGTGGTCATGGTGCGCCGCTTCGCCTCGGTTACCAAACGATGCGCGCAGTGGCGAACCTGGCCAACCGACCCTGGTGCCGATGACAGCTCCGGGTCGAAGATGGTTTGGATCGAGTCGACGATGACGACGTCGGGCTTAATCTCGTCGCAGTGCGACAGGATCGCCGATATCGAGGTCTCGGACACCAGCCACAGACCACCGACAACAGCATTAAGCCGGTCGGCACGCATCCTGACTTGCGCAGAGGATTCCTCGGCCGAGACATACAGGCAACGTTGACCCTTCTTTGCCAAGGCTGCGCAGGCTTGGAGCAGCAGCGTGCTCTTGCCGATGCCTGGCTCACCACCGAGGAGAGCCACCGACCCAGCGACGAATCCGCCGCCGAGGACACGATCTAGCTCACTGGCTCCGGTCGAAACCTTGGCGGTGTTGTCGAGGACGATCTCGCCGATCGGCCGCGGCGCTTCTTGCACCACCACCGGCGGGGCGGCAATCTTCGAAGCGAGCTCTTCGTCGTGGCTATTCCACTCATTGCAGTCAGGGCACTGCCCGATCCATTTCCCGGAGATGTGGCCGCAACGGTTGCAGACGAAGCGGGTCTTGATCTTTGCCATGGCCGAAGATTACGAAGCGGCTGTGACAGTGAAGAGCTTGCGATAGCGGGCAGCGACCGCAGCGCGCTGTTCGGGAGTGTCGGCTGCGCGCAACGCCCGGTGATACACCGCCAGGTGACGCCGGCGACGATTGGCGATCGATGGCTGTTGGAACGACGGGTGGTTGTGCATGATTTCTCCTTGAGACGTATGCAGCCGGGCCATAGCCTCTCCGTGGAACGGTCCCCTGGAAGGGAATGACTCCGTGGAACGGTCCCCTGGAAGGGAATGAACTGTAGCCCGGCTGTTACGGGGTACTCCGCCCGCATGCAGAGATGACCATACACGAACACGCGTTCGTCGTACAAGTGTTTGTGTCAACTTTCTTTGCGAGCCTGCCCAAGGGCCCCGTTCCTACCTGGGGGCCAGCACGCACGAAAGCCCCGCTTTCCCCTCGACGTGATCACACGAGAGTTAAGCGGGGCCTACGCGAGAAGCGCAATGCGTTGCAGCAGCGCCTAGATGGTTTGAGCGAACTCCTCGTCTTCCCGACGGCCGCGAAGCGTCACAAGGAAGAGACCAGCCATCACCAACATCAGTCCGAAGAGCACTGTTGCCAGGATCGTCCGGCCGGTGAAGGCAAGCGCAGGTGGAGCTTCTCCGACGACAGCCACACCAGGACCAGATGGATCGGTGATCGAGGCGTTGAGTGTGCCATCTTCATCGAGCAGGCCACCATCGGCGATGGAGAAGGTCGCCGTGGTAACGGTGGCTCCATCGACGGTTGCTGTTCCGAAGGTGACTCCAGCAACGTTGCTATAGCTGTTGTCGTTGCGGTCGTACTTGCGCCACTGCCAAGCGGCCGTGTCGTGCTCCTCATCGAAGTAGATGGTCGCTGTCGCAGCTTCGCCAGCGTTCTCGCATTCGATGGTGAAATCGAACAATCCGGCTGGATAGCTGAAGTTCGGGTCCTGGTTCGCAGCGTTCTCGCTGATCAGTGCCAGCTCGGTGATGTCGGTACAGGTGTTACCAACAGAACCAAGCGTATGGAAACCGTCACCGGCGAGGTTCGCCACAGACGCAACGGAGGACTGTTCGGCGTCAGCGACACCGTCACCGTTTCCGTCGCCACCTCGAATGCTGTTCTCTTCACTGTCGGTCACGCCATCTCCATCGGAGTCAGGGTCAAGATCGACCGTGACCTCGAACGTGGTGGGCCCGCCTTCGTTGCCCGATGCGTCGACAGGGGTGACGGTGATCTCGTGCGGGCCGGCGCCTGTGAGGGCCGGGTCGAGCGTGCACGACCAACTGCCGTCATCGGCAACCGGCGCAACACACTCTTCACCGTTGGGACCGGTCACAATGACGCTGGTTCCTGGCTCACCGCCGGTACCGGAAACGGTTGGAGTCGGCGTGATGATCGTCGAACCGTCGTCAGGTTCACCAACGACTGGGGTCTCCGGGCCTCTGGTGTCGATTGTCAGCGCCAGCGAAGCGGACTCCGCTGATTCGTTTCCAAGCGCATCGGTCTCGGTGTAGCTGATCTGATGCTCGCCATCGGCGAGACCAGGCTCGTCGGCAGTGACCGATTCAAGTCCAGCGAACTCACACGTGTGTTCACCAACAACGGTGCCAGGCGCCGGATTGTTGGACGTCAACGTGATTGTCGCCCCAGGTTCGGAGCACACCACATCGATGGTCGGTGTGGTGTTCGACGTGATGTCGTCGGTGTCGGAAACGCCGGTGTCAGAACCTGGCTGAAGGTCGGGTGCCTGGCCAGGGGTCGGGACCGTCGTGTCGATGTTCGTCTGGATGATCGCCGGGATCCCTTCGTTTCCTGCTGGTTCAACGGGGGTAATCGTGATCTGGCTCGGTCCACCTTCGGGCAAGCCAGGTACCAGGGTGCATGACCAGCTTCCATTGGGCTGAACAACTGCGGTGCAGGTCTCGCCGCCAGGGCCGGACACGACGATGGTTCCTCCGGTCGGGCCACCCACGCCGGTGAATGTTGGCGTTGTGGTGTTGACCGTCGCACCATTCGATGGGCTCGACACCGTCGGGGTTCCCGGTGGTGTCGCATCGATGGTTACCGGCAATGCTGCACTCGGCTCGGACTCCACTCCCCCGACTGGGGTTGTGGTGTAGGTGATGCCATGGGTGCCATCGACCAAACCAGGAGCGTCAACGCTTGCCGACTCGGTGCCAACACCTTCACAGGTGTGAGCGCCAATCACGGTTCCGTTAGCCGGGGTGTCTGAGTACAACGTGATGACTTCACCAGCGCCACGACACAGAACCGTGAAGGTCGGCGTGGTGTCGGAAGTGACGTTGTCGGTGTTGGACACACCGGTGTCTGACGCAGGGTCGAGGTCTGCGATCGGAAGCGCAGCTGACGGGTCGGTTGGGTCAACGGTGATCGAAACCTCCGTTGGCGTTCCTGTGTTGCCAGCCGGGTCGACCAGAGTCACCGTGACCGTGCTCGGGCCACCGAGTGGCAGCGCTGGGTCGAGTTGACATGACCAGCTGCCGTCTGGCTGCACGGGCGCTTCGCACGTTTCACCGTTCGGACCGGTCACGACGATCGTGCTTCCGGGTTCGCCGCCGGTACCAGCGAAGGTTGGTGTCGTGGTTGCGACCACTTCTCCCTCACCAGGGCTTGCGACCGTCGGCGTTGCTGGAGGTGTCGTGTCGATGGTGATCGGAAGCGCTGCGCTCGGCGCAGATTCTTCGCCACCTGGCAGCGTGGACGTGTAGGTGATGTCGTGTGCACCGTCGGACAATCCTGGTGCATCGATGGTGACCGATTCGACACCCTCGCCCTCGCAGGTGTGAGTTCCGATCGGCGAGCCGTTCGAGTACATCGTGATCGTCTCGCCGGCTTCAGAACACCCGACGATGAACGTCGGTGTGTTGTCCGAGGTGATGCCATCGCTGTTCGACACTCCGGTGTCCGACGCTGGGTCGAGCTCAGGGGTTGCCAACGGGTTGTTCGACGGGTTCGTGTCGACCGTCGTCGAGATCGACGTAGCCGTTCCCTCGTTACCCGAAGGGTCAACCGAGGTCGCGGTGATCGTCGCTTCACCCTCGCCCAGTTCGGGAGAGAGGGTGCAGAACCATTCGCCGTTGGCGTCAACCGGTGCCGTGCACTCTTGGCCGTTCGGGCCGGTCACGGTGACCGTTCCGCCGGGGACTCCGCCGGTGCCAGACACCGTTGGCGTGTTGGTGCCGATTTGGCCACCATTGGTTGGGCTGGTGATCGTTGGAGCACCCGGGCTGGTGTTGTCGATTGCGACGCTGATCGCCGGGCTCGGGTTGGACTCGTTGCCGCTTGGGTCGGTCTCGGTGAAGGTGATGTTGTGCACCCCTTCGCCAAGGCCTGGATCGTCAACGGTTACCGACTCGATGCCAACGCCTTCACAGGTATGGGAGCCAACGATGGTTCCGTCGGCCGGGTTGTCGGAGAGGACGGTGATCGTTGCACCGGCTTCTGAACACTCAACGTTGAACGTCGGCGTGTTGTCCGCAGTGACCTCATCAGAGTCGGAGACACCGGTGTCACTCGATGCTGCAAGGTCGGGAGCCGACGTAGGAGCAACTGGTGCGGTCGTGTCGACCGTCGTCTCGATGGTTGACGACGTTCCTTCGTTGCCAGCCGGGTCTATCGGGGTCAGCGTGATCGTCGATGGGCCGCCCTCAGGCAGACCAGGCGCGATCTCGCACGACCAACTGCCATCAGCGGCAACCGGTGCAACACACTCCTCACCATTCGGGCCAGTCACGATGACCGAACCACCAGGCTCGCCACCGGTACCGGTGAAGGTCGGTGTCGTGGTCGGAACAGTTGCACCGTCCTCGGGTTCACCGATTGCCGGTACGGTCGCTGGTCCTTCGCTGTCGATCTGAATCGCAAGCCCTGGGCTCGGTGCCGATTCGTTGCCGACTGCGTCGGTCTCGGTGAAGGTCACGTTGTGCGTGCCTTCGTCAAGACCCGGGGCGTCGACGCTGGCGGTCTCGATGCCGACACCGACACAAGTGTGGGTGCCAACAGCGGTGCCAGCGGCCGGGTTGTCGGAGTAGATGGTGATCACGTGACCGGCTTCGCCACATACAACATCAAACGATGGCGTGGTGTCGCTGGTCAGATCGTCGTCAGTTGCGTCACCGGTGTCGGACGCTGCATGAAGATCAGGAGCGGCGCCCGGTGCACTCGGTGCGGTGGTGTCAATGGTCGACTCGAAGGTGGTCGAGGTTCCCTCGTTACCTGCGGGGTCGACTGGGGTGACCGTGATCGTCGCCGGTCCACCCTCAGGCAGTCCAGGGGCAAGCTCACACGACCAGTCGCCGTTCTCATCAACCGGTGCCGTACAGGTCTCACCATTCGGGCCGGTCACTACGACCGTGCCACCAGGCTCACCACCGGTTCCCGAAACCGCTGGGGTTGCGGTGGCGATGGTTTCGCCGTCGCCGGGTTCGGTGATCGTTGGCGCCGTGGTTTGACCGGCGGTGTCAATGCCGACCTCAAGCGATGGGCTCGGGTCGGACTCGTTACCGGCGAGGTCGGTTTCGGTGATGGTGATGTTGTGCACACCATCGCCAAGTCCTGGAGCTGTAACCGTGACGGTTTCAATGCCGGCGCTCGCACAGGTGTGGGTGCCGATGGCGGTGTTCGCTACAGGGTTGTCCGAGTAGACGGTGATCACATGCCCAGCTTCGGTACACGCCACATCAAACGATGGCGTCGTTTCGCTGGTCAGATCATCGTCATCGGCATCACCGGAATCGGAGCCAGCCTGAAGATCAGGAGCCGAAGTCGGCGCGTCGGGAGTAGTCGTGTCGATCGTGGTCGAGATTGTGGCTGCAGGACCCTCATTTCCGCTTTCGTCAACAGGGGTCACGGTGATCGTCGCCGGTCCACCCTCAGGCAAACCAGGCGCAAGCGTGCACGACCAAGAACCATCAGCGGCAACCGACGCGACACACTCCTCACCATTCGGGCCAGTCACGATGACCGTGCCACCAGGCTCGCCACCAGTACCGGCAACCGTCGGCGTAGGCGTTGCGATGGGCTCACCATCACCAGGCTCGGTGATCACCGGAGCCGAGGTTGGTCCGGCGCTGTCGATCTCGATCTCCAATGCAGGAGACGCACCAGACTCATTACCAGCAGCGTCAGTCTCCGTAAACGTGATGTTGTGCACACCATCGCCAAGGCCCGGAGCTCCAACCGTCGCGGTTTCTGTACCAGCGCCCGCACAGGTGTGGGTGCCGATCGCAGTGTTCACTGCAGGGTTGTCCGAGTACACGGTGATCACGTGACCGGCCTCGGTACACGCCACATCAAACGATGGAGTCGTGTCCGATGTCAGGTCATCGTCGTCGACTGTACCTGTATCGGACGCTGCCAGAAGGTCAGGGGTAAACGTCGGTGTGGCCGGAGCGGTCGTGTCGACGGTGGTTTCAATCGTCGTTTCGGCGCCTTCGTTTCCTGCCGGGTCGACTGAGGTAACGGTCAGCGTGGCCGGACCGCCCTCGGGCAGAGCTAGATCGAGCTCGCAGGACCAGGTGCCGTCGCTGGCAACCGGCGCAGTACAGCTAGCACGACCAGGACCGGTCACAACGATCGTTCCACCAGCCTCACCACCAGAACCGCTAACGGTCGGTGTCGAGGATGCGATGGTCTCGCCGTCCTCTGGTTCGTCAACCGTGGGAGCCGTCGTCGGCCCCTCGGTGTCGATCGTGACGGCCAGAGCGGGGCTCTCGCCGGATTCGTTTCCAGCCGCGTCGGTCTCGGTGAAGGTGATGTTGTGCTCACCATCGGTGAGCGGTTCGACCGGGTCGAAGGCGATGCCTTGGGAATCGCAGGTGAGCCAGTTGGCGGGGATCGACGCCAGAGGCGTGATCGTGTTCGTTTCCCGGTCCACGGTGAACAGCGATCCGTCGTCGTATTCACGAACAATGTTCACCGAGCCGTGACCCTCAAGCTGCACACGCAACTGTGAACCGGCGGCTCCGGTGCCGCTAAGACCCTGGTACACCTCAGAGGTGTTGGTGAAGTTGAAGCGAAGCCGAGAGCCACCGGAGGCGTTCTGCGGCACGAACGTGAGGACGTCGCCAGTGGATACATCAATTGACATGTCGAGTGTGAACACGTTGTTGGTGAGCTGCGAGAACGTCCCTCCCCAACTCGCCCCGTCGGTCATCGACGATTCTCCCGTCGTGACGTTCGTGACGAGATACCCGTCGAGCGAGCCTCCTCCGCCGTTGCCGTCGTAGTTGCCGTTGAAACCGGTCAGGACATAGTTGCCGCTTGCGGTATGGCTAAACGACAGTGTGGCGAACGCTGGCCCAACGTTGCGGGTGTTCCCACCGTTGTTCAGGGTCGCTGGCTGAGCAAAGCACGTCTCGGAGATCCAGTTGCCCGCGGCGCCCGGGCCGCTGGCCACGGTCGCCTGCTCGGTTCCCGAACCGGTGCACGTGTGGTAGCCAACGACACCGGCGGTGTCGGAAAGCAGCGTGATCGTCGAACCGGCCTCGGTGCACACCACGTCAAATGTCGGCGAGGTTTCGCTGGTTAGATCGTCATCGTCGGCGTCGCCGGAGTCCGATCCTGCCTGAAGATCAGGGGCAGTTGCCGGAGCGTCGGGTCCATCGACATCAATCGTGATCGCGAGCGCTGGGCTCGGCGCAGATTCTGCGCCTGCGGTTTCGGTGTAGGTAATGTTGTGCACACCGCCGCCAAGAGCGGTCGATGCCGTGGCAGCTTCGACGCCCGCACCGCCACAGGTGTGGGTCCCGATCTCGGTGTTTGCATTTGGCGAGTCGGAGTACAACGTGATCGTGTTGCCAGCTGCGCTACATACGACGTCGAAGGTTGGTGTGGTGTCGTTGGTGAGGTCGTCGTCGTTTGCGGCGCCGGTGTCGCTGTCGTCTTGAAGGTCTGGTGCGACGGTTGGAGCGTCTGCGAGACGTCCGTCGGTTACCGAGGAAGAGACTGGAGCCGGAGAGGCACGGAACTGTGCCTCTACCTGGAACTCGTTCTCACCGATCGACTCGACCTCGTTCGGGAGGTCTGGGTTGCTGGTTTGGAAGAAGCCGAATCCTCGGATTGTGTTGTCTTGGCCGGTTCCGTCCAATGATGTTGGGAACAGTGGGTTGAAACCAATGCCTGCGTCAACAACGGGGTTCGGACCAGCCTGTGGGCTTACCACCGAGCCTGCAGGGAAATGGAAAACCAACTCTTGAATTCCCGGGACAACTTCGACGATGTTGCTGCGATTGCCGCCCACGTTTAACCCGAGCAGACCGTCGCTCGTGGAGCGGTTGTCGAACACAATTCGCACGAAGTCGACTTCAAGGGCGTTGTTCTGCCAGTCGTCAGGAAGGATCACCTGTGCGTCGAACTTCTGCTCGTTTGAGATGAAGGAGCTGAATGCACTGGTCGCGGTGTCGCCGATGTTGTCGAACGAGCCGACGATCGTGCGGTCGAGTGGCGTTGCCGTCGCCTCGTTGGTGAGCGTGTCGACGGTTGCACTGGTGGTTCCGGTGGCGGTGAAGGTCACCGTGTCGCCCGAAGCGATCGAGACTGTCTCGTCGATGTCTCCTGAGCCCGATGGCGATGCACATGAGGAGTTCGCCGATGAAGTTGCGCACGTCCACGTGATGCCGCTGATGCCGGTCGGGAAGTCGTCGGTTACGACTACTTCGGAGGCGAAGCCTGGACCGGCGTTGCCTACTTCGATGGTGTAGGTGATGTCTGCGCCAGTGGCGAAGTCACCGGTCGACGTCTTGTCGATCGAGATGTCAATATCGCCGGTGGCGAGAGCCGTGACCTGTACGGAAGGGCTGGCTTCCGAGGTGCCGATGTCGTTGGTCTCGGTGTAGCTGATGTTGTGTACGCCAGTGCTAAGGCCCGGCGCGACTACAACAGACACGGTCTCCGAGCCGCCCGGTTCCAAAAGGCACTCGTGTGTTGCAACCGTCGTGTTGGCCGTTGGGCTATCGGAGAGCAGCGTGATCGTGCTGCCGTGTTCGGTGCAGCGCACATCGAAGGTGTGGGTCAATGTCGAAGTGACGTTGTCGTTATCGGCAGCACCGTTGTCAGAATCTGCCTGAAGGTCGGGCGCCTGGGCCGGAGCGTCTGGCGCGGTCGGATCGGGACCGATCGTGACGTCGACCGCTGGTCCTGGGGCAGATTCGTTTCCTGCGATGTCGCTCTGGGTGTACGAGATGTTGTGGACCCCTTCGTCGAGCTCAAGCAAGTTGATCGTCGCTGACTCGGTTCCCGCTCCTTCACAGGTGTGGAAGCCGATGGCAGAGGAGGTTCCTCGGAACTCGTAGCTCGGGTTGGTGACGACGCCGCCGCCGCCGGCCCACGCGTGCACGAAGTACTCGACGCCACCGATGAGCGAAACGGTGTTCTGCTGTTCAAGAATCGCGGTTGTCAGACGGACCGATTGTGCAGTGTCGACGTAAACGTCGCTTGCCCCAGCGGACGTTCCGATCGAGAGGCTGCCGTTGGCTGAGCCACTCCCCCCATCAGCTCGTGTCACAGATTCGGCACGACGCACGAAGATGTACTCGCCGCTGAAGGGGGCAACAAAGGTGCCATCAAAGTTGAGGAATGTATTGCCGCCGAAGTTAATCGCCTGCCCTGTTTGTTCTCCTGTTCCAAACGCACCAACAGGTGTCGTGTAGACGTCGGAGTACAGCTTGATGACCGACCCGGCTGCCGAGCATTCGACATCGAAGGTTGGCTGTCTATCGGAGGTGAGACGATCGGTCGAAGAATCGCCGGTGTCACTGCTTGGCTGCAACGCAAGGGCGGTCGTTGGAGCGTCGGGCTCGGTGAGGTCGATGGTTACTTCCAAGGCAGGCGAGAATGGCCCTTCGACTCCACCAACGGTCTGGGTGTAGGTCAGGTTGTGTACGCCCTCGGCCAAGCCGGGGCTTGCCGTGATTGCCTGTGGTAGCGTCGACGTGCACACATGAGTACCGACGAGGGTTCCTGGAGCAGGGTTGTCAGAATAGAGGTTGAGCACCGCGACGTTTGAACTACACTCTCCGATGTAGCCAGCATCGACAACAAACGTGATGTTGTCAGTGGCCGACAAGCCACTGTCGTCGCCTGCTTGAAGGTCTGGTGCGGCGAGGGCAGGGACGTCGGTGAACACGAAGCTGAAAAGATCGTCGTTTGTGAAGTCGTGAGCGATGGTCCACAGACCGTTGCCTGCGTCGGTCATGGCGATTGGTGTGGCTGCGGAAAGGTCCGAGCCGGCAACCAGATGCAAGTCACCGGTGAACTCGCCGAGGTCGAAGTCAGCGTCGTCGACGTAGACTTGGAGCTGCACAGCACCGACGGTGCCGGTCTCGCTGATTGTCCATGTACGGTCGAGAATCTCGTGACCCGATGGGGCGCCCGACTCCGAGAACGTGGCCGCGCCATCGTCGTTGCCCCATACGGCGAAGTTGCCATCGCCGAGCGAGGACCGACCGGCATCGAGGTTCGACGATGTGAAGTCTGCTGTGGTTGCGATGGTGACGATTGCGTCGTCGTTCTCGCTCTTCGAAACCCTCTGGTCGAGGGTGGAAGCAGCCTCCGCTCCGATACCGGCAATGTCGTTCCAGAACGCAGCGTTGACGAACACGTCAGCGGAGGCCGAGTTGGTGTACGACCCAACGCCAGCGTCCAAGGTGATGCCGTACTTGAGAGCAAGGTACGACTCGATGCTTAGTTGGCCGGCAGCCGTGTTGCTGTTCGCTATTGCGATGAACTCGTAGATCTCACCGTTGAGATCGTGACCACCCGGCAGACCCCCGCCGATGTTCGATGCTGTGATCGCGCCGACCGCAGAGTGTGTGCCGGTGCCGATGGTGTCGCCGTTGAAGAACGTCTCGACCTCAAGATCAACTTGTCGGGCGGTGTTGATGCGAGGAGTGTTTTCAGCAACGAAATCTGGAGCCGTAGCTCCTGCTGTTGAGTTGTTGTTATATCCGCCGTTGGCGATCTGCAACTTGCCTTGGCCGCCCACTAGCTGCGACCAGATGACGTTACTTCCAGAGCGGTATTCGAGAACCGTGTACAACTGATGGCTCGCGTTCGGGTCGAGAACACCACCACTGATCGATAAGTGGGTGCTGGCGTCAAAGGCGACACCCGGATTGAAATTCAATCCGCTGGATAAGAAGCTCGGCTCTTGGTCCGCTGCGGCGGTGAAGGTCTGGGCTCCCGCTGACTGACTGACCCACGAGGTAACCAAATCGCCGTCAGCAGTCGTTGAAGCGATGCCTGCGTTCCCTCTAAGCCATACCGCGAGATCTTCCTCTAGCCCCGCAGACTCGGTGGCCGCTTCAACGGTAATCGTGAGACTCGCTGTTCCACAGCCGGCGGGGGTGGCGTCGTTGTTACAGATCTCGTAGTCGAAGGTGTAGTCGCCGGGGGCGATGCCTTCGGTGTCCCATGAGACAACACCTGCAGCAGAAACGGTTGCGCCGGTGGCGGTTCCGGTGCCGAAATCGGTGACCGAGTTGTTGCCGCTTGCGAACTCCACGTCGTTGGCTGCTACATCAGCGGTGAGCGTGCCGTCTTCGGCGACCGTTGCCGTGTCGGCGACGGCAGTTGCAACGGTTCGGTTCGGGTCGACATCGTCGCCCGAGCCATCGTTGTCCGAATCGGTGTCTTCACAGTCCGGGGTGCCATCGTTGTCGGTGTCGAGGGTTGCACCAGCGTTTGAGAAACCCATCTCTTCGATGTCAGGAACGCCATCGTTGTCGAAGTCGGCGGTGAGGTGAGCGGGATCTCCGTTGGCGTCGAGCGCAGGTTGGTAGCCGCCGGAGAGTGTCGAGCCGATGAACTCGGCAGGGATCTGCGCGAACGCTCCGCCAGTGTTGGCTTCGCCGCCATCAACGTTCCATCGGACCTGCGCCGAGATTGCGCGCTGTGCGTCGTGAACGTAGACACGCATCGCAATCGCTGGGCTCGCAGCACAGGGCGAACCGGCAGACGGAAGGGGGACGTTGAACTGGATGTTGACACTGTTGCCAGCATCGCCGCCGAGGAACACCATCTGAGTGAAGTCATCAGAGGTCGCCGCATAGCCATACATCGACCCGGCGTCCCCAGCCGAAGTCATAGAGAGGTCAATCGAATCCGCACCATCGGGAATGATGATGTAGGCGTCGAGCACCCACTGGTCAGAGACAGTCACGCCCGGTTGTGTTGGAACGTTTTGGTTCAGACCGCGGCCGGTGTCTGTGCCGCACGGTCCGAAAGCACCGTTGCCGACCACAAACTGGATGCCGTTCGCTGTTGCGTCGACCTCACAGAACGCCGAGGTGTCAGCAGTGCCGGGGTGACTGTCAGGGAACCACGGGTAGGGCTGGCCGTCAGGCCCGTTCAAGTTCGGGTCATCACCGGTGAACTTTGCGTCGAATGCTCCCGCTTCGGCCACCTGAGGAGGGCCGACCGACTCGGCAAGGCTGAACAAGCCGTCACCAGTGGCGCCCGCGGTCTGCGCTGACACGAACGACGGCACGAACGCTGCAACGCTCAACGTCGATGCGATCAGTGCCACGACGAACACCGACACAAGCCAATGCCATCTCGATTTCGAAACGTTCGTTTGCACGTGTGTCGCGGTACTGCTGTGCTTCGCTTGGGTGGGGAGTTGCACGTCTATCGCTCCTGGTCAGGGGGTTGACGCCGATCGTCAACCATGAGCCAGTCGACCCACGCGTCCATGCGCTGAAGCGCCCGAGCAGAGATCAAACGAATTTGCTAGCAACAAATTTGCTATTGATTTTTCAGTGAAAAATGAATTACTGCGCGCGAGTGAGCCCGGCTGGCGGAAGCCGGGCTCACTACTCCTTGGTTTGGGCCGTTCGACCCCGCTTGCTAGCCCTGTTCGGCGAGCTCTCGGCGACGGGAGAGCAACACCAACATGAACCCTCCGGCGACTTCGCGGGCGGATGCGCGATGAAGAGAAACTGCGTCGGCTGTTTGATGGTGTTCGCCCTGAAGAGGAGAGAGGAACTCGTCGCCTCTCTCGTATTCACCGAGTAGGGCTCGGTGCCTGGAGGACACCCCAGGTGACGCCAAAGAGTCCAAGGACCAAACCAGCACAGGGCATCCTGACAATCGTGTTAGGTCAACCCCAAAGTCGGCCACGCCGCTGCGCAAACGTCATACAGTCCATAGGTATGGGCACTCAGAAAAAGCGCCTGACGGTCACGGTCGATCCCGAACTCGTTGAGGCGGGTAAAGCCGTCGTCGACGCTGGCGATGCCAGCTCGGTGAGTAGTTGGGTCAGCGCCGCGCTCGAGGAAAAGATCTATCGAGACAACAAGCTTCGCCACCTCGCTGCGGCTATTGCCGACTTCGAGGAAGAGTTCGGCGAGATCTCCGAAGATGAGATCGCGCGCCAACGGCGACTCGATCGAGCGAGGGCGATTTCCATTCGCTCGCGACCACCAGACATCAACCTCGTTTCATGACCTTGATCCTTGACACGGGCGCGCTACGCGCGCTCGACGGCGACGATCGAGCGATGTGGGTTCGCCTTAAGGGAGCGATGCTCGACGGTGACGTACCGATCACACACGCTGGCGCATTTGGCCAAGCCTGGACACTCGGCGGCGAACAGCACCGACTCGAGCTGGCACTCGCGGGTATAGAGATAAAGGCCTTGGACGCAACGGTCGCCCAACAAGCCAGTCGATTTGTGAAGGCCGCTGACGACAGCTCCAAACTGCTTGACGCCGCGCTCGTACTCCTCGCAGTGGACGACGACGAGATCATCACCTCCGATCCAAAGCGCCTCACCGAGATCGCCCGCGCATCTGGCCGACATCTCGAACTCGTCCAGACCTAGGGGCAAGCACCAAAACGTAAGGTGCCAGGCACCTTACGTTTTGGTCTAGCCGACGTTTCAGGGACGTTCATTGACGGTTGATAATTGCTGAAGCTTCGCGAATCATGAGACTGTTGATCTGTCGAATTCTCTCGACTGCTTGCTCGAATTCCGCTAACAGCGCTTGCCCGTAGGCCTCGTTGCGAGCGTCGGCACGATCATCAAAATCAATTTCGTCCCGACACGCAGCATCGGCCGTCGCTACTTCCACCTCGTACTGCGAAGCCTGCGTTTCATCTCCGACCGAATATCTTTCGACGAGGTCCAACACCACAGCGTTCGGGGAAAAGAGATCTGGAAACCCATTGGCCGTCATGCATGCATCCCATTGCTCAAGCTGCGGAGCAATCTGTTCGCCAAATACAAATGCCTGCCGCAGCCGAGAGATGATCTCTTGCCGGTCGGACTCAACGCTCAGGAAATCTGAATACTCGAAATCTCCGAGCAGCCGTCGCTCGGCGAAGCTGAGGCAGCCATCGACACCCGTGAAGTCCGCCGAGTGTGCGGCTTCATCGGCTTCATTGAGCGAGCTTCTGACCTGCGAGTTTCGAGAGTCACTTGGCCTGGGCGCGATGAAGTTGGCCAGGGTTGTTTTCAGACGGTAGGAACCGGACCCCTCGCCATCAACGAGGACGACCGGGATCGACGTTTCGAGTTGGACGAACGCTTCACTAGCGAGCAAATCTTCCAGCGTTGGCGGCTCTGGAACATAGTCGTGACCGCGCGCCTGAATACACTCGGCCAGCGATATCTCCACAGCCGTGAACATCAACAACGCGTCTTCAGGGTTCGGTTCCAGAGCCCTCAACTGGTTGAGGGCGGAAGCAGAACGCCGGGAAGTCTCAGCGTCGTCTGATGAACTAACTGGGGTTTCCCACGGCACACAAACATCAGGTTGTCGTAGACCATCGGGGAGCAGCGCTACTTGAATTTCGTCAACGACAAACAAGAGGTCGCCATCGGAATTCTCGGCGATGATTCCTTCGATGGATTGCTGACCTTCCCAGTCGAGTGGAACATCATCTGCCAAACCCCAGGACATCTCTCCCTCCACGACCACGAAGGCATTTCTACATCGAGGATCCAATTCAATGACCGCCAGATTCAGAGGCCCCGGAGGCGGGTTGTCCTGCGCGTCGAGTCGTTCGTCTCTGGGCCGTTGTGCGCTGGCGGGGGACTCGGTGCCGTCGGTTACTAGCAGGGAGGAATCTTCGGGGAGCGACGCCGACGCGACTCACCTGCGATCAGCGAAGCCTCGAGCGCTACAGCGAGGCTCGGAGCGCGTCGAACGTTTCCTTTGCCCGTTGGTCATCGCTCATGAGATCTCCCTTTCACCGAGGTTGGACCGAAGACGATCCCGTGCTTGCGCCAAGGTTGCGCTCGCCGTACCGACAGCGACGTCGATGCGCTTGGCAACGTCGGCCTGGGTCAGATCCCTGACGTAGCGCAGCACGACTGCCTTTCGCTGCCGCTCGGATAACTCGTCCACGCAGCCAATGGATCCATGTCGCGGATTTGCTCTTCGGTGACCCGCACAATTCTCTCGGCGTTGAGCAATTCGACTCGTCGCTTTCGCCGGCGAGATCGCCGTCTGACGGAGTTGATTCCTACCCGGACAACCCACCCGACGGAGGACTCCATCTGAGATACCTTCGGCCACTGTTCAAACGCCGCAACAACGGCATCGTTCTTGCGTCTTCAGCTCGATCATGGTCACGGCGCAGAACAATCAAAATGTAAGGTGCCAGGCACCTTACATTTTGGCTGTCAGGGTGTGGGCGTAACTTGGCGCGATGCCACGGCAACGACGACCCAACCCCAGCGGAGCGTTCCATGTCATGAACCGCGGCTCGCGCCGTTGGAACATCTTTCTCGACGACGACGACCGCCAACTATTCCTCCGTCTGCTCGGGCGAGCAAGCGAGCGGTTCGACGTTTCAGTGATCGCGTATGCCCTCATGGGCAACCACTATCACCTTGCACTGATCTGTCACGGGCCCGCGCTCTCCGAGGTGATGCACTGGCTGGGCAGCCGCTATGTCGCGTTGTTCAATCGACGGCACGGCTTCGACGGCACGCTCTTCCGGTCACGATTCTCGAGCGTGGAGATAGCGAGCGATGACCAGCTCCTGACGACCGTCCGCTACGTGCATCGCAATCCGCTCGACCTCGACTCGCGAGCTGACCTTGCTAACTATCCATGGTCCAGCCACGGCGCGTATCTCGGATGGGCCCGACCTCCGGAGTGGCTCAAGAAGGAAGTTGTCCTCGATCAATTTCCGAACTCATGTCACTTTCAAGACTTCGTCGAGACCTCACTCCCCCACGACGCGGTCCAGACGACTACTCGCTCACGAAAGCCCCTCGCCTTAGCTCCGACCAACGCGTCTTTCGTCGACTCCGAAGTTATGTCGATCGCCGACGTGCAGCGCGCCGTTGCACGCGTCGCAGAAGTCGAGGTTCGCCACACCAACTCACCGGTGGGCGCAGCCGCCCGGCGGGCGCGACGGGTAGCACTTCTTCTCTGCGCCGACGAATTGCTCCTCCAACCTAGGCAGCTCGCCGACGCTCTCGGCTTCCCGTCTCCAGGAGCGACAAGCACTGCACTGAGTCGAGCGCGGAGGCTCATCGCAACCGACGGCGAGTTCGCCGATCTCGTTCAACGCTCCCGACAACAACTCAAAACGTAAGGTGCCAGGCACCTTACGTTTTGGTGAGTAATACGGTCCTCATACTTTTGTTCACGGCAACTCTGGCGGGAATCTGAGCGTCGAAAGCATGCCCGCGAACGCGCATGTTTGTTCGTATTGGCGGAGGACTAACACGGTTGCTGAACGTGCGTCTTTTCGCTTTCGCCTCCTATGGCCGACGCCGACTTGCTACACGATCCCCCTGCCCATGGCGGACGCCAGGAGCCACGATGAACATCCGCACCACATCGAAGAAGTCGCTTGTAATCGTATTCGTCTTCTCACTCATCGCATCCACGTTGAGCCTCAACCTGAACACGGCTCCAGCTGCAGCCCAGACGCTTGGCGACCCGTTCACTTGTGACGGAACGTTTCATTTCATCGCCGAAATCGGCACGGTCACGACATCGACGCTGTACGAAATCGACACGACTACGAACCCGTATGCACTGAACCCGATCGGCGACACTGGAATCTCTGCCACTGGATCGGGCTACAACCCGATCGACAATTTCATCTACGCGCTCGAAGACGGATCAGGCGACCTGCACCGTATCGGCGACAACGGCGAGGCCGTCTTCACTGGCCGAACAGTTCAAAACGCTAGCTCCGCCTCGGTAAGCAGCGACGGTGTCCTGGTCGTGCGCCCCGGCCCCGGGAATAGTCCCCTCGTCTCCTATGACCTCACCGATCCGGCAATACCCGAGATAGCAAACGTGCCGACCGCGTTCCCGGGCGTTAACGACATTGCCCATCATCCTGACCCCACCGTGCCCTACTTGTTCGGCATGACCGGGACTCGCGAGCTGATCCGCATGGACCCCGCGACGGGCAATCACATTGAGATGACCCGAACCGGTGGAACTCGACCACCGATCGGCACCCATGGTGGAGCGTTCTTTGATGCCAATGGAACCTTCTACACGTATCGCAACTCTGGGAGCTTCTGGCGTTACGACTTCAACGCAGACCTGACCACGTACACCTCGACCAGGGTGTCCACAGCGGACCCAAGCGCTCGCAACGACGCTGCATCATGTCCCGCTGCTCTCCCCACTGCGGAGCCCGGTGTTGCCAAGGACATGACCGTTGCCGGCAACGGTCCGTGGGATGTCACGATCAGTTACACGACCGAGAACTTCGGAGGCGACATCTTCTCGGAGATGTCGATGACCGACGATCTCGAAGCTGTCTTCGGCACGCCCGGTACAGACTGGGAACTACTGTCAACCACAGCGAGCGGACCAGCTGCGAACTTTGCGGTCAACCCGAACTTCGACGGCGAGACCGGCGGCGAAACAGAACTGTTCGACACCGGCTCCGAGATCGCCCCTGGCGCCACCGGCACGATCGATGTGGTCATTCAGCTCAACACGCCAGGCACCTACCAGAACGCCGTCACTCTGGACGGCATCAGCAAGCTGCTCGGCGACCCGGCTTCTGACGATTCCGTGTCGGGGACGAACCCTGACCCCAACGACGACAACGTTCCCGACGAGGCGAGCCCCGCCGAAATCACGACGGTCGCACCAACGTATGACCTCGAGATCACCAAGACCGACGGCGTCACCTTCGCGGGCGCTGGCTCGACGATTACCTACGAGATCGTGGCAAGCAACAACGGCCCCGATGACATCGACAAGATCGCCGTCGTCGACACCTTCCCAGCCGAGATGGACACGTGTACCACCACCGCCACCGAAACCGGTGGCGCCACTGGCCACACCACAACCCCATTTGCTGGCGACATCAACGAACACATCAACCTGCCTGCGGGTGCGTCGGTCACTTACAGCTCCGACTGCACCATTGCGGCGGGCACCTCGACCACCTTGTCGAACACGGGCACCATCGACACCGACCTCACGGTCCCCGAAACCGACGAGACGAACAACTCCGCCACCGACGACGACACACTCGTGTCCACAACGTTCGAGTGTGTTGGTGACTTCTACTTCACAGCGAGGATCCAAGTCGGCGGGGTGCCGCCAGACACCTCGACGCTCTACCGGATTGACACCAACACGAACCCATTCGCCTTGATTCCGATCGCGGACACAGGGCTCGCCCTAAACGCTGCGGGCTACAACCCGGTCGACAACCTCATTTATGCAACCGCTCCCAACGCCGACGGTGTCACCACCACCATGTACCGGATCGGTCCCGATGGCGTCCCAGTAAGCACCGGCCTCACGAACGTGGCGCCTGCAAACGCCGGCGCCATCGATAGCGACGGCCTTTACACGCTTCGCCAGAATGGAGACGGCGAGCCCCTCATCACCTACGACCTAACAGATCTCGGTGCTGCGCCAACGAGCCAATCGTCGACGTTCACACGAACCGCCGACTTTGCATTCAACCCGGTCAACAATCAGCTCTACAGCGTTCTCACAGATGGCACCCCGGTTCGAATCAACACAGCAACCGGCAACCGGATTCTGCTCACGACCACCGGCGACACCCTGCCGGCCACGTTGTACGGCGGTCAGTTCTTTGACATCGACGGCAACTTCTACGCTTACTCGAACGGCGGAGACTTCTTCCGCATCGAAATTGGGAACGGGAACGGTCAAGGTGCCAATCCGCCCGCGGTGGTGGCCCGAGTCTCTGACGCGGCGCTGAGTTCATCTAACGATGGCGCTTCGTGCCCCGCAGCACCACCTGTTGCCGAACCTGGTGTAGCGAAGAACATGACGGTCTCGGGCAACGGGCCCTGGACGGTCGACATCGTCTACACAACCGAGAACTACGGCGACGACATCCTCTCGGCCATGTCGATGACCGACGACCTCACCGCAGTGTTCGGAACTGAAGGCACCGACTGGAGTCTTACTTCGGTAAGCGCGACGGGCCCGGCGAACTTCAGCGCCAACGCTGGTTTCGATGGAGAGACCGCTGGCGACATTCAGCTCATCGGCGCCGACTCGGAACTCCTGCCCGGCGAAACCGGCGCAATCGAAGCCGTCGTCCAGCTCAACACGCCGGGTACCTACCAGAACGCGGTGACACTCATCGGCGAGAGCAAGCTGACGGGCACCCCGCTTACCGATGATTCGGTGAGCGGCTTGAACCCCGACCCGGACGGAAACGGTGAGCCGACCGAATCGGGTCCGGCCGAAATCACGACCGTCACACCAACGTATGACCTCGAGATCACCAAGACTGACGGAAGCGGCGTCGCATCACCGGGCGGCTCGACGACCTACACGATCGTCGCCACCAACAACGGGCCCGATGACATTTCGGTCGTGAACGTGACCGACACCTTCCCCGCCGCGCTCACCACCTGTTCGGTAACGTCGGTCTCCGCAGGCGGAGCAACTGGCAACACCGCCTCGTTCACCGGTGACATCGACGAAACCCTGAACATGCCGACGGGTTCAAGCGTTACCTACACGGCAACCTGTTCCATCGATGGAGCAGCGACCGGCAACGTCGTCAACACGGCCACGATCGATTCACCGTTGACCGTCGACGAAACCGACGAAACCAACAACTCAGCCACCGACAACACAACCATCGCTAACACACTGTTGTGCGGAGGAGACATTCAGCTTGCGCTCCCCGACGGAGCAGGCGGTACGACCCTTTTCACCGTCGACACCTCGACCAATCCATTTGGCTTGAACTCGCTCGGAACGGCGGCGGTCGATTACGACGCTATGGGCTTCAACGTGGTCGATGGACTTCTGTATGCCTGGGATGACGACAACAACGAGATCGTGCAAATCAGCGCCGATGGCCAGACCACTGGCATCGGCGTCCCGCCCGAAATGCTGGCGGTCGGGGCCGAGACCGTCAACTTCAACGCGGGCGCCATGGACGCGAACAACCACTTCTTCCTCGGAGAAGGCACAGACCTGACAGGAGGGAGCAACTCCCAGGTGTGGACGATCGACCTCGACACGTTCACCGCGGTGCGCATCACCGACAACATCGTGCCGGATCCCGGGTCGATCGGCTGGGCCAATAACAACGGGTTCAGCGACTTTGCGTTCAACCCCGTCGACTCACGTATCTACTTCCGGGGACAAAGTGGAAACGACTTGTTCAGCCTGAACCCTTTCACCGGCGCCTACTACCGCAATGGCGGCGCCCCGCGAATTACCGGCGCCGTCCAGCCGAATCAGATCATGATCGGCCAATGGTTCGACAGCCTTGGCAACCTGTTCTTCTATCGCAACAACGGTGATGTTTACCGTGTCCAGCCAAACCTGCCCCTTACCGACGCAACGGCGCCAACATCAGAACTTGTGAGCACCGGTGCGGCGGCTGCAACCGGCGACGCCGCACGCTGCTCATATCTGCCAGCCTTCTCCAAGACGATTTCGGTTGGAGAAGCCGAACGTGGAGACACGGTGACCTACAGCTTCGAGGTCACCAACGCTCTTCCGGCCGGCTCCATTGGCGATCCGCTGACTCTTTCTCTCAACGACAGCATGCCCGCAAACCTCGAACTCGACCTGGCGTCGATTACGTTTACTGGCAACACCGGCACACCCGACACCAGCGGTACCGTCGATGGCAGTAGCGATCTGGTGGTCGACGCGCTGGAGATTCCTGCCGAGAGCACGGTCACCGTCACGATCGACGCGGCCGTACCCGCAGACGCCGTTCCCGGCGACTACACCAACCAGGCCACGATCGACGGCCTGCCCGCTGGTCTCGGAACAACCCTGCTCTCCGACGACCCGACGCTCCCCGGCCTTCTCGACCCCACGCCACTAACGATCCTTGGCCCCGACAACGACGACGACGACATCTCAAACGCTGACGACATCGACGACGACAACGACGGCATTCTCGACACGGTTGAGTCGCCGGTCGGCCCCCTTGTGAGCTGGCCCGTGGCTGGGGCGCGTCCAGACTTTCGGGACGAGATCGTAATCAACTCGCCTGATTTCGTTGACTCTGGCGTGACCGTGACCGGCGGGCCGGCGGTCAACATCGCCCTTCCTGCCCCTGTTGGCTTCTTTGGCTTCTACGTATTCGACGGCGCAAGTGAGGGCGACGTCAACGATGCTCGCGCAGGTGGTCATTGGATCGAAGGGAGCTTCACGACCGGAAGCGACTTTGTCGATGGCGGCGTGCGCATCGTGTCGCTCAGCCATCTCCCCCACAGCAACGTGCCGTATCGCTACACGGCCGCCATCTCCGATGATGGCTTCGCGACCGAAACCGTGCTTGCGAGCGACCACTCGCACCTTGTGGCGACTCCCCCACTAGAGACCGAGTATGCCCTCGACCCGAACACGACCTATGAGATCCGTTGGTACGCCCACAACTCGACTGACCAGAACGGCGGGCCAAACCCTGGTGGCGGCGGGCATCGATTTGACGCCCTCACACTTAACTTCGTCGTTGACACCGACGGCGACGGCCTACAAAACAGCCTCGACCTTGACTCCGATAACGACGGGATCCCCGACAATATCGAAGCCCAGACCACCCAAGGCTTTGTCGTACCCGTGTATGACGACACCGACGGCAACGGCCTGCTCGATGTGTATGAGAGTGCACCCGCTGCCGGCGAAGGTCTTACCCCGGTAAACACCGATGGCGCAGACGAACCCGACTACCTCGACCTCGACACTGACAACGACGGCGCCTTTGACATCGTCGAAGGCGGGCAAGGCCTGACCGACGCGAACGACGATGGCCGTACCGACAATCCGGTCGGGCGAAATGGCCTCGACAACACCGCCGCCGCCGAGAACGCGGATGACTACTCCGACGTCAACGGCGAAGCCCACGACGACACCGACTTCATTCTCGACGACAGCGATGACGACACCGACGACGATGGCAGCAATGCCGACCCGACCGAGACCGACTTCGACTGGCGTGACGCAGTTGAAGCCGTCGTCGACATCGCCGAACCGCACGTCTGCTCGTCGAATGCTTTCTTCGCAACCGGAAACCCCACGCAACTGAGCCTCATCGACACATCGACCGCGCCCTACTCGACGACCCCGATCGGTACGGCAACAAACCACTACGACGCGATGGGGTTCAACCGGGTGGACGGCTTGTTGTACGCCTACGACCTCGACAACGATGAACTGATAACCATCGACGCCAACGGCGACGTGCGAGGCCTTGGCTTGCCCACTGGGCTACCGGTCCGTAACTACACGGCAGCCGACGTCAACGTCGACGGTGTCATGTACATCTCCTTTACCCCGGGCGGCGGCGGATCCGTGTTGTATCGGATCGACCTTACGAGCTCGCCGCTGACGGCTGTACCTCTCACCGGCATCCAGCCGGCCCTTGGCGCCGGCGATATGGCGTTCCATCCCGTCACCGGGCAGCTCTTTACTCGCGGCCGCGACCAGGTCAGAGAATTCGATCTCGCCACCGGATTTGTGTCGGTTGTCGGCGAGCTCACCGGCCCGAACGCACCCGAATTCAACACACCACCGCTGCAAGACGTCGGCCACTGGTTTGACGCCTCGGGCGACCTGTTTGGTTACGGATCAGACCTGCAGATTCGTTCCTACGAGATTTCGGCTCCGTTCCTTTCGACCGACCGATCCACCGCTCCAGCGTTGTCTGCTGGCGATGCAGCGGCGTGCGCATTCAGCCCCAGCCTGCTCAAGACGGTCTCCCAACCAGTCGCGAACCTGACCGACGTTGTCACCTACAGCTTTGACATCGTAAACCCGCTTCCGGCGACCTCAGCACCGTTGTCGGTCGAGCTCGACGACACGATGCCCGCCGGACTCACGATCGATGCTGCAACGATCACCGTGACTGGCACCACCGTCTTTACCGATAGCACCGTCGACGGCACAAGCGTGCTCGACATCGACTCGATCGAGGTTCCCGGTGCGTCAACCGTATCGATCACGGTCGATGTGACGGTGCCAGCGACGGCGACCCTAGGTGACTACACCAATCAGGCCACCCTTTCTGGGTTGCCGGTAGGTCTCGGCTCTTCCACCTTGTCAGATGACCCGAATCTGGGCGGGTCCGCTGATCCGACCCCGATCACCATCACGAGAAACGACTTGGCTATAGAGAAGACATCCACCGCCTACCACCGCGGTGGCCCCATCACCTACACGATCACCGTCACCAACCCGGGCGCGGCCGACATCACTGGCGCAACCGTTGCTGACACATTCCCGGCCGACGTCACTGGCGTTTCCTGGACGTGCGCGGCTACACCTGCTGGCTCCATCACTGCCTCCTGTACCGCTTCGGGCACGGGGGATATCTCCGACACCGTAGACCTCGGAGTCGGTGAAACCCTGACCTACACGGCGACCGGCAACACCGCTGCATCCGCCTCGGCCGTCACCAACACTGCAACCGTCGAACTGCCGACCGGGCTGAGCGACTTCAACGACGCTGACAACACCTCCACTGTTGTCAGTGCGGCGTTTGCCTGCACCACTGTCACCCAAACTGCGGTTTCTGTTCCACTGACCGCCAACGGACAGAACGGCACCGAGATCGGGGCGATGATCAACAACACCGGCGCGGGCATCAACGTTGTGGTGAACGCCGGCAATCCGTCGGCTCACATCGACGCACACATCCAGGGACCGAACGGCTCGTTGGTGCCGATCAGGCTGACCTTCGACTACGTAAATGGCGGAAATGCGAGCTTCAGTCTCGCCCCCAACGGTTCGCTCCTCGCAAACCCATCTGGTGTTGGCTTCGGTCGTATCACCGTGGAACTCACCGGCCCAGCGGCGGGAATCCCAACCGAATGGGTGGTTTCTGCGGGCTCGATCAGTTTCAACGAGCGACTCGACTTCGACACGAATCCGGTGACCGGCTACATCCGTGGCAGCAACGGAGCACCGGTATTGACACTCCCCTACAACGGATCGTGGAACAACAATAACAACAACGCTCCTTCAGGCTTCTCGTTCGACCCAGCAACTTCGCTGTCTTTCCTGCAACGCTCCTCAGCCAACCTGGGCGGCGCATTTAGGATCTCGGCTCTCGTCGTGCCCGAGTCGACCAGCACGTGTGGACCGGGTGTGGCGAAGGACATGTCTGTCGTGTCCGGGCAAGGGCCGTGGGATGTCGACATTGACTTCAACGTCGAAAACTTCGCGAACGAGCCCCTCACCAACCTGACCATGGTCGACGACCTCGAGGCTGTGTTCGGCACCGAAGGCGTCAATTGGGAGTTCGACTCGCTCACCAAGACATCGGGGCCGGCCACGTTCACGGTAAACCCGACGTTCGACGGCCAGACCACGGGCGACACCGAACTCATCGCGGCTACCTCCGAGCTCGGCCCGCTCGAATCGGCCTCGATGACCGCATCGATCACCCTCTTCACGCCAGGCAACTACTCGAATTCCGCAACCCTGTCGGGCGACATCGCCGGCGTGACATTCACCGACGATTCGGTCGATGGCACCGACCCCGATGCCAACAACAACGACGACCCGACCGACGACACGAACCCGACAACGATCTCGATTGCTGGCGTCGACGTCGCCAAGACCGTTGGCGACCCTGCCATCGCTGCCTCTGGCACCGAGGGCAACGTCGACATCGAATTCACCGTTACCGTCACGAACGAGGGCGACGATCCGGTCGACGATATTTCACTCACCGACGACTTGGACGACCAGTTCGGCGCGGCGTTCGTCGACGTCGTCACTGCCCCAGTTGTTTCTGGCGACCTCGCGGCGACGCGGGCCAACGCCGGTTTCGATGGCGACGCCGACATCGACCTCCTGAGCGTCGACGCCGCAGAGGCGCTCGACGCCGACGAATCGTTCACGGTGACGTTCACCGCCGAGTTCGACCCGGACGCTGATGTCACCACGCTGCCGTTGGAGAACGTTGCGACTGCAACGGTCACTCCGCCGACCGGCGGACCACTCGTCACACCGAACCCGCCGGTTGAAGTTCCGGTTCCTCAGCTCGAGGACGAAAAGGTCATCGTCTCCTCGGCTCCATCACCGGCGACAGCTGGCGCGACCAACGTGACCTACG
>CAZLWE010000048.1:0-26449 GCA_964562985.1 uncultured Acidimicrobiales bacterium
ACTCCTGACCTCTTCCGTGCCACGGAAGCGCTCTACCAACTGAGCTATAGCCCCGGATTGTCGGAGGGTCAGGTTAGCAGGGCTTCGGGGACTTGCGAACGCCATCGGCGTATCCGCAGATGCCAACATTTGGGCGATGTTGGCCGATAGGGGAATCCCCGTAAGCTTTGGCGGCTATCAGCGGGGTGGAGCGAGCAGCTATGCAAGAGCAAATTGAGACCCTCGTGCGTGAGCACTTTGGGCTGTATGTGCATGCGGTGGTTCGCGAGCTTGCTGCTGGGCATATCAATGTGAGTTCCCTGGTTCGCACCGATGACGGTGACGTCGTGGTCCAACGGCTGAACGAAGTAGCGTTCTCTGACCCCTCCGCGCTCATGTCCAACACCGAACTGATCCTGGAACGACTCGAGGAACGCAACTTGTCGGGAATGCGGTTCTTGCGAACGGTAGACGGCGGTTGGTTGGCCGAGGACGGCGGCGATCTCTGGCGTTGCTACCGGTACATCGATGGGGAAGCGACGCCACCGATCACTACCCCAGAGGACGCACAGTCGGCCGCTCGTGCATTCGGCCGGTTCGCACATGCGATCGATGGTTTGGAGCTCACCGCACATGTGAAGGGATATCACGATTTCGATCGGCGTATCGCCGACCTCGATGCGGCTGTTGCCGCCGATGAATCAGGACGACTTGAAACGTGTGGCGATGCGGTTGATCAGATCGCCGCAACCGTCGATCGTCTGCGTCTGAGTTCGGGGTTCGATGCGTGGCAATCGGCTCCGACTCGCAATGCCCATAACGACGCAAAGGGCCCAAATTGCGTTGTAGGGCCAACGGGTGCACGCACGATAATCGACCTCGACACCACGATGCCCGGCACCGTGTTGTCCGACATTGGTGAGCTGGTTCGTTCATCGACTCGCGATCTCCCCGACGCATCCCCGCAAGACCTAATGCTGCAGATCGAAGCAGTGAACCGAGGATTCCTCGCCGCATTCCGAGAGGCGCTCGAACCCGAGGAGCGAAGGGCGATGTTGCTCGCTGGGCCGCTACTCACGGTTGAGAACGCGGCTCGGTTTCTAGCCGACCACCTGCAGGGAGATCGGTACTACGGTGCGTCGGAGCCCGGGCAGAACCTTGCACGATGCCGGGTGCAGTTGGCACTTGCCTCGCGTCTTATTGAAGCGATCGAATGGGCTACTGCCAACTAGCTTCGCTAAGCGGCGTCACCGGTGTCGAGAACGATCATGTTGCAGAACACTCGACTCTCGCGCACGGGTGCGTCTGCGATTGAGTAGTACTGCTCATCGGTGAATGGTCGAGACGGCGAAATGAGGGTTGCGTCGTCTACTCGTCGGATCTCTTCGGGCTCGCGTAGGTCGCCGTTGTTGAACACGTACACGTACTCGCTGTAGTTGGATTCGTCGCCATCGATGAGGGTGATGCGGACGTCGGTCGTGCCCTCCACCTGCTCGAGCTGGCAGGCGAGTTGGTCGATGTCGCCGAGGATCGGAATGTCAACACCGGGGATCGATGCCCAGGCGGGAAGGTCGATGACATCGTCCACGCCAGCGAGGCTAAGTCCGCCGATTAGGGCGACCCCAGCAAGGCCGATGACGGCGAGCAGCTTGCCACGGGTTCGCGCAGGTTTTACAGGAGGGGTGCCGTCTTCGGGCGTGTCGATTCTCGCGCCCATCGTTGCCTCTCTGCTCGGTCCGCCTGTGACCAGAGTACGCTCTGCAGTCGGCACCGGAAACAGGGAGGAAGACCCACATGGCTGACATCACCGATGAAACCTTCGGCACCGAGGTAGTCGAGCGTTCAGAAACAGTCCCGGTGGTGATCGACCTGTGGGCAGATTGGTGCGGCCCGTGCAAGACCCTCGGTCCGATCCTGGAGAAGGTGGTCGGTGAAACGCAGGGTCTCGTCGAGTTGGCCAAAGTGGACGTGGAGGCAAACCCGCAGGTTGCTGGCGCCTTCCAGGTGCAGTCGATTCCTGCGGTGTACGCCATGAAGGACGGGAAGATCATCGACGGGTTCGTCGGAGCCCTTCCCGAAGCCGAGGTTGTGGCATTCGTACAGCGTGTACTCGACGCCTCAACAGGCGCAGCGCTGAGCGGTGAAGATGGTGAAGATGGCGCCCAAATTGAGGACGCGGAGGTCGTGCCTAAAGATGCGGCGCCGGCTGCACCGCTCATCTCCGAACCCGGTGGCGATGTCGTCCCCGAAGCGCCTGCCCCAACAGCTGGGGAGGCCGATGCGATCGAGAGTGAGTTGCAGAGCCTGCTTACCCAGGTGAAGGACGATGACACGGCACGTGAGCGTTACCTCGAACTCCTGGAGCAGTTGGGCGTCGAGGACCCTCGCACCAACCTCTATCGCCGAAAGTTGGCCACCGCTCTCTACTGAGCTGGTGCAAGACCCCTAGCGCAGCCGTACCCGCCATTGCTAGGGTCGGTGACGGCTACTTCCCCCGTGTCACGATTTGAGGAAGTACCGCTGTGTCCGAATTGGACGCTTCTGCCCACACCGATCCGTTGCGCGCGCTCCGAGCGCAGGACCACCGACCGACATCGGAGGTTTGGCGCTCCCGCCTCCGAGACTGGTTGCCCCGCCGGAGATCCGGGGACGCGCCACTCGTGCGTCCGTGGCTGTTCGGTGCCCTCGCAATCCCTGTCGTGCTCGTGGTTGGTTGGCAAAGCTATGTAGCTACTGACCCGCCGATCGAGTCGAGTCTCCCGTTGGCGAGCGAGGTAGGCCCGTTGACGAGTGCCGATGTCGCTGTACCTGTTGGAGCTGATGTCGCTGGGGATGCCCCGGTAGCAACCAATGCGCCTTCGGGCATGGTCGTCGTGCATGTCGCTGGTGCGGTGTTACGCCCAGGCTTGATCATCGGCGAGCCGGGTTGGCGGATGAACGACGCCGTGCTGGCCGCTGGTGGTCCAGCCGCCGACGCGGATCTCGATCGGGTGAACCTGGCCGCGCCGCTGGTCGATGGCGAGCGGCTCTTCATTCCCGAGGTCGGGGAGGAGGCCCCCGAGGTCGTCACCTCGGCGGATTCCGACTCGGGTACGTCCGAGAGGCTCGCCGTCGATGTCAACACAGCTGATCGGACGGAGTTGGAATCGCTCCCGGGGATTGGGCCGGTAACGGCCTCCGCGATCGTCGACCATCGTTCTACGCACGGCGCTTTCGCAACGGTGGACAACCTCGTCGCGGTCCGAGGAATCGGCGCGGCCACCGTTGATCAACTGCGTGACCATGTCCGAGTCGGTCGCTGAAACCGGCGCCACAAGACCCAGACCGAACGGTGTCGCCATCGTGGGGTTCACCCTCGCGCCGATTCTCGGCGCGATCTGGATCGCCCGACTACCGGCGACCGCGTTGATTGTGGCGGTCGTCGTCGTCGGGGTCGGCGCGTTGGTGACTTGGTCACCGTATTGGATCGTGGTGGCCGTGGCTCTGGTAGTTGGGGTGCGTGCCGATGGTGCACTGGAATCGCTGACCGCGGCGCGATCAGGTCCGGTCGATGGCCAAGCGATCACCATGGTCAGCGATCCCCGCGATGGCGCCTTTGGCACCTGGGCCATTGTGGAGTTCGGCGATGAACGCCTGGTCGCCTCCGTAACGGGGTTGGGGGCGTCGTTGGTGTCGGTCGACGCTGGCGACGAGCTACTCGTGACCGGATCGGTGATCGGTCGATCGCCCGAATCGAACTGGCAGGTGAGCAATCACCTGGTGGGATCGTTGCGGATAGTGGACGTCGTTTCCCATGATGAGGCCACCGGGCTTGCGGGTTTGGCAAATCGCTTTCGCGACGTGCTCGCAGACGGTGCACGGTCGCTCTCACCACAACGCCGGGCATTGCTCGCCGGCCTCACCGTCGGGGATGATCGTGAGCAGTCAGCGGTGACCGCAGATGATTTCCAAGCAGCTGGGCTCGGTCACTTGCTCGCGGTCTCCGGTCAGAACGTCGTGTTCGTGCTCATCATCGCCGGACCGCTGCTCAAGCGGGTGCGTAGCCCGGGTCTACAGGTGGCCGCCACCATCGCCGTCCTGGTGCTATTCGGGTTCGTCACGCGCTTTGAGCCATCGGTGACTCGGGCCTTGTCGATGGTTTCATTGGCGGTGATTGCGTCAGCGGTCGGGCGTCCCGCCGATGCGTCCCGAACCCTGCCCGTCGCGGTCCTCGGGTTGTTGCTGTGGGATCCGTTGCTCGCGTGGTCGCTCGCGTTCCAACTCTCGGTTGCCGCAACCCTGGGGCTCCTCGTCATCGCTCCCGTTCTTCAAGATCGCTTCCGCGGCCCCGAGGTCCTCCGTGGGTTGTCGAGTGCCACGATTGGCGCGCAGCTAGCCGTTGCGCCATTGCTCGTGCTGATCTTCGACGACGTGTCCCTCATCGCACTGCCGGCGAACCTGCTCGCCGTTCCGGTATCGGGCGTGATCATGATGTGGGGGATGACGGCCGGTTTCGTGGCCGGCGTTGTTCCCGCGGAGATCGCCGCCCTGATCCATCTGCCGACGAGCATCGGCCTGTGGTGGCTAGAGACGGTCGCCCGGTTCGCCGCCACTGCGCCGGTGGCTCCGCTGGCCTCGCGTGGGGCTGTCATCGTCCTTGGAGCCGGGGGGTTGGCCGTTGTCGCCAGGTGGGTCGGCTACGTCGGGCTCAGTCGGTTGGCTTCGGTTCTGGTCATCCTTGTGCTGGCAGTCCCGTTGCTGACCCCACGGCCTTTGCCCGCTGGACGCCATCAGCTCGACACCGGGTTGACGGTGTTTCGCCATGGCCGTGCCGACGTTGTTGTCCTCGACGGAGCTCGCGACCCAGAGGACGTCCTCGCCTTGTTGCGCAGGGCCCGACTCGGGCGGATCGATCTCGTGGTGGCGGTCTCGGGATCGCGCGATGACGGTCGTGTGGTGCGCGCGATCGACGAACGATACGACATTCTGGATATCTGGGCCCCCGTAGGCCATCAGGTCCCGAATGCTCGAACGGTGCCGGGGTTGCGGGGCACGCTTGGCTCCCTCGGAATTCGAGTTAACGCCGACGGTGAGGTCGAGGTGTTCTCCGATGAGGAAAGTGCAGGTGATCGGCTAACGTCTGGCGGGTGAAGCGCGTCGTCGGAAACTCAGCTCAGGAGCTGATGCAACGAGTGGCTGAAATCCGCGCTGATAATTCCGTCGCGGCTATCGAGGTGACCGTACCTGCGAACCTTGATGAGGACGAAACGATTGCCCTGTGCTCCACCCTGGCCGCGCTGGGTGTGTTCAACATCCGCGGCGCTGATGCCACGATCGTGCGACGGTGTGTCGACACCGCTCGAGCGGTATCGAGCGCCGAACTAGGAGCCATCCAGCCATGACGGTCACGCTTCTCAAAGCGAACGACGGCACGCTCTTATCGAAGGCCGTCTCGTCGACGGTCTCGGATCTGGTCGGAGGCGGTGACGCGTCGCTCATGGTCGAGGAGCTCACCGAGGAGCAATATCGGATGGAGGACGAGTCGTTCGCGCTGACGCGGCTGGTCGACTCGGCACAGACCCCGCCCTTTCTCACCGAGCATCGGGTGGTAGTGGGCCGTCACCTTGGTCGCTTTTCCAAGGCCGCAGATGTCGAGGGATTGGTGGCGTACCTCGAATCTCCGTTGGATTCCACGAACCTCGTTCTGGTCTGGGAGAAGGGGGTCTCCCCGAAACAAGACCGCCTTGGAGCGATTCCCAAGAGCCTGAGCACGGCGATCGAGGCCGCGGGTGGAAAGATGCTCGACGTCGGGATCCCTGGCGGTAAGGGCGCCAAGAACTGGCTCGACGCACAGCTGAAATCGGCGACCGTTCGCTTAGATGGCGCGGCGAAGGCGTCAATCGTCGACCGACTGGGGGAGGAGCGTTCTCGCGTGGTGGCATTGCTCTCCACCTTGGAGGCCGTCTATGGGGCCGATGAGGTCATCACCGCCCAACAGGTCGAGCCATTCCTGGGTGAATCGGGCGATGTCCCTCCGTGGGATCTCACCGACGCCATCGACTCGGGCCGTATCAACGTCGCGCTAGAGAAGCTGCACCGGATGCTGGGTTCGGGTGGTCGTCATCCACTCCAGATCATGGCGACGTTGCAAACCCACTACCTGCGAATGCTTCGCCTTGACGGAGCCCCGGTGGCAGGGGAGAAACAGGCAGCCGAACTGCTCGGAATGAAGGGCTCTACCTTTCCGGCCAAGAAGGCGCTGACTCAGACGAAACGGCTGGGTTCCGCCAACATCAAGAACGCGGTCGAATTGCTTGCTGAAGCAGACCGCAACCTGCGCGGGGAGATCGCGTGGCCGCCAGCACTGGTCGTCGAAGTGCTGGTCGCACGGTTAGCGAATCTCCGATGAACGTTCTGGCCATCATCGTCGGCATCATCCTCGTCGTTTCGGTCCTGGCCGACGTGGTGCACACGTTGGTCACCACAGGTATGCACGGCGGACGATGGTGGCTTACGCGGGTGTTGTACCAGGTGTCGTGGAGTTTGATTTCACGCTGCGGGAAGAGCTGCCGACAAGATCGCAACCGGGAGCGTCTCTATGCGGTCTACGCGCCGATATCGGTGCTCGCCATGCTCGTAACGTGGGTGACCCAACAAGTGGTTGGTTTTGGGCTGATCTGGTGGGGCCTTCGGGCAGGAATCGAGGGAAACGCGAGCCTGCTCGACTCCCTGTATTTCTCCGGCGTGGTCTACTTCACCGTTGGGTTCGGCGAGGTTGTCCCGGTTGACCAGGTTCCACGGTTCGGTGCACTGATCGAAGCGTTTGCTGGAGTGCTGACCATTGCGCTCGTCATTGGCTACCTACCTGCGCTCTACTCCGCGTACAGCGAACGTGAACAGAAGCTTCTCACCCTCGACGATGGGTCCGAGCAACGGATCACCCCGACGAACCTCGTTCTGGCGAGATCTCGAAACGCCGACCCGGCAAGCCTCGACGACTTCTTCGGCGAGTGGGAGGCGTGGATTGCTCACGTGCTCGAGACCCATACGACGTTTCCTATGCTCCGTCTGTTTCGTTCCGAACACTCCGGCCAGAACTGGATTACTGCGCTCGGACTGATCGCAGACGCATCGCTGCATGTGGAACTCACCGAGGAGGGCCGCAGCGGCCCTGCCTATTGGACTCTGCGGCGTGCGGCGACGTTGTTGTCGATGCTGGCGCAAGGGGCGGATCTCACCCAATACCGCGAGCGTCTCGACGCTTCGTACGCACAAGGCGAGGCGTACCGGACCATTTACGACGCCATGGCCGACCATGGCTTTGCCATGTCTCCATTCGAGGAAGCTCAGGCACGTGGCCTGGAACTGCGGCGGACATTCGACGCGCAGTTGGAGTACCTCATCGACCAGTTCGACGCGCCCCGTGGCTTCTGGGGCCACAAGATCGGCCACCGCCTCGACATTCCCGGAGCCGTGCCGGTCGAAACGACGGATTCCGTCTTCGAATAGCGGGGCCCCGGTCGCGGCGCTATTCAGGGAGCTTGCGATACACCAGCAACGCGTAATCGGCGCCGTCGTGGGGCGGCTTCGCGTCCCAGGTGCACCAATGTTGCTCGAGTGACAAGCCTGCGCTTATGGCCATTTCGTCGAAACTGGCGACGTCGAGTCCCCGTGCCAGCTGGAATCCGGCGATGAGTCGACCACCTGCGTCGAGGTGCTGGGCCATGTTCTGAACCACCGCTGGTTCGCTGCCCGGAGCCACGAAGATCATGACGTTGCCCGGCAAGGCCACCACGTCAAACGTCTGTTGCAGGTCGATGGTTGCGAGGTCGCCGAGCTGAAAATCGATTTCCGGTGCCTTTGCTTGTGCGGCGCTGATCATCGGAGCGTCGAGGTCGACGCCAACGACATCACAGCCCCGGCGTGCCAACTCGATCGCTACCCGGCCGGTACCGCAGCCACCGTCGAGAACGGTGGTGGGGGAGAAGCGGCACACGAAGTTGGCCTCGCCATGGACGCTCTGGCCATCGCGTTCCATCGCTGCCCACTTGGCGTCGTACAAGGAAGTGTCTACCGACTTCCACTGGCTGGACGGCTTCACCGGATCGTTGTCAGCGCTGCTCATGTGTCGAGCCTATTGCGATGGCCGCTCAGTCTTCGAATGGCTTCGCCGAAAACGACAAATGACGCCCAATGGGCGCCATGTTGCTCGATATCCCCGAGGGGATCAGATCTTGTTGCCGCTAAGCGTCCTGGAGAGCTCGGACTCGCTTGGTGAGCCGGCTCTTGGTGCGTGCAGCGGTGTTCTTGTGCATGGTGCCCTTGGAGACGGCGGAGTCGATGCGCTTGATAGCCATCTTCAGCTTCTCGTCGGTGTCGTCGGCGCCAGCTTCGGCTGCTTCGATCACTGCCCGGGTGCGGGTGCGGATCTCTCCACGGATAGCCCGGTTGCGGTCGTTGCGCTTCTCGTTCTGTCGGTTGCGCTTGATCGCACTCTTGATATTTGCCACTGCGAAGACCTCGATACGTGTTCGACCCGTCGCTACGGGCCAGCAGATAAGGCTACAAGACTGGGGCACCGACGCAACCCTGGCTGTGGTGTTGGAGGCAGTGGAGCTCTTGGAGCGACCATGTGGGTGGCGGCGGATGTCGACCGGAAGCGTAGGTGGTGTTGGGGGAGCGGAGCTCGTGGAGCGACCATGTGGGTGGCGGCGGATGTCGACCGGAAGCGTCGACGTGTAGGAGTACGATAGATGTACTCATGGATCAGTCGTTCATTCGCAACACGTCGATCATTGCCCACATCGATCACGGCAAGTCGACACTCGCCGACCGCATGCTCGAACTTACCGGTGCCGTCGAGGCACGCGAGATGAAAGAGCAGTACCTCGACTCGATGGATCTTGAGCGCGAACGTGGCATCACCATCAAATTGCAGTCGGTGCGGTTGGGGTGGAAAGACCACGTGATCAACCTGATCGATACGCCGGGCCACGTCGACTTCGGATACGAGGTCTCCCGGTCGCTTGCCGCGTGTGAAGGCGTGATCCTCGTGGTCGATGCCGCCCAGGGCATCGAGGCTCAAACGCTCGCGAATTGCTACTTGGCATTGGAGAACGACCTCGAGATCGTCGCAGCGCTCAACAAGATCGACCTTCCCGCGGCCGAACCCGACCGGTACGCCGAAGAGATCGAAAACGTTCTTGGCATTCCCGCCGACGAGGTGTTGCGCATCAGCGCGAAGACCGGCGAGGGAGTAGAGGACCTCCTCGACGCTGTCGTGGAGCGAACTCCGGCTCCGAGTGGCGATCCCAAGGGCGACACCAAGGCGCTGATCTTCGACAGTCACTACGACCCCTTCCGCGGCGTGGTGTCCTCGATCCGTGTGGTCGATGGCGTGCTTCGAAGCCGGTCCAAAGCACTGTTCATGCAGGCCAACGGCGCTCACGACATCGAAGAGATCGGCGTGCGCTCACCCGACAACGAACCGGTCAAAGAACTCGGCGCCGGCGAAGTGGGCTATCTGATCGCCGGAATCAAAGACGTCGGACAAGCCCGCTCGGGCGAGACGGTGACCTCGGCACGAAAGCCAGCTGAAGCTCCGCTCGATGGCTACCAGGAACCGCTGCCGATGGTGTTTAGCGGTCTGTACCCGATCGACGGTGACGAATACCCGGCGCTGCGCGACGCGCTCGAAAAGCTTCGCCTCAACGACTCGTCCTACACCTTCGAGCCCGAAACCTCCGGTGCCCTCGGATTCGGTTTCCGGTGCGGATTCCTCGGCCTCCTGCACATGGAGATTGTTCGCGAGCGGCTCGAGCGAGAATTCGACCTCAGCTTGATCTCGACGGCACCGTCGGTGAAGTACAACGTGCACAAATCCGATGGCTCCGAGATGCTCATCCATAACCCGTCGGAACTTCCCGATGGAGCGGAGATCGATTTCATCGAAGAACCGATGTTCAAGGTCAGCCTCGTAACTCCTTCGGAGTACACGGGCGCAATGATGGATCTCTGCCAGAGCCGGCGCGGCGTCATGCAGAAGATGGAGTACCTGTCGCCAGAACGCGTGGAGTTGTCCTACCGGATTCCGCTCGCCGAAGTAGTCATGGACTTCTTCGACCAGATGAAGAGCCGAAGCCAGGGTTATGCCAGCCTCGACTACGAAGCGGACGGAATGGAACAGTCCAAGCTCGTCAAGGTCGATATCTTGCTCTCGGGCGACCCGGTCGACGCGTTCTCGATGATCGTGCACGACGACCGGTCCTATGAGTACGGCAAGCGGATGACCGAGAAGCTCAAAGAGCTCATCCCACGTCAACAATTCGACGTACCGATCCAAGCCGCCATCGGTGGACGCTTTATCGCCCGCCAAACCGTCAAGGCCTACCGCAAGGACGTCACCGCGAAGCTTTACGGCGGCGACATCACCCGAAAGAACAAGCTGCTCAAGAAGCAAAAAGAGGGAAAGAAGCGGATGAAGTCGATCGGTCGCGTCGACATCCCACAAGAAGCATTCGTCAGCGCATTGAAGCTTGATGAGTGAGTAGGCAAGTAGATTTAGCTCATGCTTGACGACCGCAAGAAGGCGATTTTGCGTGCCGTTGTAGAGACCTACATCGAGACCGCCGAACCCGTTGGTTCCTCCCTTGCCGGTGAAGCTGCCGACCTCGATGTCTCGTCGGCGACCATTCGCAATGAGTTGTCGGCGCTCGACCAGCAGGGCTATCTCACTCAGCCACATACCAGTGCCGGACGTATACCGACCGATAAGGCGTATCGGGCCTTCGTGGACGACCTCGACCGTTCCAAGCTGCACTTGGCCGACAATCAGCGGGTTGCCGACTTCTTCGACCAGAAGCACAACGAGATCGAGCAAATGCTCGAACACACCACCAGCCTGCTCTCCGAGCTCACTGGTGTGGCATCGGTTGTCATCGCTCCCGACAAGGACCACGCCACCGTACGAAACGTGCAGCTTGTCGAGCTAGCGCCAACGATTGTCGTTGCGGTAATGGTGCTCTCCGACGGCACGGTGGAGAAGGCCACGATCGAACTGGTCGACGAGGTCGACGAAGTCACCATCGCCATGGCGAGTGGCCATCTTTCCGCTGCGATGGTCGGTCGCAGCGTTGGAGACGCAGCAGCTGCATCGCCGACCGGGAATGCAGGAGCCGACCGTCTGGTTGAAAGCGCTCGTGCAGTACTTACCGCATCCGATGTCGCCGGCGACCTTTACGTCGGAGGTTTGTCGTCGATCCCCGGCTCGTTCACCGCGATCGACACGGTTCGTGAAGTCATGGGCATTCTCGAAGAGCAACTCGTAGTGGTCTCGCTCGTGAGAGACGTGATCGGCCGAGGCATGTCGGTGGCCATTGGTGAAGAAACCGGAGTCGATCCGCTCGCCGAATGTTCCCTGGTCGTCGCTCCCTACACCGCGGAGGGCGGTACGACGGGAACCATCGGTGTATTGGGCCCCACGCGCATGAACTATCCCCACGCCCTGGCCGCGGTCGCCGTAGTCTCTCAGTCGCTCGAGCGGCGCCTCGGAGAGGGATGAGATGGCAGACCATTACGCAGTGCTCGGCGTAAGCCAAAGCGCATCAGAAGCAGAGATCAAGAAGGCCTACCGACGTCTTGCCCGTCAGTACCACCCAGACCAAAACCCCGACGACCCCGAGGCAGAAGCGAAGTTCAAAGATGTCGCCAATGCCTATGAGGTGTTGGGCGACCCCGATCGCAAAGCCCGCTACGACCGGTTCGGTGACGACGGCCTCGGCGGCCAGGGCGCAGGACCAGGAGCTGCAGGTCCCTTTGGTGCGAATCTCGGCGACATCTTCGAAACCTTCTTCGGTGGAGGCAATCCATTCGGAGGCGGCGGCGGAGGCCCGACTGGCCCTCCGCGAGGCGAAGATCTTGAGACCGTGCTCGAAGTCGACTTGGAAGACGCAGTATTTGGCGGCGAGAAGATGGTGTCGGTCCGCTCAGCGACCGTTTGTGAGCCGTGCGAGGCCACCGGTGCGGAACCGGGAAGCGGAACCTCAACATGTAGCGAGTGCGGCGGTAGCGGCCAGGTGCAGCGTGTCCGTCAGTCGATTCTGGGGCAAATGGTCACATCGAGTGTCTGCCCGACCTGTGGAGGACGAGGCCAAACCATCGATGAACCTTGCAAAATATGCGCAGGTGAGGGACGCAACATCGAAGAAGTCACCTACACCGTCGATGTGCCAGCTGGCGTAGATGCCGGTTCGACCCTACGTCTGACCGGTCGGGGAGCTGCGGGGCCTCGTGGTGGCGCTCAGGGCGATCTGTACGTGCATATCAAGGTGCGCCAGCATGAACTGTTCACTCGTGTTGGGGACGATCTGGTCATGGAACGCCCGATTGGGTTCGCACAAGCAGCTCTAGGCGCCGAATTGGAGATCCCGACCCTCGAAGAGCCGGAGATCATCGTCGTTCCCACGGGCACGCAGAGCAGTAAACGATTCCGTCTCCGAGCCAAGGGGGTCCCGCATGTAAACGGTCGGGGCCGCGGCGACCTCATCGTGGAGCTCGTGGTCGAAACGCCGACCGATCTCACCGATGAACAAGAGATGCTGTTGCGCCAGTTCGCCGAGTTGCGAGCCGAGAGCGTCGCCGAACCCGACGAGGGCTTTCTCAAAAAGGTCAAGTCGGCCTTCAAGTGAGTAATGGCGTGCTCGCGGGTTCTGCTGGCCCGCACGTTTTTGTCGCTTCCCAAGATCACCTCTTCCTCGACGACGATGATCTCGCCCACATGGAGCGGTCCCTTCGGATGCGTAGCGGGGATCGGCTCACCGTCAGCGATGGTTTGGGCGCGTGGGCGCCAGCAGTCCTTCGTTCCGGCGGAGTGGTGGAGCTCACCGAACCATGGCGAGAGGTCCCCGCCTCGGTCCCCGAGCTAACGGTCGCGTTCTCGCTGGTGAAGGGATCGAAGCCAGAGCTCGTCGTCCAGAAGTTGACCGAACTTGGCGTAGATCGCATCGTCGCCCTGACGGCTGATCGCAGCGTTGTGCGTTGGGATGAAGACAAGGTCGACAAAGCGACGCAACGCTGGAGGCGGATAGTTCGAGAGGCGTCGATGCAGAGTCACCGGGTGCGCTTGCCGGAGATTCTCGGTGTTGTCGACTCACACTCGTTCTTCGTTTCGTGCGACGACGTGGCGTTGGCACACTTCGAGGGCGAGGCGATTAGTAGCGAACACCGATGCGTCGCGATCGGACCTGAGGGAGGGTGGAGCGATCGGGAACTTGCGAGCGCTACACACCGTGTGTCGTTGGGCGACACCGTGCTTCGAGCCGAAACAGCAGCCATTGCGGTGGGTGTTCTTCTGGCCGCGACACGCCGTTCCATGTAAGACGCTCGTTTTTAGGTATCTCGAATACGCACCACTTTCGTTTTGGATGCTGATCGAAAATCTGGTTAGGGTGTCAGACAACCGCCACGCAGAGCGTTAATGCGCTCCGACCGCAAATGGCTAACGCTACGGGCGGAACATAAGCGAGGATCAGCAATGGACGAGCAAAAAAGCAATGACGGATACAGCCGCAAGGTCGGTGAGCGTCTCCGCGCCATCCGGCGTCAGAAGCGGCTTTCCCTCCAAGAGGTTGAGGCCAACTCTGAGCAAGAGTTCAAGGCGTCGGTACTCGGCGCGTACGAGCGCGGCGAGCGAGCCATCTCCGTCCCACGGCTTCGCAAGCTGGCCGCCTTCTACAACGTCCCCGTCGATCAGCTCCTACCGATCGAAGGCGCACCAGACTTCGGTGTTGAGGTCGACGACACCATCGACTTGCGCGACCGTCCAACACGTGGTGCGGGCAGTTCAATCACGATCGATCTCACCAAGCTGGAGAAGCTGTCGGGCCCAGAGGCTGACATGCTTTCTCGCTACCTCACGATGATCCAGGTACAGCGCCAAGACTTCAACGGCCGAGTTCTTACGATTCGTCGAGACGACCTTCAAGCACTCGCAGCGATCTTGGGAACCGGCATCGAAGGGGCGGCACCTCGCATCAACGCCCTCGGCCTCACCTACGTACCCGAGGCGATCGCGTAGCGAGAAACCGCTAGGGCGACGTTTGGCTGCTAGCGCTCAGGCGTGGGCGGAAGCACCAGCTCTTGGTCCGGAAGGATGAGGTCTGGATTGCCGGGGTCGACGAGTCGGTCTTGGTTGGCTTCGATCAAGGGCTCCCAGTAGGAGACGATCTCTTCGTCGGTCAATTCGTCGACACCCCAGGCGTCTTGCAGGGCTTCTTCGGCGATCGACCAGAAGGACTCGCCGTTGCGGACTTTCCAGGTGTCACCGGTCGCTGTCGTAGCGCGGTAGTCGGTTCCGAATGGGGGGTAGTTCGCCGCCATGTCCGCCCCAGGAGCGATTCCCATGTCCGTAGCGGGTTGCAGGGTCAGCGGGGCAGCCGAGGGTTGGAGCGTTAATGGGGTGGGACCCGTTGCGCTGACTTGGCCGCTGGAGGACGCGACGGTGAGTGCACCGACGCCGGCGACCAAGCCAAGGGTGACGAACATGCCATAGGGGATGAACTTCTCCAGCCAGTGCCCATCGATCCGTTCGCTGAGGAACAGCACGGCAACGAGCACCATGATGAGGTAGTAGGCCAGCGCCAGCGCCAGCAAGCGAATCACACCGGTCGCAGCGTCCGCGCTTTCTTCAGTCCACGAGCGCCAGTCGGCCAGGGTCAGCCCGGACGCGGAGCCAAGCACGTGCAGGCCAATGACCACTGCGACGAGCACTGCGAGTGCGCCGAAGATCCGTCCGCGCGTTTGCATCACGGGCCTGACGCGACCAGTGCCGCGGTTCCAACGGCGTTGAGGGTCTGGGAGGTGCCAAAGACTTGTCTGCCGAAGATGAACTGATGCGTGTAAGACAGCTCGACCTCGATACTTGCGCCCGCGGCCGCCTGTACTCGAACAAGACCGACGTTTTCGAGATTCGAATTGGCCGAGTCAATGGTTATGTTGACGACGTTTGTGGCCGCGCCGGGATTTACCCGGATCTGGTTGTTCAAGCGAAAGTGTTCGATGTCAAAGCCAGCACCTGCGGCGTTCGACGCCGCAGAGTCAGCAAGATCATCGAGTTGGCGCTGTCGGAGGTGCAAGTTGCCCACCTCGAGCACCACGCCGCCGAGCAACAGCACGATAATGAAACCGATTGGAGCCAAGAAGATGGTCTGGCCCCGATCGTTTTTCCACCGTTCCCTCATGGGCATCCTGCCGCTCCATCGAAGGTGAAGGTGCCGGAACGGAACGGGTCGACGATCTCGGTGTGGGTTGCATTGATCGTGTGGCTGCCGAGGTCGCCGAACAGCGGTAGCGATATCAAATTTATGCGATAGCCCACATTTGCGGTCACGGGCTGGCAACGAACAAAGCCGTTGCTGAATGTAATATCTACGTTCAAGTTGCCCGGTATGTCTCTCCCGTATTGACCCATGACATTTCGCATGGCCGTCTCTGCGTTGGTCCTGGCCGATGGCCCATCAGCGGATTCGACGGCAGCTCGTGCGCCCTCGCGGGCAGCAGCGGAGACCGCAAGCGAAGTATCGACCGCAAGCCAAGCGTTCATGATGACCAACGACGTGAAGATCACGCCGACAAGCCCGAACAGCAAAATGTCCGCTCCGGCAAGTACGCCACGATCGTCGCGTAGGTGGGCGCGAATGCGCGTCATCACGGGACCTGCTGTTCCTCGACTCGCACGGTGAACGTGCGGTCGATTACCCCGAATGCTCGGGCGTCGGTGAACGCGGGGAAGAGCGAACGGCTCTCCCAGCGAATTGTGGCCACGATGTTCGGCCCCTGGCGGTTGAGTGTAAACGTGGTCGCACCGTCGACTTCCGCGCGAAAATCGTTTGCCGCGTCTGCGGTACTCCCGCCCATTTCTGCGGCATCGCGCGCGGCTTCGAGCGCGAGGCTAGAGATGACCGACGTGGTGTAGAGGTTGTACAGCAAGTTCACGGCGAAGACGAGCATGATGAGAAACATCATCAAGCCAATCGCCATACTGAAGACCCCTGCACCGCGTTCTCGGTCTGTCCGATCCCGCTTGTGCATGAGCGTTTGTCCGAATGCTTTGATCAGGTGCCGACGTTGTTGAGGTTGTTCTGAACGTCGTTACCTAGTCCGGTTGCCGCATTGTTGAAGACCACCCAAAGTGCTGCGCCGATGCTGGCGATGATCAGCACGGCGATCGCCATCGAGATGACGCCTTCGCCGCGATCGTCGCGAACGCGGTCACGAATGGCGATCTCGAGAAGTCCGAGATATCGCCCAACGTTTGTTACGTGTTGCATTGTTTCTCCTCCGCCCCACCTATTCCAGTAGGACATGTTTACCATTTGGGCACACAATGTGACCAATTTCCATTCACCGATCAGCCGAAACTACTCAGTGCGCGAATAAATGGGATCATCATCAGAATTACGCCCGGTACGAGGGCGGCCACCGTGACGGGGATCCAAACCTGTTGTGTCTTCTTTTCGATCGCTTCCAAAAGGAAGCGGTGCGACTCGGCTCGAACGTTGCGAGCCTCGGCAGCCACCAAGGACCCCAAGTCGCCAGATTCCTTGTTCAGCGCCAAGATGCTGACGAGGCGGTCGACGGCCGGCACGTCTACGACCCCGGCCCACTCGGTGAGCGCGGCCTGCTCCGATGAGCCTTGGCGAATTCGCCCGACGACACGTTGGAGATCTTGGGCGACGACGCCGGTACCACGTTCGCTGACGCGTTGAATGGCCGCTCCCAGTGAATAACCGGAGCCCAGGAGCATGGCGATCTGTTCAGAAATGACCGGTAGCTCCTGGAAGGTCTTGTGCTTCCATTGGTCCGAAGCACCGGCGAGTTGCTGCTCGACGATCAGAAAGGCCAATAGAGGTCCACCAAAGACCGCCAGCAAGACCAGTCCCGTCGGGAAGGCGAATAACACACTCACGGTGATGGCAAACCCCAGCGCTCCCAGGGCCCAACCGATTTGACGTACGCGAAAGCCGGAGGCGTCGATCTCCCAGTGGACTCGACGCAATCGGCGAGGGAGTTCCTCACTGACGCCAAAGGTCTTGGACATGAGCGCGCCCAATGCCTCGGCAAGCGGACGAAGCAACTCACCAAACGTCTCGAGCGATAGGAGCTCTTGACGTTTTCGATTTGTTCCACCCGGAAGGTATGGCGATACTCTGCTCGCCAGAGTACGGCTCCGGAAGAACCGCAGTTCACTCAAGAGCAGGGTGATGCCGACGAACGACAGGATCGCGGCTGCGGCAAGAATGCGAATCATTCGAACACCCGATCTTCATCCGGCAGCTTCATGACGTACCCCGCCCATAACCAGCAGCCAAGGGTGAGCAACAAGGCCACGGCGACGAGAGCCTGGCCAGTCGAATCGGCATAGGCCTCGCGCCCATCACCGATCGAAATACCCACAAATGCCATACCGATTGGCACGATCAACGTGAACCATCGCGCGAACCGAACGCCCGATTGTCGAGCAACGGCGTCACGACGGTGTTGCTGATCGGTGAGGCGATCTTGAGCCAGGGATTGGAGTCTGTTGCCGACCTCGCCGCCACCGAGCTCATGTGCGGTGAGCAAGGTCTCAGCGACCACATCGGCCGTGTTGTGCGCGAGCCGTGACTTCAGCACTTGCATCGAGCGAGCGAAGTCGGTGGAGATCGTCCACTCTCGGTGTGCCTCTTCAAATGCGGGTTGCAGTCCGCCGGCCGACCGCAAACCAACTTCGAAGGTGGCTTGTGGGATCGAGCGACCGAGGCTTCCCGTCAATAGCCGAATCTCTTCGATAAGCGCGGGCCACTCCTGGTGGGCTTGGTTGATCGTGCGTTCGTGTCGAATGCGAGCAACACCGATCGGCACGGTCGAGGCGAACATCCCCATCAGGAGCGCCGGTAGTGGACCGCCGCCGAACAAGAGAAGGCCGAAGGTGAACCCCGCCAAGGCGAGCACGGCGATCGCCGCAACCAGGGCCTTGGGGTCGAAATCGCCAAGGCCAAGGTCCTCGATGAAGTGTGACTTCTTCGACGCGTTCGTCTCCGGAACCTTGGGTCCGGGCTGGACCCCGTCCCAGCCGAACGCGATCGACGAGTAGACCAAGTGCACGCCATACCCGGCGATGACCGCGAGGAGCAACGCAATCACTGCGGCGCTCCGGGTGCCACCTGTGGCGCAGGCATTGGTGCGTCGTGGGGGAGCACGCTACGGATATCGATGCCCGAGTTCGCCATCGCCTCGGAAGCGCGTTGCGGGATCTGTCCGGTCCACTCGAGACGACCGGTATGTAGCGATCGTTTGAAGACCTCCGTCATGGTGAAACTCGTCGCTCCAGCCTCGGCGGTCAGATCTTCCACACACGCGATCTGGTTGACTCTCGGGCCTTGTGGGGTACGGGTCGTATGCACGACAACGTCTACCGCTTGTGACACAAGGTCGTTGAGTGCCGCCATGGGAATGTCGCTTGACGTGTCGGCCAGCTGGCAAACGAAACGCAAGCGGGTCAAGGCCTGGCGCGCGGAACCTGCGTGGATAGTGGTGAATCCCTTGACGCCACTCGACAGGGTCATCATCAGCGGCAGGGCTTCTCGGTCGCGAACCTCACCGACGATTGCGACGTCGGGAGCCATACGAAGGAAGCCGCCCACAAGCTTTCGAAGGTCGACACCGGGACGGTCGGGTCGGGCGCCACGGGTCTGCATGCTGGCGACGTTGGCGAGAGGAACGTCGGCCTCGAAGACCTCTTCGGCGATGACGACGCGTAGCGTCGGGTCGAGCTCGGCAGCACAGCACGAGAGAAGTGTGGTTTTGCCAGCGCCTGGAACGCCAGCGAAGACCATCGACATGTGCGACTTCACGCAGGCCCGAAGGAAGGTAGCTCCCTCAAGGGTGAGTGTTTCCGACGAAACCAATTCGTCGAGGCTCTTAAACGACATGCCGGTGAACTTTCGGATGTTCACGATCATGTGGCCGCCCCGTGCGATGTCGCCGTGCACGATGTGGAGGCGAGCTCCGGTATCGAGCTGGGCATCTTGTAGGCCAGCGGTGGGGTCGAGCGCACGGTGGGCACCACTCGATTGGTCGAGGATGCGGGTGACGGTGCGCAGCACGTGTGCGTCATCGTGGAACGACTCGTGGTGGTAGCCGCTGGGACCGCGATGGCGCTTCACGAAGATCTGATCTGGCGCGTTGAGCATGATTTCCCAGACGTCGTCGTCTTCGATCAACGCGGCGAGCGGCCCGTATCCGACGAGGTTCGACATGGCGCGATCGATGATGAGCTGTGGTTCTGTGAGGTCCACGGGACGAATGCCGCGTCGGAAATCGGCTCGCCACTGCTCGACGAGTTCGGTGATGATCACGCGAAGTTGGTCGTCAGCCGAGTCGCCTTCGAGGCCGATATTTCGCTCGTTGGCGATCTCGAGTGCGCCTTGCTCGATCTCCACGAGCGGGGAAACGTGTGCGGATTGAGCGGCGGTGGTGAACTCAGACATCTTCTTCGCTCCAGGTTCCTAGCGAGCCGGGCACGACCGCCACAGGCTCGGGTTCGGCGGTGAGGTCGATCTCAATCTGTGGCTGCAGGTCCACAAGCGCATCGATCGAGGAGGTGAGCTTGCCCGTTATGGCGCTCGGAAGGGGATCGCCGTCACGAAGCGTCGCCTCGAGCCCCTTGCGGGTGGGTATGAAGGTCGGCCCTGCGAGATCCGCGGCATCGGAGATTCTGGTGATGGTGAGGTCGGCAATTGCCGAGGTTATGCCCGACCGAGCACGTTGTTGACGCGGCGCATGATTGATCACCGGCAACATCCGCGAGCAGGCGATTCCGATCTCAGACAGCGAGAGGATCGTGCGGACCAGGTGATGGATTCCCCACGCGCCCGGAACCCCGACGATCACGACGAGGTCTGACTGACGAGCGGCCATGCGCGCGAGACGATTGCGGTCCTCGATGTCCTCGCTGCCGGTTTCTTCTGCTCCGTCGAAATCACCAGTGACGTCGCAGATCACCGTATTGTATTGCGTGAGCAGGGTCGACCATCCGGCCGACAACGAACGCGACGAGATAGATACCCAATCTCGTTCGTTGCGCAGGCCTAAGAGCAGGTCGTAGCTGCGTTCGGGGAAGGTATGGATCGAAGCAGGGGTGTCCTCGCGGTTCGGGACGCCCAACCGATGAGCGTCGATGAACTCCAAAAGTCCAGGCACTACATCGCGGGTGTCGTGCAGCATGGCCTGGTTGGAACGCAGGGCCATGTCAGCCAGAAGGATCGGAGCGCGCTCTTTGTGCTTTGCCGCCAACCCCTGAGCGGCGGCCATTGCAAGTGTGGAGGTTCCCATGCCGCCAGCCCCGGTAACGGTAATCACCGCGGCTCGTGCGGCGGCCGGTGCGGCGACATCATCGAAGATCTCCGCGCCCGTTGTGGCGTTGGTCTGACGGATCGGGTTGGCGTTGTCGGCGAGCGTGCTTCGAAGGTCGCTCGCCTCGAAGGTATCGGGGAGCGAGGCCTGGGCGCCGAGTTCGCGCCAGTCCCGGTCGACGAGTCCGTTGTCGATAATGATCGGGCCGCACCCCAAGGACGAGGAGAGTTCGAGGATGTCGCGGCCGAGGCCAGGGGTTGATGAGTCGATGAGCAACGCGGAGAACGGGCGACCGGATTCGAGCCGAGATTGCACCTCATCGACGGAGATGCATTTGATGAATTCGACCGGCAGTGCGGCCTCGTTTGCCCACTTTCCGACACGACGGAACCACTCGCGCCGAGGAGGGGCAACCCCCAGAACTACGAAGCGTTCGGTCATGGCGTGGTCGGCTCCGACCCGCGCCTGGTGATCTCCGGTATCGACACCTCGCTGGCACCGGTGATGCCGACGACACTCACCGTGCCGGTCTCGGCGGCGAGGGCGAGGTCTGCAGCGTTCTGGCCGTCGCCGACGGCTACTCGCAGAACGTTTGTGTCGGCGCCAAACTCGTCGCCATCGGTCCCATAGGAGACCACGAGCAATCGGTCGGCCACTAACTCGGTGACATCTTCGTCGTTGTCGGTGAAGGTAGCGAGAATCGAGACAACCGCGCCGGGTGCAATGGTCGACGGGGCGTTAGCGGGATCGACGGGTAGCGACACGACGGCCAGGCCGTTCGGCACGTTGTTCGGGAGCATGTCGGCAACGTTGGACCGGACGACGAATTCACGGGCGGTCACCGGCCCGAGGGTGACGCTTCCGACGACTTCGTTGACGTCGTTGGCGACAAAGCGAACTTGATCGTCGAGGCGAAGCCGGACGACAGCGACGTCATCGGGCTCGATGAGCTGACCTGGCCCCAGGTTATTGGTTGCTACGACCACGTTCTGGAAGGTGGAGTCATCGCTCAGACGGGTCGCCAAAAGGACGCCGAGGGCGGCCAGGGTGATCAGAAGCGCGCCCAGGACCGCTCGGCCCGATGGTAGGGCTCGCCGCGAGCGGATGACCGGTTGATTTGTCTCAGTCACGTTGCGTACTCTCCTTGCCGTTTGTGGCCACCGTGCATGGAATAACTACAGAAATGGCCCAAAGGTGTTGAAATGCTGCTATCCTGGTCCGTATGACTCAGGCAGATGGTGATTGGCTTTCGACTAAAGAGGCGGCGTCGGCTTTGGGTCTGACGCCGCGCACGCTTTACCGGTTGATCGATGAGGGACAGCTTCCGGCCTATCGATTTGGCCGCGTCATTCGCTTGAAGCAGACCGAAATCGACGATTTTGTCGGGCAGAGCAAGATCGAACCGGGAGAGCTCGAGCATCTCTATCCCGAAGCTGCGACCGTCGAAAATACGGAAACCGCCGACGCCTAGGTTCTGGCTCACCACGAGACCACCACCTGGTCGATCGCTGCGAGAGGAACGGTCATCGTTTCACCGTCGCCATCCAAGATCAGCACGATCTGGTCGAGTCCAACTCGCGAGATGCTCCCAACGACGTTGTTTCCACGCGAGAGCGTGAGCGATACTCGCCGGCGCTCGGTCGCATAGGTATCGAGGACATCGGCTAGCTGAGGGCCATTCGAGATGCTCTCCACGGTCCGGTCATGGCCGGATCCAAATTCGCGCAGCCCTTCTACGGCCTCTAGGCGGATGACTACGTTGATCTCTTCGCCAGCCTTTAGAACCACAATCTCCGATCCGAGAGAGGTCACCTGACCTCGAAAACTGGAGCCCGTACGGGTCAAGACGGTCACCACAGCGTTCGTTTCCGCAACTTCGGTCAGCGTGCCGAGAAACGTGCCGGAGAGTTCGGCGACAGCGCGTCGGTCACCTCGACGGCGTCGGGCCGCAATCGCCTGTGCGCGCCTCTCGTCGTCGGCGAGGGTATGAAGTTGTGCATCAAAGCTGCTCTGCTCGCCAGGCATGGGTCCCTCATTCAAAATGGGTGATAGCTATCGAGAGTGGTGCGGATTCCCCGACGGATGAATAGGCCATCCGTATCCGAACGCGCCGATGTTGTGCTTACGGGAGTGACATTCGTGGGCCGTGTGGCTTATTCCATGACGTGGTGGGCGTGCTCTGAGCTACGCTTAATGGTCCACCTACATTTTTCAACACCACTCGGTGAGCCATTAGTGAGCGAAAACACGATAACGATTCACGTCTCAGGGAATCACCTCATGACGGGCCTGCTCGGGGAGCGCGACGAATACCTGCGTATCGTCGAGGATCGATTTCCCGCGGCACGAATGCAGGTGCGAGGCAACCAAGTGTCGATCGAGGGTGAGCGAGCCTCTGAGGCGGGCAAGGTCGTCGAAGAACTTGTCCTCATGCTCGAGTCGGGCCAGGTGCTCGACCAGCGCCTCGTGACGCGCACGGTCGATCTCGTAGAGGCTGACGAGCGGCCATCGGAAGTCTTCAACTCCAATGTGTTTCGCACGGCGACGGGCCGAACCATTCGCCCGAAGTCCGCAGGTCAGCAGCGTTACCTGCAAGCGATCAAGGACAACATCATCACCTTCGGTATCGGTCCTGCGGGTACCGGCAAGAGTTGGTTGGCTGTTGCCATGGGCCTCCAGGCGCTTCAGGCCGGGACCGTCGAACGGATCATCCTCACTCGGCCAGCGGTCGAAGCGGGAGAACGGCTTGGATTCCTGCCCGGCGACCTCATGCAAAAGGTCGACCCTTACCTACGACCGCTCTACGACGCGCTGTACGACATGAGCGACACCGAAGGCGTCGCCCGTTTGATGGAGAAGGGGGCGGTGGAGATTGCTCCGCTCGCGTTCATGCGCGGCCGCACACTCAACGCAAGCTTCATCATCTTGGACGAAGCGCAAAACACGACCCCCGAGCAGATGAAGATGTTCCTGACCCGAATCGGGTTCGGTTCGCGAGCCGTCGTGACCGGCGACGTCTCGCAGGTCGATGTCCAAGGTGGCCGTAGTGGCCTCGGCGGTCTCGAACGCATCCTCGGCGACATCGACGGGCTGTCCTTTGTACGTCTCACCAGCAAAGACGTCGTCCGCCACTCGATCGTGCAAGCCATCGTCGACGCGTATGAGACCGACGGCGCGCAACGAGAACGCGCGACTAACAAAAACAAAGCCGCCAGCAAAGACAAGCCGGACCCCGCGTGATCTCCGAGGGTTCTGGGCCGGTGGTCGTCACATTGAACGACCAAGACGACATAGTCGTTGACACTTCCGCCTGGGAAGCCCTCGCACGCCAAGTGCTCCTCGATGAGGGCGTCGGTCCCGATGCCGAGCTGAATTTGACGTTCATCGGCCTCGACGAAATGACCACGCTCAACCAGACCCACATGGATGAGGTGGGGCCTACCGACGTGCTGTCGTTTCCGCTCGAAGACGACCCGCTCAATGCCGAGACGACACCAATCGATGGCCAACCTCGGCTGCTCGGCGACGTATTGATTTGCCCGACCGTGGTGAACGCCCAAGCTCCGGAGACTCCGATCGACGAGATGGCGCTGATGGTCGTGCACGGGGTGTTGCACATCTTGGGAATGGACCATCAGGTTCCTGATGAAGCTGCCGCCATGCAGGCAGCCGAGCAACGTCACCTCGGTCGCTGGCGAGCGGAAAGCACGGTCTCATGAGCACCCTCGTTGCGGTGATTGTCGTGCTCGCCCTATGGGCTTTGCTGTTCGTCCTTGCGATCGCCGAGGCATCGCTCATCGGTATGACCCGATCGCGTGCGAACGCCCTCGCCGAAGAAGAGGTTCCAGGCGCCGATCAACTCGTTCTCGCGCTCGAGGATCGAGGGTTCTTCCTCGGCCCAATCTTTGCGCTCACTCTTGCCGCCCAGCTCAGCGTCGGTGCCATCGTGGGCTTCGTGGTGAGCCGGGCCTACGGTGCTGGCTGGATCCCTGTCGGCATCCTCGCTGCGCTGATCGTAATGTTTGTGCTCACCGAGGCGGTGCCGAAGATCTGGGCGAGGGGAAACATCGATCGCGCCGCGATTCGTTCCGCGTCGGTCAGCGCATCGATTCTGCGAATCCCGCCGCTTCGGTGGTTTGTGAGGCTGTTGCTCGGAAGCGCTGGTTTGTTCCTGAGCCGTACCAACCGATCGGCGGCCGCGGTCAGCTCCGAAGAAGAGATCGTGGCCCTCGCTGACGCAGCGGTCGAGGCTGATGTCCTGGAAAAGGATGAGGGTGAGATCATCCACTCGCTGCTCGACTTCGGTGACACGGTCGTTCGCGAGGTGATGGTCCCTCGTCCCGACGTACTCGCCGTAGCCCACGACACGACGATCGAAGATGCCATCGCCGCGATGGTCGACCGAGGCGTCTCACGAATGCCGATTTACGGTGACGACATCGATGACGTCCGAGGCGTCGTACACATCAAAGACCTCTTCACCCGCGACCAACGAGGCCGCGGTGACCACTTCGTGAGCATCGCCCAACGTCCACCAACCTTCATCCCCGAAACCAAGCGAGCCGCAGAATTGCTACGAGAGCTGAAGGGCATCCCCACGAGCCTGGTTGTGGTGATCGACGAATACGGCGGCACCGCTGGGATCATCACGGTCGAAGACCTCATCGAGGAGTTCATCGGCGAGATCGTCGACGAGTTCGACTCCACCGAAGTGCCGCTCATCGCCGAGGTCAGCTCGGGGGAGTGGCGTGTGCAGGCTCGCATCCCCATCGACGAGTTCAATGCAGCCCTCGACAGTCACCTGCCCGACGAAGCTGACTGGGACACCCTCGGAGGCATGTTGCTCGTTGGCTTGGGCCACGTGCCCGTGATCGGTGAGACACATCACAGCAATGGTTTTGACTTCGTAATCGAGGCGATCGAGGGTCGGCGTATCACTCAAGTGTTCGTGAAGTCCACCCAATCTGGACTCGATCTCACCGGCCCCGAACCGGGACTACTGTCCAATGGCTGACGACCCCACGTTCCGGTCGGGCTTTGTGACGCTCGTCGGTCGCCCCAACGTCGGTAAGTCGACGCTGCTCAACAAGATCCTGGGCGAGAAGGTTTCGATCGTTTCCGACAAACCCCAGACCACCCGTTCCCAGGTGCGCGGCGTGTTGCACCGAGGCGATCATCAGATGGTCTTCGTCGACACCCCGGGTATTCACAAGCCTCGAGGGCCGCTTGGTAAACGGCTCAACGACTCTGCCGAAGCCAGCATCTCTGACGTCGACATCGTGTGTGTCCTCATCGACGCCACCATGCCGCTCGGCCCCGGCGACCGGTGGGTGATCGAGCGATGCCCACCCGAGACTGCGGTCGTGGTCAACAAGATCGACAAGGCCAGCCCCGAACAGGTGCTCGGCCAACTCGGAGAGGCCTCAGACTTTGACCTCGATGCGTACTTCCCGGTGTCGGCGACAACAGGTGAGGGTGTCGATGCACTCGTCGACTATCTGGACAGTCGCTTGCCGCCCGGACCGCCGTACTACCCCCCAGACATGGTGCACGACGCAGCCGACGCATTTTGGGTAGCAGAACTGGTGCGTGAACAGCTGTTGGACGTGCTGCGCGACGAAGTTCCCCACTCGATTGCTACCCGGGTGACGGAGATGGAGTGGCCCTATATCCGCTGCGAAGTACTCGTCGAACGTGATTCCCAGAAGGGCATCGTGATCGGCAAGAAGGGGTCGGTCATCAAACACGTCGGCACCGAGGCCCGCAAGCAGTTGAAAGAAGGCACGTTCCTTGAGCTGCAGGTGAAAGTAGCCAAGAACTGGCAAACCGAGACCGAATTGCTCGACCGTCTGGGCTACTGACCTGCCTTCGGCCTCGAAGAACAAAGACAACTTTTGACAATCCTCACTTGAGGATTCAGCGGTCTTTGCCGATGGGTGGGTGTGAGCGATTCTCTCATAGTCGATATGCAAGATGTGACCCGTCGTTTTGGCGACGTCACCGCCCTCAACCAGCTGGATCTAAGGATCCAGGAGGGAACGATCAGCGTTCTACTCGGCCCCAACGGCGCGGGAAAGACGACCGCCATTCGAATGATCAC
>CAZLWE010000049.1:0-25859 GCA_964562985.1 uncultured Acidimicrobiales bacterium
TGATCCCGATCGGCCGTGGCCAGCGAGAGCTGATCATCGGCGACCGCAAGACCGGTAAGACCACCATCGGCATCGACACGATCCTGAACCAAAAGGGTTTGGGCGTGAACTGCATCTACGTAGCGATCGGCCAGAAGGCATCGACGGTTGCCCAAACCGTCGCCGAGCTCGAAGCTGCAGGCGCCATGGACTACACCGTGGTTGTTGTCGCACCGGCTTCTGACCCGGCACCGTTCAAGTACATTGCCCCATACGCTGGCTGCGCCATGGGCCAGCACTGGATGGACAACGGCCAGCACGCCCTTGTCGTATACGACGATCTTTCCAAGCAGGCCGAGGCATACCGCCAGATGTCGTTGTTGCTGCGCCGCCCGCCGGGCCGTGAGGCATACCCGGGCGACGTCTTCTACTTGCACAGCCGTCTGCTCGAGCGTTCGGCGTATCTCTCCGAGGCAATGGGTGGCGGTTCCTTGACTGCTCTTCCAATCATCGAGACCAAGGCCGGCGACGTTTCGGCGTACATCCCAACGAACGTGATTTCGATCACCGACGGCCAGATCTTCTTGCAGGACGACCTTTTCAAGTCCGGTACCCGCCCCGCGGTAGATGTCGGTATCTCGGTGTCTCGTGTGGGTTCAGCTGCGCAGATCAAGGCCATGAAGTCCGCTGTGGGCACGCTGAAGTCCGACCTTCAGCAGTTCCGTGAGCTTGAGGCGTTCGCCTCGTTCGGTTCTGACCTCGATGCCGTATCCCAGGCCCAGCTCGACCGTGGCTATCGCCTGACCGAGTTGCTCAAGCAGGGCATTAGCTCGCCAATGTCGGTACAAGAACAAGTTGTTGTACTCATGGCTGGTACCCGCGGCTACCTCGATCACATCCCCGTGACCGACGTTGCTCGCTTTGAGAGTGAACTGCTCGAGTACTTCAATTCTCGTCACAGTGCGCTGCTCGACGACATCGTCCTCACCGGCACGATCGCCGACGAAGCCACCTTCGAGGGTCACATCAAGACCTTCGCCGACTCGTTCAAGACCACCGACGGCTCGGGTCCTGCTCCAGCAGCGGGAGACCCCGGCGACGCCGACTCGACCATTGTCGATGCGGACAACACCTTGCCAGAAGAAGAGATCACCGCCGACGAGGTCTAAGGCCTCTTCGAAACGCACCGGATAGAGACGTATGCCAGGAGCAAAAGAACGTGAACTTCGCCGCCGAATCGGCAGTGTGCAGTCCACGAAGAAGATCACTCGAGCAATGGAGCTCATCGCCGCGACCCGCGTGGTTAAGGCGATGCAGGCCGCCAATGAGGCAAAGCCGTACTCCACGCAAGTAACGAGCGTGATCGAGAACTTGGCCGCTGGCGGTGCACGCGTGTCGCATCCGCTGCTGCGCGAGGCCGAAGAGACCAAGCGTGTTGGCATTATCGCGATCACCTCTGATCGCGGTTTGGCCGGTTCGTACAACGCTGCGGTCATCAAGGCTGCGGAGCGTCAACTCGATGCAGCTCGCAAGAGCGGCACCGACTACGCCCTGATCCTGATTGGCAAGAAGGCCAACGACTACTTCAGCTTCCGTAACTACGACATCGAGCAGTCCTACACCGGCATCTCCGATTCGCCGACCTATGAGGACGCCCGCGAGGTTGCGGGCAAGGTGGTCGAGTTGTTCGAAGCTGGCGAACTCGACCGAGTGGAGCTCGTCTACACCGAGTTCATCACCATGGGTACTCAAAAGGTGACCGTTCGCCGGTACCTACCGCTCGAAACACAGTCCGCAATGGCCGAGAAGGGCAGCGGTTCAACAACCGCCGTTGCCGAGTTCGAGTTCGAACCGTCCCCGGCCGGAGTGCTCGAATCCCTGCTCCCTCGATACATGGAGTCTCGCCTCTACTCGGCGTTGCTCGAATCTGCGGCTTCGGAGCACGCAAACCGTCAGCGAGCCATGAAGGCCGCGACCGATAACGCTGAAGAACTCATCACTAAGCTTTCACGCGAGATGAACCAAGCCCGCCAGGCTGCCATCACTACCGAGATCATGGAGATCGTCGGCGGTGCAGAGGCACTCGGAGGCGGCGACGACCAAATCATTCGACAAATTCTTGAAACCACGGAAGGTACACCGGTATGACCGTCACCGAACCAGAACTGAAGTCAGGCCGAGTTGTCGGCATCGCCGGCCCTGTAGTCGACGTGGAGTTCCCTCCGGGGTCGCTCCCAGAGATCAACATGCAGCTGCGAGTGAACATCACGCTCGACGGCAACGAGGTGGTTGTCCCCCTCGAAGTCGCTCAGCAGATCGGTGACAACCGAGTGCGTGCGATTTCGATGAAGCCGACCGACGGCCTCACCCGAGGCGCCGAGGTATCGAACACCGGTCACGGCATGCAGATGCCTGTTGGTGACGCAACCCTTGGCCACGTATGGAACGTTATGGGCGAGCCCCTCGACGTCGAGTCGGTTGACATCGACACCTACTGGGACATTCACCGTCCATCGCCAGACTTCGACAAGCTCGAGCCATCGACCAAGATGTTCGAGACCGGCATCAAGGTCATCGACCTTCTCACCCCATACAAAGAGGGCGGCAAGATCGGCCTCTTCGGTGGTGCTGGTGTGGGCAAGACCGTTCTCATTCAGGAAATGATCACCCGTGTGGCTTCGAACCACGGTGGTGTGTCGGTGTTTGCTGGTGTAGGCGAGCGCACCCGTGAGGGAACCGACCTCTTCATCGAAATGGGCGAAGCCAAGATGGGCGCCGGCGAAGACGCCGACACCGTACTTTCCAAGGCCGCTCTCGTGTTCGGCCAGATGGACGAGCCACCAGGCGTACGCCTCCGCGTTGCGCTCGGCGGCGTAACCATGGCCGAGTACTTCCGTGACGTGCAGAACCAGGACGTGTTGTTGTTCATCGACAACATCTTCCGATTCGTACAGGCCGGCTCTGAGGTATCGACCCTTCTTGGTCGTATGCCCTCAGCTGTGGGTTACCAGCCAACCCTCGCAGACGAGATGGGCACCCTTCAAGAGCGCATCACCTCGACGCAAGGTAAGTCGATCACGTCGCTGCAGGCCGTATACGTGCCTGCAGATGATTACACCGATCCTGCGCCGTTCACCTCGTTCACCCACTTCGACGGAACGACCGAGCTCAGCCGTGACATCGCGGCTCTCGGTATCTACCCAGCGGTGGATCCACTCTCGTCGACCTCGACCATCCTTCAGCCAGAGGTTGTTGGCGATCGTCACTACAACATTGCTCGCCGAGTGCAGGAAGTTCTCCAGCGCTACAAGGAGCTGCAGGACATCATCGCGATTCTCGGTCTCGATGAATTGACCGAAGAAGACCGCATCACGGTGAACCGTGCACGCAAGGTGCAGCGTTTCTTGAGCCAGCCAATGTTCGTAGCCGAGGTCTTCACCGGCCAGCCGGGCGTGTTCACCTCGCTCGAAGAAACCATCGAGTCCTTCGATGCGCTCCTCACCGGCGAGCTCGATCACCTGCCAGAGCAGGCCTTCTACATGGTCGGGGGCGCAGAAGAAGCAATCGCCAAGGCCTCAAAGCTCGAGGCTGACGCCTAATGCAGGTTGAGCTTGTCTCACCGGAGCGGATCACCTTTTCTGGTGAGGCCGACAAGGTGCTCGTTCGAACCGTCGGTGGCGGTGACATCGAGTTCTTGAAGGGCCACGTTCCGTTCATCGGTGTGCTCCAAGTGAGTGCCGCCAAGGTCATCAATGGCAGTGAATCCCAGGTCTTTGCGATCCATCAAGGGTTCGTGCAGATCAAGGGCGAGAAGGTCACGATCCTCTCGGACGTTTCCGAAGCCAAAGAAGACGTCGACGTTACCCGCGCCGAAGCCGCCAAGGTCAAGGCCGAAGCGGCAGTCGCCGCTGACGCTGAAGATGCTGCCGCTCACGCAGCGCTCCAACGAGCAAACGTCCGTCTGGGCGTGGCAGCGGGAGACCTGCCCGCCTAACGGTTCGGGTCTGACCCCTTCCGTCCCTTTCCGGGACGCGCGGTGCCAGGGCAACTCCCACAAATCGTTGATTTGTCGGCGTTCCGGAGGCTCGGGTGATCAACGGGGTCTGACCCCAAGCGTCTCCGCTGCCTACTTGGCGAGGGAGGAAATTACCTGGATCGCTTCGACCGCCCGATGTTCAGGCACGAGGATGTGGTCGTGGTGTCGTGCGGCGATGACATTGCACGGGATCTCTGCTTCGGTGAGCACCTTCGCAACCGCAGCGGTGAGGCCAACAGCCTCCAGCGCGCTGTAGACGTCCAGGGTGAGCCAGGCGCAGGGGAACTCGTGGTCCCAACCCTCAGCTTCTGCACGCTCAACGGTGCAGATCGCCGTGACACCCTCGTCTTCGATCATCAGTGCCACAACACCACCACCCAGTGGGGTAGCAGTGGGCACCGTAGCCATACAGAACGTGCCCGCTCGCTGCGACACCTGGAGGGTGCTCAGCAACGTAGAGAGGTCGGTGATCGGGGCCCGGTCGGGTTTCGTCATTGCCTCTGACCCTAGACGTCACGTGGAAAAATTGGGTGGGGTCTGGGGATATATGATCCTGCTATGGAACCGTTTGCTCCCGATGCCGATGCGATCCTTAAACGGTCCGTGGAACTTCGGGCCGAGTACGACGCCGCGATCGAGGCGGGGGACCAAGATCGGGCGGCGGCGATCGCTCGGGAGCGGCGGGAGCTGAAGACTCAGGCACAGGTTGCGGCTCTTGATGTGGATAGAGCATGGGAGGAGCTCATCGCTATCCGAAACGCTCGGCAGAAGAAGACGCGCAAGCGAAATTCACGCCGCCGCCGAGGGACGTTATTCGCGTCAGAGTTCACCAATCACCTCAGGAACTTTCCCGACACTCATCCTTCGGAGGTCGAGGAGCGGCTGGAGGCCAGAGAGCTCGAGCTGATCGAGTTACTCGCCGCCGCCGGAGCGTGTGACCCATCAGGAAATCCGCTGCCCAATGGGCCGCGTGATTCCTAGGCGATGCATAGCGAACCAGATGTTAAGTTCGTGACATGAGCCAGAATCTGCGTGACTACATCAAGACGATCTACACCATGGACGGGGTGGTACGACGTGTGGCCGACGGCGATTGGGAAAACCAATCTCCGAACGACGAATGGACGGCGAAGCAAACGCTCGGCCACGTCATCTGGGGGATGAAGCGCATGCACGCTTCCATCACCGACGGTCCGGCTCCCGGCGAACAAGCAGAAGCCGAGGTCGCTGGTGTCAATCCGGCAGCGACGTGGGACAGCGTGCGCGAGAACCTGCTCGACGCTCTCGACAGCCATGGCGTGTTGAGCAAGCAGATCGAGACGCCGTTCGGCGAGATGACCGTTGATGAAGCGCTTGGTCGATTCTTCTTCGATGCGCTCACTCACGCCTGGGACATCGCGCAGGCGACTGGCGTAGACGCAGCGATTCCTGAAGACCTCTCCACAAAGGCGCTCGACGTGATGTATGCCTTCGGTGATGCTGTGCGGGGGCCCGGCATCTTCGGCGAAGAGGTTGAAGTCCCTCAGGACGCGGCGCCCCAAGACAAACTCGTTGCCTATAGCGGACGCAAGCCGCAGTCCTAGGTGGACGACCTTCTCGCGCTCTCCGCTGCTCGCGCGATTACCTACCTACGTGGCATCGGTGAAAGGTCGGTATTTCCTGACGTTGACGGAGTCGAGGGCCTAAACGCGTTTGTGACGGCCCTTCCGACGGAGGGTGCCGACCCGACGGCGGTAATCGATCTACTCGACCGGGCGGGAAGCCCCGCGACCGTAGCAACCACTGGGGGACGGTACTTTGGCTTCGTCACCGGCGGGGCATACCCCGTTGGCGTTGCAGCTGCTTGGTTGAGCACGGCGTGGGACCAGAACGCCGCACTTGGTGTCATGTCTCCCACGGCGGCGGTGCTCGACACGGTTGTTGGTGGATGGCTGCTCAAACTCCTCGGACTGCCCCCGGGAGCGCAGCACCAGTTCGTTACCGGAACCTCGCTTGCGAATAGCGTGTGTCTCGCTGCGGGCCGTGATGCTCTTCTCGCGGAGCAGGGTTGGGACTCCGTGAACGACGGGCTCTTCGGTGCGCCGCCGATTCGGGTTGTGGTGAGTGACGCAGCCCATGCGAGCGTGACCAAGTCGCTCGGGTTCTTGGGGCTGGGGCGCAACCGTGTAGTGACCGTGCCGAGCGACGACCAAGGACGCCTCGATGCTTCGGCCCTGCCAGAGGCGGGGGAACCGACGCTCGTGATTGCCCAGGCGGGCAATGTGAACTCGGGTTCGTTCGATCCCTTCAACGCCGTTGCTGACCACTTCGATGGCAAGCCGCATTGGATCCATATCGACGGTGCCTTTGGCCTCTGGGCCGCATCGTCACCTCAATACTCCCATCTCACCGCGGGTGCGGAGCGGGCGCATTCGTGGGCAACCGATCTGCACAAGTGGCTCAACACCACCTACGACAGCGCGGTTGCCGTCGTCCGTGACCGAAGCGACCTCGCACGAACGTTCAAGGTCGGTGCAGCGTACGTACCGGGGTCTTCTCGTCTCGAGCCACTGGACCGCGGCCCTGACATGTCGCAACGGGCCCGGGCGGTCGAAGCCTGGGCGGTACTCGCAACCCTCGGCGCCTCGGGCATCACGGCCCACACCGATCGCCTGTGTGCTCTGGCGGCGGCGCTTGCTGGCGCCCTCGCCGACGTTCCCGAGATCACCGTGTGCAACGAGGTCGTGCTGAATCAGGTGCTCGTTTGTCTCGATACCGACGAGAACACCGAAGCGCTCATTAGCGCGGTGCAGGCAAGCGGTGAACTGTGGTGTTCCGGCTCCACATGGGAAGAGCGCCGTGTCATGCGGATCAGCGTGTGCGATCACGGCACTACCGACGCAGACGTAGTCCATACGGCCCATCTCCTCACCGAATTCTCGCGTGCCGTTCATGCAGGTGAGTCAGGCGTCTCATGACTTAGAAATGAGCGCGAAACGGCTGGGGAATTGACGCTGAACTGATCGCTGATTCGATCGAAACTTCGCCCCGCGGTGCTTCACTCTGGGTGTGCACGAAACGACGCAAACATGTGCACGTGTGAAAGGACCCCTGATGAAGCTGTCCAAGAAGCAGAACACGCAAGCGCGCATGGCCGCATTGCTTGTTTCTGCAGGACTCATTGCCGCCGCTTGCGGAGCAGACACCAATGCCGAACTCGCCCAAGACGCGATCAACGACGCTGCCGCGGAGGTCGTCGAGGACGACGCCATGGAAGACGACGAAGAAGCAATGGAGGACGAAGATGGCGAGGCGATGGCAGACGATGACGATGCCATGGAGGACGAAGATGGCGACGACGGCAGCCTCGCCCTTGCAGAAATCACGACCAACGTCGCTCTCGAGTTCGATGGCCTTGAGCCGCTCGGCGACGACTTTGTCTACGAAGGCTGGGTAATCATCGACGGCGAGCCGTACAGCACCGGCCGTTTCATCGTTGATGTCGATGGCAATCAGGAGTATCTCTCCGGTTCTGCGATCGAAGATGTATCTGAGGCTTCGACCTTTGTGCTCACTATCGAACCTGCCGAGAGCGACGACCCGGCGCCATCGACCGTCCGACTCCTCGCCGGTGACTTCGTTGACGGCGAGGCGCAGCTTTCGGTAGGACACGCTGCAGCGCTCGGCACTGACTTCAGCGACGCATCGGGCCAGTTCATCCTGGCGACGCCAACGACCGAGTCGACTGAGGACGAGGTCTATGGCGTATGGTTCATCGATATCGTCGACGGCGCTCCGGTCGCTGGGCTGGACCTCCCCGTACTGTCAGACGACTGGGTGTATGAAGGTTGGGTAGTCGTGGACGGTCAAGCGGTGAGCACGGGCCGATTCAGCGACCCTGCTGGACCAGACGACTTCAATGGCTTCGCAGGCGACGATGCAGATGCCCCTCCATTCCCTGGTGAGGACTTCATCCAGAACGCCCCCGAAGGCCTCGAGTTTCCAAAGAACCTCGCGGAGTCGACCGTGGTGATCAGCATCGAGCCAGCTGATGACGACAGCCCAGCGCCGTTCACGCTCAAGCCGCTCCTTGCAGAGGTCCCTGGAGATGTTGAGGGCGCCGATGAGGTGCAGCTCGACGCTGGTCTCGTCCTCACCGGCGAGGCAACCCTGGGCTAAATCCTCGTCCGGCGGCGGTTCGCTCGCTAGACGATCACGGAGACTCCCCTTCCAAATTGTACGAACGTCTCCCTTGTAGGGAACCGGCCCCTCGACGAAATCGAGGGGCCGGTTCTCGTTGCGATCGCCGTGAGCGCCGCCTACGTTCCATGTCGTGGTGCAGATAGAACGAGTTGGAACGACCGTCGCAAATCTCGGGGAATGTCCAATGTGGCACGCCGGCGAAGCGGCGCTGTATTGGGAAGACATCGAGGGGCGCAGCATCCATCGCTTCGACCCATCGTCGGGGGCGAGCGATGTACGTGAGCTTCCTGGGCGACCGGGGTCGTTCGCCCCTGGGCCAACGGCCGGTCTGTTGACCGTTGCCATGGATACGAGCCTCGCGCACTTGGAATGGGCGACGGGCTCGATTGAAACGATTGTCCAGATCGAAGATCCGGCACTCGGGAACCGGTCCAACGACGGGCGCTGCGACTCCCAGGGGCGCTTTGTCGTCGGCACGATGTGGCCAGAACCTGACGAGCGAAAGTACACCGGAGCGCTCTATCGGGTTGACCACGACCGATCGGTTGAGACCCTGGAGGCCGACGTTGGGATCCCGAACGGTCTTGTATTCGACCCAGCCCGGTCGCGAATGTATTGGGCGGACACGTTCCGGGCCATCATCTGGGTGTGGGACTACGACGCCGACACCGGTGAGCGTTCCAACAAGCGGGTCTTCTTCGACTACCAAGGCAATGGCGCTCGCGGACTCCCTGACGGTGCATGCCTCGATGCGCAAGGTTGCTATTGGTCGGCCTCGGTGAACGGATGGGCGCTCACCAGAATCACTCCGGATGGTGACATCGACACGGTCATCGACCTACCGGTCGCCATGCCGACCATGCCCGCGTTCGGCGGCGATGATCTGTCGACCATCTTTGTGACCAGTATCGATGGGGGAGAGGTGGACGGGGTGCGTAGCGCCGGTATTCCCGCTGGTGCCACGCTCGCGGTAGACGCGGGTTTCCAGGGATTGCCCGAGACCCCCTCGGCGATCTAGCTATTCGACGACTACGCCTTCGAGCTCGGGATTTGGCGGGAAGTCGTCGGAGGCGAGCTTCTCGAGGGTGTCGACCAGGATCTGGCTAATGACGATGTTGCGGTACCACTTGCGGTTTGCCGGAACCACAAACCACGGGGCATCGGGGGTAGAGGTTTCCATCACCATGTCGCCAAAGGCGGCCTGGTAGTCCTCCCACAGCTTGCGCTCCTCGAGATCGCCAAACTCGAACTTCCAGTGCTTGGTCGGGTCGTCGATCCGCGCCTGAAGCCGATCACGTTGCTCGTCCTTCGAGATGTGCAAGAAGATCTTGACGATTGTGGTGCCCTCGTCGACCAGCATCTGCTCGAAGTTGCGGATGTGCTCGTATCGCTTGCGCCAACGACCCTCCGGAACGATGTCGCGTACTCGTACCACCAGCACGTCCTCGTAGTGGCTTCGGTTGAAGATGTTGATGTGGCCCGATGCTGGGGTGTGTTGATGAATGCGCCAGAGGTAGTCGTGCGAGAGCTCCTCTGAGGTGGGCTTTTTGAACGACGCGATGTGCACGCCCTGGGGGTTGGTTCGATCGAATACCGCTCGAATGGTGCCATCCTTGCCGCCGGTGTCGGTGGCTTGCAGCACGAACAGTAGTTTCTCTTTGCCGTGGGCGTACAAGTGCTCTTGCAGCTCTTCCACTCGCTTGTTGAGCGCCTTGAAGATGGGTTTGGCGTCATCCTTGGTGAGCCCCCCGGCAGCGTTCTGGTCGATGCTGTCGAGACCAGCGAAGGTAGCTGGGTCAACGCGGTAGTCGTCATAGGGGACGTGTGTCATTGAAGCCTCTAGAAGATTGCGGTGAAGATAACGCGGAGGATCAACCGGATCGCTACACCAATGATGATCACGATCGCTGTTGGCCCCGTCGGCAAATCGAGCCCGGCCCGTATCGCCTTGAAGAGCACCCAGAAATACCACAGCAGCGAGAGCAAACCGAGGAAGGGAATGATGGCTAGCCAGGTAACGACGGCGGCGAATCCGGTCACTCGAAGCATTTCTCCCAACGTTGATTGAGCGCCGAAGAAACGTACACCTACAAAATTGAGAATCGCGGCAAGGGCAACCCAACTCAGCATCGTCGAGACCACGCCCACGAAGAAGATAGAAACGAAAGACGAGCCGCCGCCGGTAATGGAGTTACCCAGGCCACCCCCGATTCCAGCGAGGATCGCGGAGATCGCCACCACAACCGCTGCTTGCACCGTCGCAGATTCATCGTGCTCAACAATTTCGTAGGTGGCCACATCACCCTTGAAGGCACCGATAAGGCGCTCGACCATAACTTCTCCTGACAATTTCGACGGCTCCATTAGCGAAGTGCCCGAGCCGAATCGCCCCGAGCGTAGCAGGCACCGCCCGTTGGGCTCGCAGAGTAAGTGACCGGCGAGTAAGTTCTGGTTATGCAGTTCGCTTTCACCGAAGAACAAGAGCAACTTCGAGGGTTCGTCCGCCAGTTTCTCGAGGAGAAATCTTCCGAGGCCGACGTGCGCAAGGCCATGGCGACCGAATCGGGCTACGACGAAGCGGTGTGGGCGCAGATGGCCGAACAGATGGGCCTGCAAGCGCTAGCCATTCCCGAAGAATACGGCGGCCAAGGATTCGGGTGGATCGAGTTGGGCATCGTCCTCGAAGAGATGGGCCGTGCCTTGCTCTGTGCTCCGTTCTTTTCGACCGCCGTGCTCGCGACGTCCGCGTTGCTGCACGCCGACGACCCCGATGTCGCCGGTGAGTATCTGCCACGGATCGCCAGTGGTGAACTGATCGCAACGGTTGCACTCGCAGAAGAGAGCGGTGCATGGGACGAAACGGGCGTCACGACAACCGCTACCGCGGATGGTGATTCGTGGCTTCTCGACGGAACCAAGTTCTACGTCCTCGACGGACATACCGCAGGCTTGTTGATCGTCGCCGCTCTCACCGAGGCCGGCGTGTCGTTGTTCGCCGTTGCGGGCGATGCCTCCGGCGTCACTCGTACGCCGCTGGCGACGATGGACCAAACCCGCAAGCAGGCGAAGGTCGAGTTGACCTCGGCACCCGGCCGCCTCATCGGCGTCGATGGGCAAGGCTGGGCGACTATCACCAAGGTGTTGCAGCACGCCGCCGTTGGTTTGGCAGCCGAGCAGGTCGGGGGTGGCGAACGTGCGATGGAGATGGCCGTCGCCTACGCCAAAGACCGTAAGCAGTTCGGTCGAGCCATCGGCTCATTCCAAGCAATAAAGCACAAGTGCGCCGACATGTTGCTCGAGGTTGAATCGGCGAAGTCTGCGGCGTACTACGCCGCCTGGTGTGCCGCTGTTGACAACGATGAACTCCCCGCAATGGCGAGCCTCGCCAAGAGCTATTGCTCAGAGGCCTACTTCCGAGCCGCCTCCGAGAACATCCAGATCCACGGAGGGATCGGCTTTACCTGGGAGCACCCGGCGCATTTGTACTTCAAGCGTGCAAAGAGTTCCGAACTGCTCTTTGGCAGCCCGACCTTCCATCGAGCGCGCCTGGCCGAAGCCATTGGTTTGTAAGCCCTTTGGCCTATGCCGCCTAGGGAACTTTCCTCACCCATAGAATGTCGTACACAGGTACTATCTCGTTCAAGGCGTAACTGGGTTGAATGAGGAGAGGTCAATATGCATTACTTTGCTGACGTTGCTGTAGAGGCAGCCACGCTTGCGGGCAAACACCTGGTGGGGAATTTCAGGAGCCATCATGCATCGGTGTTTGGCACCGACATCATGTCTGTCGGCAATCGCAGTCTTTCGAAGGAAGTCACGTCTGCCAACGATCACGAGGCGGACGAGATCATCATTGGACATCTCACCGATCGGTGTCCTGACCATAATCTCCTCACCGAGGAGACCGGCCTTGTCGATCGTGGAAGCGACTACACCTGGATCGTCGATCCGCTCGACGGCAGTAGCAACTTCTTGAATCACAATCCCTTCTTCGCTGTCTCGATCGCTCTGGCCTACAAGAACGAGCCAATTACGGGCGTCATCTTCGCGCCATACATCGAGGAGATGGTCGTCGCTCGTAAGGATCACGGCTGCACCATCAACGGTCGACCGGTAACTGTTTCCGACACCGCCGAGCTGGCCAAGACCTACATCGTTGGTTGTCCCGGCGGCGAAAAGAGCAACGCTCGTTTCGCTGAGCTCGAGTACAACTTGCACAAGCAGAACAAGGACTTCCGCAAGATCGGCTCGGCCGCAGTGGAGTGTTACATGGTGGCAGCGGGACGCGTCGATGCGTTCACCACCCTTTCGATTTCGCCATGGGATGTGGCGGCAGGAGTTCTGTGCGCACAAGAAGCTGGCGGCACCGTCAGCGACTTTCATGGGAACCCATGGAAGCTCGACAAGACCGACCTGTTGGTCTCCAATGGGCGTGTGCACGACACAATTCTCGAAGAGATTCAGAAGGCGGGCGTCGACACGCCGCTCGACGCCAAGTAACGCACTGACGAAATGAGCGAACCCACATATCGGATTCTTGACCGGGACAGCCTCCCCGAGTATCTCAACGAAATCCCGGCGGTACTCGAGGTGCTGTCCAGCGGAGCATCGATATCGGCTTCCGACATCGACATCATTGAAATCGGTGACGGAAACCTCAACTTTGTCTACCGAGTGACGTCGACGGTCGACACAACCCGGTCGGTAATCGTGAAACAGGCTGTGCCGTACCTCCGTATGGTTGGTGAGGAGTGGCCACTGAGCCGCGATCGCATGAAATACGAGATTCGAGCGCTTCAGGTCTACAACCAGGTCGTGCCCAACCTCGTGCCGACGATCTTTCACGCGGATGAAGACATGAGCACGCTCGTCATGCAGTGTCTCGACGACCACATCATCTTGCGCCGAGGGATGATCGACGGTGTGTACTACCCCAAAGTCGCGGAACACATCGGCGAGTTTCTTGCCGAGACTCTCTTCCGCACCAGCGCCTGGTCGATGACCAGCGAAGAGCGACGGGCCCTGATGGACAAGTTCACCCTGAACGATGAGCTGTGCAAGCTCACCGAGGAGTTCATCTTTACGTTCCCGTACATGGAACATGACTCGAACTACTCCAACCCGGCCACCGACGAGTGGGCGAAAGCGAACATCCACAAGGACACGCAGTACAAGCTCGATGTGCTCGAGTTCAAAGATCTATTCGTCGCAAAGACCGACGCGCTCTTGCATGCCGATCTGCACACCGGCTCATTGATGGTGAACCACGATGAGAGCTACGTCATCGACATGGAGTTTGCCTACTTCGGGCCCTTTGGTTTCGACGTCGGGAAGGTCATTTCGAACTTCTTGTTGGCAGCCACCGCACACTTCGAACGAGCGGGTGGCGCGGACTATCGGGAATGGGCGATCGATCAGATCGCGATCATCTGGGACACCTTTTCGGAGCGGTTCCTCGCTCTGTGGCGAGAGACCGGCGCATCAACGATGCTGATCGACGGCCTACTCACCGACGATGAATTTCAACAGCTGACCACGCAGTTCATGCTCAACCTTCTTCGCGAATCGGCCGGGTTCTGCGCCTGTTCGATGGCTCGTCGAACGGTTGGAATTGCGGGTGTGGCTGATGTTCGCGACATCGAGGATCTCGATCGTCGTGCCGAACTGGAGATCGCCAATCTTCAACTGAGTAAGGCGATCATGGCCGCTCGAAACGAGCTGTCGTCAATTCAGGATTGGCAACAGCTAGTCCGAGACTTCTACAACGCTCAGGAACTGTAAGGGGAAGCACATGTCAGAACAGCAACTGATCGGGATCATTCCTGCCGCAGGAAGCGGCATTCGAGCCCGGCCATATACCTACGAGCTGCACAAGGGTATGTTCCTCATCGATGGGAAGCCCAACATCCAGCGTCATCTTGAGCTCATGCGTGACGAGATGGGAATCGAAGAGATCGTGATCGTCACGGGCTACATGGCCGATACGATCACCGAGTTCTTCGGCGATGGCTCCGAGTTTGGGGTTCGACTCACCTACGTGGAGAACCAGCACCTCGACAAGGGTTGGGCATGGTCGGTGTTGCTCGCCAAGCCGTACATGGCTGGCCGCCTAGGCGTGGTCATGCTCGCCGACGAGTTCTACCTCGACAGCAACCTCGGTGAGATGACCGCGATAGACAGTGACTTCAGCGTCGTCGTTCCGGTCAAACCCGTCGACAATCCTGAGCTCATAAAGAAGAACTTCTCCGTCGAACGCGATGGTGCACGAATCATCCGCCTCGTGGAAAACCCGGTTTCGACCCCGAATGACCTGCTGGGAATGGCAGCGTTTGTGATACGCCCGGATGTGATGACCGAATTGGAACAGGCATTTGAGGCGGGCCGCTCGTCGCTTGACTTCGTCACCTTCGTCGACGATCTCATTCGAAATGGTCGCACCGTTGGTGCCTTTGATCTCCAGGGCGATTACATCAACCTCAACGATGTTGCGAGTATGGAAGCGGCTCAGGACGCCGCGATCAGAAGCCGGCTTTCGTCGTCAGATAGCTAGCTAGCTCCACCGACATCGCGAGTACGCGTACGCATCGTTAAGGTAGGCGGGTGATTTGGCTCGCCGCGATCGTTGGCTTGATTCTCGTCGTCGGCATCGCCGTTTTTGCGGTTGCTCGAGTCTCTGTCGAACTCGAGGGAACAATGGCTCCAGCGTTACTTGAGCTCGATGACGCTGTGGAGGTCGTGGCGGAATCTATTCCCTTCGAAGTGAGCGCCGTGGTCAGCCACGACGATGTCAGCGAAGTCATTCGTTGGGTACTCGACTGGTTCGATCGCCTCGGTCTTGTGAGTGATTTTGGTGAGGAGATGGGTGGCGACTGGGTGGTGGAAGACCAAGTGGTTGTCGATGAGATCGGCGTGGTCGACTACGCGGTTGCTCGCGGGATCGACGAACGTCACGACCTCGACAGCGTGCACATCACCGTGATCGTGGATGCATTCGTAACGTATCTCCGCGACATCGGAGCGGTCGGCGATGAGGTACAGTAGGGATCACCAAGAGAGAGGAGGTGGTCCCAATCAACGATATAGATTTTGGAACCTTGGAGGTGTCTGACCGTTAGGTCGGGCCCGCTGGACCACTGGCGAGAGTTGACTCGCTGCCTGTTCTACAGACAGTGTCAGACACCGCCGAACATAGCCGTCGGACGTCGTTCCACCCGACCATTGCTTCACAGGTCTCTCGGGATCTGAGACGCATGACAAGGTCGTTTCGGTTTCTCCAGCGAATAGGAGCAGCGCAAGCTGCGCAGAGGGGAAGGGCGTATCGCCCTTCCCCTCTAACTCTTTTGGGGACGCCTATGATGAGTCGATGCAGCGCCCAAAGGCCTTCCACGAGTTCCGCTTCATCGGCGACAAACGCACCCAGCGGGTGTATGACCTCGATCAGGAGTACCCCGACGAGGTGATCGACTCCTTGGTGGCCAGTGAACAGGTGGCCACCTTTGGCCCCGACACGCTGGCAGAGGCCCGAAACCGGGGGTATCGCCCCGCGTGAAGGGAGAATGCGGAGAGGGCCAGAGGTGAGTAGTCCGGCATCGGTTGAACGAATCGAGATCCCGGGTCCAGTCGGGACGCTTGATGCGCACCTCGCCATTCCTTCGCGATTGCCCGACAACGGGCGCCCGGGCATCGTGGTGGCCCCCGGATTCCCCACCGATACCGGTGGCGGCGCCAACTCCTTCCGTACCTTCCCTGGCCTTGTGGAGCGACTGGCCACCGATGCTCGCCTCATCGCGCTGACCGTTGCCTTCCGCGGTCTCTCTAGCTCAGAAGGACACTTCTCGCTCTCGGGGTGGAGAGCTGACCTGGGAGCGGCGCTCGACCGGATTCGTCGGGTCCCCGGCTTTGACGGCAGTCTCTGGCTCATGGGGTTCGGTACGGGTGGAGCCATAGCGGTCTCGCTTGCGGCTGATCAGGACGATTGCATTGGGGTGATCTCATTCGCTGCGCCCGCGGACTTCCAGGATTGGGCATCTCGGCCGCGAGAACTGCTCTCACACGCTCGTCGCTGCGGGGCGATTAGCGACCCCGCCTTCCCGGGAGATTTCTCGCATTGGGCAAAGGAGCTGCAGGGGATATCGACGGTGCAGTCCGCCGGGGCGCTGGCGGAGGGCAACAAGAAGCTGATGGTGCTGCACGGAGGCAACGACGATGCTGTCCCGGCGCTCGATGCGAGGGCCATTGCCGATGCGCATGGCTCAGCGGAGCTCCGCATCATCGACGGGGCACGTCACCACCTACGTCACGACCCGCGTGCGATCGCAACGGCCATTGGCTTCCTCGATCGACGAGGTCGCCCAGCTCAGCTACCGAGCGCTCCGTGAATCGGGTGTGTATCTCGATCTACTTGTTTACGCCGTAGCCGTAACCGTAGCCGTAGCCGCCGTCAGCTTCATCGGCCCGGTTTAGGACAGAGCCGAGAGGTCGGGTCTGCGCTCGTGCGAGAAGTTCCATAGCTTGGTCGACCTCCTTGGCGTTGGTTTGCCCACGCATTGCGGCGAGCAGCGTCGCATCAGCGATGCGGGCCAGTGGGAGGGTGTCGGCGACCGGGCGAAGCGGCGGAGAGTCAATGATCACGAGATCGAAGGCATAGGTCAGCTTCTCGATGAACTCCTGGGCAGGAACCGACCGGAGAAGATCGGCTGGCGAAGAACCGCTCGAACCCGCTGGGATCACCGATAACAGTCCTTCCCCTGAGGCCTGCTCGGTGACGATCTCGGCGTTACCAATCTGAGCGAGTTCCTCTGCGAGCCCGTTCTCATTACGAACGCCAAAGAGCTGGTGCTGCGTCGGGTTATGCATATCCGCATCGATCATGAGCACATTTGCGCCCGAGCGGGCGAACGAGATCGCCAAGTGTGCCGCGACGGTGGACTTGCCTTCCGATGGGTTTGCTGAGGTGACGAGGATCGAGCGAACCTCATTTCCGGCGGCCTGTCCGAGCTCAATTGCCGAACGGAGCGATCGGAACGCTTCGGTGAAGGCCCCGCTTCGACTCGTAATGAGCTTCCGCTCCTTGCGGCCCGAGAAACGGCCCTTCAGCGTCGACGGAATGACTCCGACGACCGGAGTGCCATCGGCAGCGTTCTCCATGTCGCGCTTGGTGAGGATGGTGTCGTCGAGCGTTTCCAGAACGAGCGCGCTCCCCAATCCGAGGATGAGGCCAGCGACCACTGCGAGCGCAATGTTGCGAACCCACGAGGGGGCGAACGGGCGAGTTGGTGCGTCGGCGGCGTTCAAGATCGCGACGGAGGTGCTGCCGTTGAGCTGGCTCAATACATCGATCTCGTTGAGTTGGCCACGAAGGCGGCTCTCCTCGACGGCGAGTGAGTCGAGCTGGATCTGTACGCTCTGTGCATCGCTTGTAGCGGTGAGCTCACGCTCGAGAAGGAGTCGTTCTTCCGAAATGGCTCCGAGGCGGTCATTGATCACGTCGATCGCGGCAATGAATCGTTCACCCGAAGCCAGGGAGCGCTCGGTCACGTACGCGTCGGCGAATGTGTTTGCGATGTTCGCAGCCTCCTCAGCGTCGGTGTTGACGACGGTGAAGGACAAAATATCGGATGAACCAGAGGCGGAGATACTGGCCGAAATCTCGGTGTCGAACTCATTTGATGCGCGTTCACTCACCCGGTCGCTCTGGGCAAACTCCACTTCGTTGTTGAGATTGCGGTCGCGCACGTTGCTCGAAAGATTTTGGTCGTCGTCAAGCAATCCGGAACCTGAGGAGGCGTCCACGGCGACGCGAGCTTCTGCCCGGAATTGAGGCGTTTGCAGCGCGGAGACTGCAATCGCTGCAGCGATGGCCGCTACCGCGAGCAAGGCGATAAGGGCTTTGCGGCGCCGGACGATATCAAGGTAGTCGTTGAGCTGAAGCTCAGTGACCGAGTCTGCCATGATTAGTTCCTCCCGATGGATGCTTCGCGTAGGCGCTTTTGGAGAAGTGCTCTACCGAGATGCATGACATATTGACTGTTGGTGATTGCGTAGCGTTTGAATAGGCGTCGGGGCTCAAGAGCGAGACGCCAGGCCCATTCGAGGCCGACCCGCTGGAGCGCCGCCGGTGGTTTGCGAAGCTCGCCAGCGTGATAATCAAAGGCAGCGCCGACGGCCATCATGGCACCGTTGACCTTGCCTTTGTGCGCCCCAACCCAACGCTCTTGGCGTGGGCAGCCTCGGCCGACCAGGAAAACTCCGGCACCCGACAGGTTCATTCGTTCGATATCGGCGGCATCTTCCTCTGGGGTGGCATCACGGAAACGGTCGGGCTGCACATCACTAATGATCGCATGTGGCCATTCGTCCAGGATCGCTTTTACGAAGGCATCGCAGGTTTCGGGAGTTGAGCCGAACAGATAGATGCCGATGCCGGCATCAGCTGCCGCGCCGCAGACCATCCAAGTGAGGTCGGGCCCATACACTCGATCGCTCAACTCGGCGTTGTGTAGCAGGTTCATGGCCCAGCGGACGGGCTGTCCGTCTGGCGTAACGAGATCAAGTCCATTGACGACCGTGGCGAAGTTGTCGTCGTAGACAGCTTCCATGAGGCCATGTGTCGCGAGGGCACTCATGGCGAACGACTGTTTGTTCTTCGCCGCGTCGATGATCTGTTCGGTTGCATCGTCGTAGGTCGTCACGGAGACGTTGATACCGAAGATGTCGACCCGCGCAGGTTGATAGGACGTTGCAGTCATTAGCTCGCGCTCTCCGAAAGCCAGCGTTCGGCCATCTTGTCGTGGATCTCGGCCATGATTTCGCGGAGGTTGTAGGTGAACTTCCAGTCCGGGTAGTGACCTTGGAAGCGGCGAACGTCGCTGACATACCACATGTGGTCTCCGATGCGGTTCTCATCGGAGTAGGTCCAATCAAGCTTGTTGCCCGACAGCTCCTCGGCGATGGTGATCGCTTCGAGCATCGAACAGTTGATATCGCGGCCGCCGCCGATGTTGTAGACCTCAGCAACTCGCGGAGCCTTATAAAAGTGGTCGAAGGCGCTAATGAGATCCGATGCGTGGATGTTGTCTCGCACCTGTTTCGCCTTGTAACCAAACACGGTGTAGGGCCGCCCGATGACGGTGCACTTCACGAGATAGGCCAAAAAGCCGTGGAGTTCGGCACCCGAATGGTCAGGGCCGGTGAGACAGCCGCCTCGAAATGCCGCCGTTTTCATGTCGAAATAGCGTCCGTATTCCTGCACGAGCGCGTCAGCGGCGAGCTTTGACGCGCCGAAGAGGCTGTGCGTTGATTGATCGACCGACATCTCTTCGGGTATGCCATGCTCGGCCCAGGGGTGCTCAGAGTCCAGTTCCCAACGGGTCTCCTGTTCGATGAGCGGCAAAAAATTCGGGGTGTCGCCATACACCTTGTTGGTCGAGGTGAAGATGAACACTGCTCCAGGAGCATGTTGGCGTGTGGCCTCGAGGAGATTGAGCGTACCGGTGGCATTCACACCGAAGTCGGTCTGAGGATCTCGAGCAGCCCAATCGTGCGAAGGTTGCGCGGCGGTGTGAACGACAAGGGAAATGTCGGATCCGTACTCCGCAAACAGGGCGTTCATCGCGTCAGCGTCACGGATGTCCGCAGCGACGTGTCGGTAATTCTCCAACTGGGAGGAAAGGTCGTTCACCACCCAGTCGGTCGAAGCTTCCGGACCAAAGAACTCCGCACGCATATTGTTGTCGATTCCAACGATGGTGTCGGCATCTGCTGCGAAGTGAGTGACCGCTTGGGAGCCAATGAGGCCTCCAGAACCGGTCACGACAATCACTGACATGTGTTCTCCTGTTGCTTTGTCATTGAGCCGCCGGAATAGTTCGGGTTGGCCCATTGCGCGGATTGCGTGATGGCCAGATCGTTCCGTGTTCTATTATCCGACGTTTTTGCTCGGATATCCACACGATTTGTGGTTTCTCGGCACAATGATCGCGATGGCCTAGTCCTGCTGGCCGTTCGTGTTACGCGCGTCGATCTGCCGCAAGGGCCTCGCAGATCCCGTCGGCAAACCGTTTCGCCATGTCTTCGATCGACAACTGCTCGCCAGACCGCTCTGCCCCGGACCGTAACGCGGCCAGACGAGGGGCGTCTTCGAGTAAGTCTGCGACAGCAGCACCGAAATATTTCGGAGGAAGGCCAGATGGCATCATCACACCGTTGACGCCGTCCTCGAGATAGTCGATCTCGGGGCTGTGGTAGTCCACGTCGCGGGTAATGGAGGGAATGCCGAGCGCAAACCCATCGACAATGTTCAGGCCGACCAGGCCGGGAAGGATCTGGACGGCGCACACAGATGCAGGGCCGACACGGCGATCGTCGTAAATCGCGCCGAGGGCATGGATCCAGGAATGGCGCTTCGCCGCAGAGCTCACGATTTCGCGGAGTGGGCCATCACCAATCACTACTAACTCGAAGTCCGGGACTCTCCGGCGGATCTCCAGAGCGGATTCAATGAGAAAGTCAGGCCGCTTCTTGATGGCGATGCCCCCCATGTACAAACCAAGAGGGCCATTCCCGAATCCGTACTCGGCGCGCACCGCATCTGGGTCGACTCGCCGAAGATGCTCGCGAATTCGGCGAGTGTCGGTGGAATTCATGGTGGCGGTGACGCGACCGGCAGGCATCCCCGAGGCGATCGCAGCAGTCGACGACAGCTCGTTGTAGGAGAAGAACCAATGCGCCTGGCGAGTCAGTCGTTTCTTGAGACCTTCCCCAAGCCCCCCTTCTGAGGGGTGTGTCGCCTGAAAATTGCGGCCATGGCCCCAGAAGGCGTGTTTGGTGCCGAGGAACCGCTGCCCGTAGGCCAGCACCACGTTGAAGAGCTGTTTGGACGCTTGCTCAGTGATGATCAGGTCGCTCTCTCGCGCCAAGTCAAAGCCTGGTTGCCACAGAAGCGATTTCCCCTTGACCTTTACCTCTCGTAGCGGGCGGAACTCTGCCCACTCAAGCTTCGCAAAGTCCTTTTTCGCGAAGTCCTCGTCCAGGCCTGAAGCTGTCACGAGTCGAAGCTGGACGCCATTCTCGCTGAGCTGATCTCGAAGCGAGATGTAGAACCCGGTGCGATATTGATTTAGATTGCGCTGGAGGATCGTTACGACGGGTTGGGTTTTCGGAGGGGCGGGATTGGTCAGGCGTAGCACTGTCTTGGGCTCTTGTGTTTGTCCGCCCACGACGTAGGACGGTCCGCCCGCCACTGTGAAAGTAGTTGATGGCCACCGAAAGACCAAAACGAGTTGCCGACGTCACACCCGTTTTGGTGTCAGCGATGTAGCCCGCCTCGCGGGGTTATCGTGGTCCGGCAGCGAGCGCTGCGTGGATCCCTTCGACAAACCTCTGAACCATATTCTCCGTCGAGAGGACTTCGCCGGACGTAGACGCCCCGCGACGGAGTGCCCGAAGACGGTCGGCATCGGTGAGGAGGTCGACGACCGCTGATGCATAGTCCTTTGGAGAGCTACCCGATGGGAGCAGTAGCCCGTTGTCTTCGTCCTTGAGGTATTCGATCTCGGGGCTATGGAAGTCGGCGTCGACAGCGATGGTTGGGAGTCCGAGCGCGAAGCCGTCGACAATGTTCAGTCCAATGAGGCCAGGCATCAATTGCAGCGACGCGATCGATGCAGGGCCAAGCCGTTCGTCTCCATACATTGATCCCAACCAATGCACCCAGGGGTACTTGGCGGCCGCATCGCCCACGATGTGGCCGAGCGTGCCATCACCAATCACCACGAGTTCGAACGTGGGTAACCTTTGGTGGATCTCGACTGCGGCTTCGATGAGAAACTCGGGTCGCTTGTATGGGTAGACCCCGCCGATGAAGAGTCCGACGGGTCCGCTACCGATGCCGAGCTCTTTGCGAGTGCTGTCGGCGTCGATTCCGCTCGCCACCTCCCGGATATGGCGAGTGTTTGTGGAGTTCATGACGGGAGTGATTCGTGTCGGCGGCATTCCCGCAGCGATAGCCGCTTTCGTGGACAGGTCGTTGTACGAAAAGAACCAATGAGCCTTTGCCGTCAAACGTCTCTTCAGTCCTTCTCCAGCCTCGCCCTCGACAGAAGCCTGGAAGTTCTTGCCATGGCCCCAAAAGGCATGTTTGGTACCGAGGAAACGTTGGCCGTACGCCAGCACCACGTTGAAGAGTTGCTTGGAAGCCTGTTCGGTGATGATGAGATCGCTGTCCCGTGCGAGATCAAAACCAGACTGCCAAAGCAGCGTTCTGCCGCGGACCTGAAGCTCTCGAAACGGTCGATGCTCAGCCCAATCAAGCGACGCTGAGTCTCCTTTAGCCGTATCTTCAGCCAAGCCATCCGCGGTTGCGAGCCGGAGTGTGACGCCAGAATCCTCGAGTTCGGTTCGCAGCAACTCATAAAAGGGCAGTCGGTATTGATTGAGGTTCTTCATGAGAACCGTGACGACGGGTGCAGTAGGAGCGTTCATAACTTGGCGCCAACAGGGAGGACAGGCGATGGCGTACCGACAACCCTATTGGTCCGCTGGTTAGACTCATCGAGCTGACAGGACCCTGCGAGTATGTCCCGGTTGGAGGGTTGGATGACTAACGTGGATGGAATGCGTCACAAGTTCTCGGTGGAAGACCTCACGGTGAATATCAATACCGTGGATAGACCGCAGTATCTCGATGCATGTCTTGCCAGTCTGCTTCGCACGACGCCCGCTGGCGTTTCGCTGCAGATCGTGTTCAACGGCTCACCTGCGGAAACGGTGCAGAAGACGATTGCACAAGCACAGACATGGGAAGGCCCCACCAACTTTGTCGTGTTGGAGGAGATTTTGCCGATCTCCGAGTCACACAATCGAGCGCTCGAATCGATCGAGACGTCACTGGTCAACTTTATGGGAGACGACGACGTCGTCCTCGGAAACCGGCTCCCGATACTGATCGCAGAATTCAATCGCAACGACCCGACGCCGGTCGTGGTGACCAGTTACGCCCACCGAATCGCTGGGGATCCGTATTATCCCAGCATTGGCTCGATCAAGAAGCTTGGCCCGACAACGATCTCCGAATGGCGCCAGTTTCATCAGTCTGGGGAGCCTTTCGAGTTGCTCTGGCCCGGTGCGGTCCTCGACGTGGAGGCATTGCGTTCCATCGGCGGGTTTGAACAGCCTTTTGAGATGTCCTTTGATTGCCGGATCTTTTCCCAGATGTCTTTTGCCGGTCCGGTGATCGCCTCTACCGATCGACAATTCGGCTTTCGCATTCACCAGGGGTCGATGTCTTCGAGCAACTGGGATGCACAACGAGAGAATCTGCGCTTTATCGGTGCGTGCCACCGCGCACGCGTTTTGGGTAACGAGGTGCCCACCTACGAAGAATTCCGTGCCGACGAATCGGCGCGGTCACCGTTTGTGGCGCTTGAGCAACGTCGACGCGACCGTTCGCAAATGCTGTTTCGTACCGGCGGGCAGCAATGGTTGGCCGGTGACAAGGTGGCTGGAGGAAAGAACCTCATGCAGTCAGCGATTACCTGGCCACCAGCCTTCGTGCAAAAAGTGCTTGACCAAGGCCGCTAGTCATACCGATGGCTGCTGAGGATTCATGCGAGCGCGCAAGCGGGGCGAGTGTCGTCGGCGCCCGGAAGCTCGCCACCAGCGCGAGCTGGCTCTTCTGTGCCGACATTGTGTTCACGGCCGGACGAGCGCTCACGCTCTTTATTCTGGGGCGGCTGCTGGGAAGTGAGGGATTTGGTAGCTACCTCGCGATCCTCGGGTTAACCCAACTGCTCTTCCCAGTGTTTCGAGCCGGGATAGCCCATGTCATGGTGCGCTCCCTTTCTCGCGGGGTGGCCATGGATGCGGTGTGGCCAAAGGTGCTTGGAGTCCATGTCTTGGGCGGCATCTTGGGGTCGCTGACCTCGGTTGGGATATCCTCTCTGCTGTTCGACGCATCGGTAGTTACAACCGTTCTTATTGGGCTGGGTCAGCTCATCGGTCTGGGGATTCTGCAGGCGGGCAATATGGCGGCCGCGGCGTATGCCAAGTCGGTCGTCAGTTTGGTGAACAATGGCGTCAGCACTGTGTTGCGCGTGAGTGCACTGGCCCTATTCGCCTTGCTAGTCGATGAGCCGACGGTCGATGCCTGGGCGTGGTTCTTGGCGGGGTCGATGCTGCCGACTGCGTTGGCGACTGCATTGCTGATGCGTCGATCGCTTGGAGCGCGCCTTCGACTGGCTCTGCCCAGGCGCGACGACCTGTCTTTGGGTGCTGGGTTCGTTTTTGTGGATTTCGCCAATAGCGCCCAAACCGATATCGACAAGGTCGTGCTGGGTGCCTTTGATCTCAACGCAGATCTCGGCGTGTACGGGGTTGCGAGTCGTGTTGCCGAAGTCGCTCTCCTTCCGCTGAATGCCCTTGTTCGAGCGTCATATTCGGAGTTCTTCCGGAGGGGAACCGGTGCTATCGGAGAATCGATTCAGTACGCGCGGCGTCTCACCACCCTTGCGACGAGCTACGGACTCGTTATCGGCGCAGGTCTATGGATTGCCGCGCCGATACTTGAACCATTGATGGGCGAGGAGTTCCAAGAGTCGGTTTCGGCGCTGCGTTGGATAGCGCTACTTCCTGCCTTGAAAGCTCTGCAAGTGTTCCCGGCAAACGTCTTGAGCGGGACCGACCGTCAGTGGACCCGAGCGAGGTTGGTCATCACGACCGCAACCCTAAACCTCGTCTTGAACATCATTTTCGCGCCGAGATTTGGCTGGCGCGGCGCCGCAGCCGCCACTCTTGCCGCGGAGAGTGGTTTTGCCGCCCTCCTTTGGCTCAGAGTGGGATGGGATCTGCGAAATGAACGCAGATCTGAAAATTCCTGAACCAAACATTACTTTTTGCAACAATATTTCGGTTAAGGTTACGGCCGATGGGTTTGGTGACTAGGGGCTCCCGTAATCATGCGTTGAATTATCAACGTGTAGACGCGTTTGTAAAGGCAGCGTCAAATGTTACGGCGGTTGCAAACTCTCATGGCAATGCCCGGCGGGACGGGATGCATCTGTGACTGCGGTGACTGCCGTGATAAAGCGGAGGGGTGCGAAGCGAGCATTGCTCGCCGGTGTCCTCCTTGGTGCCATCGTCAGCCTGGCATTTGCGCCAGCCGACGGAGTGGGAAGGCGCGCTGTGGCTCGCGCAATCGGATCCCCGACGGTAGTGGATTTGTCGAACGAGGTATCACGAGAGCTGCGCGCAGCATCGGAAACCGAGATCGCCAGCGCTACCGCAGCGCTACCTGTCGTCCCCACAGGCGATAGCGATTCGGTTACCCCAGAGGCGTCGCCTGCAACGCCGGCCCCGAGTCCAGATGAAGTAGACGCCTCTCATTCGGCAGCGATCGACGCCGAGATCGAGGGTACTCAACAGGCCCCGAGTATCTCCGAAGTCGAGCCCACCCAGGAAGCCAGCGCAGCGCCGCTCGCCGTTGCGCCCACCACGGTCGAGGTTTCGAGTACCACAACCACGCAGGCGCCGACAACGACACGCTCGCCAGTGACTACACGTTCACCAGAAACGGTGCCCGCTCCAGCGCCGCTGCGCAGCGAGCAAACCACACCCACAACCGTGCGGGTCCGTCCATCGACGACCACACAAGCCCCGACGACCACAC
>CAZLWE010000050.1:0-24898 GCA_964562985.1 uncultured Acidimicrobiales bacterium
GGAGAGATGTGATGGTGGACCAAGCGTTGGCACGGCAGGAAAAATTGACCTTGACGACGGGCGTCACTTTGCGAAACCTACCGTTCTTTCGGGCCACATTTCGCGCTCTGAACGCGACAACCGGCCGAAGACTTGCACCCGGCGTCACCTTTGACGATCTCACTGTGGGTGGAGTCGAAGTCAGGCTATATCGACCTCCGACGACCAACGGTGGAGAGCTGTCTCCAGCGCTCATTTGGGTCCATGGCGGCGGCCTAATACTGGGTTCGCACAAGGAAGACACGGTGTGCAGCGGTTACGTGGATGCACTCAACATTCCCGTCGTCTCGATCAACTACCGACTTGCACCCGAGCATCCATTTCCAGCTGCTATCGATGATCTTTTTGACGTTGTTGCCGAGATACGGTCGGGCGCAGTTCCTGGAATTGATCCCGAGCGGCTCGTCGTCGGCGGCCAGAGCGCGGGTGGCGGATTGACGGCTGCGTTGGTGCAGAGGCTCTACGACGAAGGAGTAGGAGTCCAAGGTCAGTTACTGATCTATCCAATGCTCGACGACCGAACTGCTGTCAGAAGCGACATAGATGACAAAGATCACAAGGCGTGGAATAAGAGTTCGAACGTTACCGGCTGGTCGGCCTATCTGGGAACGGATCCTGGTCAGGACGAGGTGGCCCAATACGCGGTTCCTGGCCGTCGCGAAGATCTCTCCGGGTTGCCGCCAGCGTGGGTGGGTATCGGGACCAAGGATATGTTCATGGACGAATCTCTATCTTATGCCGAGCGACTTACCGCGGCGGGGGTTCCATGCACGACGTTGGTTGTCGAGGGGGCTATCCACGGCTTCGACGTCTTGCCGGTGGGAGCTAAGTCTGACGCCGCCGACAACTTTCGTGCCGCTCAGTACGAATTTCTTCGGGACCTACTGCATTTAGCCTGAGAAGCTTGACGGCACGAAAGTCTTCTAGCTCAAAGAGTCTTGCCTTTTTTAGGTTCTGATTGTTGGCCGTGTCGCTGGCCGTGTTTGGGCGAGCGAATCTCTCACGTAGTCCGACCCCAACTGTGGGGATTTTGATGTCAGATTTGCCGGCTGGGCTAATTGCCGACCGGTAGGTGTCCGATGGGGTTGGGTCAGATAGATCATTCTCATTTTTCTATTGAGGATCCCGGGAAGAGTTCCATGAAAAAATCACACCGTTCTTATGCTGCTGCAATCGTCGGGGCTAGACGGAAGCGGAGATGGCTCAGCATCTTGGCTGGTGTGAGCATTATCGCAACCCTGCTGAGTCCAGTGCAGGTGACGCTTCTTGGTGCGCAGTCGCAGAACGAACTGGTGCTTTCGATCAGCTTTGACGGCCAGTCGTTCACTGGCGACGACATCGCAGACCCGGGAACTGGGAGTCCGGCGCCACATACCGCTGGCCAGGACGAGCGCGACGACAATGGCGTTGTACGAACCTATGACCTAGTCGGCTACCGAGTGGACTACAACGTCAACGAGGACGGCCAGACCGGCGCCACGATTGAGCTTCAGCTACCGCCCAATATGACCTGGATCACGCCGGGCAACACGGTCGACGCGACATTCCCGCAGGGCATGTTCGCAGGTTGTCGCCCCGGCTCCACTATTACCTCGAGCGGCGCTGTGTACACGTTCCAGGCGCCGATCACCCAAACGGTTACCGGAACTAACGACATTCTCACTTGTGTGGTCGACGACGAGGATCACGAAGGAAACAACGGCACGATCTTCCCCACCGCTCAACTCCTCGCCGATAGCGACGGAGTGACAAAAACCTTGAACGGCACGCTCGATACGAACGAGCAACCATGTAGCGGCGGTGCCTGCTCAGATTCGGTCGATGTCATCTCATCGGGAGCGCCTCAAGCAAATTTCAAGAAGGGCGCCGACGTCGAAGACGATGATGGCAACGTGATTGGTCGCGAACCGAATGAGTTCTACGAAGCGCAACGCAACGGCATCGACGGATGGATCAGCATCTACCACATCGAGTTCAAGACCGCAGACGGCGGGCTGCTTGGATCGGCCCCGATCGATGACACCTACCCCATCAGCTTCTATGATCATTTCTGGGACTCGACCCCGGGCACGGTCATTGCAACCGACGATGGAACCCTGTCGGGCACCTCGCTGATCCCCGGCCGCTCCGCGTGCGGAATCTACGACGGTGGTGAAGATCTTCCGGTCGCTGGCACCTGGACCTGCACCCTTGCTGGGCCCCAGAGTGTGCAGCTTGGGTTGACCGACTACGACACCGAACTTTTCAGCCCGAACGCCGATGGGTCGTCCAACAACAGCGTCTATGCAGCAGCGCAGGTCGCCTTCTGGTCGCCAACAAGTGAGCTCACAATACCTCCCGGAGATGGCCAAAACACCAACACAGTTTCGCAGTCGGCGATAGCGCCGACGTCGGTCAATACCGCGACCCCGATTCTCTTTGGCGGGAGCAGCGGTCCGGTACCGGAGACCACAATTCTCGATAATGACGCGTCGAATGATTATGTGCTCGTAGTCGCCGGTCCCGGCGTGCGGGATTCCGAGCACTTCATCAAGTGGATTGACGGCCCCTTGGCTCTTCGAGAGTTTGTCGAGACGAGAGACTTCAGCGGCATTGTCATGCGCAGCGCGGACTATCGCAATGGACCGCTCGGAATTGGTGGACGCAACAACATCAACAGTTGCAATGACGGTAGGAACAATTTCCCGGGTTGGTGTGGCCAACAGCAAACGCCTCGCGGCAAGGTTCTAACGCTCAACTCCGTCGTGACAGGATCGCTCGAGTCGGGCAGCAATACCGACCCGCTTAACTCCTGTATCAGCTTTGACAACACCCATGCGAGCATCATTGCTCTGCCGGCGGCAATCGAGGTTCGCGAGCTAATCGGATCCGGTGGCAACCCAATGAACGCGAGCCGTCTGCGCGACTTCGGAGGTCGCGGCGTGACAGATAGTGGATACACCGAGGCCCCCACGCACGGGCCGCTCGCTCACGTAATTGGGTCTACTGAAGCTGGATCGAATTACAATAGTCAGCGTGGGTTCCGCGGTGATGGCTTGCTCGCGTCATCGGGCTTCGTCGTCGAGTTCGCCACGGCAGCCACCCCGATTGTCCAGACCGACAACCCAACAACAGTCACGAGTCCTTACGTTGTCACCGAGGACGGTGTCACCTGTAACAACGATTCCGCATCGTCTGGTTGGGTTGATGCCGCCACTGGCGACCTAGCCCAATTCGATTCTGACGGCGATGGCCTATACGAGGGCATCGACCTGATCAGGGTCCGCCAGCTCGTTGGTGACGAGTGGTTCCACGCTGGCGGACAGGCTGGTGTCGCAATGGAACTGAACCTGCAGGTGCAGGTGCATGGCGACCCGGCAGTCGACTCGGCTGGTCAAGAGATCTTCGCCTCGATGAGTCGCGCGATCGGATCGTGGGATCCGGCGACCGAAAACAGCCCGACCGGCACGAACTGTGTGAGTAGCGAGTCGTCATGGGGCAACACGACGACCTCATCGGGCTGGTGTGGATTGTCCTATTCCGACGACGGACAGCTTTCACCGTTTGCTAGCGGAGGGCTTCTCTTCTTCGATGGCGCAACAATCGAGGACACCACGAATGGAAATCGGGTGCTCGCTCACACCGACAAGATCCACATCGTCGAAGCCGACATTGCGCTGACGAAGTTCAACCTCGACGGCCTAGCCGATGTTGCCGACAACGGCGACATCGTTACATTTGGTCTCAACATCAGCACGGTTGGCGCGACATCAGACACGCTGGGTGACGTCACGCTCACCGATGCGTTGCCTGCCGGCTACGCGTTCGTTGGCTTCACGCAGCTTCCGACCACGACGGGAGCGGCGTGCACCCCTGGCAACACCTTCACCTGCACCTTTGGTGATCAACCGGGCGGTTGGTCAGACTATGTCGAGGTCGAGGTTGTTGTTCAGAACACCGTCGCCAACACAAAGATCACGAACACAGCCGAACTGACGGCTGATCGTGACGGCGAGACGCTCAGCACGGAGAGCTCGGCGTTCTCTCGTACCTCGCAGCCCTTCGATGAGGCAGCGATTATCAAGAACGTCAACTCGATCGAGGGCGCCTGTGTGCTGCATCCCGATGTCGATCCACCGGACGCTGATTGGGCTGACCGTTGCGAGATGACCGACTTCGCGACCGGCCAGCTGCTCTTCGATCTGACGATGAGCAACGAGGGTAACGTCCCGCAGACCAACGTTCGGTTCGTGGACGTGTTCCCACATTTGGCCGATGAGGCCGAGGCACCCTCGGCTACGGGCGTTGTTGGTGATGGCCGTACTCCAGACTCAGACTTCGCCGGAAACGTTGGCTTCGTCAGCTTCACCGGTGACGTCGCACCCGCTGACGTCTGGGTAACCGCTGACGCTCCGTCGACGGTTTCACGTGACCCCGACAACGCAATCACCGACACCACCTGGTGCGACGCTGCTAGCGGCACGGTCCAAAACCCAGGCAACACCGGATCGGGTGTTTGCCCAGCATCAAACGCTGACGTGACGGCGATCTACGCCACCATGGACGACATCCCTGTCGGCGGCGAGATCACGGGCACGCTCGAATTGGTCAACACCGGCCATGAGTGTGACGACATTTGGACGAACACGTTCGGCGCTCGCCACCAAGGCACGATCTTGCCGATCCGTTCGAACGACGTGTCGATCATGGTCAACTGCGAGTTTGACTTGGCGCTTGAGAAGACGATCGACCCGGCGTTTACGCCCGGCACCGATTGGATCACACCTGGCGTGACGACGATCGATTTTCTCGTGGAGGTCACCAACCAGGGCGACCCCATTGAGGACTTCGAGGTGACCGACTATGTCGACACCGCGGTGTTCACGTTCGCGGCTTCGAACACGACCGGCACCACCGGTGGAACAGCGAACCTCCCATACACGTGGGATGCCACCGATCCGGCCGCTCCGGTCGTTTCGATCGATGGTCCGCTCGACAACCTCGAAACGGTCACCATTCCGGTCACTTTGGTGGTCGATAACCCGGCGGGCCCGCTGGAGAACTGGGCGGAGATTTCGTACTTCGATAGTGACGGTGACCCAACCAATGGCGACTCGGACCCAGCAAACACGAACAACCCGTCGACTGGTCCGCTCACCGACGAGGACTCGACACCTGATGACACCGAAGCCAACGACGCCCAACCAGCTGGTGCCGGCGACCCCGGCGACGGTGAAACCGGTGGCAACGGCGACGGAACCGACCCAGTAACTGGTGACGAAGACGATCACGACGTTGCTGGCATTCCGGTCTATGACCTTGAGCTGATCAAGGTTTCTGGATCGCCAACGTTTGATTTCACTGCGTCGCCTCCAACGGTGAGCTATGACATCACGGTCACTAATCAGGGCACAGCTGACGTCTACTTCACCGACGTGACCGATTACGGCGCACCAGGTCTGACGTTCGTGTCTGCGACATCGACGGCCGCAACGTTCACGGCCGCGAACCCGACGTTCACGATCGAAAGTGCCATCGCCCCCGCCGGGTCCGAAACGATCACCGTTGTGTATGAGATGGACCTGTTGCAGGCTCCGTTTACCAACGCAGCGGAGATATCGGCATTCGATTCCGATGACGACCCCGACAACGCGGCTGATCCATTCGCGGTTGATGTCGACTCGACACCAGATGACACCAACGACGACGACGTGATCGATCACGACGTCCAGAACAACGATCCCGATGGCGACGACAACCTCAATGAGCCAACACCCGGCGACGAGGACGACCACGACATCGAAACCGTTTCGCCCTACGACTTGGCGCTCATGAAGACGTTCGATTCGGCGGTCACACCGCTCACACCGAACGGCAGCGTCTCGATGTTGATCACCGTCGAGAACCAGGCCGCACCAGTAGCCACGATCGACGTGACCGACTACATCGACGCCACCATGTGGCAGCAGTTCGATGACACGCTCAATCCAGACGGCCCGGTCCACGCGAGCTCGACCGCCGCAGCAGGCTTCAGCTTCGTGTGGGATGACTCGGACCCGTTGAACCCGGTCGCTCTGGTTACCCCAGACACCGCTGGTGACCTGTTGTTGCCGGGCGAAACCATCGTGATACCGATCACGCTCCAGCCAGTAGATGGATTCGCAGCTGTAGCGCCGCTCAAGAACGTTGCCGAGATCTCGAACTTCGACAACGACGAAGATGCGGACAACGGCGACGCATCCAGCGGTGCCATTTCTGATGTCGATTCGACACCTGATGACACCGACGGCAACGGCCCCGGTGAGGGCGCCGATCTAGTCGACGACGAGACGGGTGAGAATGGCAACAATGGAGGAGACGAGGACGATCACGATCCCGTGTTCATCCCGGTCTATGACCTCGAGTTGATCAAGGTTCCTGGATCGCCAACGTTTGATTTCACTACATCACCGCCCACGGTGACCTATGACATCACGGTCACGAACCAGGGCCCAACAGAGGTGTTCTTTGTTGATGTCACCGATTACGGGGCTCCCGGATTGAGCTACGTGTCGGCCACGTCGACCGCAGCTGGCTTCACCGCCGCGAACCCAACGTTCACCATCGATGGACCGATCGCACCCGCAGCATCGGAGACGATCACGGTCGTCTACGAGATGGACCTATCGCAGGCTCCGTTCACCAACGCAGCCGAGATATCGGCCTTCGATTCCGATGACGACCCGGACAACGATCCGGATCCGTTGGCATTCGATGTGGACTCGACCCCAGATGACACCAACGACGACGACGTGATCGATCACGACGTCCAGAACAACGATCCCGATGGCGACGACAACCTCAATGAGCCAACACCCGGCGACGAGGACGACCACGACATCGAAACCGTCGCACCGTACGACCTGGCGTTGCAGAAGGTCATCGATCCAACCGACCCTGAGCTTGCCGACGGCATCGCGAATGGTGATGAGATCTCGTTCTTCATCGAGGTCTTCAACCAGGCGGCACCCGTCGAAGACTTCGACGTGACCGACTACATCAGCACTGGTTGGGCGTTTGACCCAGCGGCGAATCCGCCACGGGTAACGACTCCTGGTTCACTCGGCGGCCCGGCGCTGCCATACACGTGGACGTCGACCTCGGCGACCACGTCGGTTGCGGCGGTCGATGGTGCGCTTGCCCATGGCGAGTCGGTCATCCTTGAAATCGTGTTGACGGTAGACATCAGCGGGCCGGTCGACGAACTATCGAACCTCGCTGAGATCTCCAGGTTCGACAACGATGGAGATCCGTCGAATGGCGATTCAGATCCCGCGAACACGAACAACCCTGCTTCTGGTCCGTTGACCGATATCGATTCGACACCTGACGGTGACGAGCTGAATGACACTCTTCAGGACAACATCATCGATGGAACCAATGCTGATGAAGACGATCACGACATTGCTTCGACGAAGTGGTGGGATCTTGAGTTGATCAAGGAACGGTCGGCGTCTCAGCCGTACGCGGTGGATCCGTCGGTGGTTCCGTTGCAGGTGAGCTTCGATATCACGGTCAACAACCAGGGTCCTGAGGACGCACTTAACGTTGCCGTAACCGATACACCGCCAGCGGGGTTGACATACTCATCGCTGGTTGACGCCTCAGGAACCGTGACAAGTACCGCAGCGAACGAGTTCACAATTAGTTCGCTGCCCGCTGGTGATTCGGTGACCTTCACGGTTATCTATGACCTCGACCTGGCCACTGCGGCGTTGCCGTCGGTGAACTTTGCCGAGATCTCGGCAATGGAGGGCGATTGGGACCCCGACGGACCGAATGGCCCGTTGCCTCCTGGCGTGTACCCGGTCAGCGACATTGATTCGACCCCGGATTCGGATCCGACCAATGACGCGATCACGAACGATGGCACGACCGATCCCGCCGATTCGCACAACACGATCGATAACGATCCTGATGCCGACGGCAACCTTCATGAAAACGATGGCATCGACGAGGACGATCACGATTCTGAAGCGATCGTTCTTCCGTGGGATCTCGCACTTGAGAAGACCTTCGTTGCTATGGACAGCCCGCTTGTTCCTGGTGGCACGGTGACCATGCTGGTTACGATCACCAACCAGGGCCCGCCGGTGGAGACCGTCGACATCGTCGACTATCTCGACCCAGCTCTGTGGGCCGCGTTCGATCCGGCGCTGAACCCCGGTGGCCCAGCTGACGCATCGTCGACCGCGGTCGCGCCGTTCACGTTCACCTGGGACGGCACGAATGGGAATGCTCCGGTTGCGATGATTGTTCCGGCAACACCGGGCGACAAGCTTGGCCTTGGCGAGACCGTTGCGATTCCGATCACCGTGGCGATTGCTGATGGCTTCGACACGAGCCAGCAGTTGATCAACATTGCGGAGATCACGAACTTCGATAACGACGGGGACCCAGCCAACGGAGATGCCTCCGACGGCACGCTCGTCGATGTCGATTCGACCCCCGATGACGACAACTCTGACCCGATGACCGATGGTGTCATCGACAACAGCAATGGTGACGAGGATGATCACGACCCCGTGATCATCCCGATCATGGACCTTGCCCTGCGCAAGACCCTTGATCCTTCGACGTCGTTCCCGATCTCGGTCGGTGGCGAAGTCACCTTCTCGATCGAGGTCATCAACCAGGGCAACACGCATGCAACCGGCATCACCGTGACCGACTATGTCGACCCGGCGATGTGGGAAGCCTTCGACCCCGCGTTGAACCCGGCCGGCGCCGACTACACGTGGGCCGCCGCAGCCAACGGCCAAGACGGTGAAGTCACCGTCACCGGCCCGGTTGCACCTGGCGACACTGTTATCGTCCCGGTCACTCTGGTCATCGCCTCCGGCGCCGACCTAGAGATGTTGTCAAACACCGCAGAAATCAGCGCCGCCACAGCGGCAGACGTCAACGGTGACGAGGTCACGAACCCCGACGGCTCCCCTGTCGTCGATGTCGACTCGACCCCTGACGCCGATAACTCTGATCCGTTGACCGACGACGTCGTCGACGGCTCGAGCGGCGATGAGGACGATCACGACATCGCGTTCGTGACCCCGCCGACCTACAACCTGGGCAACCAGGTGTGGTTCGACGAGAACAACGACGGCATGCTCGATCCGACTGAAGATGTCATCGAAGGTGTTGTTGTCGAGTTGTTCGAAGACGCTGATGGCGACGGACTGCCAGATGACCTCAACGGCGACGGAATCATCGACAGCAACGACGCTATTGCAACCGAGACAACGGGCCCTGATGGCGAGTACCTCTTCGAGGACCTCACCCCAGGCGACTACATCGTCGGTATCGGTCCGTCGAACTTCGATCCGGGTGGACCGCTATTCGGTCACCTGTCATCGGACCCAACCTCGACCGACCCCAACGACGACGTCGACAACAACGATGACGGCACCCCTGGACCACACAACTATGTGTGGTCTGGACCGGTAACCCTCGACGACGCTGAGCCGGCTGGCGAGACCGGGTTGGACAACGACCCGAACCATCCCGACACGCTGTCGAACCTGACCGTCGACTTCGGATTCCATGCACCGGTCTTTGACCTCGCTTTGGAGAAGACGTTGGCTGCAGGTCAGTCGAGCCAGATCGCCGTCGGCGATGACGTGACGTTCACAATCGAGGTCATCAACCAGGGTGACGTCACCGGTACCGACATGACGATCATCGATTACCTTCCCGCAACGATGACCCTGAACGACGCTGACTGGACCACCGACACCAACGGTGACGCCACCATCGTCATCCCGGGTCCGTTGGCTGCAGGCGAATCGACCACGGTTGATATCACCGTGACCGTCAACGCAACCGGCGACATGAACAACGTTGCCGAGATCGCTGCTGCGACCGCCGTCGACGTTGCTGGAGAAGCATTGTTCATGCCAAACGGTGAACCGTTCCCCGACATCGACTCGGTATTCGACGCCGACAACGGTGACGTACTCGCCGATGGCATCACCAACGAGAACGGCCGCAGCGGTGGCGACGAAGACGACCACGACATCGCCGGCATCACCGTCGCCGCAGCAGCGACGGCTCCACCATCTGGTCCGCTCGCCTTCACCGGCACGGAGAGCCGTAACCTTGCACTCGTTGCACTCATGCTCCTCGCAGCTGGTGGCTGGGCGCTCCTCATGACCCGAGGCCGCCGAGAAGAAGACGAGGCCCTCGGCTAAACAACAACCAAACCGTCCACAACCAACCATTAAGCCAACCTCGCCCACCTGATCGTTCCGGAGAAACCGTGAACGATCAGGTGGGGCGAGAATCGGTGGGCGAACGGTGAAATTGCTGAACATCCGGGCCAGCGACACGACCGACATCTGGCGACCTCGATGCCGACATGGCCTCGGGAGAAGCACGGGCTCTCTTTGGCGCGGCCAAGTGCTGTGGACCATCAAAATTGTCTGGTACCGATCGCCTGAGGAGATATTCCCTATCGAACTCTCAACAACTTGTCATTTTGGGCCCGGAATCTCAACGGTTCCGGCACTCCAAACAACGACACGATTCGAGGAATCACTAGCCGTTACGCCGTCTGCGGGTCGGCATCTCTGCCATAGGAGACCTTTCGGGTATGTCCTGTGGGGCTTCCCGGAGGCGGCGCGCAAGCCGGCCGGTCCAAGGGCTCGCTGTGAGTCCGTGGGCGAAGACACTGGCGAGCACTGTCCACATGGCCACCGTGAAGATCTGTTGCGTAGCTGGCGTTTGATGTTCTTCGAGCACGACGAGAGCGAACAGGATGGAGGCAAGCCCTCGTGGACCAAACCAGCCAGCGAAGAGGCGGGTCTCAAGGTGAGCGCCGGTTCCAATCATCGATATAAGGGTAGGAAGCATGCGAACGACAGTCAGCGAAGCGACTGCGTAGACCGCGATTTCCCAGGTGAGCTCATCGAGACGAGGACCGATCAGGACCGCGCCGAATGTGATGAAGGTGATCGCTGTTAGTAGCTCGCCTTCGTCTTCGGTGAAGTCGGAAACGTCGCTGCACTGTTCTGGAGCGTTTTGCCCGAAGGCGATACCGGCGACGAATGCAGCGATAAACCCGTTGCCGTCGAGCAAGGAAGCGGCGGCGAACGCTGCCGCCGCGATGGCGATTGTCGCCAGTTGGCGAAAGACGCCTTCGATCTGACCCCGAGACGCTTGGTAGTGGAGCAACCAAGCTCCCGCGGCGCCAATCGCAACGCCGCTCAGCAGACCAAACCCAATCTGGCGGCCTACAAAGATCCCCATCCCTGCGTTCGATGTTCCGCCAGCCTCAGCTGCGCTAATCGCGATCAGTACAGTCACGATTGGGACGACGATGCCGTCGTTGAGGCCGCTCTCGACGTTGAGGCTTTGCCTCACGCGGACCGGAAGTCGCTTGTCGCTCACCACAGCTTGGCCGAGTGCAGCGTCGGTTGGAGCCAGCACCGCGGCGAGCAAGGCCGCCTCGGCGAGGTTGAGTTGGTCAAACAACAGGACCGCCAACGCCGTCCCGGCGACAATTGTGAGCGGAAGCGAGATGCCGAGTAGCCGTGCCGGAAGGCTCGACTCGTGACGCAGCGCCCGCAGGTCGATTCGCACGGCGTCGGTGAACAACACCAACACAAGGGTCGCTTCGACAAGGATCGCTACGCTCTCGCCCTCCAGGTCGAGATTGAACAAGTCGATACCACCGACCCCGAAGATCAGACCGATCGTGGTGAACACCATCGGTGCAGTGATCGGGGACATGGCGGAACGTTCCGAGACCATGGCATAGCCATAAATGGCGAGTGCGACGATGAGAATTTCAGCCATCAGATTCTCGTTTCGTCATTGAGTGGCCTCCGCTGTGGCCGAAACTAGCAGTCCGATTTCAGCCGACGTCGAGCCAGGGTGTCTAGAGAGCAAAGTCGGTGATTGTACTTCGGCGCCGCGGTCGGCGAAGTCACCGTCGGCTCGGGCTTGGCGGAACTGGCCCCAGTTGATCGATCGGTAGTGGGGCTGATCGTCGATCGCCACCGAACCGGGTAGCGGCGCGTAGTCCGTGTCGTAGCTGGGGTTGAAGAAGTAAGGGAGTGAGTAGCGGGCGCGATCGGTGCGTGGAGCCACCCGGTGAAGCGCCGCCTGATAGCGGTTGTTCGACCAGACCTGCATCATGTCGCCGGTGTTGACGACCAAGGCACCCGGTGTGGGCTCGACGTCGATCCACCAGAAAGCTGGTTTGGTCAGCGCCAAAATGATGGCGCAGATGACCGGCACGCCGTCGACGGGAATGATCGAGCCCGTCGTCATCGGTAGGTGATGGATCACCGCTGATACCGCGGCGGCAACATCGGTGGGTGTGGCCAGGGTGCCGAGTGGAGTGGCGTTGGTTTGGGTTTCCAACATGGCCGGGTCCATCGACTTCGAGTATTCGGAGGAACTCGGTTATCACCGCTGGCTTGAGGCCAGTGGAACTAGGGCCTGGAGCCTCAACGGTTCCGGGCTTTTGTCGTGGTGCTAGCCCTTGGCCTTCTTGATCGCACGCCGTAGCTGGGCCTTGGTCATGCTCGAGCGTCCGGCAATATCGAGTTTCTTGGCCTCTTCGTAGAGCTCGTCGCGAGTAGGGCCCGTAGATGCCGCCGCCTTGTTCTTGGCTGCGGCTTTCTTTTTCGCTGGTGCTTTTTTGGCTGCCGCCTTCTTTTTCGCTGGCGCTTTCTTGGACGTCACCTTCTTTTTCGCTGCTTTGGTTGCAGTCGTGTCGACGACGTCCGCTCCGTCACCGGGCTTCGCACCCTTGGACTTATCCCCCGAGCCAAAGACCTCTTCGAGACGTTGTTCAATGGCCGAGCCAACGTCCTGGAGGACTTCGAATGCGTCGGTCAGGCTCTTGTTGAGCGACTGGAGCATCTGGCTCCGAAGTTGTTCGAACGCCTCGCGCGGGTCCGTAGGTTCGCCATTAGATCGATTTTCGTTCGCCATGTTGTGATCGTAGTGGTCGCGAAGACGCTCGTAAGCACAGCCGGGTCAAAACGAGTAATCGAGCACGCCGGACCGTGCGCTAAAGTGGACAGATGGCTGGGAATTGTGCGACATCGTGAACTTTGCGGTTCTTCTTTTGCGCGTGGCGGTGGCGTTGCTCCCGGTAACTCATCAGGCTCGGTTCTTTGACGAATGGCGAAGCGAGCTGGAGGTTGTTCACCGCGAAGTTGGATGGTTCGCTGCGCTGGGTTACGTGTGTCGGCTCATCGTTGCGGCGCCGCGCATGACGCTGGCCATTCGAGCCGACAGCGAGACGGCATATGCCGAGCTGAGTATCGGCCTACTCTTTTCGATATTTCCCTCCACTGTCCTGTTGGTGCTCGGAATCAGTTCGGGCGTCTGGGCCATCGTGGTGGGGGAATTGGGGATCATCATCGGCATCCTACTGATGGCGTCCGGGTTCTGGAGCTTCGAGGGACGTTTGCTCGACTCCACACGATCGCGGGTCGGCATAGCTATTGCTTCCACGGGCAGCTTCATCGAGATCGCAGTGCGTCGCCTGACAGGTTTCGGACCTCCCATCGATGCCGAGGTGAGCGCGACAATCCCGCACGTGATGATCATCTTGGGACTGACTTTGTGGGTGGTATCGAGCTACGGAGGTCGGTATAGCTATCGAATTCTTCGGCTCTCTGTTGGATTGCTCGCTCCCGGAGCCGCCTTGAACATGGTGGTCGTCGCGATCAACAGTGCGTCGCTGAGTGGATTCGATCGTTTCGGAGTATTGATGTACCTCGTACCGTCGGCCGGACTCGCATGGGCGTGCTACTCCATCGTGGGTCGCCAAAAAGTTTTCGACGACCAGGCGCGCCAGGACGACCCGGTGCTCACGTAGTTGCCGAGGTGACTAGAACGCTTTAGGCCTGGGCGAAGTTTCCATCGCCCAGGGTCCCGCGATCATCGAGGATCGCTCGCGCGTCTAGGCGGCCTTGAGCGGTGAGCGTGTAGTACCGACGAGCGGGGCGGCCCTCATCTGCAGGGTCGATGTCCTCCCAGGAGCTATCCACCCAGCCGACGCTCTCGAGTCGGGTCAACATGGGGTAGAGGGTCCCGGGGCCGACTTGCGCGCCTTTCGCAATCTCCAGGCCGTACGCCTGCCCACCCTCGGCCTCAAGCAGAAGGGTGAGGACTCGCGCCGTGGGTTTGGTGAGACGCTGAACCACATCCTCGACACTAGCGCAATTATCAGCCGAACCCTTGACTATCGCGCTTCTTAACCGATATAGACAGTATGCTAAGTCGATATAGGGCTGCCGGCGGGGCTGCCCTATGCGGCCAGCGCCGTTAGGCGCTGGCCGCACTTAGCTCTCTTGCCGAAGGCGATCTTTCGACCTGCACGCGTTGAGACCTGCACTGGTTTAGTCGCTCGAGGGTCACCTTTGAAGCTGACTCGATGGTCGCTCCCGAGAGGATCCCTGGAACTGCGAAGGGCCCAGAACCTGCGGGTCCTGAGCCCTTCTGGAGTCTCGTAATTGGGAGTTGGTGTTGCCGGATGCGTGTCAAGCACACTCCGGAAGTGGACTTCGGCGCACGTCGGAATCTCTCGTCAGGTCTATAACGGCATCCTTCGAAGCAGCACTGCTCAGTCCGTCAACAGGTCCTGTCAGATATCGAAGCACTGTCAGCAATGGGGTATCCCAATGTCTGTTGAGCGCTTGATCGATTCGGTGCCATGCCGAGACCACGTTCCCGCTGGGAGTGGCTTCTCGTGCCAATCGGTTCATATCGATTCCCGGTACTTGATCCGGAGGTCGCGCATCTCTTTTCATGTTCCCGCCTTTCGTTCCGCCCGCACTAATCCGTTCGGCGCCTCCTACTGCATGTTTAGTAGTCGAGAAGGATTGAACGGAGAATTGTCAATTCTGGGATCCCCTGTGGTTTGGAAACAATTTTGCTCTAGGTCGTCGCTCGCTCGTCACCAGTAATGTGGGCATTCCTGCAAGGACCCGGCCCTCAATCGTTTTTCGGCCCGACTGAACGCCAGCTCGGATTCAATGGTTCTGAACTGTGTCGCCCAATCTTGATGCGGTGTAGGTTCGGGGCACTATGACGAAAGTACAAGACGACCAAATCGAATGGCATCGGATTCTCGAGCCGGGTGAACTCAAAGAAGGCCGAGTTACGACGGTCGCTGTTGGTCGTCAGACCTTTGCGGTGAGCCACTACGAGGGCCAGTACGGATGTGTCGACAACGCCTGTCCACACCAAGGCGGCCCGCTCGGCGAAGGTTCCATCGAAAAGGGTTGGCTCCGCTGCCCTTGGCACGGCTACGACTACTCGCCACTCACCGGGAAGCCGCCGGGTGGCTTCTCTGACGCCCCGGCATGTTTCGAAACCGAGGTCCGCGACGACGGCGTCTGGGTGGCTCTACCCAAGCCCACGCCATTGCCTCGCACCGTGTCCGATGTGATGGTCGAGACCATGATCAACTGGGGCTTGTCCCACGTGTTCGGCATGGTGGGCCACTCCAACCTCGGATTCGCCGATGCGCTCCGAAAGGCTGAAGGACGCGGCGAGATCACCTACATTGGCATCCGTCACGAAGGCGCGGCAGCCTTTGCCGCCACGGCATTCGGCAAGCTAACCGGCCGGCCCGCAGCATGCTTCGGCATTGCGGGGCCAGGCTCAACCAACCTCTTGACCGGCCTCTACGACGCCAAAGAAGATCGTGCGCCAGTACTCGCCCTAAGCGGTCAGGTTCCCTCCGACGTTAAGGGTCGCGGCGCTTTCCAAGACACCGACCTCGAAGGTGCCTTCGCCGATGTCTCGCGTTTCAGCGAAACCGTCCACGCCGGTTCGAACCACGCCGAGCTCGCAACGCTGGCCATGAAGACCGCAACCGTCGAGCGAGATGTTGCGCACCTGATCTTCCCCGATGAGGTCCAGCACCAAGCCGTCGATGAGGACACACCAGCGGGCGGCCCCGATGGCCGCATGGGTGTGAACGAGATCGCGCCTCCCGCGGGCGAACTGCAACGAGCGGTCGACGCCATCGCTAGCTCCGAGCGCCCCATGATCATCGTGGGCAACGGCGCAAACGGCCATATGGACGAAGTGCTCCAGCTCGCCGACGCACTCGGCGCTCCCGTAGCCACGACCTTCAAGGGCAAGGGCTTAGTCGGTGACGATCACCCCAATGGGTGTGGGGTGCTCGGTCGCTCTGGAACCCCCGTCGCCAGTTGGTTCATGAACGAGAGCGATCTAATCATCGTGTTCGGCGCGAGCTTTGCGAACCACACTGGCATCGCCGAATACAAGCCGCTCATCCAGGTCGACACCGACCCGATGGCGCTCGGCCGGTTCCATCCCGTCGACATCCCACTCCAAGGTCATGTTGCGGTCACGGCTAAGGCCCTTACGGACTCGCTGCCGGAGTCACGCAAGTGTCTCGACCTGCGCGACGAACTCAACGAACGCTGGTCGATTTGGCGAGCAGAAAAAGCGAGTCGAGTTAGCGACGATTCCGGACGTGGCATCGGATCGGCCGCCGTCATGGCTTCGCTCTCTCGTTTCGTCGACAAGGAAGCGGTCATCACGGTCGATGTTGGCAACAACACCTACTCCTTTGGCCGATACTTCGAATCGAGTGGGAGCCAAGACGTATTGATGTCGGGCTACCTGGGATCGATCGGCTTTGCGCTCCCCGCAGCGATGGGAGCGTGGGCTGCTGTTGGCGATAGTCGCCAAGTCGTCAGCATCAGCGGCGACGGAGGCCTCGGTCAGTACGCCATGGAACTGACCACCTTGGCCAAATACGAGATGAACATCACCCACATCTTGTTGAACAACAACGAGCTCGGAAAGATCTCCAAAGAGCAGCGAACCGCCGAGTGGGAAGTGTGGCAGACCAATCTGGTCAATCCTGACTTTGGGAAGATGGCAGAACTCTGTGGGGTTCACGGCTCACGGGTTACCGAGATCGACCAAATCGATGCCGCCGTCGAACAAGCACTCGCCCACGACGGGCCCGCGCTCGTCGAGATCGTCACCGACGCATTCCTAATCTAAATTCAAAATCTGAAAGCGAAAAATGAAACCATTTACACCAGCCCCCGCTGACCTGAGCGCAACTCGAACCGCACTTCACCGCTTGGCCACCTACGTTGTGGCCCCGGTTCGCTATCAAGCGACCGGCCGATTCGGACTTCGCGCGGCGCCGTCGGGCTTTGGCACACCAGAGTTCGACGGGCGACGGATCCGCATCCAAGGACGCGAGCTCATCGACGAGGCCGCCGACGGGTCCAGCCGCACGAGCCCGATCACTTCGCTCAACTCAGCCGCAGAGTTCCTCGGGACCGCCATCGACCCCGACACCGCCGCCGAGGGCGACTCACCAGCGGTTGGTGACGCCGACGCGGATCTCATGATCGACGAGCAGTCGTCGCTCTGGCTGGGGGAGTGGTTCGGTGCTGCCTTCGAAGCACTCGAACAAGTTCGAGGAGACGAACTATCCGTCGATGCCTCCGAGCCGCAACTGTGGCCCGGCCATTTCGATCCCGCCATCGAAATTGGCGATGAGGATCACCGAGGCAGCTACGGGGCATCGCCAGGCGATCACGCCATCGATGAGCCATACCTCTATCTCAGCGCCTGGTGGCCCGACCGGCTCAACCTCGACGCCGAAGACCCTAAGTGGAACTCCACCACCTTCACCGGCTCGGTATTGCGCCTGTCTGATTTTCCAGAAGGAGCCGATCCGGTTGCTGTAGCAGCCGAGTTCTGGCGAGACGGACGAGATCGGTTGGCCGCAGGCTGATCGCCCGTTTCGGCTGCAGGAGGCGCACAACATGGAACCGTGGGAAGAACTGACCCGCCAGCTTCGTGCCACATTGGCCGAGACGCCGCCGACGGGCGCGCCAGCGGTTGAAGGCGAAGCAGGCTTTGATGTCGGGGCGACCAGCGTCGATGTCGTCGTCGAGTCATCGGGGTCATCGGGGTCATCGGGGTCATCGGGGTCATCGGTATGATGGCGAGTTGATCATCGACTTCAACTACTCGTATCACCCGTCTTGTGTGTGGGGGAACTGGATCTGCCCGCTTCCGAATCCGGAGGCTCGCCTGCCGGTAGCGGTGAGTGCTGGCGAAAGTAGCACGAGGCGGACGAAATTCGCCACGGCTACCGGTGCGAGCGGTTCAACTGCGGAGCGTTCATTCTCGACGGAGCCGAACACGACTGCTGCTAGTTGAAACTGTCCGGCGGGAAACTTGGTACCAGCGCGCTGCGAGAGTTACTTTTCCGATGACAACTACTCGGGGCGCACTTATGACGACGACCGATTCTTCGATCCATCACGGCCAAGACGTTCTGAACGATCCGCTACGCAACAAGGGCACAGCGTTCACTCTGGAAGAGCGTCGGCTTCTTCGTATTGAAGGCCAAGTTCCTCCGGCGATCGAGACCATCGAAGACCAATTGCTTCGTACCCGAAGCGAGTTCGACCGTCTCGAGGACCCGCTTGGTAAGCACATCTACCTGCGAGCGCTGCAGGACTCCAACGAAGTGCTCTTCTTGCGCTTCGTGAAGGAGAACCTGACGGACACGTTGCCGATCGTGTACACCCCGACCGTTGGTCAGGCCACCCAAGAGTTCAGCCGTATCTATCGGCGACCCCGCGGACTGTTCCTATCGTTCGACTCCCGTGACCGGATGCGCGAGCAGCTCGAGTCGATCACCCGCCCGGTCGATGTCATCGTGGCGACCGATGGCCAACGCATCCTCGGACTCGGTGACCAAGGCGTTGGCGGTATGGGAATCCCCATTGGCAAGCTCAGCCTCTACTCGGCATTCGGTGGAATCGACCCGGCTCGGACCTTGCCGATCATGCTCGATGTCGGCACCGACAACGACGAGCGCTTGTCGGACCGGTGCTACCTCGGGCAACGGTCCAACCGCGTTGAACAGGCCGACTATGACTCCTTCATCGAGCAGTTCGTCAAAGAGGTCAGGTTGCGTTGGCCCAACGTGCTGCTGCAGTGGGAAGACTTCGCCCAAGAAAACGCAACTCCGATCCTCCAACGTTTCCGGGATCGCATACTCAGCTTCAACGACGACATCCAAGGCACCGCAGCGGTATCGCTCGCAGTGGTGAACAGCGCTGTCGAACAAATCGGATCTTCCTTCGCCGATCAGCGGATCGTCATTCTCGGAGCGGGCTCTGCCGGTTCGGGAATCGGATCGATGCTGGTCGCTGGCCTCCGCGATGCGGGGGTGGATGACCCTGAACACCGCCTCGTTCTTCTCGATGCAGACGGTGTAGTGCATTCGAACCGAGACGACTTGCGCGACCATCAGCGCCCGCTCGCGCATCCTGAACATCTCACAACCGATTGGGTAGCCGAAGACGGAGAATCCGCACTGGAGGCCACCGTTCGACACTTCAAGCCAACGGTGCTGATCGGGGTGTCGGGAGTGCCGGGCTTGTTTACCGAGAAGGCCATCCGCTCGATGGCCGAGCACGTGCCCCACCCGATCATCATGCCTCTCTCGAATCCAACCAGCCGCTCTGAGGGTGTGCCGCAAGATCTACTCGAATGGACCGAAGGTCGTGCCGTCGTGGCGACAGGGTCACCATTCGATCCGGTGACGCTACATGGCGAAACCTTCACGATCTCCCAGTCGAACAACGTCTATATCTTCCCCGGGATCGGTCTCGGCGTGGTCGCCGCCAAAGCAACAGCGGTAACCGACGACATGTTGATGGCTGCAGCAAAAGCGGTCGCCACCCCGGGCGGCACAGCAACGCGCTTTGATGGAGCTCTTCCTCCCCTCGGTGAAGCACCTGAAGTCAGTTTGCGCATAGCGCGTGTCGTTGCCCAAGTGGCTATGGATTCCGGTGTCGCCGAAGCGATGTCGCCCGCTGAGCTCGATCAACGGATTGAAGAGATCCGCTGGGAGCCGAGTTACACGGACATGGTTTCCGAATCGCACTAGCTGGCGGACTGGCCCGGCTGATCCTGATCCGCTGGCACCTCTCGCTGAGGCTGTGTCCAAAGGGAACAGTCAAGCCTCGGTCAGCCGACGGTTAGCTCGACCTTTTCGTCATAGAAGGCCACCAACCCGGCGATCGGGGTGATCGGAATGGTCGGGAAGTTGTAGCTCCACGCGATGTCGGTGACTTCTTCGCCATCAACGGTGGCGTTCCAGTACTCCGAGGTCGTGCCTTTGTATGGGCACCGGCTCTCGGTATCGGTGCTCGTGAGCAACGACCAATCAATCGATGCCTTGTCGAGGTAGTACCGAGGTGGGAGCCCGGTTTCGAACACGATCACCGAGCCGGGGGCGTCGGCGAGCACCGCTCCGTTGAGTTCGACTCGAACCGGTCGATTCGATCGAATGGCGTCGGCGCGGACATAGGGATTGCGAGGGTGCACGAACACCTCTTCCTCCTCCTCAAACCAACGGTCCATGGCCTGCCACGTAACCAGTCGGTGATCGGGTCTCGTGTCATCGACTGCCTTGAGCGCTTCGTCAGGCACCATGTCGGTGCGAATGTCGGCCAGCGGCACCAGGTACTTCGGGTAGTACGGGTGCTCCCAGTAGTAGATGACCTTCGTGGAATCGATCACCCATTCGTCGCCGATCATCGCCCGGATTCGACGGGGACACGGCGTGGTGTGACCAGCCTCAAGGGGTGAGGGAGGGAAATGGCCAGGTGCAATGCCGACGGCGGCCGGCTGATCAGAAGAACTCATAGGTGCTTTCTACCGCAACAGGGTTTCCATCACCGAAATTTGCGCGCTGCACGGCAAATAGTGCCGTCGAGCGCGCAAATTTGTAGTTTGGCCTCGTGGAACGCCCGTATTCAAAAGGTCGTCTTCGGTGCGGCCGACCTCGAAGCCGGAGCGCTGGCTCGGTCTACAACTTCGGCGTCGACCCTCGGCTGCGGCACACCTTCGAGGTGCAGCACAACGTCCTCGGTGACGAGTGCGCCCAAACCTTGAAGGCGTTCTTCGCCGGCCTGCGCGATTCCTAGAGCTCAGGCCCGGCTCAGGATGCAAAGACCCGACGCCAGGTCACCTAAGTTGGGCATCTATCCAGGGGGACCTTGAACGTGACAGCTTTGCCGAGCACTCCAGAGATGTATGACCTGCGCATGTCCGAAGCGGCTCGCCCCCTGTTCGAAGGTGTGAAGGCCTTCATCGCCGACGAGGTCGCGCCGCACACCCACGAGTTCTTCCGTCTGGGCGAGGGCCGTGCTGAGCGCTGGGGCTACGGCGAGGGGCAACTCGAACTCCTTGACGAGCTCAAAGCCAAGGCCCGCGACGCTGGGCTCTGGAACTTCTTCCTTCCCGACGCAGAGACCGGCGAGGGGTTGAGCAATCTCGACTATGCCTATATCGCAACCGAGCTCGGCAAGAACCCGATCGCGTCAGAAACGATGAACTGCAGCGCTCCCGACACCGGGAACATGGAGGTTCTCGAGCGCGTCGGCACCGACGAGCAAAAGGAGCGGTGGCTCACACCGTTGCTCGCAGGCGAAATTCGGTCGGCCTATGCCATGACCGAACCCGACGTCGCGTCGTCGGATGCGAAGCAGATCTCGTGCCAGGCCATCAAGGACGGCGACGAATGGGTGATCACCGGGGAGAAGTACTACATCTCCGGCGCTGGCGACCCTCGCTGCAAGATCATGATCGTGATGCTCCAGACCAACCCCGACGGTCCGGCTCACCAACGCCAGTCGCAAATTCTCGTGCCAACCGATGCGGAGGGCTACGAGATCCTCGGACCGATGCACGTCTTTGGAACCGACGACGCTCCGCACGGTCATATGCACATTCGTTTCAACGACGTGCGTGTGCCGGCATCGAATATGTTGCTAGGGGAGGGGCGCGGCTTCGAGATCTCTCAGCTGCGTCTTGGCCCGGGCCGTATCCATCACTGCATGCGTTCCATCGGTGCGGCGGAGCGGGCGCTCGATCTCACGTTGCAACGTGGCCTAAGTCGCGAGGCGTTCGGCAAACCGATCGCATATCTGGGCAAGAACGTCGAAATGGTTGCGAAGGCTCGCATCGATATCGAAGCCATGCGCCGGATGGTCCTAACTGCAGCCAAGGCCATGGACGAACTCGGAAACGCCGAAGCTCGCGTGTGGATCAGCGCGGTCAAGGCCATGGTGCCGATTCGAGTGTGCGAGATCATCGACGAGGCGATTCAGGTGCACGGTGGGGCGGGCATATCCCAGTGGACACCCCTTACCGAAATGTACGCCGGGCAACGAACACTGCGCCTGGCCGACGGACCCGACGAGGTGCATTGGCACGTGGTCGGTCGCGCTGAATTGCGGGCCCGAGAAGCCGCCGGAGTCGATTACGACCCCAAGCGTGACTTCTACACCTCGCAGCAAACACCATGACCGCTCCGGTTGGGGTGGAGTACGACCCCCTTCTGGCCTGGCTCGGCGAGCGAGTGGAGGTAGTCGAACCGCTCACCATCGAAATGATCGCTGGTGGCCGTAGCAACCTCACATTCAAACTGACCGACGCAGCCGGTTCGTCTTGGGTCTTGCGTCGGCCTCCGACGGGACACGTGTTGGAGTCTGCCCATGACGTTTTGCGAGAACAGCGCATCATGGGAGCGCTGGCGCCCAGCACAATTCCGGTGCCGGTGATCGTCGACTCTTGTGACGACCTCGACGTGATCGGTGCACCGTTCTTCGTCATGGACTTCGTCGATGGACTTGTCATCAGAGATGTCGAGCAGGCTCAAGTGCTCACCGAAGAGGTCCGTCATGACGCGTCACGCAACCTCATGGGCGTGCTCGCGGATCTACACCGGGTGGACCCCGCCGACGTCGGCCTCGACACGCTCTCGAGAGGTCACGATTACATTGCCCGCCAACTCAAACGGTGGGAGCGTCAGTTCACGGCGATCAGCATGCGAGACGTCTCCTTGATGGGTGAGGTGCATACCCGCTTAGTTGACCGGATCCCCGAGCAAGAGGGCGTCGGCATCGTCCATGGCGACTATCGCCTCGACAACTGCATCGTCGGCGAGAGCGGTGCGGTCATGGCTGTCCTCGACTGGGAACTCTGCACGCTAGGCGACACCCGCGCTGACCTGGGCCAGACCCTTGCGTACTGGAGCCAGGAGGGAGACTCGTTGCAAGCCTTGGAGGGTTCCCCCACCGTCGCTAATGGCTTTGCGAACCGTGGACAGATCGTCGAGTGGTACCAAAGTGAGGTAGGCCAGAGGGTCGAGCACCTCGACTTCTTTGTCGCATTCGCGAACTGGCGCCTCGCGTGCATCCTCGAAGGTGTCTACACCCGATACTCCAAAGGGTCGATGGGTGACAGTGCGGGCCTGGACATCGAGGGATTCGGTCGCACTGTCTTGGACCTGCTCGGTAGGGCGAACGAGATCTTGGACGGCGCCGATCCGCTCTAACTCGCTTGGGTTATCGACTCCGCAGGGAACTAGGCCGAGTAGCTACCCGAGACGGCCGAGCCGCCCGTCTCGGCCCAATCGCGGTGGAACCATTCGCCCCGGGGCTTGTCCACCCGCTCGAATGTGTGGGCACCGAAGTAATCGCGCTGGGCTTGGATGATGTTCGCCGAGCCTCTGCCCAAGCGGAAGCCGTCGTAGAACGAGAGCGCCGATGACAGGGCGGGGATTGCGATGCCGGCTTGTGATGCGGCGACGACGGCTTTGCGAAGGCCCTCTTGCGCGGTCTTGATGGCATCGGCGAAGAACGAGTCGAACAGCAGGTTCTCGAGGTCAGGGTTGTCGGCGTATGCGCGTGAGATGTCGTCGAGGAACACCGCCCGAATGATGCAGCCGCCGCGCCACAGTCGTGCGATCGCGCCGAGGTCGAGTGACCATTCATGTTCACGGGAGGCATCGGCCAGGAGCATAAAGCCCTGTGCGTAGGAGACGAGCTTGGCGGCGTAGACCGCAGCTTCGACATCGGCGGCGGTGAGCTCGCCCACCGATGGGTTCGCCGGCCCGTCGAGAATCTCCTCGGCACGACGGCGGGTGTCGACGAACGACGACACGATGCGGGCGCCGACCGCTTCGCTGACCAACATGAGCGGTTGGCCAAGTTCCATCGCCGAAATGACCGTCCATTTGCCCGTGCCCTTTTGGCCTGCAGCATCGAGGATCACGTCGATCATTGGGGTTCCGTCGTCGTCTTTGGCGGCGAGGATCTCCGAAGTGATCTCGACCAGGTAGGACTGGAGCCGACCCTGGTTCCACTCGGTGAAAGTAGAAGCCATACCATCAGCGCTCTGGCCGAGAGCTTTGAGGAGGAGATGGGCTTCGGCCAGCACCTGCATGTCGCCGTACTCGATCCCATTGTGAACCATCTTCACGTAGTGCCCGGATCCGCCCGAGCCGATCCATGAACAGCACGGCTCGTCGTCGTTTGGCCCGGCCTTCGCCGAAATGTCTTGGAGAACCCCTTGGAGTTCGGGCCAAGCGGTTGCGTCGCCGCCGGGCATGATCGATGGACCGTGACGGGCACCCTCTTCGCCGCCGGAGACTCCCGAGCCGACGAAACGCACGCCCTTTGGCGCGAGTTCAGCGGTGCGGCGCTCGCTATCGGTGAACAGCGAGTTACCGCAGTCGACGACGATGTCGCCTTCTTCGAGAAATGGGAGCAGCTGCTCAATGACCACGTCGACAACCTTGCCCGCCTTCACCAGCAACAGAATTCGGCGGGGACGCTCCAAGGCCGCCACGAACTCCTCGATGGTCTCGGTGCCGCGCACATCTTGAGAGTCGTCAGCTCCCGCGACGAAGTCCATCGTCGTTTCGGTCGTGCGGTTGTAGACGGCAATCGAATAGCCGTGATCGGCGACGTTGAGGGCCAGGTTCTGGCCCATCACGGCGAGTCCGATT
>CAZLWE010000051.1:0-24649 GCA_964562985.1 uncultured Acidimicrobiales bacterium
CTCAACGGCAATTATTGCCAACGAGCGCAAGTTTGGGAGTGTGATGGGGCCGCTAGCCGAGGGTGAGGTTGTTGTCGATCCCGTCAATGCGATCTTGTTCGCGGTGATTGACGTAGAGCACGGTGGTTTCACTCGAGGAACAAATGCGTTCGATCAATGCCAGCACCAGTTGACGGTTCAAATCGTCGAGCCCCAAACACGGTTCGTCGAGGATCAACAGCGGCGGCTGCTTCACCATCGCCCGCGCAATCAGCGCCAAGCGCTGCTCGCCAAAGGACATGGCGTTGAAGGGCTCATCGGCCCGATCGACCATGCCGAGCACAGCTAGCCAATCGTCGGCGATGGCCTTCTGGGTGTCGGTGCTCTTTGTGTACAGCCCGATACTGTCGTAGAAGCCTGAGATGATGACGTTCCTCAGGCTGGTGCCAACCCGGTACTCCCACTGCAGCGCTGTGGAGACGTACCCGATGTACTGCTTGATCTGCCAGATGCTCTCGCCGGTACCCCGCTGAAAACCGAAGACCTTGATGTCATTGACGTAGCACTGCGGGTGATCGCCCGTGATGAGCGATAGCAGACAGGTTTTGCCGCTGCCGTTTGGCCCGGCCACTTGCCAGTGCTGGTTCGCTTCGATCGTCCAGTCGAGGTTCTCGAACACCGTGTTGTCGGTGTAGCGAACGGTCGCTCCGGTCAGCTGGACCAGCGGTTCGGTGGGGTCCAAGGGCCCAAGTTCGATAGCCGGGTCGGTCGGGGGCACGTCGAGGTCGCTGGTCTTTAGATGCAGCAGTTGATGCAGCTCGGCAAAGGCCTGCTCGTCGGCACGGTCGACCTGATGAAGCAGCTTCCCATCGTCGATGTAGGCGACGTGAGTGATGAAGTCCGGGCACTCATCAAACCGGTTGAGCACCAGCACCATCGGTACCGTCTCAGCCAAGGCGCTCAGGTGGCCTTGCAACCACAGCAGCGAGTCGTGATCGAGTCCGTCGAACGGCTCGTCCAGAACTAGCAGTTCAGGGCGGCTCGTCAGCGCTCGAATGAGCATGACCTTTCGGGTCTCCCCCGTCGACAGCTTGCGGAACGCCCGGCCCATCAGCGGGCGCAGACCCAACGTGTCGACCAGGGTCTGTGCAAGGTCGTCGTCTTCACAAACATCGGCAATGATCTCGGCAACCGGCGTGCCCTCCGAGATCACATCGAGGATGTCGGCGTCATCCTTACGTAGCTCGGCGGCGATCAACTCGGCCTGCCGCTCGTAGGACACCAGCGCAACCCTTGCGGGCAGACCGGTCAGCGTCCCCGACTGGACATCACCCTCACCGGCGAGCACGGCGGCGAGCGCAGACTTCCCCGAGCCGTTGCCCCCCGTTATCAGCCAGTGCTGACCCGGCGTGATTTCCCAGCGGACGTCGTGAAGTTGAAACCGCCCGTCAAAGTCGACGGTGAGATCGGTCAGCGTTGGCATTGAGATCTCCTGGTGCGAGTTGTGAGCCCGGGAACCCTGTGGGTTCCTGGGCAAGCAACTTGGTTAGTGAGCGAAGCGAACGGCGCAGACCCCAAGTGTTCGAATCAGACAATTCGCTTCATGTCGGCCATGTGGCCGCGCAACTCGGCGCCGATTTGTTCAACCGGGTGGCTACGAATGGCTTCGTTGACTTCGATCAGACGGGCGTTGTCGACGCCGGTGTCATCAAGGTCAAGGCCCTTGCCGATGACATCGCTCTTGATGCCGGTCATGAAGTCACCCAGCAATGGGATGCACGCATGGTTGAAGAGGTAGCAGCCATATTCGGCGGTATCGGAAATGGTCGCGTTCATCTCATAGAGCTTCTTGCGTGCGATCGTGTTTGCGATCAACGGTGTCTCGTGGAGTGACTCGTAGTAGGCCGACTCCGCAATGATGCCTGCGTCGGTCATGGTTTCGAACGCAAGCTCGACGCCGGCCTTGACCATCGCAACCATGAGGATGCCGTTGTCGAAGTACTCCTGCTCGGAGATCTCGACGTCGCCCGCTTCGGTCTTTTCGAAGGGGGTTTCTGCGGTGTCGGCACGCCACCCGAGCAGCTTGGCGTCGTCGTTCGCCCAGTCGTCCATCATGCCCGACGAGAACGCGCCGGTCATGATGTCGTCCTGATGCTTCTGGTAGAGCGGACGCATGATGTCCTTCATCTCTTCTGCAAGATCAAACGCTTTGATCTTCGCTGGGTTCGAGAGGCGGTCCATCATGTTGGTAACGCCGCCGTACTTCAGCGCTTCGGTGACGGTTTCCCATCCGTATTGGATGAGCTTTGAGGCGTAACCAGGCTCGATGCCCTCTTCGACCATCTTGTCGAAGCACAGCAGCGACCCCGACTGCAACATGCCGCAGAGAATGGTTTGTTCACCCATGAGGTCGGACTTGACCTCGGCAATGAATGACGACATGAGTACGCCAGCCTTGTGGCCGCCGGTGCCGACGGCGTATGCCTTGGCCAGTGCCAGGCCCTCGCCGTTGGGGTCGTTGTCTTCGTGGACCGCGATGAGCGTCGGCACACCGAACCCGCGGACGTACTCGGCGCGAACTTCTGAGCCCGGGCACTTCGGGGCGACCATGATGACGGTGATGTCGTCACGAACCGACATGCCCTCTTCGACGATGTTGAAGCCGTGCGAGTAGGACAGGCAGGCTCCTTCTTTGATCATCGGCATGATGGTCTCGACGACGTTGGTGTGCTGCTTGTCTGGGGTGAGGTTCAACACCACGTCGGCGGTGGGAAGCAGTTCCTCGTAGGTGCCGACGGTGAACCCGTTCTCAGTGGCGTTCTTCCACGATTGGCGCTGTTCGGAAATGGCGCCCTCGCGCAGTGCGTAGGACACGTCGAGGCCACTGTCTCGAAGGTTCAGACCCTGATTCAGGCCCTGTGCGCCGCAGCCAATGACGACAATCTTCTTGCCCATAAGGGCATCGACGCCCTCGGTGAACTCGTCGAGGTGCATGAAACGGCACTTGGCCAGCTCGGCGAGCTGCATGCGCAGCGGAAGGGTGTTGAAGTAGTTGGCCATGGTTCCGGCTTTCACGTAGAGACAGAGCGATTTCGTTGATTGATGGCTGGAATTCTAGCTGCGAGCCAATGTTTCGTAAATTGAGATATTTGCAACATGGCATCCCACTTATTGCAACGTTCGTTAAGTGAGCGCATACTGAACCCATGGACATGCGCACGCTCAAACACTTCATCGTGCTGAGTGAAACGCTGCATTTCGGACGTGCGAGCGCTCGAGCGAACATCAGCACCTCGGCCCTCTCACGCAACATCCGCCAGCTCGAGACCGAACTCAACGCCGTCTTGTTTGACCGCGACAACCGAACGGTGTCGCTCACTCCAGAAGGCCACACCTTTCAGCGTTATGCGCGAGACGCGCTGCAGCAATGGGAACAGATTCGCTTCGACCTGACCGACCCAGCAGAACAGCTCTCGGGCGAGATACGCCTCTACTGTTCGGTCACGGCAAGCCACAGCATCCTGGTCGATCTGCTGAACCGCTTCCGACCTGCCCATCCAGGTGTCGAGCTCATGCTCCAGACCGGAGACCCAGAACATGCCATCGACCGTGTCGTCGCATTGGAGGAAGAGCTCGCGATTGCGGCTCGGCCAGAGAGCCTGCAACCGGGTGTCCTCTTCAAGCCAATCGCCAAGTCGCCACTCGTCTTCGTCGCTCCCGAGGAATCGATGGGGTTGCCGACTGCGGAGTTCGCGCCTGAACGCACCGCCCACTGGCAGGACATTCCGATGATTCTCGCCGCCAGTGGCATCGCCCGAGAGCGCGTCGACGCCTGGTTCCTAGCGCTCGGGGCTACTCCACAGATCTATGCGCAGGTCGCCGGTAACGAAGCCATCGTGAGCATGGTGAGCCTGGGGCTCGGGGTTGGAGTGGTACCGAAGATCGTGCTCGACAACAGCCCTCACGCTGGCAGCGTGCGGGTTCTCGATATCGAACCGGCACTTGCCCCGTACGACATTGGACTCTTCACGTTGCAACGCCATCTCCGAAACCCGTTGGTCAACGCGTTCTGGTCGCTGCTGGACTAACCATTCTCCCCAAACTCCAGCCACTTCTCCCAAACTTGCGCGCTCGTCGGCAATTATTGTCGTTGAGCGCGCAAATTTGGCGCGGTTCGTATCCTGGAGCGACGCTTCACTTCTAGCCAAGAGGTCCACTTCTGAGCATTCGCTGGCACGTCGCAGGAGCTAGCTAGGCTGAAGGCCCCAACTCGTAGGAGTCCCAGGCTGTTGAAACTTCTCAAGTACGAGGCCGACCGTGTGCCCGTCACCATCTTCTTCACGCTGACCGCAATCGACTTTGCTATCTACTTCTTCGTTGGGTCGCTCTGGTTCGTGATCGCCTACTGGCTCGTGATGATTCCCATCAAAGGCTTCGTCAGCGCGTGGAACCATCACCACCAGCACGTTCCGATGTTTCGAGTGAAACCGCTCAACCGACTGCTTGAGATGTCGTTCGCCCTCCACACTGGCGCCACCACCAATGCGTGGGTGCTACATCATGTGCATGGCCATCACAAGCACTATCTCGATCAGGAGCTCGACGAGAGCCGTTGGCGCCGACGCAACGGATCGACCTACGGCTACATCCACTACACCGCCGTCACCATGTTGACCGCCTACACCCGTGCGTGGGAGGTCGGCGAAAACCATCCTCGCCTTCGTCGGGCGTTTGTCGGCTACGGACTGGCGACCCTTGTCCTCGTGGCGGCCTTGACGGTAAACAAGCCGCTGCACGGCCTGTTCTTATTCATCTTCCCGATGATCACGTCGCTCACGATCACCATCGCCGCCACGTACCGACATCACTCGAACCTCGACACCGACGACCACATGGCGGCATCGCGCAACTACGTCGGCGGGCTTCACAACAAGCTGACCGGCAACCTCGGCTACCACACCGCCCATCACTACCGTCAAGGCGTGCACTGGTCGAAGCTGCCAGAGCTCCACGAGTCAATTGCGGACAAGATCCCCGAAGAGTTCGTGACAGAAGCGACCCACCTCGTAGGCCGACCAGGGAAAATTTGGTAGCTACCCAACAGCGGGGCACGCGCACAGCATGCGCGCTTGGTATTGATGTGACCAATGTCCTACGCTCGCGTAGATGACGGACACCGTCGCGGTTTACACATCGCTTCTCGGGGGCAATCTTCAGGGTACAGAGGCCCTTCGCGCTGCCCAGCAGATGCTTTCGCTGGTGATGGACAACATCCCCATCGCCATCTTCTGGAAGGACCTCGAATCCCGGTACCTCGGCTGCAACAAAGTGTTCGCTGCTCTCGCCGGACTGGAGCCCGAGGAAATGATCGGTAAGACCGACCTCGATATGCCCTGGGGTTCGTTGGACGCAGACCACTTTCGGGACTGGGACCGCCGCGTGATGGACTCGGGCCAACCCAAGTTCGAAATCCTTGAGATCATTCATCGCCGCGATGGCACCGCCCTACAGATCGAAACAAACAAAGTTCCTCTACTCGACGCAGGTGGCCGAGTCATCGGACTCCTCGGTACCTCCGAGGACGTGACCGCGAAACTCCGTGCCGAAGAAGAGCGCCGACAGAGTTTTGAGATTCTCGACGAACGGGTCAAGCTCCGGACCGCGGAGCTGTCTCGAGCGAACTCGACCCTTAGGCGTGAGGTCGATGAACGGGTTCGCCTACAGGCCGAAGAGCGCCAGTTGCGGTCCTATGCCGAAGCGATGAGAGAAACAGCGGCCGCAATCTCGAGCTCGCTCGACTTCGACGAAATTCTCGAGGAGGTCCTCGTCGGTGCAGAACGCCTGCTCTCACACGACCTTGGAGCCGTAGTCCTCATCGAATCGGGCGTGCCGGAGCTAGTGCACTACCGGGCGCGGTTCGGCTATGGCCCGGCATCGACCGCCGACGGCGACTCGCTCGACCTCAACATCTTGCAGCGGCTGGGCACCGAGGCCCTTCTTCCCTCAGCTATCGAAGTGGGCAGCGCCGCCCCCACATGTGGGCTTTGGCGAGATGCCCAAAGCGTTATCGCCGCTCCGATGAAAATTGGCGATCACAACATTGGCTACCTGTTGGTAGAAAGCGCAACGGCCGGACTCTTCGACAGCTCCCATATCGACCGGCTCAGCACCGTGGCTGATCAAGCCGCGGCTGCCATTTCGAACGCGCGCCTGTTCACCCAAACCGCTCAACTTGCTGCGGTCGACGAAAGGCAGCGTTTGGCACGTGATCTTCACGACTCGGTCAGCCAGACATTGTGGACTGCCTCACTGCTGGCGAGTTCGCTCTCTCAACGCAAGCTCGAAGATGAAGCGCTCGCGGAAGACATTGAAAGTGTGAAGAACCTCACCTCAGGGGCCGTGGCAGAAATGCGAACGCTGCTGTTGGAACTGCGTCCGCAAGCCCTCGAGGAATCGCACCTCGACGACCTCCTTTCCCACCTCATCGAAGGGTTCGAGAGTCGACGAAGGGTAGATGTTCACGCGGATATCGAACACATCGCGGACTGCCCCTTGGATGTGAAAGAAGCTTTCTATCGGATTGCCCAAGAAGCTTTCAACAACATCAGCCGCCACGCCGGAGCGACATCGGTAACCGCATGCCTATCGCACCAGAACGGGAAGCTGCGCCTCGAGATCGCCGATGACGGCTGTGGTTTTGAAGCGTCTCGCCCCGGCGGGCTCGGTACGGCGATCATGAACGAACGCGCCGACGATGTCGGCGCGCAACTCGCTATCGACTCGACCAGCGGTCAAGGCACCACCTTGACGGTCATTGCACGTTTGGAGCGGCTAGCGCCATGACCATTGCTGAAACAACAACGATCCGGGTTGTGGTCGTCGATGACCACGACCTACTACGCGACGGCGTCATCGCTACCCTGTCGCGATTCGATGATATGGAAATTGTTGCCGGTGCCAGATCCGGCGAAGAAGCGATCGAACTCGTAGCCGAGCACCTACCTGATGTTGTGGTCATGGACCTACTAATGCCGGGAATTGGTGGAGTTGAAGCGATCCGTACCGTGACGTCTGAGTCAGAATCCCATGTGCTCGCCCTCACCAGCTTCGTCGATAGTGATTTGGTCAGACAGGCGCTCGCCGCAGGCGCAGCCAGCTACCTACTCAAAAATGTCGACGCGGAAGACCTCGCAGACGCGATACGACGCACAGCTCGCGGAGGCAGCGCCTTAGCACCCGAAGCCACGATGGCCCTCACGAAACCGGCGACCTCGGACGCACTTGCTGACCTGACGGAGCGAGAGCTTGAAGTGGCCCAACTGATCGCACTCGGACGAAGCAACTCCGATATCGCTCACGAGATGTCACTGAGCGTTTTCACGGTGAAGAACCACGTGTCTCAAATACTCGGCAAGTTGAAAGTTCGGAGCCGAACCCAGGTAGCAGCAATCATTCTGCGAGAAGGCGACCAGCGGAGCATCTAGAGCCGCACGGCGATGCTAACTTCGGGACGCGTGGCAAACATAGTGACGCTGACCAGCACCGACGCGCAGGCGATCGTTGACGCGGACGCAGGGGGGCGCCTCGCGTCGCTGATCGTTCGAGACGTCGAGCTGCTGGTCGAACGCGAGGACGACCCGGTGATGTGGGGTTGCTATCCCATGGTCCCTTTCGCTGGCCGCATCCGCCGCGGCGAATTCACCTTCGCCGACGCTAACTACGCCATACCAACGAACTTTGGCGACCACGCGATGCACGGATTCGGGTTCACCAGTGCGTGGGAACTTATCGATGGGCGCACAATCGCTCTCGAATTCTCCGAGCCATGGCCCTTTGCGGGTCGAGTCGAGCAGCGCTTCTCGATTACCGCTGACCGCTTCACCATGACGATGACGGCTACCGCAGCGGAACCTCAGCCGATGATGTTGGGTTGGCATCCGTGGTTTAGGAAGGCAACTCCGCTCGGTGAGGCCCACCTCGACTTCCAGCCATCAGCGATGTACGAGCGGGGCGAGGAGCCTCTACCTACCGGCGCGCTGGTCGACCCGAAGTTTCGTCCCTGGGATGACTGTTTCACCGGCGTCGGCGCGCCGCCAAGCATCTCGTGGGGCGACCTTCGTGTGGAGCTTGTCTCGAACGCTGACCACTGGGTGGTGTTCGATGAACTCGATCACGCCATCTGTGTCGAACCACAGACCGGCCCGCCAAATGCGTTCAACTTCGCTCCGACGGTGCTCGACCAAGATGAACAGCTTCAGCTGACGTTCTCCATTCGCTGGAGCTGACCGATACGACCGAGCTGCTCGCCGGGGGTCGGAGTCGAAGGCCAAACCGCTAGTACTTTCGCGCCCCCTCCAAAGACTGCGAATTGGGCTCTTTTGGCGTATGTCACCTGTGAGGAGCCGCGCATATTCTCTGCCATAGCTGGATCCGGGGGGTTCTGGCACAGGGGGTACGTGACGCTCGATGAGTGCCTTGAGGGGCATAGCGCTGGATGACGCGATGTCTGACGTGCGCGTTGTTTTGGTTCGCGACCTCGGCCGCGGCCCCGAGTGCTACGCCTCGCTGCGGGATTCGATTGCTCAGCGATTCGTTGTGCACGAGATGGACCTCCTCGCTAGCTCCCCACGCGATCGAGAAGATGTATCAGTATCGGATTGGGTTGACTCACTGGAGCGTCTGCTCGACGACATCCCAACCGTTTCTGCGATCTGTATTGGGGACAACATTGGTTCGCTCGTGGTCGAGCACTTCGCTGCGACTCGACCAGACCGCATTGAGGGACTCGTCCTCCTGAACCCATTACACGCGCTGTCGGCGTCTGCTCGAAGCGAGTATGAGGATCTCTCGCGACGTGTCACCAGCGAAGGCATCGAGGTATTTCATCAGTGGAGCGCTGCGTCGCGTCCTATGCGACCCACCCCCGTCGTCCACACACCTCCCGATCTACATGCGATCGCCGCGGCATGGCGCGCAGTAGCAACGGCGCACACCAGCGACCTCTGCGAACTGCACTCCCCGAGCCTCATTTGTTTCAACGAATCGAGCCAGATCCACAACGACGCTGCGGCTGTTCTCGCTAACGAAATTGCCCTCTCGACGAGGGTGGCAGTGGGCGCGCACGTCGACTCATCGGCGGCCATTCTGCAATTTCTTTCATCAACTCTCGAAGAGGTAACCCCTTGACCGCTGGAAGCATCGCTCCAACGGCGGGCAGCTCGAGAAGGCTGTCACCGTTCGCCATCATCTCTGGACTGATCGGGCTGTTCATCGCTGCGTGGATCCTGTTCTTTGCGAGGGGGACGAGCGCGGGGCCAGCGATCCTTGAGCCGGGAGAGTTTCTCGTCACCCTTCTCGACGGGCTTACCTTCGCCGGGCTGTTGTTCGTTGTGGCATCGGGTTTTACGCTGATCTTTGGCCTCATGCGTACCGTGAACATGGCTCACGGATCGCTGTTCTTGTTAGCCGCATTCATCGGCGTCGATGTTCAGCAACGGTTGGTCGGCAAGACCAACAACATTGTCCCCGAGGAGGTCAGCTTGGTGGCATGGTTCGTGCCGATGCTCGTCGGTGCTGCGGTTGCCGCCATCGTGGGCATCTTGATGTACCAGTTCTTTCTTCGTTGGAACCAAGGCCAGGACCTACGCCAAGCGCTCATCACGATCGCCATTTCGGTGATTCTCGCCGACCAAATGCTCGACCGCTTCGGTGGACTCGCCCAACGCATGATCTGGCCCGGAGACGTCACCAACTTCTTCGAGATCCTTGGATCCCGCTACGCAACGAGTCGTTTGTTCATGCTCGGAATCGCCGTGGTCGTCGGAATTCTGCTGTGGGTCTGGCTGAACAAGACCGTGATGGGCATGGTCATTCGGGCCGGCGTTGACGACCGGGACATGGTTCGAGCGCTCGGCATCAACATTTCACTCGCTTTCGGCGTCACGTTCTTCGTCGGCTCGTTCCTCGCTGGCATGGGCGGGTCGATGGGCGCCTCGTTCGCAGGTGCAGCCACAGGGATCGACGGCACCTGGTTGTTGAACAGCCTGGTCGTCGTAATCATCGGCGGCCTCGGATCCATGAAGGGCGCCGTTGCTGGCTCACTGCTGTACGGCATGACTTTGGCATTCGCCCCGGCCTACCTGCCGCTCAGCATCTCCTTCTTCGCGATTATCGCCACCTTTGTCCTGCTCGCCATCGTGCTCGCTGCCCGACCACTCGGACTGTACGGAAAGGCGTAACGATGAAGATCACACCAGCTTCTGTCATCGGATTTCTCGCCGTTGCATATCTATTCGTCGCTCCGGTAATCAACAGCGGGTTCTTCGTCAACTTTGTGCTGACCCGCATGCTGATTTTCGGCATTGCCGCAGCCACCATCGTCTTCCTGACCGGCTATGCCGCAATGACGTCGCTTGCGCAACTGACGCTGTTCGGGGTCGCCGCATTCACGGTCGGTAATGTCTCGGGAACCTCGGGAGCAGACGGACTCTCCCTCGGATGGAACCCCTGGTTGTCGGCCGTCATCGCCCTGGGCATAACCGTCATCGTCGCGGCGATCTTCGGGGCCGTCGCAGCCAGAACAGAAGGCATCTACTACCTGATGTTGACGTTCATCTTCTCGGTCATTGGCTTCAACTTCTTCGGCCAGGTCATTACCTTCTCAGGCTTTGGCGGCATCACCGGTATCGACCCACCTTCAATTCTCGACAACGAAACCACGCTCTACTACCTCGCCGTTGCCATGAGCATCGTCGCATATTTCGGCTTGCAGTGGCTTGGAGACACCCCATTTGGGCTGACGCTCCAAGGCATCCGTGATGAGCCGATCCGAATGGCCGCCCTCGGATTCAATGTTCCACTGCACCGAACGCTCGCATTCATCGCCTCAGGATTTGTGGCGGGAATCGCCGGAATCTTGTTCGTGTGGTGGAACGGTCAGGTCGACCCAAACACCATTGGCATCGGCGCAACCATCGATCTGCTCATCATCGCCGTGATCGGCGGAATCGCACGCTTGTCGGGAGCGTGGCTCGGATCATTGATCTTCGTTCTCGCCAACGTGTACCTGCGTGATATTCCCGGCTTGGAGTCAATCGGACTTGGCGAGGACCGCTTCAACACCGTCGTTGGCCTCCTCGTTCTGTTCATCGTGGTCGTCTCACCCGACGGGATCGTCGGCATCTTCGACCGCTTCAAGAGGGGGCCTACGGCCGCCACAGCTTCCACCCCAATCGGGGAGGAGCCATCAGTCGCATAAGCGAAACCCGAACTGTTCTCAGAGCAGTTCAATCATCCACATAGGGGGAACCTGTAATGACAACCACATCCACGCCACCGAAAGGTTGGCTCAAACTATTGGCGCTGCTCTCAGCGCTGACGTTGATCGCCGCTGCATGCGGTGCCGACGACACCGTTGCCGATGCTGCCGGAGATGCAGCTGACGTAGTCGAAGACGTTGTCGACGGCGACGACGACTCCGACGGCGACGACGACTCCAGCGGCGACGACGGTGGCGACAGCGGCGCTTCCGCTAACGACATCAACGGTGACGGCATCTTGCAGGTCGGCATCATGGCCGAGTGCGAAGGCCCCTTCGGTGGCTTCAATGAGGACGTTGTAGGTGGCGCATCCTTGCCGTTCATCCAGTTCGCTGGAGCAACCCCGAACGACTCGGACACCGCGCTTACCGGATTCACCGGAGCAAATATTGCGGGCACAGACATTGAGCTCGTCGGCATCGGCTGTGGCGATGACACCGCTGACCGTGCGATCCAGGAAGTCCGCCAGCTCGTCGAGCAGGACGGCGCTGAGGTAATCCTCGGCCCACTTTCTGGTGACGAAGGCATCGCTATGGCGAACTTCGCGCTCGACAACCCGGACATCACCATCATCAACGGAACCTCCGGCGCCCAAGAGACCACCCTTCAGGTCCAGGCTCCGAACTTCTTCCGTTTCAACGGTGATGGCGCTCAGTGGAACGCCGGCATCGGCGACATCTTGCGCAACACCGCTGGTTGGGAAACCGCAGTAGTTATCGCAGACGATTACGGCTTCGGCCACACCTCGGCTGCTGGCTTCATTGCTGAGTTCTGCGCTGCTGGCGGCGACGTTGTCCAGCGTGTCTTCCCACCATTGGGAACGACCGACTACAGCTCGTTCGTGGCTCAGCTCCCTGATCCAGACGAAGTTGACGGCTACTTCTGGGTTGTCGGTGGTACCGGCACCCAGGCATCGCTGGAAGCATTCGTTAACGCAAAGGGTGACCTCACCGGTGACCAGCACGCAGGCAACCTGTTCTTCAACCCAGGCCTCGCCGCAGCGCTCGGCCCAGGTATTGCAGGCGCTTACGTAGGTGGCTTCGCATCGTTGCCAGGTGATGTCTCGACTCCAGAGATCTCGGCATACCTCGCTGACGCTGACGCTGCTTGGGAGACCCTCCCAGGTGCGCTCTCGGGTAACGAGCCTGCTCCACCTTCAACCGCATTGGGCTTCGGCTTCGGCTACAGCTTCTACACCGCTGGTCTCGCACTCGTTAACGCGATCGAGGCAACCGGTGGCGACATCAGCCCAGCCGCTATCCAGGGTGCCCTCACCGGCTCGACCCTTGAAGCTCCGTATGGCAACATCACCCTCGATGCAAACAACCAGGCCATCGTTGACGCCGCTGTTTCACAGCTCGTCCTCAACGATGCTGGCGAAGTTGTCTCCGAGACCGTGGCAATCATCCCAGGTGTAGACCAGACCTTCGGTGGCGTCTTCGACGAGACCACCGAGCCTCCTGGCCGTGAAGCACCTGGCTGTGTTGAAGCTGATCTTCCATGGATCGGTAACGCGATCCCTGTTGTAGACGGCGTACCACAGCGCTAACCCACTAGTTAGCACCCACCCGTCCGGACCCCGAATCGAGAACGCTGAATGGAAGCCACTGAGACCACCGATAGCGCAGCTGCGCAACCCCTCCTAGACCTGCGCGGGGTCTCGGTGGCATTCGGCGGACTCCTGGCGCTCAGCGAGGTTGACCTCACGGTTGGCCTCGGCGAGCGCCTCGCGATTCTGGGACCGAACGGTGCGGGCAAGACAACACTGTTCAATGTCATCGCCGGCGATATCGTGCCCACCACTGGGTCGGTGCATATCGCTGGCGATGACGTGACATTGAAACCATCTCGAGTGCGTCCAGCGCTCGGGGTAGCACGTACCTATCAAAAGACTCGTCTGTTCGCGGGCCTCTCGGTCGGCGAGAACCTGACGCTTGCCGCCATGGGCAAGACGGGCAAACACCGCCGGTTGCGACACGGCGGGAGCTCGAAAGAAATGGCTGATCAGAGTCGCCGTGCGGCCGAACAGGTCTGGCTGAGCGATGTCTACGACTCGACGGTAGAGAACCTCAGTCACGGTCAACGCCGCCAGCTAGAGGTTGGCATGGCTGTAGTTACTCAGCCCCGCCTCATGCTCCTCGACGAGCCTGCCTCTGGGCTGTCCCGAGGAGAACGCGAACGACTCATCGACCTGATCGAAGCTCTCGAAGGAGACATGACGCTCATCTTGATCGAACACGATATGGACGTCGCATTACGCGTCGCTGAGCGGATCATGGTCATGTCCGATGGCCGCAAACTCAGCGAAGGAACTCCCGCCTCGATCCGCGAGGATCCAGTCGTCCAAGAGATCTACCTGGGGAGCAGGTCGTGAGCGCGCTACTCGAAATCAATGGTCTCGAGGCAGGCTACGGAACCTCCCAAGTACTCGAAGGCGTGAGCTTCTCGATGGGGGTCGAAGCGACCGTAATTATCGGCCGCAACGGCATGGGCAAAACCACGCTGTGCAACACCATCATGGGGCTCGTCGAACCACGAGCGGGCACAATCTCGGTCAACGGCAGCAACATCGCCGGGATGAACCCATCAAAGATCGCCAAATCGGGAGTGGCCTACGTTCCCCAGGGGCGCAGACTCTTCCCTTCCCTAAGTGTCGACGAACACTTCAAAATGCTCGAGCGAGGAACCCGTGGCAAAGCGTGGACGCCGGACCGGGTCTATGAGCTATTCCCACGACTCGCAGAGCGGAAAGGCAACGGCGGAGCCGAACTCTCCGGCGGCGAGCAACAAATGGTCGCCATTGGCCGAGCGCTGCTACTTAACACACCACTCGTCGTTATGGATGAGCCCTCTGAAGGGCTCGCTCCAACCATCGTCGACATCTTGATCGATGCCATCCACAAACTCGTGGAGGAAGGCATCGGTGTACTCGTCGTCGAACAGAATCTCGGTGCAGCGACCGCCATCTCCGACCGCCAACTCGTGATGATCGCCGGCGAAATCGCCGCGGAGACGACGGCAACAGAACTACTGAATGACCCTGACGCCCAACGCCGCTACTTGGGTGTCGATACCTGATCCCTGTCGACCGCTAGCGGACTACCTCGGAAGGAAAACACAAACATGGCAAACGTCTACGTAGTCGGCACCGCCGACACCAAAGCCGACGAACTTCACTATGTCGCAGGCTTGATTCGAGCCGCCGGCGCATCGACCACCATGGTCGATGTTGGGACCCAGGGTTCCGATCCATCGATGGACGTGCAGCCAAGTGAGGTCGCTGCGCACCATCCCGACGGCGCGGACGCCGTGAAATCCGATGACCGCGGCACAGCGGTCGACGAGATGAGCAAGGCACTGGTGCAGTTCATCCTCAGCCGCGACGACGTCGACGGCATCATTAGCCTCGGCGGCTCGGGAGGTACGGCTTTGGCCACACCCGCGATGCGCGCCCTTCCTGTTGGCGTCCCCAAGGTGATGGTCTCAACCGTTGCATCCGGCAACGTGCAGCCATACGTCGGTCCGGCAGACATCGCCATGATGTACTCGGTCACCGACGTCGCGGGCATCAATCGCATCTCGCGCGAAGTGCTCGGAAATGCAGCGCATGCGATCGCGGGCATGGCCCAGCACGAGGCGCCAACCGCCGAGAGCGAAAAGCCTGCGCTCGCCCTCACGATGTTCGGGGTCACCACTCCGCTCGTGTTGTCGCTGGTCGAGTCGCTCGAAGATACCTATGACCCGCTGGTATTTCACGCCACCGGCACCGGCGGCCAGTCGATGGAGAAGCTCGTCGATTCTGGAATGGTCGACGCTGTCCTCGACATGACCACCACCGAGATCGCGGACCACACCGTCGGCGGTGTGTTCTCCGCCGGACCGGATCGCATGGGTGCAATCGCTCGATCAGGTGTGCCGTACGTCGGTAGCTGCGGAGCGCTCGACATGGTCAACTTCGGCGCCGTAGAGACCGTCCCCGAGAAGTTCAAAGACCGCAAGCTCCACGTGCACAACTCCAATGTCACGCTGATGCGTACGACCGTGGAAGAGAACGTTGCCTTCGGTGAATTCATCGCCGAGAAGCTGAATGCTTGTACCGGCCCGGTCCGTTTCTTGCTTCCCGAAGGTGGCGTCTCGATGATCGATGCTCCCGACCAGCCGTTCCACGACCCCGAAGCTGCCGTTGCGCTGTTCGCAGCGATCGAGGCCGGAGTCGAGCAGAACGAAAATCGTAAGGTGGTCCGCGTACCTCACAACATCAACGACCCCGAGTTCGCCGAGGCCGTCCTCACCCACTTCCAGGCAGTCACCGGAGGAGATTCCTAATGCCACAGTTCACCCGTCAAGAGTTGCTCGCCAAGTTCCACGGAATGATTGAGCGCGGCGAGCCGATCATCGGCGGCGGCGCCGGCACCGGGCTGTCTGCCAAATGGGAGGAAGCGGGCGGCATCGACCTCATCGTGATCTACAACTCGGGCCGCTATCGCATGGCGGGTCACGGCTCACTCGCTGGCCTGCTGGCCTATGGCAACGCCAACGACATCGTGGTCGATATGGCCAAGGAAGTTCTGCCGGTCACGAAGTCGACTCCGGTCCTCGCGGGCGTCAACGGCACCGACCCGTTCATGGACGGACCGCGCTTCTTGAAGCGCCTCCACGATCTCGGATTCTCCGGGATCCAGAACTTCCCGACCGTCGGCCTTATCGATGGGATCTTCCGGGCCAACCTCGAAGAGACCGGTATGGGGTACCAGCACGAGATCGACATCATCGCCGAGGCCCATCGCCAAGACATGTTCACGACGCCCTACGTCTTTAGCGAGGACGACGCAGCGGCGATGACCGAGGCCGGAGCCGACATCATCGTTTGCCACCTGGGCTTGACCACCGGCGGCAGCATCGGTGCTGAGACGGGTACGTCACTCGAAGACTCTCCGGCCCTCGTCGACAAGTGGGCGGCCGCGGCGCGCAACGTGCGCGAAGACGTCATCGTCCTCGTCCACGGCGGCGCCGTTTCCATGCCCGACGACGCGGACTTCGTGCTCAACAACACGACCGGCTGCCACGGCTTCTACGGCGCGTCCTCGATGGAACGCCTGCCCGCCGAGCAGGCATTGAAGAAGCAGACCGAAGCATTCAAAGCAATCACATTCAAGAAATAGAAAGCACGCACTAGGTGCGTGCCAGGGGGAAGACAATGACAAACCGACCAATCACACTGTTCACCGGCCAATGGGCTGACCTGCCTCTCGAAGAGATGTGCAAGCTGGCCTCTGACTGGGGCTACGACGGGCTCGAACTCGCCTGTTGGGGCGATCACTTCGAAGTCGATCGCGCCATCAACGAGGAAGGCTACGTCGAAGGCCGCCGAGAGTTGCTCAAGAAATACGGCCTCGACTGCTGGGTGATCTCGAATCACCTGGTCGGCCAAGCGGTCTGCGACAACCCAATCGATGAGCGACACAAGGGCATCCTGCCGTCACGCATTTGGGGCGACGGTGATCCCGAAGGTGTCCGCCAACGTGCCGCCCAAGAGATGATCGCCACCGGCATCGCCGCCCGCAAGTTCGGGGTCGACATCGTCGTCGGTTTCACCGGTTCGAGTATCTGGCACACCATCGCTGGCTTCCCGCCGGTCCCGGCATCGATGATCGACGCCGGTTACCAGGACTTCGCCGACCGGTGGGGTCCAATCATGGACGTCTATGCCGAGCACGACGTGAAGTTCGCGCTCGAAGTTCATCCGACCGAAGTGGCCTTCGACTATTGGTCTACGGTTCGAACCCTCGAAGCGCTGGATCATCCGAACTTTGGCATCAACTTCGATCCGAGCCACTTCGTCTGGCAGTTCCTCGACATACCGGACTTCATCCGAACCTTTAAGGACAAGATCTTCCACGTCGATTGCAAAGATGCCAAGAAGCGCCTCGATGGCCGCAATGGTGTGATGGCCTCACACTTGCCGTTCGGCAGCATGAGCCGCGGCTGGGACTTCATCTCGGTTGGCCATGGCGACGTGCCGTGGGAAGACATGATTCGCATGCTCAACGAGGTCGGCTATGAAGGCCCGATCTCGATCGAATGGGAAGATGCCGGCATGGACCGCCTCGTGGGCGGCCCCGAAGCACTCGAATACATCTCGAAGCTGTTGTGGGATGTCCCCGAGGGCAGCTTCGACGACGCCTTCGCCTCAGAGGACTGATTCACATGAAGGTCGGGATGAACCTCTTTCTCTGGACGCTCGAGCTCAACGATTCGATGATTCCGATCCTCGAGTCGTTGGCCGAGATGGGATACGACGGTGTCGAAGTACCGATCTTCGACACCTCGATCGACTACGCGGCGTGGGGCACTCGTCTCGACGACCTCGGCCTCGCGAGAACCGCTGTTGCGGTTCGCGGTGAGGCTGACAATCCGGCGAGCACAGATCCAACGGTTCACGCTGCAGCGGTAGCAGCCACGAACGAAACGCTGGATTGTGCCGCCGCCCTCGGGGCAACAGCGCTCGTGGGCCCCCTTCACTCAGCGCTCGGCGTGTTCACTGGGTCGCCGCCCACTGCGGATGAATGGTCGGCAAGCGTCGACGCCATCCGACAGAACAGTGCACACGCCGGGTCGCTGGGACTCGAAATCGGAATTGAAGCGCTCAACCGTTTCGAATGCTACCTGCTGAATTCTCAGGCGGACGCGGCCCGCTACGCAACCGACGTCGGCGCGACCAACTGCAGGGTGCTCTACGACACCTTCCACGCGAACATCGAAGAGAAGGACGAAGCCGCAGCGATTCGAGCATGTGCCGAACAACTCGGGCACGTCCACATCTCCGAGAACGACCGGAGCACCCCCGGCTCGGGCAACGTTGCGTGGGACGACACGTTCGCCACCCTCGCCGAAGTTGGCTACGACGGTTGGTTCATGATCGAAGCGTTCGGTCAGGCGATGCCCGACTTCGCTGCAGCGACGAAAATCTGGCGTCCCATGTTCGAAAGCGAAGACCAACTCGCCCGGGACGGACTCGCCTTCATCAAACAAAAGCACGCGGAACATTCCGGCGAATAATCACTCAGGAGATCACTATGACCAACATTGGACTCATCGGCTCGAAGTTCATGGGCCGCGCCCACTCCAACGCGTGGCTCAACGTCAGTCGCTTCTTCCCCGACGCTGGCGACATCAACATGCACACGGTCGCCGCACGAAACGCGGACGAGGTTGCACAGTTCGCGACCCAATGGGGCTGGGCGAACTCGACCACCGACCTGGCCTCGATGTTGGGTAATGACGACATCGACCTGGTCGACGTAGCGACCCCGAATCATCTCCACGCAGAACATTCGATCGCGGCACTCGAAGCCGGAAAGCATGTGGTCTGCGAAAAGCCCTTGGCCGGAACGCTCGCCGACGCGGAGGCCATGGTCGCCGCAGCTGCAGCATCAAATGCGAAGACCTTCGTCTGGTACAACTACCGGCGAGTTCCCGCGGTCGCGCTGGCCCATCAGCTGGTGAAGAACGGCTTCTTGGGTCGGATCTACCACGTTCGTGCGGCATACCTTCAGAGCTGGGGCGGCCCGGACACTCCCCTCCTCTGGCGATTCCAAGGCGACATGGCCGGGTCCGGGGCCCACGGCGACCTCAACGCACACATCATCGATGCGGTTCGCTTCGTGACCGGCGAGGAGATCGTGCGGATCGACGGCGCCATCGAGGAAACCTTTATTGAAGAGCGCGCCCTGCTCGAAGATGGTGCCGGAGGAGAGATAGCGGGCGCCGGCGCGTCGACGGCTGGCATGGGCAAGAGCACCGTGGATGATGCGGTCGCGTTCCTCGCTCGGCTCGAAGGCGGAGCCGTGTGCTCCTTCGAGGCCACCCGTCTCGCGACCGGCTACCACAACGCGAACCGCTGGGAGATCCATGGCGAGAAGGGGGCACTCCGCTTCGATTTCGAGCGCATGAACGAACTCGAGATCTATGACCTTTCCAACGACGGTGCGGTGCAGGGCTGGACGACCATCGACGTCACCCGTGGCGGCGATGGTCATCCGTACGTCGAAGCATGGTGGCCCGACAGCCACGGCCTCGGCTACGAACATGGCTTCGTGAATCAGGCGGGCGACATTCTGCGGGTAATGAACGGAGGCGAACCGCTCGTACCAATGCCAGATTTCGCCGATGCGCTCAAGACCCAGAAGGTGCTCCACGCGTCGATCCAGTCGGCCCGCGAAGGCACCGCGATCGAGATCGCCTAGTTTCATGCAGCCGATCCAACACACCGTGACGTTCCGACTCAACGAAGGGGTCGACAACGACTGGTTCCTTGCCAAAGCGCGCGAACTGGCGGCACTTCCCGGTGTGCTCGAGTTCGAGGTGCTGGAGCAGATCAGCCGGAAGGCAACGCAATTCCACTTCGCGCTTTCGATGTGGTTTAGCAGAGACGCCGACTACGCCGCATACAACACTCATCCAACCCATGTCGACTTCGTGGAGAACGTGTGGATTCCAAACGTGGCTGAGTTTCTCGAGCTCGACTACCTCCGGGTTGGGCAGTGAGCGCTCCGCATCGAACGATCGATGTCTTCGTCGAAAACCCCAAAGGGGCGCTCGCGAAAATCCACCACGATGAAGAGGCACTTACTCCAACACATGCCGAGTTGGTTGCCGCTCCATATGCCTACGCCTATGGGTTTGTCATCGGCGTACCATCAGGGGACGGCGACATGCTCGACTGCTTCGTGATCTCCGACGAGGTCCGCTATACGGGTGACCGGTTGGAATGCATCCCCATCGGCTACCTGGAGCAATGGGAGAACAACCATGAAGACTTCGACATCATTGCCGTACCGGCAACCGAATCGCACCTCACTGAATCATTAGACCTCGGTCAGATTCGTCAGACTTTGGCTACGTTCATCGACGAGGTTTTTGCAAACATCCCTGAACGAACGCTGCGCGCTGGCGACATCCACGATGCCGATGCTGCCTATGCCCTAATCGACCGCCTTAGCGTGAGCTAGGCCACCAACCATTTCGAGAAATAGAGAGAGCACCAATGACAGACTTCTTCACCACCGTTCCCGACCCTGTCGCCTTTGCTGGCCAAGACGCCGGCGATGGCCTGGCCTACCAGGTGTATGACCCCGACCGAATCGTCGCCGGGCGGCGCATGGAGGATCTCCTTCGAATCGGCGTGTGCTACTGGCACAGCTTCGCGTGGCCCGGCTCCGATATCTTCGGCGCTGGCACGTTCGATCGCCCGTGGCTGGATCCATCGATGGACCCGATGGAGGCCGCGTTCATGAAGCAAGACGCCGCCTTCGAGTTCATCTCGAAGCTCGGCGTCAAGTTCCTGTCCTTCCACGACGTCGACATGGCCCCTCCCGGCGCCACACTCGCCGAATCGAAGGCCAACCTCGACGCCCTCGTCGACCGTGCCGCCGGAAAGTTTGAAGAAACGGGCAAGGAGTTGCTGTGGGGAACCGCGAACCTCTTCTCCCACCCTCGCTATGCAGCAGGCGCTGCAACGAACCCCGACCCCGACGTCTTTGCCTACGCAGCCGCCCAGGTTCGCCACATGCTCGACGCCACCCACAAACTCGGCGGACACAACTACGTGTTGTGGGGCGGCCGCGAGGGGTACGAGACACTCCACAACACCCGCATGAAGCAAGAAGCCGATCAACTCGCTCGCTTTATGACGATGGTGGCTGAATACAAACACTCGATCGGTTTCACGGGCACGCTCCTGATCGAACCGAAGCCCCAGGAACCGACCAAGCACCAGTACGACTACGACTGCGCAACCGTGCATGGCTTCCTCGAGCGCTACGACCTCGTCGATGAATACCGGGTCAACATCGAGGTCAACCACGCGACGCTGTCCGGCCATTCGTTCGAGCACGAGGTGGCCTACGCGGTCGACAACGGAATCTTCTGCTCCGTCGATGCCAACCGGGGCGATATGCAGAACGGCTGGGACACCGACCAGTTCCCGAATTCGGTCGACGAGATGAGCTTGGCGGTATACGAGATTCTCCGGGGTGGCGGCTTTACCACCGGTGGCTTCATGTTCGACACCAAGCTGCGCCGCCAGAGCATCGATCGGGAAGACCTCTTCCACGCACACATCGGTGGCATTGACACCCTCGCCCGTTCGCTGCTTGTCGCAGAGAAGTTGCTCGACGACAACACACTCGAAGGTGCCCGAGATGAGCGTTACGCCCGCTGGTCCTCCGGCGACGGCGCCGACATTTTGGCGGGCGGTAAGACGTTGGGCGAACTCGCTGATGCCGCTGTTGCCTCGGACCTCGAACCGACACCGGTCTCGGGACGCCAGGAGATACTCGAGAACGAAGTCAACAAAGCGATCTGGAGCATCTAGAACGAAGTGGTGCAGCTATCGGTTGGTGCTCGCGGCGGGTAATGACGGACCCGAGCCGATGCGTAGGACTCGCTCCAGGGGTCCGTGACGGAACATTTGCTTCCACAGCCACGCCAACGGAATGAACGAGCCGTATACGGCCAGGACGAAGACCCATTCGGTGACAACCCCGGTCTGGTCGCTATCGGGAACCACGTTGGTGAGCAATGCTTGGTAGACGTAGTAGGTCAGCGAGAGGGTGCCGACAAGGGTCAGAGGCCTGACCGCCTTCGCGAAGCGTGGGGCGACAAGAAGCGACAGCCCAAGGACCGCCGCAGAGGTTCCAAGTGCGCTGATTACCCAGGCGGGCATCGATGAGTGACCGGCGCTGTCGAGCAGGCGACCGAAGTGGAACATCCCGTCGCCGGCGCGACCGCCAAAGTCGATACGCACATCGAAAGCCGACACGATCCAACGCGAGCCGATCCAGACTCCGGCACCGACGACGGTTCCGACGCTTAGGAGAACCGCCGCGAGCCGTTCCGAACGCAGATCGAGCCGTGCGAGCCACATGCCAAAGATGAAGAAGGCGCCAAATGGAAAGAGTGGGTAGAAGCCGTCGAAGACAAGCGACTCGACCCCTTGGGTCGAACCAAAGAAGGTTTCGAACGGTGTGAGTTCTCGAGGAGAGCCAACGATCTGAAAGGTCGCCGCTCCAACCGCGGTGATCGCCGGGATCAAGGCGAGAAGGACGATCGATGGGAGCCGCCACAACACGATTGCCAGCACGAAGAACAATGCGTAGGCCTGGAGCACGATGGCGAGACGATCGACGTACTCGGTGAGGACGAAGCCGAGAGCGAGAAGAAGCGCTGCTCGGATAAGGAGATTTCGAGTTGGGGTCGAGGAGCGGCGAGTCATGATCGTGACCCCGATTCCGCCGAGCAGCATGAACAGCGGCACGGCCCGACCACTGGAGAGTTCTGCGATGGTGAAGAGCACGCCCTCGCCCTCCCACCAGGCCACGAAGTGCACGATGGTCATGAAGAACATTGCGATTCCGCGCGCCATATCGATGCCATGAATACGCCCGCGTGCCAGCATTTCCGGCGCGTCTAGGCCCGGAGCTACGGACTCGCGGTGGATTGGAGCTTGCGGACTCATCTTGTGTAGTAAGCCGGCGAGATCTCCAAGAATTCCTACAGCAGCGACGCCTAGCTCTATTGCGCAGCAGCGTCAGCGGTCTCGGCGAGCACGTCCTCCACGATCGTTTCGGGAGTGACCTCTGCGGCCGGTGCAGGTGCTGGTGGCTCCGGTTGCGGTTGCTCAACCGGTGCAGGGGCACTCTCCTGCGCCTGAGCCTCATCCTCGCTCGAACCTTCGTCTTCTTCGCAGAGAGACTCTTCTTCTCCCTCGACTCCACCCTCGACATCAGCTGCCGGCACCTCTTCGGGGGCGTCCTCGGCGGCATCGTCGGCCTCACACTCCGGTCCTTCGCCCAAGTTCGCGGCCGCAAGCGCCTCGGCCTCGCCGGACGCAGCGTAGGCCGCGAATGCCGGGCTGGTCTCTGGCGTGATGCTCAATCGCTCGTGGTACGAGCGGCCAGCGACCGTGACGTTTCGGGAGTACGCAAAGTCGTGGTTGTAGGCAAAGTAGGCGCGCTGTTCGCCCTCGGCCGTGAGCATGGACCCAGGAGCGTCACATAGGTACCGCGCCGCGGCGAGCGTCGCGTCGTAGACGTTCTGCGGGTCCACGGTTTCATCGCCGTTGCCGTCCGAGTCGTCATAGAGCTGCCAGGTAGTGGGGATGAACTGCATCGGCCCTACCGCGCGATCGAATTCGGTGTCACCATCGAGTCGACCATTGTCGGTATCGCGAATCAGTGCCAGACGCGAAAAGGTGTTCGTCGTCTGCGTCCGTCCGGTCGCATCGGGCGCACTACCCGAGCCAGAGAGAACTCGACCGTCTAGGGCGATGCCGCGGATCGGCTCGGTGGTTTGTCCGTTGACGTCGAGCGTCGAATCTCCGAAGTTTCCGTGTGCGCTTTCAATCCGACCGATTCCCGCCAGCTGTGACCAGTGGATCCCACATGACGGGTCCTCGACAGCCAGGGCGCGAGACGCTCGGACATACGCGTTCAATGCGACCAACGGAATGTCGGTGCCGGACACGAACTCTTCTAAACGACGGTGATAGCTGAGTTGGTAATGAAAGGCCGTGGCCTCTGAAAACTGGATGGCTTCCTCGACGATGCGTTCGAGGTCGACCTCGCGACCCTCAAGCCGGGAGATCTCGCGGCGAGAATCACCAATGCCCGCACGAAGATCCGAGATTTTACTGTCGAGCGAGGCGACCGCCGCTCGGCGGGCACGTGTCGCTGCTTCGGCGGTCGCACGCTCTTGGGCAAGAGCACCTCGACGAGCATTGTTTTCATCGACCAATCCGTCGAGCGCCACGATTGCTTCGCGTTGGGATTCGCGGGCCTCGTCGGTGATGATCCTCCGGGTCACCGGTTCAAGGGACAACGGATCTGCTGCGATGGTCGTAAGGCCATCGTCGGAGGCGATAAACGCTTGAATGGCGAACTCTGCGATGGCTGCTTCATGGGTGTCGATGTCGGCATCGAGACGCAGACGTTCTTCGATCTCGGCATTGTCGGCGGCGATGATCTGCTCGGTCTCATCGAGTAGATCCCCGATCTGCTCCTCGATAATCGTGATCTCACCTCCCGCGGCTTCGATGCGAGCGCTCGCCGAGCGGATCGACTGTTGTTGGGAGACGATGTCTTGCCCTGCCACCAGAAGCGCCTGCTCGGCTGTAGCGATCGCCGCCACCGCGCGTAGGTGCTGGTCGGCCTCTAGCGATACATCAACCTCGCCACGGATCGGCAAGTTCTCGACGCCTTCTTCGAAGACGACGCTTGGGTGCAGATCAGCGAGATCGAAGTCGGCTTCGACGAAAGGTTCGTTTTCGAGCCCGAGACTGACAATGGGGTCCA
>CAZLWE010000052.1:0-24577 GCA_964562985.1 uncultured Acidimicrobiales bacterium
CTCACACACCCACCGACTCTAAAACCGTCTGGCACCGCTTTCGGGGGCATCCCATCTGGGACTTCCTCTCCGAGACAACCAACGTCGCCTCAGACTAGATGTCCGTCAAACCGGGGTACTTCCACGATGCGTTATTCCCTGATGGAGTTGAGCTTTAGTCGTATAGATCTGTAGGGGTCAGGCCCGTTGTGTTCGCAGGCTTGCGAACCGGCGAGCCATTACAAACAATTGACGTTCTCCGAGACGTACCCGCGGACGCTTCAGCTGGTGACTTCCGAACACGTTGAGACCTGACCCCCAAACCCCGGATGGCAGTGAGATTTCTCGATGGGATTTCCTACGACATCAGAAGCGGAGCGTTGAATCCATCCAACCCCTAGCGGGTAAGGGAGGCTCCCGATGGCACTCCGCAAGCGACTTTGCGGGACCGGCTTGGGCTAGCGAGTAACACCTTGGTTCGGGGCGATCTCGGGATCCAAGTTCACCACATTGTCCCCCAGAACCTCTTTGACGGAAAGTTTGAGAAAATTCCGCAAGCGCCGCTTGGCAGCCCTTTGAACAACAGCCTGATGGACCAAGTCCAGAGGCTTAAAGACGCTGGTTTCGCGAAAAACGACCTCGAGAACCTTATCCCAATGCCAACCCGAGCTGATCAGCTTGAAGATTTGATTGAGGCTGGTTTCCATTGGGATCCCGGTAACCGTCATTCAGGGAAACATCCGTTTGAGTATTACGACCGTTTGAACGAAGACCAAGTCGAGTTCGCTACGTTCGAATACGTCGACTGGTTCAACCACCACCGCCTACACGCAGCCATCGGCAACCGCCCGTCCGTCGAGCACGAAACCCTGTTCTACAATCAACAAACCGTCCCCGAAACGGGACCCAACACCAACGTCAGAGCCCTCCACTAAACCCAGGCCGGTTCACTCCCAGGTGTTTATCTCAACCTGAACAGCCGAGAAATTTCGCTCTCACGGGCCTAAATATCCGCGAGAGAACGAGTAAACCGTGGGTTGATCGATGTACGTCGGTTCAAATCAAGACCAATAGGAGAAACACATGTTCAAGAAACCCCTTGTTGCTGCTTGTGCGGCCTTCATAACGATGGTTCCGCTCGCAGGAGTAGCTTCAGCGCAGGAATCCGGTGTTACGTCGGCACAGAGCGGCGACACGCTCACGGTGCAAGGAACCGGCGGCGCCGACTCCATCGTCGTCAGAGGTTCGGGAAATCGGATCATCGTGACGAGTGGCGGCGACTCCAATTCCTTTACCGGTGTGACGCGTATCGATGTTCGAACTCGTGGCGGAAACGATTCGGTCGCAATCCGGGACGTCGACGCCCGTCGCGTGCGCGTCAATGCAGGTTCAGGAAACGATTCGATCACTGCCTCTAACGTCGATACCCGCCGTTTCGTCGCCAATGGCAGCGGCGGCAACGACACTTTCATCGATGCTGGTGGCAACGACTTTGGCCGACTTATTGAGCGTCGCATTGAGAACAACTCCGCACCAACGCCACCGGCACCACAGCCACCAACACCAACACCACAGCCACCGGCTCCGCAACCACCGGCTCCAGATAACTTCGTTCCCGCAGGTCCTGACGGGTTCGTTCCTCGCACCCCGACTAGCTCGATTCTCTCGTTCTTCCTCGACCTCGACGTGGCTGAGGCGGTGCGCCCCGGACTTGTGGACGACGGCCGTAGCTTTGCCCGATTTAGTCTTGGGTCTCGAGATGGTTTCCCCGACGACATCGTCGACCTGCGAGCGCTCGATGCTGACACCACCCGAGCTGGAAATCAGGCATTCGAATTCATTGGCCGGACCCCATTTAGCGGTACCCCAGGTGAATTGCGAGTCCTCCAGAGCAACAGCACCCTTACGAACAGATTCTTCACCTCTGCCCGGTTCTTGGGCGACATAGATGGAGACGGTGAAGCCGACTTGGACTTCCGAGTTGCGGACCTTACCACTGGAAGCGTCGGCGGTGCACTCTCAGACAACTTCATCGACATCCTAGACGCGTCAGACATCCTGCTCTAGCTCGCTCATCTAAGACAAGGCCTGGTCGCTGATCAGGCCGACAATCCATGCACATGTTTGATTCTGCCGCCTCCGATTCGCTCGGAGGCGGCAGCGTCGCGTTCAGGACCGTTCGGGCAGGGGTGCGCCAGCCGAGGATCTTCTCGGCGGGGTTGTTGGCTCTTCGGATTTGAGCGCCTTGTGAGCTAGCGGGGGTCCGCCTGGACCGGGTAAGACACGGCCGTGTATTCGAGATGCTGGTGAACGAGATCGCTGTCGAGCTGGGAGAGCGATCCCCGCGCCGAACAACGAGCGTTTTGTCTAACGACAGGGCGCGCACGATCCCAATCCGATCCACATCTGCTTCCAGTAGCGCAACCCGATAGGTCCTGACTGCTGTGTGTTGACCGTTCGCAAGGGTGGCGTCCCATCGGCGGTGTAATACGGAGCCTGGCGTAGTCCTTCACGAGCTACCAACTCAGAAGGAAACCCACGCCATGCCAAGCAAGTATCACGTGTCGATGCCATCCGCGTCGAGATCGATGAAGTATTCGGGCCGGGTCGCCCGATCGAGGAGTGTTTGGAGGAGCTGATGCGCCATTCGGTGCGTCTCGTGCTCCAGCAGGTCCTCTCGAACATGAGGTCACAACCTGGTTGGGCCGCGACTGGAACAGTCGCACCGATGCTGGCCGTGATGGCCAGCGCAACGGCCACTTCGGCGAACCCGACGACGGGTCAAAGTCATCGGCCGCATGCCCGGCGAAGCATCCTGCCTCTCACTCGTTTGGGCTGTGCTCGACCGGGCCTCGAGCGGCTGGCGCGGCCTGCGTTACACACCCGCAATCAGCCGGCACCTCGCCGACATCCGCCACCAACTCCACCGATCCGACACCAGCCCAGATCCCGACATCAACCAACCCGCCAACACCGTTACAACCGCCGCCTAGAATCACCACAGGAACCAACGCCCAGGCCCGAGTTACACCCAAACCTGAGACGTCACCTCGCAAGCGCAAGGAATGGTCAATCCCAGATCGTTGATGGCCCGCAACGGCGTATTGCTCGACATTGTTGCGGGCCGTGACTCTGCTGGGCCGGCCCAATGGCTCATCGATCGGCCCGGCGAGTGGAAGGCCCCGGTTCAGTGGGACGTCATGGACCTGTCACGCCCCTTAGATCAGCGCAAGTCTGCGCGCTGGGTACCGAGCAGGCGGGGGTTCAACCTGGGGCAACAACCAACCGTCGACTGCAGCATCGCCAGTGCTGCAGTCGACGATTCGGGGTCTCTAGAAGTTCCCTTTCGAGATCTCCGTCGACATCTCGAAAGGCGTCACTAGTTTGACCTAGGCGTGATGGTGATGCCGTTGAAGCGAGTCCGTTGCTCGGAACGGTTGGGACTGTCCACGCGGAAGACAAGCTCGTAGTCACTCGAGCCATCGGAGGTGATGGTGTAGGTCGCTGCATCGGTGTCTTGGATACTGATGCCGTCAGCGAGCACAGTGGTTGACCTCCGATTGCCAGCACGCCTCCACTCAACCTGGACTAGTCCGGCGCGATCTCGAGAGTCATAATGCCAAGACTGCACATCATAGGTACCTGCTGGTAGATCCTCAATCCGCAGCCCAATGCCAGCGTTCCTTCCATTGTTGACAACGAAATCGGTAAGCAACGATGAGGATATGCGGCGATCGCGGCCACTGCGATCGGCGAAGCCGAACAGCGTGAACTCCACTCCCTGCTCTGTTATCGATGCACCCGGCTGAGCGCTAAGGGATCGGTAGCCTGGCTCCGTCCGATTACGCCTGTGGTCGATATCGATCAGCAGCGTATCTCCCGAGGGAGTATTCGGCGAGGTCGAGGTATTGGTGATCTGGATGTAGTTGAGTTTGGTGTGGGTTCCGCCGTCGGCATCGATCGTCAAACGACCATCAGTGACCGGCACTGTTACCGTCTCGACAGTAAACTCGCGTGCCGCAAGACGCTCCCGGTCAATGGCACGTACACCCTCAACGTTGATCGCATGAGTCGAATTGCTGAATCCGGCGTCGCCTGCTGCAACCGTGACCTCGTACGTACCTGATGGAACTTCGAGCTCCCACTTCACTTCGGTGGTAAACCCACTGTCGCAACAGTCGCCTCGCTGTAGATGAATGAATGTGTCAAGCTCTTGAGGCGTGCCCGAGATATTGCGATCACGAGTGGCAGCCGCTGCATTGATAGGTGAACCCGAAGAGCTATTCAGCCAGCCAAACTCCCGGCCATTTCCACGAGCGCCAAACGCAGCGCCCGAATCCTGGACAAATCCGCGCGGAACCGAAGCGCCTGCTGGTTGGAAATTCACCGAAAGATCGGTGCCGGCTGTAGGTGGGGTCGCCGGAGGTGTTGGCGCTGGTGCCGGCGCCGGCGCTGGCGCTGGTGCTGGTGCTGGTGCTGGTGCTGGTGCTGGTGCTGGTGCTGGTCCGCCACAGTTGGGCATACCCCAATCGCTCCTCAATCGCCGGGCGAATTGGTTACCGCTTGCGTCGTTGATCGCCTCCTGGAAATCACACATTGCATCGAAAGCGTTCTCGCTCACCGGCTTCGTCTTCAAGTTCCTGAAGATTCGTGCGATCGTCTCGGTATCTGTGTCCTGGAGTATGCGGTAGAACATCCCAGCAATAATGTCATGCGAGTTGAAACCCTCCTGGCTCGAGCTTTGCGATCCACCGAACACATCAACCCATTCACGGTTGGCGTTCTCCCAGCCCTCAAGCTTGTCCAGCAAGTTACCCGGAGTAGCTTGGTCGATTCCCTCATCACCGCCAAGTTCGTGAAAGATCACGCCAGCCATGACGTGGGGGAATCCGGCATTCCACACCCCGCGAGGCCATACGCCACGTTGGTGGAACTCCTCGCTTGGGCCCCCGCGACCCATCTCGTAAAAGAGTAGCCAGTGCCGAGAGAAGTCATCTGGATTGTCGATTTGTCCCTGAAGGACTCGCCCAAAAGCAAGTGCCATCTGCTTGTTTCCACACCCGGCAGCGAAAATGCTTCCGCAACGCATTCCGTCGACGATTCCGAGTCGCTTCACGTCTCCAAAGGTCTGATCGAAGGTGCGATACACGAGGTCAAAGTCCCTGCGATCGGAGACCTGGCGATAGAGCTCGTCGGCTCGGCGGTACCACGAAACCCACTGGGTAGCTAGCTCATCGGAAACCCTGCCCTGGGGTGCAAAGTAAGCGATTGGACCTGAGGTCCATGCGTCGTGCTGCAGCGTTCCGTTGTTAAACGTCAGCAGAGGATTGACTCCGCGGGCCCGCACGTCATACACAGGAAAAGACTGTGCCGAACTCGGAGCGACCGTAGTCGCGACTAGCGCCATCACCAGCGCGATCGTCACAAAAAACCTTTTCGGCACCCTGAATAGGGATCTTCTATTTAGCACTTCAAAAACTTCCTTTTTTAACGGTTAGACAAGGGTTTGGAAACGCCGCAAGCACTTCCAGTTCTTGGAGCAGGGGATAACGCTATGTGGCGAACCGCACAGCTGATCCCGACCGCGCCGAAACTACAAACGCTCACCGCTCGCTTTCGCAACACAGCCCCCTGGCCCAATGAGTGGCAAGATTACATCTTTTGGCCACGCACTGCTACTTGAGGTGACCGTTTAGGAACAGGACGCCCTGTGAGTGGTGTTCGTGCGCCGCGGGGCGCCCCGCGTCGGTGGTAGATGTTTCGTGGCCGACCATGAACCATGTCCGTTGGGACTGCTGCAGCTTCGGGTGACGGGTTGACCTGCACACAGTTTGGTTTAGGCAGCGAGTGCTGCGGTTGGGTTACTGATCAACGCCGTGGCGTGTGCGCGCGAAAACGAAGGTCCTTCTGGAGATCCGCGATGCGTGAGAGCGCGTTTTTCTCCTGACCCCTAATCGCGAATAGGGGTCAGGCCCCTGAGTTTTTTCTGACCGCGCCTACGTAGCCCAGCCAGCGATGGCTTCGAGGAGTTTGGTTGCTGCGTAGTAGTTGGGGGTTCGCCCTCGCCGAGCTACCGGGGAATGAGGTTCGACGGCTCCGAGGATTCCTCGATCTTCCAAGAGTTCCAGGGCGGTCCGAGCGGACCGTTCAGAGGTGTTGAGAAGGTCTGCCGCTATCGACGCCGTAAGGACCGGAGTGCGGGGGAGCAGTGGCACGAGTGTCCGCGCAGCAGCGTCAGCTCGGAGGTCCGCTACTTCGGACTTCCATTCCGAGACCGTTTCGCTGGCGATCTGGATCATTGTGGTCGACTGCGCCGCGGCGGCTTTCGCAACGTCGGCGAACCAGCGAACGTAACGATCGGTGGGCCCTTCCCGAAATAGGTGAAGTCCAGAGATGTAGCCGCCGGGATCTCTCCCAATGAGCACACTAATTGGGGGTGGAAGCTCGGCGGTCACCCCGCGGCGGCGAAGCACCCAGCCGATCAAAATCCTCCCGAGACGCCCGTTGCCGTCGCCGTAGGGGCGAATGGCCTCGAACTGCGCGTGAACTAGCGCGGCTTGGGTCACCGGGTCGAAATGGTCCGAGTTTGCATAATCGATCAAGGAGTCCACCAGGTGTGGCACTGCGTCGCCGGGAGGCGGAACGAACACAGCATTCAGCGGCGACGTGCCACCGATCCAACTCGGTGCTTCTCGGAACGCGCCGATCATCTCGGGGGCGAGCGCAGAGTGGGTCATGAGTTCTACGTGCCAACGATGAAGGTGTTCAGTCGACAACGGTCCTGGCTCGGCCATCGCCTGAGCCGCTGCGGCCAGGTTGTCGGCAACCCAACCGGCATCGCCCAGCGCGGGTGCTAGCTCCGCAATCGCGATATCGACGACCGGTGCGCGAACGCCTTCGATGCTCGACGATGCTATTCCTTCAGTCCGAAGTAGGAGCCGGGCGAGCGGTTCCCAATGTGGCGATCGGGCACGGTCGCTCAGCGCAATTGCGGCGGTTGCTTGTTCGGCGGCCCGGATCGTGGCGGGTAGAAAGTCGAAATCCCGAGACTCCAATGGGTCGGGCATCCAGCTGCGAGCGGTGCGTCCATTCCAGTCGAATTCTCGCCACTGGCCGGTCATTCCTATCCTTCCGAATAACTGCCTATTTCGGAAGTTTAACGCCATAAGTTAATAAAATGGATCTTGTCGAATTCTCACGCGCCGCTGAGGCCTTCGGTCACCACCTGAGCGCTACCGTTTTGGGCGATGGAGAAGCCGACGACTACGCGCGAGCGCAAGTTGCAGTTGGGCATGTTCGTCGTTGCCCTGTTGGCGCTAAGCGCGTTCGCGTTCTGGCCGGTCGGTGAGCCGACTCAAACCACGGCGGGTGAGCGGGTCGATCCACTCTCCGCGTACAACCCGGTGCTCGCCGGCGAGACGCTTCCGGCCGACTTCCGTCAGATTCTGCCTCGCGACGCCATTCGCCCGGTCTACGACCCGACATTCGCACCCGCCGACGAGGTCGGCTGGCCCGACAGCACCGATGTGATCGGCGTCGAGATCAACGGCGAAGCCAAGGCCTACCCGGTCGATCATCTCAACGGACGAGAGTTGGTGGTCGACCAGCTTGGCGGCGAACCCATATTGGTCAGTTGGTGACCGTTGTGCGCAACGGCGATGGTCCATCGCCGCTCGGTAGGAGATGAAACGCTGATCTTTGGCGTCCACGGGGCGCTGCTCGGCAACGCCATGACCTGGTGGGACCACAGCACCGGCTCGATCTGGACTCAACCCACGGGCGAGGCGATTGCTGGCCCTCGCACCGGGGAACGGGTTGACCTCTTGCCATCTCAATTCACGTCGTGGCGAGCGTGGCGAGACGCGCACCCCGACACCCTCGCCCTCGACGTGCCAGCGGGCCCCTCATCATTCGACCTGACCGACTTCTCCATCGTCGTCGACTTCACCGCAGACTCCGCGGCGTATGCCATCCCCGACCTCCGTCGGGTGGGCGTCGTCAACGACGTTGTTGCCGACGTGCCAATCGCCGTGGTGGTCGATCCGGCCGACCCGACTCGTTGGTCCGTGTACTCCCGAACGGTCGCCGGTGAGGTGCGAGAGTTCGACATCGTCGACGGCCTGCTCGTCGACCGAGATACCGGAACCCGCTTTACCCCCGCCCGCGGCATCGGCGTCGACGGCCCGCTCGCGGAGGAAATCCTCGACCAGGTCGCAGCGTTCACGTCGTTCCCCGATGACGTCGCCACCTTCTGGCCCGACGCCCGGGTGTGGACGCCATGACGCGCTTCCCGATCTTCCTTCGAATCGACCCTGGCACCTGGACCCGAGTCCAGGTCGAAACCCTCCAAAGCCGGATTCTCACCGTCCTGGCCGCCTTCGCCCTCGCCGCATGGAACCGTTTCGGCGCGCAAGGATTCCTCGGCCCTCGCGCCCCCATCCGCCTGCTTCTCACCGGCATTTGGGGCTGGATTATCTTGTCGGTTGTGGTGTGGTTCCTCGCCAGCCGAATCAACAAGGACCTTCGCGCCGACCCGCTGTATGGCATCCAGCGAGCCGCCGTGTCGATGACCGTCACCCACTTCCCGGTCATCATCATCGGGTTCTACATGGCCACCTTCGGGGCCTTCATCCGCACACCCATTCCGGGATTCATCCTCCTGGCGGCAGCCGTCCTCGCGTGGATCCCGGCCCTCTACATCCGAGCGATGCAACACCTAACCAGCGTCGACACCAAAACTGCGGCGCTGGCGATGATCGGCCCCTATGCGCTGTGGCTCGCCACGGTGGGCCGATACCTCTGGCAACAGGTCGGCCACCTGATCTGATATCCCATCTGATTGGGGCCACATCACGCCCGTCGCTCTACCCTGTAGGGATGGCAACCTTCCAGGAGCTACTGGCCGAAGCAATGTCGGCGATTGACGAGGTCGACGCCGCAGAGGCCGCCCGTCGCCATGCAAACGACGCGGTCCTCCTGGATGTACGCGAACCCGACGAAACGCAATCGGGCAGTGTCGCTGGAGCGTTACTGGTTCCGCGGGGCGTGCTCGAGCTCCAGATCGAACAAAAGGTCGCCGACCGCACCCAACCCGTCGTCATCATGTGCGCCGGAGGCACCCGCTCAGCACTGGCGGCGAAGACCATGCTCGACATGGGTTACACCGACGTCGTCTCGCTCGCTGGAGGCTTCAACGCCTGGAAAGACGCTGGCCTGTCGTGGGGCGAAGACGCGGGCCTCTCGATGGAACAGCGTGCCCGTTATGGACGCCACCTGAACCTGCCCGAAATCGGTGAAGCGGGCCAACAACAACTCCTCGATTCCAAGGTCCTTCTCCTCGGTGCAGGAGGCCTCGGCTCACCCGCCGCCCTCTATCTCGCCGCAGCCGGTGTCGGCACGCTCGGCATCGTCGATATGGACGTCGTCGACGCCTCCAACCTGCAGCGACAGGTGATCCATAACCTCGATCGCCTCGGCGACAAAAAGGTCGACTCGGCAGCCGAGACCATCCGCCTGCTCAACCCCGATGTCGAGGTCATCAAGCACGCGGTGCGTCTCGATGCATCGAACGTGATCGACCTGATCTTGGGCTATGACGTCATCGTCGACGGTGCCGACAACTTCCCGGCCCGCTACGTGCTCAACGACGCATCCGTCAAGCTCGGTATCCCCGTGGTGCACGGCTCGATCTTCCGCTTCGAAGGTCAAGTAAGCGTCTTCGACCCCAAGCGCGGACCTACCTACCGAGACATGCTTCCCGAACCGCCACCGCCCGAACTGGCCCCCAACTGCGCCGTCGCAGGAGTGCTCGGCGTGCTCCCCGGCATCGTCGGATCGATCCAGGCGATCGAGGCGATCAAGTTGCTGCTCGAACTCGGTGATCCCCTCATTGGCCGGCTCCTGGTCTTTGATGCTCTCGATATGGCCTTCTCGGAGTACGCGCTCGAAGCGCACGGCGAAAATCCGGTCACCTACGAACGGCGAGACGACATCGTCATCGCCGACCTCGAGGGCTTGTGCGCACCGGTGATGGCCGGGTAGGGAATTGGCGATAAAGCCCGGTGCATTGGGGCTAGCTGGGTAGCCTCTGTGCCGTGAAGGGACTCATTCTTTCTGGAGGTGCGGGAACTCGGCTTCGACCGATTACCCATACCTCAGCCAAACAACTCGTGCCGATCGCCAACAAGCCGATCCTCTTCTACGGGATCGAAGCGATGGTCGCGGCAGGAATCACCCAGATCGGGATCATCATCAGCCCACAGACCGGTGGCGATATCCAAGACGCGGTCGGTGACGGGTCATCATTCGGTGCCGCGATCACATGGCTCACTCAAGACGAACCAGCGGGCCTCGCCCATTGCGTATTGATCGCCCGAGAGTTTTTGGCCGACGACGACTTTGTTATGTACCTGGGCGACAACATGCTCGAACAAGACTTGGTCGGGTTCGTCGAGATGTTCAACCAACGTTCCAGCGCCCCCGAGTTGGGAAGCGCTGGCGCGCCTGCGGCGCAAATCTTGCTCGCCGAGGTCGAAGACCCGCGGGCCTTCGGTGTCGCCGATCTCGACGCCGACGGTGGGGTAGTGGCGCTCGTCGAGAAGCCCGAGAACCCGCCCTCGAACCTCGCGCTCGTCGGCGTCTACCTGTTCGACCCCCGCATCCATGAGGCGGTCGCGACCATTGAGCCAAGCGACCGCGGAGAGCTCGAGATCACCGACGCGATCCAGTGGCTCATCGATGCTGGCCATCCCGTCGCCCACGACACGCTCGTTGGCTGGTGGCTCGACACCGGCAAGAAAGATCCTCTACTCGAATGCAACCGGCTCGTGCTCGACACGATCGAACCTCTCATCGAGGGCGACGTCGACGACGCGTCGACAATTACCGGCCGCGTGCGCATCGAGGCGGGCGCCAAGATTGTGAATTCGACCGTTCGCGGTCCGGCGGTCATTGGACCCGGAGCTGTCGTCTCGGACTCATATATCGGGCCGTACTCATCTGTTGCCGCCGGTTGTGAAATCGAATCCGCCGAGCTCGACCATTCCGTGATCCTCGGTGCGTCACGTATCCGAAACGTCGCTCGCCTCACCGACTCGTTGATCGGATCGCATGTGGAGATCGACCGAAGCTCGCACGTTCCGGCTGGTCTTCGACTCATGCTCGGTGATCATTCACGAGTCGAGTTGGAAGGGTAACCATGGCAAACCTGATCAAATCCGACGTCATCGACGGTGTCGTCATCGTCGAACCCACAATCCACAGCGACGATCGTGGCTATTTCATCGAGACCTATCGACGCGAGTGGTTTGGGTTGGGGCGCGAGATGATCCAGGGGAACCGTGGCAACCGTCTTGCGGGGGCTGTTGTAGGCCTGCATTACCACCTGCACCAGGCTGACTATTGGTACGTTCCCTCGGGTCACGCACGAGTCGTGCTTCACGATCTTCGAGTTGGCTCCGCAACTGAGGGAGCCACGCTCACCATGGACATGGGCGAGGTTGACGGAGGCGAGAACAACCATCTCGGCTTGTTTATCCCACCGGGTCTTGCGCACGGTTTTGCCTCGATCACCGACTGCGTCATCACGTATCTGGTCGACGGCTACTACAACCCGGCCGACGAACTCGGCGTTGCCTGGAACGATCCCGAGATCGCTGCGGACTGGGGCATTACCGACCCGATCGTGTCGGAGCGAGATGCGGCAAATCCCCTCCGCGCCGATATCGATCCCGCCCGTACGCCGTACGCCTCGATTCGAACCTGAAAGTTGCGAGCATGAAGCTATTTGTGACCGGAGCGGCCGGATTCATCGGTTCGAACTACGTGCGCTGGCTTATGGCCAACACCGACGCCGAGATCACCGTGTTCGATGCGCTCACCTACGCAGGTGTCCGCGAGAACCTCTCCGAATTCGACGACTCGCCTCGATTTAGCTTTGTGCACGGCGACATCACCGACCGAGATGCTGTCGCGGCGGCGCTGCCGGGCCATAGCCATGTCGTGCACTTTGCGGCAGAATCCCACGTCGACCGGTCAATTCTTGGCCCCGACGCATTCATTGCCGCCAATGTTGGCGGTACGAACATCATGTGTGATGTTGCTCGACAAAACGATGTGGAACGCTTTCTTCACATTTCGACCGACGAGGTATATGGATCGATCGACGAGGGCAGCTTCGTAGAAGGGGACCCCCTCGAACCCCGCTCGCCCTACTCGGCGTCGAAGGCCTCATCAGATCTTGTGGCGCTGGCTTACCGCGAAACCTACGGTCTGCCAGTTGTGATCACCCGCTCTGCCAACCAGTTCGGGCCGTACCAATTCCCCGAAAAGGTCATCCCGCTATTCGTCACGAACTTGGCCGACGGCCTCGAAGTGCCCCTCTACGGCGATGGTCTCAACATTCGAGACTGGACCTATGTGCTCGATAACTGCGCCGGGGTTCATCTGGTGCTCAACGAGGGCATCGAAGGCGAGATCTACAACATTGGTGCGGGGAACGAACTCACCAACAAAGAACTCACCATGGCAATCCTGGATCGCTGTGGAGCTGACGAATCCTCGATTGAGTACGTCGAGGACCGTCTCGGCCACGACCGCCGCTACAGCATCGACACCTCCAAGATCCGGGCACTCGGTTGGGCCCCGGAGAAGGACTTCGAAGCCGCGCTCGATGAAACCGTCGCCTGGTACCACGACCATCGTGCGTGGTGGGAGCCGCTCAAGGCACGGGTGAAGAACCGCTGATGATACGGGTGCTCCTCACCGGTGCGGCTGGCCAACTCGGTACCGACATCGTCGCCGCCGTCAGTCGACGCTCCGACATTGAACTGGTTCCAACCGACCAGGACACTCTCGACATTACCGATCTTCAAACCACCTGTTCCCGGGTGGCTGGTGTCGCGCCGCAGGTGATTATCCATGGCGCTGCCTACACCGCCGTTGACGACTGTGAATCGAACGGTGAGCTAGCCCACGCGGTGAACGCTGTGGGGACAGAGAATGTCGTCAAGGCTGCGATGGCTGCGGACAGCCGAGTGATCTACCTATCGACCGACTATGTCTTCGATGGCGGCAAGTCCGAGCCCTACACCGAGGCCGATATACCGAACCCCGCGTCGGTGTACGGCCGTACCAAGCTCGCAGGGGAGGTCGCCGTCAAGGCTATGGGCGAGGCGGGCCTGGTCGTGCGTACCTCATGGGTATGTGGGGCACATGGCTCGAACATGGTCAAAACGATCCTTCGGGTAATGGGGAACCACGACACGCTAACTTTCGTCGACGATCAGATCGGCAAACCCACGTTCACCGCCGATCTCGCCGACACGTTGCTCACCCTGGTCAGCCGCCAAGACAGCGGGATCATGCACGTGACCAACGAAGGAACCGTGTCCTGGTACGAATTCTGCCGCGAAGTGCTACTCGCCGCAGGAGAAGACCCACAACGGGTGCGCCCGTGTGCCACCCACGAGCTCCAACCACCTCGGCCTGCGCCGCGCCCGGCCAACTCCGTGCTTAAAAACACACGTTTCGGTGACCTTGGATTGCCCTTGCTCCGTGACTTCCGAGAACCGCTGGCCGAGGTCATTGCCGACCTTGCAACCAATTGAGGGTGAGTGAGGGTTCTTAACCTCCGGATCTGACCTGGGCGGCAAGCTTCAGTACGGTTGTGGGTGGGCTGGTCGAAGGAGAACATTCCAACGATGAAGAAGTTGAGAGGTCTACTCGCGGGCGCGGCAATTCTGTCGGTGCTCTCTACGACCGTTACGCCGGTCGCCGCGCAAGATGCGGCGGACCCCGATGCCGAGCTGGTGCTGTCGCTCGACGGGCACGGTTGGGGTCATGGGCGAGGCATGGGCCAATTTGGCGCTCTCGGCTACGCCATCGACTTCGGGTGGAGCAGCGAACGAATCCTCGACCACTTCTATGGCGACACCACCGCGGGTGTCCAACCAAATTCACTTCTCACCGTTCGCATCGACGCGGCCAACGACGACCCGACGGTCGTGCAGGTCGACAGCGGCTCGGTAGTCCTCATCGACGACAACGATCGGGTTACCCATGTCAGCGATGGTCAAGCCATGCGGCTCACCGCTGTCGCAGGCGGATTCGTTCTCGCAGACGCACCTACGTGTGCTGGTCCCTTCGTCGACCGTCCCGGCGTGATCGACGCCGAGCAGCTTCGGATCAGCACCGTCGCCGGAGCGCCAAATGCTCCCGCCGCAGCCACTTCGGTCCCAGACGGAACCATCGTGCTCGGCGATTGGAATGGCGACGGCACCGACACTGTCGCCATCGTCGACGGAACCTCGTGGACGCTGTTCGATGGCGATCGAACCAACCCCGCCGCATCGGTTCGCACCACGTTCCAAATGCCTCAGGGCGTCGCTCTGTCCGGTGACTGGGACGGCGACGGCGTCGACACCGCAGCGGTCTTCGACGACGGTACGTGGACGCTTGGAAACGGCGAAGCCAATGCGACCCGCCTGAGCTTCGGCGACCCCGGTGACATGCCCGTTGGAGGCGACTGGGATGGCGATGGAAACGACGACCTCGGCGTTTGGCGTGATCGCACCTGGTTCCTGTCGCCAGGCGCTGGTGCCCCCGTGGTGGACTTCCAGTTCGGTTTTGCGACCGATGAGGTGTTCGTCGGTGACTGGGATGGCGACGGCCTCGACGATGTTGGACTCGTCCGGCAGGGCGAGCTCATCCTCCGTCCTGGACGTCAAGATCGGGGAACCGCGCTACCGCGCGTCTCCCTTCCGGCGTCTGGGGAGTTCGTCGTAGGCGACCTCGACGGTGACGGCATCGATGAACCTATTCTCGGTCTCGCTGCCGACATTGGCGTGGGCGAAACCGTTGAAGCCCCGCAGCAGGCCGATCTCACACCTCGTCTGGACCCGTTCTTGCCAATCGATGAGACTATCCAGCGCTGCGTGTCGATCAGCGAACAGCGCTACTACCGCGGCGAGCTGCGGGCGGTACACAACGATGGCAACCAACGAACCGTCAACGCGGTGCCCGTCGAGGCTTACCTTCGTGCCGTCGTCCCACTCGAGATGCCCGCCAGCTGGGCGCTTCTCGGTGATGGCGCCGGCGAGAACGCGGTGCAATCGCAAGCGGTCTCGGCTCGTTCCTACGCCCTTGGGGAGAACCGTACGAGTTACGCCCGAACGTGTGACACGATCAGTTGCCAGGTATACGGCGGTCGTGCCGTGCGGCGAAGCGGCGTGTTGACCGAGAACGAACATCCGCTCTCAAACGCAGCGATCGACGCCACCACCGGCGTGGTCCGCATACGTGGCGATGCCGTTGCTCGAACCGAGTTCTCCAGCTCGACCGGTGGCTGGACCGCCGGTGGCGTGTTCCCTGCGGTCGAAGACCTCGGCGACGCTGTCGACCGGAACCCAAATCATGACTGGAACGAAATCATCCCGGTGAGCGAAGTCGAAGCACGCTATGGCGGCCGTCAACTCGATCGTGCCTTCGTCTCCGAGCGAAACGGCCTCGGCGAAGACGGTGGCCGAGTTATCGAGGTAACTCTCGAATTTGGCGATGAGACGTTCTTCGTCGACGGCAATGATTTCCGACGTAGCTTTGGCCTTCTGTCAGATTGGTTCTCCGTCGATTTCTCCCGGGAAGCGCTAGAAGTCGAGGTTGCAGGCGACGTTGAAGAGAGTCAGCGACGCCGTGAGCGGGCACCGCTCGATAGCTGCATTTGTCCCGACCTCTGGCCTGGACCAGAAGCGATCGAGAGCATCGAGGTAACCCCGTAGTTGTGCGGGACTAGGCGGGCTCGATTACCAGCGACGCCAAGACCTCGTTCACGAGCGGGACGAGCACGTTGCGCTGCCGATGCGATCCGAGGACTACGTATAGGCAGAATGCACGGCCGTTCACGTTAAAGAAGATTTGGCGGCCTGATTGGCCCTGTAACGTGCGCTGCATCTGCTGGGGGTGGAACTTTTCGGGAGTGAGCTGAGGTACGCCTGAGCGGGCGAACAGCGGCGTATCGACACTCTCGGGCCCGTGCTCGAGCAGCATCACCATCAGCGCGCCCGAATTCATCAATTCCACGGCGCCAGAGCCGAAATCGCCGCGTTCTGCCGGCAGGGCAAAGTTTGCGAGATGAATGACGTTTCGCTCCACTCCGACATCGCCAGACGGGCCACCGAGGCTTCGGCCGTCGAACTCGGGAGTGCGATTGAAGATCTCGCCTTCCCAACCGGTCGGAAGGCCGACGGTGACACCACCAGAACTGAGGTTATTCATCGCCGATGAGTCTAAACCGAGCGTCTCCCGAACCCATGGACTCGACCCGGTTCCCCGGCCCGCGGTGCTTAGGCCACTCCAGCGAGGCCGAGGACACCGACGGCGGTGGCGAGTGCGAGCGAAGCGACGGCGCCCCGACGCGAGTGGGCCCGGAATCGGTCGAGCTTTTCGTGAAAGCTGCGCAAACGCTCTGGCGAATCCACCGATATTGCGGCCAACACGGTCGCGCCGCGCACGAAACCGAACAACAAGCCGATCACCGACGTCGCCACGATGTCGCCCAGGACGATCATCGTGAGCACCAGCAGATGGATGAGCGTCGTGGTGATGATCGTCGAGATCCCAAAGCCCAACTCTGCGCCGAATCCGCCGCCATAGACCCAACCTCGGTACTGCTGTATCCAGTTCTCGTTCACTTGGCGGGTGCGGGTAGGGAGCAGCCGTTCACGGCTTGTTGCCTCAAGAACAGTGGCTCCGCCAGCGGCGACTACGACGATGGCAATCCAGACCATGGTCGGAAGGGGTATCACCAAGCGCAGTACCGCGCCGATGAGCCCGGCGAGCAAACCGAGGGCAACTCCGCCGAGGGCGCTGCCCACGACGTGGGCGAGGGCCGTGCTGGCGAATCGGTTGTTGCGGCTCCGTTCACCGAACGGATGGATGCTCGAAAGCATCGACTCGCCTCACGGCGACCACGTCGACCGCAGGGCCCCTGCGACCGCAGCGATGCAGCCGACGATGAAGACCGAGATCACGGCGCCGGGGCATCCTCGCCCGGATACAGGGTGGGATCGTCGGGGCTGATGCCGGCGGCTTCGAGTTCGGCGTCGATTCGTCGCTCGTTCGCCGCTTCGGTATCGGCGTCTGCTCGTGCGAGCAGCGATCCGACCTGTGACCAGGTGGAGGCGGCGCCTTCTCCCTCAACCGAAGAGGTCGCGCCATCGACGAGAACGAAGTATGGGGACACAGGCACGCCGTAGTCGTTCCAGGCATCTGAGGACATCACGATCGAGTGGCGCGGCGGAGCGAGGTTCGCGAGCGCCGCTGGACTCTCCTCGTCGTTGCTGCGGGTCACGATAACCAAACGATCTACGCCGCGGGGGAGCGGAGGATCATTCTTGAACGCGTCCCAGAAGTTTTTACACGTGGCGCAGCCGCTCGTGAGAAACGCGAGCAACGTCCGTTCGTTCCGGCCCGATAGCCCAACGACGAGCCCACCGCCGCGGGGCGTGCTTCCGGAGATGTCATGCACGGTTCCATCGCCGGAACCTTCGATCACTCGTTCCGAAGCATGGGGTACCCGCCGCTCGGGGTTGGGGACCAGCGTCGAGGCTCCCGAGGTGTTTGGGCCATCATGACCGAAGGTGATACCCAGTTCGTTGAATGCTCGCAGCATTTCGCCGTGGCTGCGCAACAGCCCCAATACGAGCACGGTCAAGACGGCCACCACGACCGTCAGGGCGCCGACGAGCCAGATCATCGAGGCAGCTGTCCCGGGGTCCATTCGCCAGCCTGCCAGGTGAGCGGGATTGCACCCTCTCCCGGGCCGAAGGTGAGCTTCTGATCGGTTGGCCCCTGGAGGCGCCAGCGGCCGTCATTACGGACAAATCCCGGGCGCGATCGCCCGTCGAGTTCCCAGTCGCCGACCACGTACTGCGGGGTGAATGTGCCGAAGTGCTGTTTGAGTCGAGGGAAGCCGCCATCGGCGGTGTGACGCAAACGCCATTCCGTAGTCGGTGCTTCGTCGGGGCGAGCGTTCTCACGAACCACCCCCACTCCGGTGGAGCCGTTACCGTTCCAGTCGCCAGTGATTGGAATGTCCGTCTTTTTGCCGTACCGGAACCGCCGCTCAGGTGCTCCAGCTGTCGGCGTTTCACGCAGCTCCCAAATGAACCGGTCCGCCTTGCGCACGCCAATGCCAAAGACGCCGTTACCGTTCCAGTCGCCGACCACCGGGATATCACCGGGTTCGCCAAACTCGAACTCGATGTCGGGAGGCCCCGCGGAATTGTCGTTCCGCAACAACCAGAGGTTGCCTCGGCGAACGACTCCGACGGTCCACGTGCCATCGCCGTTCCAGTCGCCCATGATGGGCACATCGCCAGCGACGCCGAAGTCGAAGCTGATCGTTTCAACCTCCCCCTCGTCGCCCCTCGAGTAGGCAAGCGTCCATCGGCCGTCCTGGAAGTAGGCGGGAAGTGCACCGCGTGTCGGGGTGGGCCGTTCTAGGCAAGGGCGATGGTGGAAGCGGGTGTTGTTGTCTGTCGCGGAGGCGGTGGTGCAGGTGGGGTCGAACCGCCACGGCGGGGTGCAGGTGACCACGCGGCACACAATCGGGCCGAGGCAGGAAATCGATTGCGCGCATTGGCCGTAGCGGAACGCTGTGCAACAGGCCTTGCGGTTGCCGCAGTCGCCTTCGGCGCAACTGCAGTCGCACATGTCGGTAGCGCGGGTGACACCGCTCGTACCGCACGGGCCTGAAGGTACCGCGTTGCAGTCCAGGTAGTAGCGAGGTCCAGGGACGCCGCTCGCGGTGCAAAAGGACGAGCCGTCGACCTTCCACCAACCGGCCGGGACCGTGTCGGTCGGACAGGTATTTTCGCCGGTCAGCGTGCAGCAGAACTCGGTGTAGCCGTCACAACAGGTCGACCCGCAGTCGCAGTCTTGGTTGTTGCAGCGACAGATCGCGGCGTACGCCGTGCCCGGCCGCAACGTGTAGGCGACAGGAGCCGTGGCGAGGGCCGTGCCGGTGAGCGCCGACTTGGTGATGAACCCTCGCCGAGAAGTTCGATTGGCGATGGCTGTCCCAGCGCGGTCGATCAGACGGACACTCATGAATTGCTCCCTGGATGTGTTGCGGTACTCCGCAGAGCGAATGTGGGGGTTGGTGCAGGCGCAGTACCGCGCACCAGAGCGAGGTTCCGTGGAACGATCGTGAGTGCAGCGATGCACAATGCGACAGCCATCACGGTGAGGATCGTAGCCAGCACACCCTCGATAAGGGAACCGTCGAAGTCAGTCAGCGACACCGGGCTCGTCACCGACACTGCGGCGATCGCTGCCGCCGCAGCATTGAAGGCCGCGTGACCTGGCGTCGGTGGGGTGTCCTCGTGGCCGAAACACCCGCAGCTGATATCGGCTTGGTTGCCGCTCAACGCCCACAAGATGAACAAGGCGAATCCGGCGTAGCTCGCGGCGACCAGTGCCAGCAGCAGGGGAGCGCCGGTAATTGCGGCAGCAATCCCCACAATCACCTCGCCGATTCCCATGACGCGCGCCGCGACCAATGGTTTGGGAATGGAAAGCACTTCGAGCGCGGCTGCGGTCGGGGAGGGTGACCGGAACTTGGCACCACCTGCGACGACGAGCACTCCAAGCACGACCATTAACGGGCCGGTCAACACGTTCACGTAGAGGCATCGTAGTCCTACTCGACCGGCGAATGGTGAAGCGGGAGAGAGAACCGTAGATGGTCAAGGCGCGGCACTACGCTTGCCGCCATGGCTTTCCAACTTGTGGTTATTGGCGGTGGACCCGCCGGGGTGTCCGCGGCAACGCACGCAGCGCGATTGGGTGCAGAGGTCGCCCTGATCGAGCGTGACGTAATCGGCGGAGCGGCCCACCTTTGGGATTGCATCCCGTCTAAGGCGATGATCGCGACCGGTGGAGCACTGTCGTTCCTGGGTCGCAGCGAAGGCATGGGCCTCGAAACCGTCAATCCCCATATCGACAGGGAGAACCTCGCCGAACGCCTGTCCAGCATCATGGGCCACCTTGAGCAGTCCAACAACGACCTGCTTTCGAGTCAGAACGTGCGAATTATTCAGGGGACCGGCACGTTGACGGGCTCCCACACCGTCGAAGCGACCCTCGCCGATGGCACCACCGAAGAGTTGCATGCCGATGCGATTCTGTTGTCGACCGGTTCGCGCCCGCGGATCCCCGATTGGTGTGCCCCGGATGGCGAACGAATTCTCACCACTCGCGACGCGTATCCGCCGCCCGAGATCCCCGATCACCTCACCGTGGTCGGGTCGGGCGTAACCGGTGTGGAGTTCGTCCACATGTTCGCCTCGCTCGGCTCGGAGGTAACCCTGATCGTCAGCCGCCAACACGTGCTTCCGGACAAAGACCCCGAGGTTGCCTACGAACTGGAACAAGACTTCATCCGGCGTGGCGTGAACCTGCTCAAGGGTGCGCGCAGCACCAGTATCGAGCGCGAAGGCGATGGCGTCGTGGTGAAGTGCAACGACGGACGCACCGTCACGAGCAGCCATGCGTTGCTCGCAATCGGCTCGATTCCCAATTCAGACTCCTTGGGCCTTGAAGCCGCAGGGGTCGAATCCGAATGGGGCTACATCCCGATCAACGAGAACGCGCAGTCGAACGTGCCCCACATCTACGCGGCTGGAGATCTATCCGGCAAGTTGCCGCTCTCATCGGTCGCCACCATGCAAGGTCGCAAGATCGCTGAACACGTGATGGGGGTTGGTGAGCACCAACGCCACATCGACTACACCAAGGCGGCCTCGGCAATCTTCACCGAGCCAGAGATCGCCGACGTTGGCGTGTCCCAGGCAGACGCCTTCGCACATGGACGCAAGGTTCGCGTGACCAAGGTGCCGTTCTCCGCCTCGGCAAAGGCACTCATTAACGACGACTCTCGCGGTTTCGTAAAGCTGATCTCGGACCCCGCGACCGGCGTCGTCCTCGGAGGGTCGATCGTTGGACGCCATGCCGCGGAACTCATCTCGATCGTCGCATTGTGCGTCCAGAACCAGTTGACCGTGCGCGACCTCGCCGAGACCCTATTTGTGCATCCAACCCTCAGCGAAAGCCTGGCAGAGGCGGCCGAATAGGCGCTGTATTCCCGGGCTTCGCCCTCCAGCAGTCGCAATCCGAGCCCCGGGGGCTCTCGATGCTGCCGTTCGTTCCTCACTAGGACTGCTGGCCGGAGGCCGTGCCCGTTCGCACCGGCTGCGCAGCTGCGAACTATGCCGCTTTCCCGGCTTCGCCTCCAGCGGTCGCAATCCGTCGCTGCCCCGTAGAGACCCAAGATCCGCAGAGCACACCGAGCGAAGCGAATGTGCGATTGCGGCGAGTGAAGCTCTGCAGCTCGAAGGGGCAGAATCGCGACGGAGTCGCTGCCCCGTAGAGATCAGAGCTGGCGCCTAAGGGACCAGACGCCGCAGGAGCGAAGCGACGAGGACGCTCCGTGCAACGGCCCCCGGAGGGAAGAAGACTGACTCTGCAGTCCGTGGCGCCAAAATCGCGGCGGAGCCGCTGGCGCCTAAGGGACCAGAGTCACCAATAGGTCGCCGGCGCCGACGGTGTCGCCTTGAGTGACGGCTACCTCGGTGACAGTTCCGTCGATGTCGGCGTTGATGGCGTTTTCCATCTTCATCGCTTCGAGGGTGACTACGGCGTCGCCGGCGGAGACGGTGTCTCCGACCTCGACGTTTATGCCAACGATGGTGCCTTGCATCGGAGCCGTGATCGAGCCGTCTCCGCCACCGACAGCGGCGGCCTGTGCTTTGGGTGCACGCTTGGCCCGGCTTGGAGCGGCGGCGCCGACGGTTTCGGGGACCCAAAGGGTCACGTCGTATTTGCGGCCGTTGACCTCGACAGGGACGCTCTTCTTGGTGAGTGGTTCGTCGCCATCGGCGACGCCCCCTCCAGTCGATTTGACACCGGTGAGGTCGAGGCCATTCTCGACCCAATTGGTCGAGTGGGTGTTGTTCTGGAACTCGTCGGCTTTCAAGATCGCAATGTCGGCGGGGATGGTGGTCGCGACGCCTTCGATCTTGAGTTCGTCGAGGGCACGCAAGGCGCGGCGAATCGCGGTGTCGCGATCGCGGCCCCATACACACAACTTGCCGACGAGGTTGTCGTAGTACTGGCTGATCTCGTCACCGGACTCGTATCCGGTATCAAACCGGGTGCCGAAGCCGTCCGGGACCGCCAATGAAGTGATCGGTCCAGGTGATGGAAGAAAGGCTCCTTCGGCAGGGTCCTCTGCGTTGATGCGAATCTCGATCGCGTGCCCGGTGATCGAGACATCATCTTGGGTGAATGAGAGCGCTTCGCCCGCCGCTACCCGCAGCTGTTGTTCGACGAGATCGACGCCGGTCACTAGTTCAGTTACCGGGTGCTCTACCTGAAGGCGGGTGTTCATCTCGAGGTAGTAGAACGAGCCATCCTCGTACAGGAACTCGACGGTTCCGGCGTTGGTGTAGTCGCAACCGACGGCGACGTCGATGGCTGCCTGGCACATGTCGTCGAGGATCTTCTGGTCGATTCCCGGTGCGGGTGCTTCCTCGATCAGTTTTTGGTGACGCCGTTGTGCCGAGCAATCTCGGGTGCCGAGGGAAATCGTATTGCCGTGGGTATCGGCGATGATCTGCACCTCTACATGGCGAGGGTTGGAAAGGTAGCGCTCCATGTAAATCTCATCGCGGCCGAAATAGGCGAGTGCCTCGCGCTGGGCCGATTCGATCGCGGCCTCAACGGACTCCGCATCGGCGACGACCTTCATGCCGCGACCGCCGCCTCCATAGGCGGCCTTGATGGCTACGGGATAGCCGTGCTCATCGCCAAAGTCTTTGACCTGCTGTGGGTCGGTGATCAATTCGGTAGTGCCGGGAACGCCGAAGACACCGACCTTCTCGGCGGCTTCACGAGCCGAGATCTTGTCGCCCATCACTTCGATAGCCGCTGGTGGGGGACCGATGAAGGTCACGCCAAGCTCGGTTATCGCTCGGGCGAAATCGGCGTTCTCCGAGAAGAACCCGTAGCCAGGGTGTACGCCCTCTGCGCCACTCTCTTGAATGATCTCGAGCATGCGGTCGGTGTTGAGATATGACTCGGCCGCTGTTTGGCCACCGAGGGCATAGGCCTCGTCGGCCAGACGTACATGGAGCGAGTCGCGATCGAGTTCGGAGTAGACGGCGATCGTCTTCACCCCGAGCTCGCGGCACGCTCGTATAACCCGGACGGCAATTTCGCCCCGATTAGCGATCAAAACGCTGGAGAACATCCCTTGTTAGTAGTCCAAGACCGAACCCGGGGGAAAGTTGGCTCCATGTGATCCTGGTGACAGAGTGGGCGCATGGATGTGTCCACCTGCGTCACGGGCCGGTTTCAGGCCATTCGTTGGGTTGCCCAGACCGGTTCGACCAACGCCGACCTGCGACCGCTCGCCCAGGAGGACCCCGACACCGCACAGGTGCTCTTCACGGACGAACAAACAGCAGGTCGGGGGCGGCGTCAACGACGTTGGACCATGCGAAGCGGAGGCGGGATCATGGTCTCGTTCTACGTGCCTTGGCGCGACCCGTCTACCGCTCACGGGGTCAACACCGCCCTCGCGGTTGCGGTTGTGGAAACGGTCGGTGAGATCTCGGGGGTGCCGGTCAAGTTGAAGTGGCCAAACGACGTGGTCGTTGATTCAGCCGACGGGACCACCCACAAACTCGCCGGAATTTTGGCAGAGGGGGTCGCGAACGGGTCCACTACATCGGGGGTTATCGCCGGCCTTGGTCTGAACGTCTCCTGGCCAACCGCAGCTGACCGCGATTTGGCTCCGGTCGATCTCGGTGGAGCCGTTTCCCTCGATGAGCTCGCCGAGACCCCGACCGACCGGGAGCTGCTCGCGTCGCGACTTGTAGCCAATTTCGATGCGTTGCTGGCGGGTGTGGCCACCGACGGGACGGCTGATCTGCACCGCCGGTACGAAGAACATAGCTCGACGATCGGGCGTCGAGTCCGTGTCGAACAGGTCGCTGGTTTCACCGAGGGCAGTGCCGTAGCGCTCGACGCATCGGGCGCGCTGATTCTCGACACGGGTGTCGAGAGGGTCTCGATTCTGGCAGGAGACGTCGTGCATCTCCGAGACGCACCGCCGCAGTAAGCGTCGAGCTCGCGAGTAGCGTGGACCCTCGATGAGCACGACTTCCCGGCGGCGCCGGACCTGGCCGCAACGCCTCCTTTTGCTCTTTGGACTGCTCGTTGCCATCGCCTGCTTTGCCGGCGCCAGTTTCTTCTGGGAGGCGCGAACCGTGCTCGCCGAACTGCCGCGAATCCGCGTAGGTCCCGGCGTTCTGGCTCAAGGCGGCGAACCCGGCGATCCGCTGAACTTCCTCGTGGTCGGCGTTGATAGCTCCGAAGGCCTCGATCCAGACGACCCGGTGCGTGTTGGACGGGACCTCGAAGATGAGGCTCGCGGTGTCGTTCGACCCGACACGATTCTGATCCTGCGGCTCGATCCAGCGACCGGTGAAGCCGCGGTTCTGTCGCTTCCACGAGACTTGCTGGTCGAAGTTCCCGGCGG
>CAZLWE010000053.1:0-23820 GCA_964562985.1 uncultured Acidimicrobiales bacterium
ACCAAAGACGCACGGCCGAAGCCGTGCGTCTTGCCTGCGGTCAAGCCGCTGGTGGGGTGAGCTATTCGGTCGCCGTCCCGCCGATGTAATTGACCTAAGCCATGATGGTCTGATCTGCCGCCTCGAGGTTCTCCTTGGTGCGGATAGATGCCTTCGCAAGTTCGCCGTACTGCGTTTGTACGTCGGCCATCACGGCCTTGAACTGACCCTCGACGTGGGCGACTAGATCCTGCGCCCGAGTCGTAAAGGCCGTCTGCTCATTTCCAAGATTCGTCGTTGCGACGCCGAGCACCTGGTTGACCTGGCCCTGCAGAGCCTCTTTGATGGCGACGGCGTTCTCACGAGACGCACCTCGCCAATCAGATCCGGCCAGCTGGTTGTGGCTCTGCTGAATGTCTTCTGTCAATGCGTTTGCGACGCCTTCGAATGCGGTGACCAAGTTGGTCATTGCCGTATCGATGGCCTCCTGCAGTGCCACTGCCGCCTTTGCGGTATCGCTACCGGTTTGCTCGGCTGCGGTGCCTGAAACGACCAGACGGTCTGCGCTTGCCTGAATGTCGGCAAGGTTACCTCCAATAAATGCTGCCATTTTTCTCACCCCTTCTGCGCCCTTTCGAAGCGCTTCGTGTTATTTCGGTATTCTTAGTAGACATCAATACGCATTGAATGTCAAGTCGAAGCATCGAAATATATCGAAAAGTACTCAACCGAGGTTCCCGCTATTGAACACGACATTCGGAGCACACGTTCGATCTCCGTGGGCGCGCCAACCGAAATCGCTGTTTGGGGTCGCTACCGGAGCTAGGAAGATTCGACGAGCGCGAGTTGCACCACGGAGGCCTCGCCGGACTGGACGAGGTAGCCGCGCCCAGCAATGGGCTCAAGCCGTTCGGCTCGCGGCAGTCGCACGCCGAGAATCTCCGAGTCCGCCGAGTTATCAGGTTGCAAGAGCACCCCTACCCCACTGGCCCGAACAAAGCGGCTCCAGTGGCCATAACCCGTGCGGGCGGCCGACGACCGAACTGCGGCAACGATGGTCACGTTCGATGGCGCCGAGCGCGCCAACGCCATTAGTGGACCAGAGTCAGCATCGATTCGGTCGGCGTCGTCGACGACCAGGGCCCAACGACGTGTGTCGCCCTCGATCAGTTGCAACACCGTCTGAACCTCGTCGTAGGCACCACCGGCGTCGAAGACATCAGAGTCGAAGAGATTGGAGTCTGGTGTGGCAATGCCGACCAAGGCGATGTTGGGGTCCGCTCGCCGGAGTTGTTCAGCAATGAGTCGAAGCCCCGACGTTCGGCCGCTGCCGGGTGGACCGGAGATCGTGATGTGTTCACCCGAGCGTGCCACCAACTCCGCGATGTCTCGGCTCTCATTGTCGATACCGACTGGAATCGACAGGCTCGCCCCGACCGACGCCGCTGACAGCTGCGCCATCGCGACAAGTTCTGGAAGCGGATCGATCGAAGGTGGAGGTTCGGGGCATCGGATCGAACCGGGATCAGCCAACTGGCTCCAGTCGATCATGTGCGCGAGGCGGTGGCCCTCGCCGACCACAGCGCGACCGGGAACGAACGTGGGAACATTCTTTGGCCGAATCCCGAACACCGAGTAGTCATTCACGTCGTTCTGTTCCAGCACAAAGGTGGAGCGGAACGCTCCTCGTAGCGCTCGGGGCAGATCTTTGGGTCCTGTCGCACCGACGACCAACACGATGCCAACGGCAGGACCGTCACGCACGATCTTCGCAAAGCGCTCGCCGTTGACGGACCCGGAAACCAAGTCGGTCTTCTCCGCGAACCCCGCGATGCCGTCGATCACCACCGCTAGCAGGGGCAGCTCGTGAACCGAGGCCCCCATTTGGGAGCGTTCGATCAGCGTACGTTCGAGCATGACCATGAGCCGGTCGTGCCGGGCGTGGTCATCGGCATCGACAATCGGTGCGATATGTGGGTACTCGTCGAGACCGACCTGGCCTCTCGCACCGTGGTCCGCGACGTACACCCACACCGGCCGGCCGAGCGCGGAAGAGCCGAGCGCAATGGCTGCTCCCTTCAGCGCCGTGGTCACACCGCTCCCCAGGGAACCGATGACACCGACGTGGCCCGACGTTGGGTCCCATCCAATGCGTACCCGACGTTGATGATCGGGGTCATCGCCGATTGCGAGCGTGACAGGTTCTCCGCCGAGCGCCTCGAGGTCCCACACCTCCGCGGGATCGCCGATCACGTTTGGCAACGGATCGACCCACGGCCGCCTCGGAACCTCATAGGACTCCCCGGCCTGCACGCAGGCGTCGACATAGGCCGACAGATTGGTCTTGCTCGTGACATCGCTGCCACTTGACTCTTGGCGACCTCCTCGGCGCGACGTCACCCGTAGGCGCGGCCCACTGCGCGTCGGCACCGGGCCGGACGCGTAGCCGGTCTGCACCGGTGTGAGGTCTCCCTCGCCGCGTCGGACATAGGCCCGACCCGGCAGCGTTCGTGGAAGCTCCGCGGCCTTGCCGACGTCGATGACATCTTTGGAGTCCGTTGCGTCCTGTACCCGCAAGGCGATGCGAAGGTTCGTGTTCGCTTTGATGTTTGCATCCACGGCCCCGGAGGGGCGCTGTGTAGCCAAGATGAGGTGCACGCCGAGGCTGCGGCCCCGCTGCGCGATCCCAACCAGGGCCGAAACGAAGTCCGGCAATTCGGCTCGAAGCGTAGCGAACTCGTCGATCACGACCATCAACCTGGGCAAGGGACCGGACGGCGATCCCATATCGCGGTACTCGAAGATGTCCTTCGCCTCGGCCTCGCGCAGGACGAGCTCTCGATGATGCAACTCCGCATCGAGCGAACGCAGAGCGCGCTGCGACAGGTGCTCATCCAAATCGGTGACGATGCCAACCACGTGGGGAAGCGACGTACATACGTCGAAGGCGGAGCCGCCCTTGTAGTCGATGAGCACGAAGACCAGGTCGTCTGGCGAGTGCTCGCTGGCGAGCCCGATCACCATGGTTCGCAACAGTTCGGATTTGCCGGCGCCTGTGGTTCCGGCGACCAATCCGTGAGGGCCATCAACGGTCATGTCGATGACGAGCGGCCCCTCCGGCCCGATCCCGAGAGGGCCGGCGAGCGAATTGTCCGTCGAGGATGCCCGCCATCGCTCAAGGACGTCTTCTGCGTTCGGGGCACAGAGAATGTCGCGAATCGAGACTCCGTCCGGAAGCCCGCCTCCGATCAACTCCAGCTCGGGGTCTTCGAAGCGGGCCATGCGGCGGGCAATGTCGGTGGCTGTAGCGACCGAGACAGAATCCACGATGCCCGTGCCATCTGCGCTGCGGGCGTCGACCCGTCCGAGGGAGCACTCGCCATCTGCCGCTGCGACTTCGAGCACCTGCGCCGTCGAGGCGGGCAGCTGGTCGATTCGGTCGCCAAGTACCACGCCGTGGATACCGGCAGCGGAGTTCTCGAGGATCTGTCGGAGGGCGCTCGCTCGCTCGTGCACGAGGCTGATGTCGTCCACGAGTAGCAACCAACGCGGCAGCAAGACTCCCTGCGTGTGCGACGAGGAATCGGGAAGTTGCTCCAGCAGCGTTTCAGCGAGCCGCCTAGCGCTATCTCCATGGAGGACCAGCGGTGGCCCGCCCTCGTCGGATCCGGCATGCGGTAGCCATTCGAGCCACGACCATTCACCGACTCTGTCCTCGGTGGTGATCGCGGCAATCCGAACATCTGCTGGCCCGTGATTGATCGCTACTTGCAGTGCGAGTGCGCGGGTCAACGCTCGTGCACTGGCCGCATCACCATGAATACCGAGTACGCCCTGGCGCAGGTCGGTAACGAGTTCAATGTCGTTGACCGTCGAGTGCTGTTGGAGCACGTCGCGCACATCATCGGCGACCCCATCGAGCTTCGGACTCTTTTCGGCGAGCGGTGGAGTCCACGGGATGTCGCCACGCCCGATGCGCACGATCAACGCATCGTCCCCTGAGGCTCGTCGTTCCCAAAGTCGATTTGACGGAACCTCTACACGTCGGCGCAGCTCGACGACATCGGGTCCGAGGTGTCGTCGGCGAAGCCGTTCCTGCTCGATTCCGGTGATGAGATCCTCGTCGAGCTCCTCGAGCGCACTGGCATGGGTCGTGGCGTCTTCCTTACGCTCGCCGGTGACCTTGCGCCGAGCAGATACGTAGTTGCCGATGACCATGATGGGCGAGAGAAGCGCGAAGAGCGCGAAGCGAAGGTCCATCAGTACCGCCACCATGACGCCAGCAAAGATGACCGGAGCGATGAGTGAGGGGACGGACAACTTTGGATTCGCACGGTCCTTCACCGGGTCTGGCAGGGTCAGCGGCGCGGGCCCGCTTGGAATGGCGAATCGGGGTGGACGATTGAGCAAGATCCGTCCGTTGTCGTTGGCATGCTCAGCGGTTGACCCAAGTGGCCGATCCGAGACATCGAAGCTGCGGATTCGCAGCTCGGAAGATCCCAGTCGAACGGAACGGTCCTCGTTAATCGGGGTCGGCCCAGTGACCTGAGCGCCATCAACCCAGGTGCCGTTGCGTGAACGAAGGTCAACGATCTCCGTTCCCTCGCCGAGGACCCGAATCTCTGCGTGCATTCCAGAGACGCTGTCGTTATCGACCGATAGTTCGCTCTCGGAGTTCCTCCCGACCCGCACAACTCCAGCACTAGGCAACCGGTGCACGACCCCGGCGTCAGGTCCGGCGGTGACGCCAACCCACCACCGTTGCGCCTCATCACCGAATTCGTTGAATGCGTCGGGCGAATGGACGGTGGAGCCATCGACGAATTGTGCATCCACCACGCGCACATGCGCCTCGACATAGCGGCCGTCGACGGTCAATCCACGCTCGGCGTCGAGACCTAGGGCCTCACAGAGTTCACCGATGGTTGCCGAGTCATCCTCGACTGCGAGCGCGACAGAACGACCTTGGTCGCCCTTCTCGACGTAAAGGCGCATCGCCCTCCCGTTCGTCTCGCTTTCGCGGCCAATTAGCCGCCTTGCCCCGAGAGTACGTTGCAGCGGGCGCCTCGTTATGGGCCGGACGCCCTAGCCGGGCTAGCGGCGAAATGTGCTGACGACCTCAATATGGCTCGTATCAGCGAAGGCATCGATGAGGTCGACGGACTCCAGGGTGTACCCGGCTTTGGCCAGCAATCCGGCGTCTCGCCCAAGTGAACCGGTGTCGCAACTAACCAAAACGAAGGTACCGGCGTCACAGCGATTGAGCACGTCTACTCCAGCCGACCCCAATCCCGAACGAGCAGGATCGGCAATGACAACGTCGGCACGTTCTGGCTCCCAGTGCTCGATGTCGGCTTCGACGATCTCTACGGGCAGCCCGGCCAAGTTGACCAGGGCGTCGGCTGTGGCCGAACCCGCTCGCTCGACGGTGGTGATCTCGCCAGCCCGTGCTCCAACAGCACCGGCGAACAGGCCGACACCGGAGTAGGCATCGACGAGCGTCTTTGCACTGAGGTCGCCAACTCGCTCGCTGACCGTCTCGGCCAACAGGCTCGCAATTGCCGGGCCTGGTTGGAAGAACGACTGCGCGGAGATTTGCCAGTCACGACCGGCTGCATGCTCGGTGAAGGTCACAATTTGCCCGGCTTCGAGTGCCGCTTTGCTCACCACGACAACATCGGTTGGGGCCTCGACCTCGGCCGTATCGCCATCGACGATGACCAGGCGCTCACCGGTACTTGCGCTGACGCGCATGACCGCTTCGCCTCCGGCTTCAGTGCCAAAACGAAGTGTGGCCAGCAACTCTTCGATGGCCTCGTGTGCGACTCGGCATTCGTCCGCAGCGACCACATCGTGGGACCCGGCACGCCGGTAACCGGCCCGACCCTCGTGGATGGCGGCGCGTACCGTCGTGCGGTATCGGTATGGCTCGGCCACGGTGCGGACCTCGGCAACCAGCGCTCCTTCTACGACCTCTGGGTCGATGCGCCCGATACGAGTCAGCGCATCACGCACCACGCCGACCTTGATGTCGTGCTGCGTTTCGATGTTTGTGTGCGCGAGATCGCATCCACCGCAGCCGTTTTTGCGGGTCGAGCAAACAGGGGTGATCCGCGATGGCGACGGGTCGAGAATCTCGACGGCGCGGGCACGAATGTGGCGTTTATGTTCGGTCACCACCTCAGCTGCCACCCGTTCGCCGGGAAGCGCTCCGTTGACGAACATCACTCGCCCGTCGGGGTGATACCCAACTCCGGCCGCTCCGTCGGCGGCTCGCACTATGTCGACTTCGATCGGATCATCCACGTCGTAAGGCTAGGGGTGTCGACTCTGCGGGCCTATCGTCTAGGAGTATGGCTCCCAAGATCGAGATCGTCCCCTCCGTACTTCCTGCCGACTTCGCCAATCTCGGTGAGGAATGCCGACGCCTTGGCGAGGCCGGAGCCGATCGCATCCAGTGGGACGTGATGGACGGCAACTTCGTGCCGAACCTGACCTTCGGCCCGGACGTGATCAAGGCGTGCCGGAAGCACACCGACGTGATGTTCGAAGCCCACCTCATGGTGACGAATCCCGATCTCCTCGCCGCCGAGTACATCGAGGCCGGGTGCGAGATGTTGATCGTTCACGCCGAAACGTCGACCCACCTTCATCGAACGCTCGCCAACGTTCGCTCCCTCGGCGCAAAGCCGGCTGTGGCTCTCAACCCGGCAACCCCAGCCGAAGCGATCGCACATGTGCTCGACCTGGTCGACATGGTGCTCGTGATGACCGTGAACCCGGGCTTTGGCGGCCAGGCCTACATCCAAACGATGGAGCCAAAGATCGCCCAGATTCGCGCCATGCTCGACGATCGTGGCCTGACTGATGTCGACATCGAGGTCGATGGCGGCATTAGCGCCGACACCATCGGCGGCGCCGCAGCCGCTGGCGCAAACGTCTTCATTAGTGGTTCAGCACTCTTCCGCTACCCCACCCTCGCCGAAGGCATAGAAGACCTCCGCTCGAAGGCGTCCTAGGACAACATCTTGGGGGCCAGACCCCTACGAGGCTCACCGACTGGGAACCCTGCGACGAGACGATGGTAGGGACGTGTCCGTTCATGAGCGGGCTGGCTCTAACGACTGTTGGGCAGCATCGGGAACGTTGCGATTCGGTTCGCTGTCGTGCACCTCATTGTTCGCACCGACCCGTACTGGGTAGAACAAGAACACGAGAACCCAGGTGAGAATCGCAACGAGATCGGGATACCCCCAGGCCAGTTCACGTGTGAGAGGCACCAGCCAATCCCACCGCGGCACAAATCCCAGCAAGAAGACCGTCGTCATCTGCGAGGTCGACTGCACCAAGCTGGCAAGCATAAGAGCAGGCAATGCCCCGGGGCCGCGTCCGAGTGAAAACCAGCCGACCGCAGCCATAGCGATGACCGCCGCAGCCGTTCGGAATTCCACGCCGGGACTCACCAAGTCCGTCAAGACGGCGAACTGCATTTCCGTAGCGATGAGCCCGCCAAGCAGCACAGCAACCGCAGTAGCGGGGAGGCGCTTGCGCGGTGCCATGAGAAGTGCGATCACGCCAACGAACAGAGATCTTCTGATCGCACTCGCCTCAAAGATCGCGAGTTGCGCAGCTTCATAGTCTTCCAAAGTCATCTCGCCCTGAGGGAACCCGGGGGAGGGCACGAGGTGCACGAGGACATAGCGGTTACATACCCAAGCGGCGATGCACGCGACGGCGACTCGTTTCCAGTTCGATGAGACCTGATCGCAGAATGTCGCGATAGATCGATGCGGTCGTGTTGGTGGCTGCCAAGACGGCCACGTGAAACACGCCAACGCAAGTGCTCCAAAGATCGCGGCAGCAGCGAGGCTTTGCCCCCCTGTTGGATTCACGAAGAGGAGGATTGCGAGCGCTGCAAACAGGACTCCGCCAATGGTTACCGGCAACGCTCGCCCCAGGGACGAATAGAACGCGAGTTGTGCAAGCACGAACCCTAAGGAGAGGAGCAGAATCCACGGCAGAAGGTCATCGTGATCTGACACGAGCCGGCTGAGCACCGAGCTCCAGTTGGAGGCCACTACTGCTGCGGCCACGGAGCTCGCAGCGAGAAGTGAGAATGACCCTGTTAGCACCCGTTGCAGACCGCGCGACCAGGGCGTATCGATCCTCGCAGAGCTCGGGCCACGATCTTGGGATCCGGTCGCAAGAACCAATACCGCTGCGCATCCCACGACTGCGAACGAGCGGCCGACGTGGCTCTCCGACGTTCCTTGCGAAAGGACGCCATAGAAACCTGCCAGGGAAAGCACGGCGAGCGCGTGTGCATAGAGTTTCCATGCACCGAAGTCCTCTTCGTAGGATCCGAGCGCGAAGAGTGCTGTAGTGATTAGCACCAGTGCCCCGGCGGCAGCCGTAAGCCGGCCGGAAGAAAGACCGAGCTCGATTCCGGGTACATAGTTCACGATGAAGCCACCGCCTCCCCAAGAGAAGAACGGTGTTGCGAGCATCGCAAAACCGCCCGATGCGATCAGCAGCAGGCGACTGAGTTGGGATGTCTCCTCCGATGGATTCGCCCAACGGAGCGATGCGGTTGCACTTGCGATGACGATGAGGCCAGCGATCAGCACCACGAAGCGCGCAATGGTTAGACCCGTTTGGCCGGCACCGCTTATCGAGGCCAGAACAAATACCGTTCCGCATGCAGCGGCGACCGAGCGGAGCGCTGCGTCCCACGCAGTCGACAAACGCGAATGGTGACGCGCTGGGAGAACAAGAAGCCCAAGAATTAGTCCAAAGACCAACGCGTAGGTTCCGCCTCCACGTTCAATTCCCGAGAACGTGGTTTCGTCGGTTCGATGCCAGACCGCAAAGGCGGAAACGACACTCAGCACACTGGCGACCCCATACACGCCGGTCTCAAATACCAATGCTGATGTCGGCTCAGCAGGCTCGTCAGTTTCGGGCGCCGTGTCTTCACGCGAGAGGCTGTGCGCCCAGGCACCGAACCACAGTGTCGCCAAACCGAACACGCCTATCTGCCATCCCTTCTCGACATGGTCGACGACGAAGCTGAGCAGAGTGATGACACCGCAGAGCATGGCGACGAGTGCAGTCGCAATGACCTTGGGGCCCCATCGTGGGAAGGGGCTGTCTTCCTCTCGTTCGGGCGAGGCAGTGCCGCCATCGCCGTCCGAGTTTCCTGCGGGCGCGACGACTGCCGTTGACATGGGCATCTCGCCCAGTCTTTCGTTGGGAGCTACCGGCATCACCGAATCGGACGCGGCTTCTTCGAAGGGTTCTGGCACGGCGACAACGCGAGGCTCCGTCGCAGCAACGACGGGAACCGCCACGGTCTCGATCGGAGGCGTTGCCGACAGGTTGTGGGCGGTCGTCGCCCACGGGTCGACCGAGTTTGGGGTTCCTTGGACCGGTATCCATATCCCCGCAGCTGGGTCACGTCGAAAGAGGCGATCGGTGAGCGCACGATCCTGGCGATCCAATGTGGCCGAGAATTCAGCCGCTCGGCGCAGCTGCGTGATCCCGTCAGCATCGTTCCGATCACAAATGACGAGGGTGTCGAGTGCCCCGATAGCGGCGACCGGACCATTGGGGAAGTGCGCCCGAATGACGTCGCGCTCCCACAACGAACGAATAAGCACCAAGCTCGCGGCGTGATCCCCTGCGCCCTCCACCGCAAGCGCTCGACCCATTCGTCGAAACGTTACGCTCGCACCGATGCGGGCAAGGTTTGCGATGCCGGTCGAAAGAAGCGCTTCGTCGGTTAGTCCTGCGGACGTACGTGCATCTTCGGTCACGAACCTTTTGCCTGAGGGGTCGGGCAGGGCGTACACCACCAGTAGGCCCGGTTGGAATATGTGCGCAGCAACCGTCTGACCGTCCGCTTGCACAATGGGCGCGAACGACCCCGGCCTGCTTGAAGTTCCCGCGGCTGGCCACGGATTCCGGGCCAGCTGCGCTATTGCGCTGTTGATGTCCACCATTTGTTCCCCACCAAACACTTCGGCTAGCGAAGCGGGCGCCTTAAGTAGCGCACGGCACTTGCGGCTTCGAACGTAGCGAGGATCCCGAGGACCGTCGCTCTCGCGTTCTCAACCTCACCACCGAAGGTCGGACGGTGACGGAGAAAATTGCAAAGGAGCTGCCTGCACAACTTGGCGCGATGTTCGCAGGCATCGACGATCAGAAGATCGACGTACTCCTATCGATTCTCGATCGTCTCGAAGAAAACGTCCGAACCGCTATCGAACCCAACCCAGTGAAGCCCGGGTAGCTCGCAGCTGCGAAGCCGGTGCGAGCGGGCGCGGCCTCTGGCCAGCAGGCGCGAGGTCGAGGGCGCCCTGCGCCCGGATCCGAGCCCTGGAGGGCGAAGCCCGGGAGAGCAGCACTCTGATTTATTGTCCGGCGGCTCCGCCGCCAGACGAATCAGATGTCGGTGCGGGAGGTGATAACCCGGTCGATGATGCCGTAGTCCTTGGCTTCTTCGGCGGTGAACCAGCGGTCACGATCAGAGTCTTCTTCGATGGTTTCGAAGCTTTGACCCGTGTGCTCGGCGATAAGCGCCTGGAGCAACTTCTTGGTTGCCGCCATCTGCTCGGCCTGAATCTTGATGTCTGAGGCCTGGCCGCGCACGCCACCCAGTGGCTGATGCATCATGATGCGGGCGTGTGGCAGGGCGTAGCGCTTGCCCTTTGCGCCGGCACCGAGGAGGAACTGCCCCATCGAGGCCCCGAGGCCCATACAGATGGTGCCAACGTCGGGCTGCACGAATTGCATCGTGTCGTAGATCGCCATGCCTGAGGTGACGGAGCCACCAGGCGAATTGATGTAGAGCCAGATGTCTTTCTCCGGATCCTGGCTCTCGAGGTGAAGCATCTGCGCCGTCAGATAATTTGCGATCTCGTCGTTCACGTCGGTGCCGAGAAAGACAATGCGGTCCTTGAGCAAGCGGTTGTAGATATCCATCCGCGAAACGTCCTCGGAAAGGGACGCTGCATACGAGGTGCCGGGCAGTTCGATGGCCATTGTTCTCCTGATTGGGAAACGTCGTGTGGGTTGGGTGATTATGCCCAACAACATGTGGGTCAGGATATTTCCCAACCGACGTCGTTCAGGCTACTCCTTGCTATCGGCACGTCGGCGTTTCAGTGGAGTTCTCCGTTCAGGTTTGCGACTTTGGTCAGATGTTCGCTCGTTCGCGCCACAAGGGGTAGTGTGACGATGTTCTGCGGACGTGGCGGAATTGGCAGACGCGCCAGGTTTAGGTCCTGGTGAGAGAAATCTCGTGTGGGTTCAAGTCCCACCGTCCGCACGAAAATTCGAATTCGCTTATGTCTGAACCCAGCGCAACAACGCCTCCCGTTTCCGCCGACGTCATCGCGACGATGATCGCGACGGTTCCATTCGGTCTCGTGGTGGTGGATTCGAACAACTCGATGGCGATCGCCAACCACGAGGGGGCGTCCCTTTTCGGCCTTACTGTCGACAGCGCTCCGGGAGTGGCACTGGTGGACTTGCTCGCCGATCCCGCCGAAGCGTTACTGCTCGACGAACTACTCCGGGAAGCAAGAGAGGGAGAACGCACCGGACGGTCGTTTACCTTCAAGGCCGGACAGATGGTACGAGCCCTGGATTTGCAGTGTTGGCTCCAACCCACCGAGGCGGGTGATGCGGTACTCGTCATGATCGAGGTACCCGAAGCCCACGATCAGACTCGACAAATTCGCCGCCTGATCGCCAATAGTCCGCGAGGCATGGCGCGCCTCGTCGGCAACACGATGATGACCGACCTCAATGATCGTTGGACGGAGATCACCGGCCAGTCGTTGTTCGAGGCAACCGGCGAAGGGTGGTTGCAACGAATCGATGAGGATGGACGCAGCGAGTTTCTCGAAGCTCTGCAGGATGCGATGACCAACGGTCGGGGGCTGCAAGGCCGCCTTCGCGTCATCACGACCGAGGGAGACTACCGCTGGCTCGACATCGCGCTAACTCCCCTCGTCCAACCCGGCGCTTCGTTGCTTTCTTTCGACGATTCGACCGAAGATATCGGCGCTGCCCGGCGAGCTGACGAGCTGACGCGCGTTCTCGAAGCATCTCGAGACCTCGTCGGGATCCTCACCCCTGATGGAGAGACGTTCGTCTACCTCAACGACGCGCTTACCGAACTCCTCGGCGAGTCTGCGAAGAACGCGAGCCTCACCTCATGTGTGGATGCTGAGGGGATCGATGTGCTCGAGTCCGTGGCTCTTCCGAGCGTCCTCTCTTCAGGCAATTGGCGAGGCGATCTCACGCTTCGTACCGCCGACAGTGCGACCATGCCGGTTTCGGCAATGTTGGTAGCCCATATCGGCAACGCAGGAAACTGCGAGGCGATCTCGATCGTCGCTCGCGACCAAAGCGAACTTCGCGCTACCCAGGAACGACTGGCCGAATCCGAAAACCGCATGCACGCCCTGGTCGAGAACTCGGCAGATTTGCTGATCGTTCTCACCGCGGAAGGCACCGTGCAATACGCCTCACCGGCGGTAGGGCGCTCGCTGGCATATGCCCCCGGGGCCCTCGACGGCACTGACGTTGTCGAAATACTCCACCCAGAAGACCTCGACCGAGGCTACGAGTTCATCGCCCAGGTACGCGCCTCATCCTCGGAGGACACGCCCGTCCAAACAGAACTCCGAGTGGCCCATGGAGACGGCTCCTATCGACATCTCGAAGTCACGGCCAACAATCTCCTCGACAATCCAGCGATTGGCGGCATCGTCTTGAACGGCGCCGACATCACGGACCGAGTTGCCGCTACTGCTCGACTCGAGGAGCAGGCGTACCACGATGACCTCACCGGACTGCCGAATCGAGCTCTCCTCATCGAAAAGCTACGCGACTCGTTGCAGCGCGCAAGTGAGCGGCGAATGCTCGTTGGCCTACTCTTCCTTGATCTCGACCGCTTCAACGTCGTGAATGAGTCGCTCGGCCACCTCGCCGGCGATGAGCTGCTCAAGGAAGTCGCTCAGCGAATGTCCGAAGTGGTCAAGCCTGGCGATGTTGTAGCGAGGTTGGGTGGTGATGAGTTCGCAGTCGTCGCTCCCGACATGTTGCACCGCGGCGACGCCATCGTGCTCGCCCGCCGCATCCGAAAGGCGCTCACCGAACCCATCACCGTCATGGGCCAAACCGCCGTGATCACCACCTCTATTGGCATCGCTATCGCCGAGGGAGGCGAGCAACCACCTGATCTCCTGCGCGACGCAGACACCGCGATGCACCGGGCGAAGGAAAAGGGTCGCGACATCGCGATCGTCTTCGACGACCATCTCCGCGACCAAGCCATTCGCCGCCTCGAGGTCGAAACGCAGCTTCGTGCAGCGCTCGACTCCGACGCACTCGTCGTCCACTACCAGCCCGTCCTCGACATCGGGACGGGGAAATTGGCTGGTGCGGAAGCGCTCGTCCGGCTTCAGAATCCTGACGGCTCACTGGTAATGCCCGGCCACTTCATCGATGTGGCTGAGGACTCAGGCCTTATCGCTCAACTCGGCCATCAGGTACTGGTGAAGTCGATTCACCAAGCCGCGGAGTGGACCGCACTGAAGGTTCCCGGGCAAAGCCCCCCATCGGTTGCGGTGAACGTGTCCGCCCGCCAGTTAAGCGATCCGAAGTATCCCGACATTGTGCACCGCGAACTGACCACGGCTGGCTTGGCGCCCTATCAGCTGTCGTTGGAGCTGACCGAGAGTGCCCTGATCGACGGAAACCCCGCGATCGAAGCATCGCTCCAGAAGCTGCATGACCTCGGGGTGCGGATCGGCCTTGACGATTTCGGTACGGGTTTCTCGTCGCTCGCCTATTTGAAGCGATTCCCGATCAGCTTCTTAAAGATCGACCGCAGTTTCGTCAATGGTCTCGGAACCGATGATGACGACTCGGCCATCGTTCGAGCGACCGTTGCTCTGGCCCATGGCTTAAACCTTCGTGTCGTCGCCGAGGGCGTAGAAACCGACGACCAACTCAGCCGATTGTCAGACCTGCAATGTGAATACGGGCAGGGCTACTTGTTCTCGAAGCCCATCGATCCAAAAGCGTTTCAGAGTTTCCTCGGGCAACGCTGGGCGTCTTAACCCCGATCACGCAGTTGTTCGCGAAGAGCTCGAAAGGCTCGACCGCGATGACTGATGGCGTGCTTGGCGGTGGGGGCCATCTCTGCGAATGTTTGCCCGTTGCTTTCTTCAGGCACGAAGATCGGGTCGTATCCGAATCCTCCGCCACCTGAGGGGTTGACCGCGATTGCGCCCTCCACGACCCCATGGGCAATCAGCTCGTCACCGTCGGGGAAGTGGATCATCGCCACGGTCCGAAAGCGCGCCGTCCGCTTCGACTCGGGCACATCACCCAACACGTTGAGGGTCTTGGCGACGTTGTCGGCATAGGTTGCGTCATCGCCTGCGAACCGGGCCGTGTGCACTCCAGGCGCACCGTCGAGGTAGTCGATCTCGAGTCCGGTGTCGTCGGCCATTGCAGGCAGGCCCGTAGCCGACGAAATTGCGACCGCCTTGAGACGGGCGTTTCCTTCGAGGGTGTCGGCGTCTTCGATCACCTCGCCGACGCTGTCCGGCCTCGGGACAATATCGACGATGTCGGACATCAATAGCGCTATCTCTTCAACCTTGTCAGGGTTCGCGCTCGCCATCACGACCCGCATCAAGTCAGCCATCGCTACCGACCAGGTAGTTCCGCCGGAGGCGACTCGAGAAGACCGCGTTGGGCTTCGGTAAGCGTGGCGATTCCACTCGCGGCCAAGTCGAGCATGACGTCGAGGCGACCGCGATCGAAGACCGCGCCTTCGGCGGTGCCCTGAACTTCGATGAAGTTGCCCTCGCCGTCCATGATCACGTTCATGTCGACCTCGGCGGCTGCATCTTCGACGTAGGGGAGGTCGAGCATCGGCGTGCCATCCACAATGCCTACCGAGATAGCCGCGCATTCTCCCAGCAATGGCATCGCTTCGAGTTCGCCAGCCTGAACGAGCCGAGTCAGCGCGTCGTGCAATGCGATGTATCCACCGGTGATCGAAGCCGTGCGGGTGCCGCCGTCTGCCTGGAGCACATCACAGTCGATGATGATTTCACGCTCGCCGAGCGCCTCCATATCGACGATGGCGCGCAGTGATCGGCCAATCAATCGCTGAATCTCTTGGCTACGACCGCTCACCCGGCGGCGAATTCGTTCCGGGCTCGAACCGGGGAGCATCGAATACTCTGCGGTGACCCAACCCTTGCCCGAATCGCGCATCCAGCGCGGCACATCATTGGAGACCGACGCGGTGCACAACACCCGGGTTCGTCCGAACGACACCACTACCGAGCCGGCGCAGGTATCGACGAAATCGCGGTGAAAGCTCACCGGTCGCAATTCATCGTTTTGGCGTCCATCTACTCGAGTCATCGCTCTCCCATTTCGTGCGTTTCTCGGTGAACGCTATCTCTGGTCCTTCGGATGCAGCGACTCCGTTACCCACTTTGTCCGCGAGATACCCGTGTTTGAGTAGCAGCGCCCAAAACGGCAGGCGCCCGGTCCTGAAAACTCAGGACCGGGCAACCTTCCCCTCAAACACTCAGATGGTTAGTCAACCTGCGGACCGACATCAGGCGAGAGAGATGACTGATGCCGGTGCCGCTGGTTGACGATCTAGGACAAGTTGCGAGTGGCTTGATCGACCATGTCGGCGAAGCTGTCGAACTCGTCGCTGTCAACGTCACGGCTCAGAGCGTTCACCTCGTCGGCGAGATCGATGACATCGACGTCGTCGGCGAATGGGTTGTCACGGAGGATCTCGGCGAAGGTCGCTACGACGGTGGCCTGCCGGAAGTCGACTGGCGTGTCGGCCCAACGGGGCTCGATGTCACGCAGGTCGATGTCCTCGTCGATCTCGAGTACGTCACCGGTGTCGGGGTCCTGCCAACGCAGCGCCACGATGCCGAGCTCGGCACGGTCATCGATGTCGATGTCGCGATCGAGGACGACCTCGTAGATGGCGGTTGCCTGGTGACCAGCACCGAGCTCACCGGCGTCAACTTCGTCGTTGCGGAAGTCGCTATCGCGTACGCCACGGTTCTCGTAGCCTATGAGGCGGTACTCGTCGACCACGTTCGGGTCGAACTCGACCTGGATCTTGGCGTCGATCGCTGCGGTAATGAGCGTCGAGGTCAACTCATCGGAGAAGAGGCGCTCGGCCTCTTCGATGGTGTCGATGTAGCTGAAGAAACCATCGCCTTGATCAGCGAGCTGCTCCATGGTGGTGTCGTTGAATCCGTTGAGGCCGTAGCCAAGTGTGACAACGCTGATGCCAGCGTCCGCATCACGGCGGAGGCGATCAGCCAGTGCGTCAACGTCGGTGATGCCAGCGTTGGCGAGGCCGTCCGAGGCCACGATCACACGGTTGACGCCGTCGGAACGGAATGCCTCACGAGCGAGGTCATAGCCGGTGTCGAGGCCGGCCTGGAGGTTGGTGTTGCCACCGGCACGCATGCTGTCGATGGCGTCAAGGATTCGGTCCCGGTCGCGCACCTCGGTCGGCTCGAGCACGATGCCGGACTGACCCGAGTAGGTCACGATGGCGACGGTGTCGTCGCGGTCGAGTTCTTCAACGAGGATGGCGAGGCTCTCGCGAACGAGGCCGAGGCGGTCCGGACGATCCATCGAGCCACTGGTGTCGACCACGAAGGTCAGCGCAACCGGCTGACGTTCATCGGCGTCGATCTCCTCGGCCGAGACACCAACCCGCACGAGGAAGTTCTCTGGATTGAACGGTGATGGGCCGCCATCGACAACGACATCGAGGCCGTCACGTGGTGCGTCATACTCGTAGTTGAGAGCGTTGACGTACTCCTCAACTCGGACCGACTCACGAGGCGGCAGTTGGCCTTCGTCGAGGAAGCGGCGAGCGATCGTGAAGCTGCCGGTGTCAACGTCGAGTGCGAAGGTCGACTGTGGGTCGCGGTTTGTTGCGATGAACTGGCGGATGCCGTAATCGGTGAAGCGAGGGTCGGCGCTTTGCTGTGGCTCAGGCTCTACCTCGTCGGCGTCTACATCGACGGTGCCGAAGAGGCCACCGCCATCGGCTGCGTCCTCGGCTGCTTCCGCTCGTTGAGTCGTGGTTGCCGGTGCAGGTGCTTCGGCCGCGAATTCCTCAGCAGCATCGCCGGAGTCCTCAAAGGCCTCTTCGTCATCTTCCATCGCCTCTTCGTCATCCATCGCCTTGTCGTCATCGAAGCTTTGGACGAGGGCCGAGTCATCTCCGGCGTCGACGGCGTCGACGGCGTCTTCAACCACGTCGGCAGCCTCGCCTGCCGCTTCGGTGGCCGCGTCATCGGCTCCGCAAGCCGATGCGATCAGCCCGATCGCGAAAAGGACGGACAGTAGACGGAACCAACGGCTGCCGCCGAGCCGTTGATTATCTGGATTCTGAGTGTTTGTTGTCATAGCCATGATGTCTCCTACGAGGCCATCGACAACGGAGTTCCCAGAATCCGCTACTTTTTCTGTGACGAAACGGTTACAGGCGCCCTTTTTATTGAAAAATCAACCGACGCGTGCCAAGCAAACTTCGTCAGCCAGCGACCGTTAAACCCGGTTCTGCCACCGAAATGGGGCCGGTGAATGTGGTCTTGGCAGAGGCTTCTCGCTCAAGGGAGTCATGGCCTGGTGGCACATGGGTGATGACGAGATGGCCTACCCCTGCCGCTGTCGCACGGGTCCCTGCCTGTCGCCCGGTGACGTGCGGGATGCCGAACTCCTCGAGTTCTTCGGGCAGCGTCGTTTCGTACACGAACACATCGATGTCTTGCCCGAACGACTCGGGAGACCAGCCTGGGCCGGTGTCGGCCGAGTACCCGATCCGGACACCTTCACTCTCGGCCAGGATGGCCAACGTCTCCACCGGGTGGTCGGTACGCGAAAACGAGAAGTTGATATCACCGATCGTCACCGTCGATGATTCGTCGATGGTGGTCCATGAAAAGGCGGTCTCGTTCGCTTCTGGGGTCACGGCGAGAAGCGCCGTCTTGGTTCCCTTTGTTCCGTATACGGTCACGCCGAAACGCTCGAGGCCGTATCGATACGCGTGATACAGCACGGGCATTTCCGTCCAATGGTCGGGATGCTCGTGCGAAAGAATGATCGCATCGAGGTCTTCCAAGTTGATATGTCGCTGGAGCTCCATGCTCGATCCGGGTCCGGCGTCGAGCAACACGGTGGTAGTGGCGCTGCGCAAGAGATATGACGAGCAGGATGTGTCGGGCGAGCTGTAGGTGCCCGAACACCCAATAACGGTCAAGCGGAACTCGTCATGTGCCACTACAACGATGCTCCAGACCAGTATTCGACATGGCCAACTTCAGGACCAAGGAGCATGCGACCGATACGAGCGAACTCCTCCACATCCCCGGAGGATAGGAAGGTTGGATTCATTGTCGCTCCCGTGCGCTTCGTTCCATTCGCCTCCAGCATTGCACGAACCTGGAATGCAGTCTCGTCTGCCGAGGACACCAAGACCACGTCGCGACCAAGCACGCCACCGATGGTTCGGGCGAGAAACGGGTAGTGGGTGCATCCGAGCAGCAATGCGTCGACCTTGGCATCGATGACCGGGGATAGCAGACGCTGCGCGAGCACTCGAACCTGTTCGGAGGCCAATTCGCCTCGTTCGACAAACTCGACGAATCCCGGGCATGCCGCGCACGTCAGTTTGACCAATGGGTCCACGTCGCCAACCGCGTTTTGGTACGCGCCGGAACCGATCGTGCCCACCGTGCCGATCACACCGACCCGGTTGCTCTCGCTAACTTGCAGTAATGACCGCACGCCAGCATCGATCACGCCGACGATCGGTCGATCGAATCGGGCCTGCAGGTACTCCAGTGCAGCCGCCGAAGCGGTGTTGCATGCGACCACGACCATCTTCACGTCGTGTTCGTCCACCAGCCACTGGGTGATCTCTTCGGCGTAGAGGCGAACATCATCGAGCGGTTTCGAACCATAGGGGTAGCGAGCGGTGTCGCCCACATAGACGAGTCGTTCCTCAGGCAACAGATCGATCAACGCACGGGCGACGGTCAGCCCGCCAAAACCGCTATCGAAGACGCCAATCGGCCGAGGATCCATCGTGTTCATGTTATTTCACTGTCTCGTCGATGATGTCCAACTCCATCGATTGTCCGTCCGTGCCGTACGACCAGGCTCGCACCTCGGGCTCATCTCTGGCGAGCGAGACGATGAGATGTGCCAGATAGCCAAAGGGGTCGTACGAGCCGGCGTCGCCGCGGTCTCGTGGCGAGGGAACCGCCGGACTCGTTGGATGCGAGTGGAAAACCCCGAGCAGCTCCAAGCCATCTTCCTCGATCTGGCGCTCCGCATCGATCATCGATTGTCCGTCGAGCGCAAACGCGGTGGGAGACAACAAGGCGTTTTGTACGCCATACACCTCGCGCACCCGAAGCGAATCCCCGCGCAGGCCAGCGAGGTAACCACACACTTCGTTCGGTACGCCCCGGCGGGCAAGGTCGAGGAGCGTTTGCCGTAGATTTCTTGGAAGTTCCATCGATGGCACCCCACAAGGTTACGATCGTCTTGTGGCAACGAAGAACTCGAACAAGCGAGCCAAGAACGGTAAGCAAAAGCCGACGATTCGCGGAATCGAAAAGAAGCTCGTCGCCACGAACCGGCGAGCTCGGCGCGACTTCGAAATCCTCGATGTGTATGAGTGCGGCATGGTGCTACGCGGGTCCGAAGTGAAATCGCTTCGCGAAGCCCAAGTGCAAATGACCGAAGCGTACGGCCGAATCGACGATGGCGAGATGTTCCTGTTAGGGCTCAACATCTCGCCATATGCCAACACTGGGTCGTCGTCTTTTGGCCACATCCCCGACCGCCACCGCAAGCTCCTTCTCAACCGAAACGAACTCGACAAGATCAGCGCCAAGGTCTTCAAGGAGCGCCTCGCGCTCGTGCCGCTATCGATCTATTTCATCGGCGGGAAGGCCAAGGTCGAAATCGGGGTTGCTCGTGGTAAGCGCGAGTTCGATCGCCGCCAAGACATTGCCAAGCGCGACGCCGACCGTGAAGCTGAGCGCGCCATGTCACGGGCCAACTTCAAACAACGCTGACCCAAACCACCTACAGGACACTTCATGATCAACACCACCGACGCCTGGAACGCCGTTGCGGCACTCGCTGCGAAAGAAGGCGATACGAACCTTCGCCAGCGTTTCGCCAACGACCCACAACGAGCAGAGTCGTTCACCCTCAACACCGACGGACTCATCGTCGATATGTCGAAGCACCTGATCGACGCCGACGTCATCGCCTCACTGGTTGCACTCGCGGAACAAGCAGGTCTGCCGGAGCGAATCGAAGCCATGTTCACGGGCGAGCACATCAACTCGACCGAGGACCGCGCGGTGCTCCACACGGCGTTACGGCTCCCGAAGGGCAGCGAACTGACGGTCGACGGCCAAGACGTGGTTGCCGACGTGCACGCGGTGCTCGACCACATGGGCCGGTTCGCGACATCGGTTCGCGACGGCGCGTGGAAGGGCCACACCGGCAAACAGATCAACACCGTGATCAACATCGGAATCGGTGGCTCCGACCTCGGGCCACTTATGGCCTACCGGGGCCTCGAAGCATCAAGGCACGACCGAATCGAATGCCGGTTTGTGTCTAACGTTGACGGAACGCATCTTCACCAAGCGCTACAGGGCGCTGATCCTGAGACGACCCTGTTCATCGTTGCGTCGAAGACGTTCACGACCCAAGAGACGCTCGCCAATGCACACAGCGCTCGCGCGTGGCTCCTCGAGAAACTCGGCGGCGATGAAGCTGCGATCGCCAAGCACTTCGTTGCGCTCTCGACCAACGCTGAAGGCGTCGCGGCGTTCGGTATCGATACCGAGAACATGTTCGAGTTCTGGGATTGGGTCGGCGGCCGCTACAGCATGGATGCCGCCATTGGCCTATCGATCATGCTTGCCGTCGGACCGGAATCCTTCGCCGAGATGCTCGCCGGTTTCCACGCGATGGACACCCACTTTCGTACCGCTCCACTCGAGGAGAACATCCCGGCACTTCTGGGCTTGATCGGCATCTACTACCGCAACTTCCTCGACTACCCGAGCCATGCCGTCCTCCCCTACTGCCAACTCCTCGACCGTTTCCCCGCGTATCTTCAGCAGCTCGACATGGAGAGCAACGGCAAGCAGGTTCGACTGGATGGCGACAACGTCTCCTACGACACGGGTGCTGTCGTGTGGGGCGAGCCCGGCACCAACGGCCAGCACGCCTTCTACCAACTCATTCACCAGGGCACGACACCAATCCCCGCCGACTTCATCGGCTTCTTCGAGCCCGATTTCGCCCAGGTCGACCACCACGACGCATTGATCGCCAACCTGTTCGCCCAGGCCGAAGCGTTAGCCTTCGGAAAGACCGGCGATGAAGTACGCGCCGAGGGCGTTGCCGACGAACTCGTCTCCCACAAGACCTTCCCCGGCAACCGCCCGAACACCATGATCATGGCGCCGAAGCTCACGCCGTTCGTGCTCGGTCAGCTCATCGCGCTCTACGAACACCGCACCTTCACCCAAGGCGTGGTGTGGGGCGTGAACAGCTTTGATCAGTGGGGTGTCGAACTGGGCAAAGTTCTCGCCAAAGCGATCATCCCCGAACTCGAGGACGGCTCCGCCGAACTCACCCACGACAGCTCAACCAACGCACTGATCGAGCGATACCGAAACCACCACGGACGCAGCTAGCCGCTACTGGTCTTCGAAGATCTGCAGGACCCCGGAATAGGCACTGACCCACACGTCCGAGCTTTCTTCGTCGATCGTGATACCGATCGGCTTGTCGGCGACCTGTAGCTCTTGCACCTCTTCGAAAGTGTCGATGATGATCTTGGAGAGCGTGTCGGAGTTGTAGTTGACCACGTACAGCGCCTCTCCGTCGGAGGAGATCGCCATCGACCGGGGGGCGTCGCCGGTACGGACGGTTTCGAGAACCTCGCCGCTTTCGGCATCGACCTTCACCACGGTGCCCTCACCGTTGAGCGTGACAAACAGCGTCGAGTCATCCGGGCTGAGCAACACCGTTCGAGGAGCTCGGCCGATGTCTTCGAGCCACTCGATGTCCAGTGCATCGCCGACGATAGATGGGGCAGCTGCGGTGTTGATCCGATCGAGGTCGTTGAGCGGGATCTTGGCGATGTCGGTGCCGCCCATCTGGGTGACGTAGGCGGTGGAAGAATCACTCGAGATCGCGACGCCCCGAGGGTGACGCCCCATATTGATTCGAGCGACCTCGACCCCGAGTTCTGCGTCGATGATGCTGGCGTCGAAGCTGCACCAGTTCGACACAACGATCCAACGGTCATCGGGGCTTACCGCCAGGAACTTCGGAGTCGCCCCGACCTCAATCACCTGGTCGATATCGAGGGTCTCGGTATCGACGCGATACACGAAGCTGTTGTCCCAGCCGGTATTGCCACAAGAATCGGTTGGCTGCGGACCAAAGGCGTCGCCGTACATGTGGTAATTCGAGACGTAGACAAACTCGCCATCCGAAGTCGGCGCTGACTCCACAGGGGCGCCTCTTGCGACACCGAGTTCAGGTCGTCCGAAATCCGCAAAGTCGACCCGGTCGTTGATCGTCTTCAGCAGCGAACCCTGCTCGTCGTACACGGTGACCGTGTGGCGATACATCATGTTCTGCGCGAAGAACAGGCCATTGCCAGCTGAGGTGACCGACTTCGGAGCGATATCGCCAAAGACCTGCTCTACCCGCGACAGTGAACGTTGCGCGAGCGGAATCGTCGACGTGGTTGTCGTGCTGGTTGATGTGGAGGTCGTTGAGCTCGACGTTGACGTGGTGGGCGCAACCGTTGTGGTTGGCGCCACCGTCGGAGCCGGAGTATCCGCCGGAGCCACTTCGAGAGCGCCAGCGACTTCGACCGGCACCTCATCGACCGCAGCCACCGTTGTAGACACCTGCCCTTCGAACAACCACGCCAAGACACCCATCAGCACCATCGCTCCTAGGAACGAGACATAGGCCAAGGCCGACTGACGCTGCTCGCTGGTCATCTGTGGGCGAGCGGGCCGAACCTGCGCCGATGTCGCGTTCGCGGGCGATCCAGGTGCACCCGGCGCGCGGACCTGCCGAGGCCCAGGGCGCGGGCGGGATTGGGAATCGCGTCTCGCCGTCACGGACGCCATGCTATTCGCGTTGGGAAGTCGAATCCGGACACGGGAGGTAAGAGATTGGTCAACACCCGAAACCGGCTTGCTATAGCTATGCGATATCCTGATCGATCCGAGCCTTGCTCGGAGTTTCTTGACAAGCGAGAATCGGCGACGCATCTCACGGTGATGTCGTCGACCTTGCACCTACGGGGCTGATCGGTTTCGACGTTGATGCCGGAAGTTTCTTCGTGCGACCGGAGTAGCTCAGACTCCTTAAACCGGGCAAACACAGAGACGCCAATCAGGACGATCTCGCTCTCGCCGTCTAACTTTTAGTTAGACAGTAAAGAGTCATTGCGAGCAGAAATGTCACGCGGGGCCAGTTCACTGCAGCCCGGCAACAGAAGCAGTGGAGGACCGTAGGGAGAGACCACTGACGGCGTGAAAGACCGCTGACATCGGAGAAAGATCCGGCAGCAAGAACCGGCTCCGCCGGTTCTATTGGACCCGGCGATGAGGCAGCTGTGTAGCCTCGAACACGGGAATGGTCGTAGCGCGGGTTGCAACCCTTCAGCGGACGAGGGTTCGATTC
>CAZLWE010000054.1:0-23123 GCA_964562985.1 uncultured Acidimicrobiales bacterium
CGCCTTCGGCTCGGTGTGCTCTGCGGATTCCGGTCTCTACGGCGGAGCGGCTCCGACTGTTCTCCCGGGCTTCGCCCTCCAGCTGTCGCAATCCGGCCCTGGCGGGCCTCGATGCTCCGCTGCTGGCCGGAGGCCGCGTCCGCTCCCACCGGCTTCGCAGCTGGGAGCTACCCGTGCTTCTGTAGGTCTTGGATATACCTAGTGAGCAACCGGATAGTGGAACAGCTCTATTCTTCCTCTTCGCCGGTGTTCTCGAGGAACTCGTCTAGGGCGGCGAGTTCGGCGGGGTCGATTTCTACTTCGAAGTCGATGCCCATACGAGAGAGCCACAGGCCGGGTGCGCCGATCTCGTTGGGCGTTGGAAGCGACTCGACGTCGCTCCAGAGACGGGCGAGCCCGTCGTCGCCAGCTCGCTCGTGGACGCCGTCAACAAACGCGGCGCCACGGTCATAGAGCTCCTGGTCGAGTTCGAGGCCGAGCAGCTTTTCCACAAACCGGTCTGATTGCGATGCGGTCACCCGACGTCGTCGTAGGGCTTCGGTGATCTGTGAATAGCTGGGGATGAGCGAGGTACCCACTCGATCCATGATGTGGTCGACGTATCCGACGATCGGGGCCATCAGCGTCGCGATCTCGGGAAGGATGGCCAGCTGTTGTTCTGAACGCATCGAGAGCAGCATCTCGGTCGGGTCGCCGAACATTCCTTGGATTTGTTGCTGGATCGCGGCAAAGTCGCCAGAAGATGTGTCGATCTCGCCGAACGACTCCGCAATAGAGGCCGGGTTGTTGTCGAACGCGCTCGTGTAGCGGCCGATGAGCTCGGCGATGCGCGTCGCCACATGGGGGATCGAGAGCACCGCGTGAAAGGTCACTTCGCTGAGGGCAATCCACAGCTTCAGGGCCTCGGCATCGAGGCTCCACTCTTCGCCAAGCTCGTTGAGGTTCGCGGCCACCACGAGGATCTCGTCGGTGCCAGAACGTGGAAGGGGCAAGTCGTAGGTGCCGAGCGCTCGAGCGCCGAGATGGCCCACCATCGAACCCGATGTCATGTTGATCATCATCGGCCGCATGCTGGCCATCATCTGCTGGAACATGGCCATCTGCGGGTCACCACCAGATTCAACGCCCAGGTCAGGGGGAGACATGGACTCCGCCAACCGCTCGAGGAGCGGCTGGTAGGCCTGCATCGACTTACGAACCCAGTCGGACTTCGTGACCGCCGAAATGGTCAACGGGCCCGAGGAAGACGTTCGCAAGCCCGTGGCCTCGCCAACTTGGAGCTCGGCGACACGCACCAATTGCTCCAGGGCCATGCGTTCGACCGGGTCGACGTTGTTCTCGGGTTTCCCGCCCGTTGCGACCGAAATTGCAATCTGGGTGGCTTGGTCGAGTCCGCCTCCTCCCATGCCCCCAAACAGCTGCATGAAGTTGCTCAGCATCGCCTGAGGGTCGCCTCCTGCGCCAGCGCCGCCGAACAGGCTGGCAAAGTCGAACCCTTCTGGAAGGTCGTCGTCATCGAATGGACCGGAATCACTCACACCGTGCATGGTAGAGCAATGCAACAACGGCCGGACCGGTACGATTCCCATCGGAGGGCAAATTGGCGATGAGGGTAGTCGTAACGGGCGCGAGCGGCGCCGTTGGCCGACACGTCGCCGACCGTCTGAAGGGCCGAGGCAACATCGAAGTAGTGGCCCTCGACCGCACCGCATCGGACGGTGTGACGCAATTTGAGTTGCTTACCGACAACCTGACCGAGCATCTCCAAGCCGGTGACTCACTCGTGCATCTCGCCGCCACGCCGGCCGGCTTCGCCGGTGATGGAGGAGCGGCCAAGGCCGACCGTGCACTCGCCAAACGGGTCCTTGACGCGGCACGGACCGCTGGCGTAGATCACGTGCTACTCGCATCGTCGTCGATGGTGTACGGCGCCTGGCCCGATAACCCGGTTCCCTTGACCGAGTCGGCCGTCGTTCGCCCAAACCCCGAGTTTCGTTTCGCGGTGGTTCGAGGTGAGATTGAAACGTTGGGCGAACAGTGGGTCGAAGAGACCGGCGGCGCGCTCACGATCGTGCGACCGGCGACCACGCTGGCACGGGGTCGAGAGAACGGTCTCGCGCTGCTGCTGCGAAACTCTGCGGCGTTACGCAACCGAGATGGCGACGCTCCAGCACAGTTCCTTCACGCGGAAGACTTCGCTGCAGCCGTGGAGCTGCTCGTCGCCGAACGCCACGCAGGGATCTTCAACGTGGCTCCCAACGGATGGTTGCGAGTTGCCGAGGTCAACGCGTTGCGGGGGGTGCCCGAAACTCCGCTTCGAGTGCCTGCGCCGGTAATTACCGCGGTCTCCGATGCCCGCCGGCGTCTGGGAGCGGCGACGCACCCCGGGTTGACGCCGTACCTGCAGCATCCATGGGTCGTTGCGAACGACAAACTCAAGGCACTGGGGTGGGAGCCAGAGTTCACTAACGAAGAGGCCTATGTCGCGGGCTACCAGCCGAGCCGATTCGACGGTGTGAATGCCAAGCGACGACAGGAACTCGCCCTCGGTGCCGCAGGTGCCGCCGTTGCGGCTGGCGCGGTAGGACTCGCAGGCGCTGTTTCGTGGGTTGTTCGCCGAAGTCGAGGACGTTCTTCCTAGGAAGTGCGGGCGCCGACCGTCAGCGTCGTCGTGAATGTTTCACCGCTCAGGTCCGGCTCGCTGGTACCGCTGCGTTCCTCGGGGATGTCCACCCGGGAGTAACGCACCTCGACCAAGTCGCCCGGTTCGAGCGATCCGAGATGCAGTTGCAGGTCGAGTGGATCGAGGATGTTCGCATCGTCGATTCCCACGATGATGTCGCCGGAGAGCAGCCCACCCTTGGCCGCTGGGGTTTCGTCCCACACCCGAGAGAGCAGAACGCCGCCGAGCAGATCGCGCTGCGATTTCATGCCCTCACTGAGATCGCCCATCTCGACGCCCAGCCAGGCTCGATGAGTGACGACGCCGTTGTTGATCAGTTGCTGAGCGACCTCTCGCGCGACGTCGATCGGGATGGCGAAGTGTCCGCCCCCTCTCGCTTCGACGGTCATCGCGACAATGCCGCCGTTCTCATCGACGACAGCGGCCCCAGCCCACGGATCGCCGAGGTCGTTCGACAAGCGGAACAATCCGGACAGAAGATTGCCGTTACGTGCCGGGGCGACCTGATCGTCTCCGAGCACGTCGACCGCACGTGCGCTCGCGCTTCCGTTCTCCGCCGTTTGGGCGAGCGCAACCAGACGATCGCGCACAGCAATGTTGCGGGCGGTGGAATAGGTCGGTGGTTCGAGACCGGTCGAGTTGATCTTGAGTACGGCCACGCCGGACACGGGGTCAGAGCCGAGGATCTGCGCGGGTGTCGTTGGGCTTCCGTCGCTGAGCGATACCCCTATCTCCTCGACGCCCTCAAGAGCGTGGGCCGAAGTGATGAGATAGCCGCTGGTGTCGAGCCGGACTGCCTGAGCGTGTTCGTGGCGCGGATTGCCACCGAGTGCCAGGCCCACCACCGAATCGCGGTTCAACTGCGCGACCTCGTTTGCCCAATCGTCAAAGCTCAACGGACCAGCTTCGGGGGTCTCGGGTGCTGCGATCTCCTGGATGGTCGTTTCCTCGATCGGCGCCGGTGCTTCGTCCTGAACCAACCAGATCATCCCGACGAACGCGCCGCCGGCAATAAACGACATCAGCATGGACGGCCAACGGGTACCACCGGCGCGACGGGCGGCTAGGTTTGCCTCCGCTTGTGCTGCCCCGCGTTCGGCTGGGTGGCGCCACAGGCGATCTTGCGCATGCGGCAGCTCATCCCCTGCGGGGTCGAAGTCTTCGGGTGGTCCCTCCACGACTGGATATAGTATCGACCCGCGAGCCTCCGTTGGACGCGGGGTGGTCGCCGAATTCGTCCGAGCGCCCAAAGCGCGTACGATGGTGGGTCGTGGAGGAGTCGATGCAAGGCCCAGAGTCAGACACGTGGCTGGCAATCACCGAATCTGAGCCGCCTATCGATGCCGCCTATCGTTGGACGGTTCAACCCGATTGCGGTGCGGTGGTGCTTTTCAGTGGTACAGCACGTGACCACTCGAAAGGACGACCCGATGTTTCGATGCTCGCCTATGAGGCATACGAAGAGCATCTGATCGGGCGTTTCGATGGATTGGTGACCGAAATCCGTGACAAGTGGCCCCAGGTTCGTAGGGTGTGCATTATGCATCGGGTAGGAGAGGTCCCCATCGGGGAGTCGACCGTCGTAGTCGTCGCGGGGTCACCTCACCGAGATGTTGCCTTTGAGGCAGCTCGTTATGGGATCGACCGACTGAAGGCAACCGCTCCAATTTGGAAGCGCGAAGTGTGGTCGGAAGGCGAGAGTTGGGGCCTCGACGCTCGCGAGATCGATGACGTTGGACTACCCGCTCCAGAGGTTCCGCAGTGAACGAACCGGTGCTTTTCCTTCTTGGCGCAGTCGCGCTCTCTGCCCTCGGTGGACTCATCGTGTGGGTTTTGAGTCGTCCCCGCCGAGAGAAGTTTGGCAACACCATCGATACGTTCAATCGTGATCTCAGCGCGCTGGCCCCACCGGGTAGAAACCAGTCGCGAAAGCGACGCCAGAAAAGGCCGTCGGACGCGCCGCCTGTTCGTCGGACGGCTCCGGGTCCGCGCTCGGCGCAGTCCACGCCGACGCAACCGACGCCAGCTCGACGACCTCAGCCGAACGGACAGAACAACTCCAAGGCGCACCGACCCAACAAGGTCGTCCAAACCAGTCCGAGACCGCGCCCTGGTCCGCGTCCGCGACAGGGACAGTAGTAACCAATGGCACGCGACCTCGCGATCGATCTCGGAACGGCGAACACGTTGGTGTACGCCCGCGGCGAGGGCATCGTCCTTAACGAACCGACGGTGATCGCCCTCAACTCACAAACCAACGACGTGTTGGCAATCGGTGCCGAAGCCTGGCAGATGATCGGGCGAACGCCGAGCCATATCGTTGCGGTTCGGCCGCTCCGCAAGGGTGCGATCACCGACTTCGACGTCACACAGCGCATGATTCGCCTTGTGCTCGAACGCGTTGGCGTCAGCCGCTTCAACCGCCCGCGCGTCGTCATCTGCGTGCCATCTGCGATCACCGCAGTCGAACGACGCGCTGTCACCGAGGCGGCTCGGCGAGCCGGGGCGAGCGATGCGCAGCTCATCGAGCAGCCAGTTGCTGCCGCTATCGGAGCGAATCTTCCGATCAACGAACCGCTCGGCAACATGGTCGTCGACGTCGGTGGCGGTACGTCGGAGTCTGCAATCTTGTCGCTTGGAGGCGTCGTGGCCTTAGAGGCCATCCGGGTCGGATCGTTCGATATCGACGCTGCGATTCAGGCCTTTGTCCGTCGCGAGTACGGCATTGCCATCGGCGAGCGAACCGCGGAGGACATCAAGCTGACCATCGGTTCTGCCGCGCCAACGCCCAACGAGGTGCGTGCGGAGGTTCGTGGTCGAGAACTGATGAGCGGACTGCCCAAGACCATCGTTCTCACACCGGAGGAGATTCGTAGCGCCATCGATGAGCCGGTCAGCGCCATCGTCGACTCGGTGCTCTCCTGCATATCCCAGGCACCACCAGAGCTTTCCCAGGATCTCATCGTGCAAGGAATCCACCTCGTCGGTGGCGGTGGCATGTTGCGCGGACTCGACCTTCGTCTCTCCGACGAGACAAAGGTGAACGTCCGTCAGGTCGAGACACCTCTCGAGTGTGTCGTGCACGGCGCGGGTCGCTGCATCGAATCTTTCGAAGCGCTCAAGGCGATGTTCCTCGGAGGGCAGCGCTAATCGTCCGTGGGCACTGCTTGTGCGGGCAGGTGACCTTCACGGTCGTCGGCACCATGCGTCCGGTCCTGCACTGTCATTGCGATCCCTGTCGACGCGCTACAGGCAACTTCGTAGCGGCTAGTGGCTGCGCGACCGATGACTTGGCGATCGACGACCCCAATACGCTCCTTGCCTGGCACGAACAAGAGCACAGCCGCTACGGCTTTTGTTCAGGCTGCGGTTCACACATGTTCTGGCAAGGGAAGGAACACCTCGATCGCATAAGCGTGCAGGTAGGAGTGCTCGACGACACCGCCGGGCTCGAACTCGCTGGCGTCTGGTTCGTCGATGATGCCCAAGGGCATCACACCCTCAGCGATACCGTTCCGCACTTCACTGGCAACGGCGACGGTCCGACCAACTAGGCGTTACAAACGCTTCGCGAACGAGACCTCGTGGCCGTCAGGGTCGTTGATGTGGAAGTACCGCTCACCCCACGGAGCATCCTTTGGTGGGCCATGTGGTGTGCACGATTCGGGCAATCGCTGTGCCGCAACGGCGGCCGTGATCGTCTCGTGGACCTGATCGGGGTCGACGACGTGGATGATGAAGCGGCCCCAGAACTCGATCGGCTCGGGGTGCACGAAGAGGTTGAGGAACGTACTCTCAAGCTCCAATGTTGTGAACGGTGCATCGGCGCCGCCGTAGGCGACCGGGAGACCTAACGTGTCGGCGTAGAAACCGAGTGCGGCCGACATGTCCGCAACGGCGAGGGTGACGGCATTGATCTCCATCGCCGTAGTATTCCAGCTATGGCTTTCCCCGAGCGTCGTTTGCGCCGTCTGCGCCGGACTGAGGCGATGCGACAACTCGTCGCCGAGACGACGCTCTCTACGAGTGATCTCATCGCGCCGCTGTTCATCCGCGAAGGAATCGACGAGCCACAACCCATCACATCGCTGCCAGGCGTTGTTCAGCACACGCTCGATTCAGCGCTCGACGAGATCGACGAACTTCGCCAACTCGGCGTCGGCGGGATCATCTTGTTTGGCGTTCCTTCAGAGAAGGACGCCGAGGGTTCCGGGGCATGGGATCCGAACGGGATAGTCCAGGTGGCGCTGCGCCAGGCTCGCGAACGATTCGGAGATTCGGTGGTCGTGATCGCCGACCTTTGCGTTGACGAATACACCAGTCACGGCCACTGCGGAATCCTCGACGGACAGGGTTCAGTCGACAACGACAAGACCCTCGATCTGTATCGCAAGATCGCTGTTGCTCAGGCGGACGCCGGAGCCGACATCGTCGCACCGTCGGGGATGATGGACGGCCAAGTAGCCGCCATTCGCGCCGCCCTCGATGGGGCCGGCCACCCCCACATCCCGATCTTGGCCTACGCCGCGAAGTACGCATCGAGCTTCTACGGGCCATTCCGCGACGCGGTCGACGTCACGATCGCCGATGGCGGTGATCGAAAGGGCTACCAGCAGGATCCTCGCAATGGCAGGGAAGCAATGGACGAGATTCGAGCTGACCTCGCGGAAGGTGCCGACATGATCATGGTCAAGCCCGCCATGGCGTACCTCGACATCATTTTGCGGGCTCGGCTCGAAACCAATGTTCCGATCGCCGCCTATCAGGTCTCGGGTGAGTACGCGATGCTCAAGGCCGCTGAGGCCAACGGATGGATCGACGGGCCCGCAGCTGCGCTGGAATCGCTGGTGTCGATCAAGCGGGCCGGGGCCGACATGATCCTCACGTACTTCGCTCGCCGCATCGCCGAGGAGCTTCGAGGTGTACGTCCTGCGCTTCCAGCGCCCCCACGCGCAATCGATCCTCCTGTACGAGAACTGGAGTCCTAGACAACTATGACCGACCACACGAACGAGGCGCTGTTTGAGCGCAGCAAGCTCGTTATGCCCGGCGGTGTGAACTCACCCGTACGTTCCTTCCGGTCTGTTGGCGGCACTCCCTACTTCGTGGAGAGCGGAGAGGGTCCCTATGTCACCGACGTCGAGGGCAAGCGCTACATCGACTTTGTGCAGAGCTACGGTCCAGGCATCTTGGGTCACGCTCACCCAAAGGTCGTGGAGGCGATAACCGCCGCCGCAACCGCGGGCACGAGCTACGGCGCGCCAACGCTTCGCGAGGCTGAGTTGGCCGAGGAGATCTGCGAACGTGTGCCCGGTATGGAAATGCTCCGGCTCACCTCGTCGGGAACCGAAGCTGCGATGTCAGCGATCCGGCTCGCTCGGGGTGCGACTGGTCGCAACACGATCATCAAGTTCGCTGGTTGCTATCACGGCCACACCGACTCGCTCCTCGCTGCCGGTGGTAGCGGAGTCGCCCAACAGGGTCTATCCGGCTGCGACGGTGTGCCCGACGGTGCCGTAGCCGACACGGTCGTTGCGCCATTTAACGTCGTGCCCGAGATCGATGAGTCGGTCGCCGTGGTCGCGGTCGAACCGGTCGCAGCCAACATGGGACTCGTTCCCCCGACCGAAGGGTTCCTCCAAGGCCTACGCGAAGCCTGCGATGCTGCCGGTGCGATGCTGCTGTTCGACGAGGTCATAACCGGCTTCCGTCTTGCCCGCGGCGGTGCAACTGAATGGTTCGGGATCCAGCCCGACGTGTGGGCGTTCGGCAAAGTCATCGGTGGCGGCCTACCGGTCGGCTGCTATGGCGCGAGCCGCGAGATCATGAACTACATATCGCCTCTCGGCGGTGTGTACCAGGGCGGCACGCTGTCGGGCAATCCGCTCGCCACGGCTGCGGGGCTTGCCACACTCGAGTTGCTCGATGCCGATGCGTACGTTGAGCTCGAAGCGATCTCCACCCGGCTCGCCACCGGCATGCGCCAGGCTTTCGCCGACGCAGGCCTTCCGGCGATGGTCCCTCAGGTGGGCCCACTCGTCGGCTTGTTCTTTGGTGACACCGAGCCAACCAACTTCGACGAGGTGAAGGTGGTCGCCGAGAACGGCGTCTACCCCAAGTTCTTCCATGAGTGCCTTCAGCGAGGCTTAGCTCTGGCCCCCGGGGCATACGAGATTCTGTTCCCAGGACTCTCCCACGGCGACGACGTCATCGATGACGCCATCTCGATCATGGCCGAAGCCGCGGTGGTAGTAGCTCAGTCCTAGGTGGAGGCAGCGACCAACGGTTGCGCTTTCGTTGTGGTGATGATCGAGGCCAAAAAGCAGAAACGCCGCACTGGGTGGCGGGTACCAAGTGCAGCGTTGCTACTGGTAGTTGTACGGACTCCTGCCGCGGTTGTCACTACCCCAAAAGCGATGGACCTGCCGACGTTGACGCCTAGATGTCATGTTGGGAGTGGCCCTTCTGACTCTGACGACCTTGTTTCAGGCACCGACCGAGTCGATCTGGCTAGCCCAGCTAGCTGAACGGCAGCGGGATAACCCCACTGGCGAGGCGGGCGGCCCAGATCACAATCGCCACCACGAGGTTTGCCGTGATTAGGCGCATACCACGTTGTTTCCACCACGACTTCGCGGAGTCTGGGGCGGCCATGACCCAGCCGGCGAGCACGGTCGCTTGCGCGAGCAGCAGCATTGACCACGGATTGTTCGCGAGCGATGTTCCGATATCGCCGCGCACCAGGGCGCTGAGTGCTCGAGTGCAGCCACAACCCGGGCACCAGCCGCCGGTCGCTAACCGATAGGGGCACAGCACCACACCGTGGTCAGAGCCTGCCTCGGTGAACGCAGCGACTGCGCACACGCCGGCCAGGGTGATTGCGGGAGCGGCGCGATGAGACCGCACGGCTCGAAGGTAGCGCTCGGGACCGCGAACCTCACTTGGGACGGTCGCAGCGGTCATTGATCAGCTGGTCTCCGCAGCGATGGCTTCTCGAGCGGGAGCGAGGTATTCGGCGATTTGCTCAGAGGTAACCGCCTGGCCATCGAGTATGTCTTCGATGCTCAAACCGTTCTCCTCGAGCATCCCCTCAAGTTCGCCGGTCTCCAGCAGAAGGTTCATCGCTTCGGCGAGCAAGAGCTCTTCGGCGGCAGTATCTTCATCTGGCTCGAGCTGGGTGCGCTCGTACAAGGTGACAGCCAACAGTTGCTCGATGTTGAGTTCGGTGGATGCGCCGAGGCCGTAGCCGGGCATCTGACCAGCGACTCGGCGTTCGCGCAGTGAGTCAGGGGAGGAGTACAGCTCGCCGGTGCCGACGATGGCCGAGCCACGGGCGATCCACGCCATCTGGTCTTCGATCGAGGTGAAGGTGATGTGCACTTCGCCACCGGCGAGCGCGGGACCGATTCCGCCGCCGCCCTCAGCGCCGTGGCAGCCAGAGCAACCGGATTCGATGTAGAGCTCTTCGCCTTCGCCGAGGAGACCGGTAAGGCCTTGGGGTACTCGTTCAAGGGTGCCGACATAGAACAGCGCCCAAACGGGGAGTGCGAGGAGGACTGGCGCGATCCAGAATGGCATCTTCTTGCGTTCTTGGTATTGCTCGACGTACGGGGCAGCCTTGACCGGAACAGGCTCGGCGGGTACGTCGGGCAAAGGTGCCGCTGCTACGGCCGGCGCAGCGGCTGGTGCGGCCGCTGGCTCTACCGCGGTTGAGGTTTCTTCAGCCGGAGTCTCGGCATCGCCGGACTCCCCAGACAGCGCCGCTTTACGCTCGCGTGAGCGCTTCAGCAGATGTTCCGGGATTTCGGTCATCGAACGTCTCCTCTACGACGTGCAAACAGCGACGAATAATCGCCCTCGAAAGCGTACGGCCTTTGCGGCCGCGAGCGTTGCGTTTCCTTCAGCAAATCTCACGATAGTCAAACGGAAACAACAAACATGGAGCCTACGAGTAGAGAATCCATCGAATCGAGTCGAGGTCGAACTATCACCAGCGACCTTTGTCACCCCACACCGATGTCATGTGCGGTAAATTTCGCGTGATAAACCACCATGTCGGAGCGATTAAGTTATTCCCGCGCCGACTACACTTGTGATTGCGTTCACGAGCACTGTCAGTTATGCCGATGGTGAACGTGAAAGACTCTAGTAATTGAAACCCCGAAAGACCGAGCGAGGAGAGCGCACGACATGGCCGAGTTCATTGTTTCGTTAGTCGTCACTGTCATGTTCGTTGGTGGATACCACCTGTATGAAAAGCGCACCCCGCTGAACAAGCAGATGACCTGGGGTGAAGCGATGATCACCTCCACCTATGTGTTCGCTCTCTTCTTCTGGATTTATGGTGTCGTGCCTCACTACTGGCTGCAGTGGGCAGACGGTGGTCTCAACTGGCGAGCCGATCGCAACTTCGAACTTTTCGGCCTGCTCCGATCGCAGGCCAACGGTGGCTTCTTCCCGTTCAACATTCCGTTGATCGTGATCCGCGATCTCATCTCGGTGAGCATCTACATCGTGTTCCTCGGTTTGAACATCTTCTACTGGAACCACTGGCAGACCCGCGACGCTCGAGCTGCGGCCACCGAGCAGGCAACCGAGGCACCGTCGGAGTTCGGTCGCCCTCTCGTGCGAGAAGGGGTTCGCTAGACCGTGTCGATTACCGATGCCAATCCTCCGATGCCGGAATTCCGGGACGACTACGTCCTGCAGGAAGTCGACGCGGCATGGCTGTCGGCAGCGGTCAAGCCAAAGCAGTTCATCCATATCGATCAGTCCGAGTGCATCATGTGCGAAGGCTGTGTCGATATTTGTCCGTGGAAGTGCATCCATATGGTGTCGCCCACGGCTATCGACGAGGCGATCGGAACCGAGCAACCCGGTCTCGATCCGGCCGACAACGTGATCTTTACGATCGACGACGACGTATGCACCCGATGTGCACTGTGCGTCGATCGCTGTCCGACCGGTGTGATCATCTTGGGCAAGATCAGCGACCCTGATCCCAACGGCGATTACCACCAGCGCACCAATACCCATGGCTATGGATACGGAATGCGGCTCGGATGAACGATTTTCCATCAACACGACGCGTACTGAGGGGTAGCTGAATCGTGGCGAAAGACCAAAACAAATTGCCGGTTTCGGCACAGATCCAACAAAAGACGAGCGAGTTAATCGACGCAACCCAGGGCTCACAGGCCTGGAGCTCGATCTTTCGTCCGGGATCGATTTTCCGCAAGGGCTACAGCGATAGTCCTCGTAACCGGTCCTATGTGATCATGAACTCGGTGCTGTATCACTTGCACCCGGTGAAGGTGAAGCGCCACGCGGTCAAGGTGAGCTACACGCTGTGCCTTGGTGGCATCAGCTTCTTCACGTTCATCCTTTTGACGGTCACTGGAATCTTCTTGATGTTCTTTTACCGTCCAACTGCAGCCCAAGCCTGGGACGACATTTTCGCCCTCCAAAGCGCGGTGACATTCGGCCTGTTGGTACGCAATATGCACCGCTGGGCGGCGCATTTAATGGTGTTGTCAGTGTTTTTGCATATGGCTCGCGTCTTTTACCACGGTGCGTATAAGGCGCCCCGCGAATTCAATTGGGTCATCGGTGTGATGCTGTTGCAGTTCACCCTGCTGCTTTCTTTCACCGGCTATCTCCTACCCTGGGATCAGCTCGCACTTTGGGCAGTAACCGTGGGCACCAACATGATGGGATTTACTCCAGTCTTTGGTGAACAGGTCCGATTCGTACTACTAGGTGGTGTCGAAATCGGCACCGACACGTTGTTGCGCTGGTACGTGCTGCACGTTCTGTTCTTACCGTTCGTCACCGTCATCTTTATGGCCATCCACTTCTGGAGGGTCCGCAAAGATGGCGGAATCTCCGGACCGCTCTAATCGAAAGGGAATCGAGACATGACTGAAATCCCTGAACATCTCCGCAAGCGTGCAGCCGAAGCTCGTGCGAAGGCTGACTCGTCCTCGGACGCCCCAGCAGAGCCGGCGGCGGCAGCAGACGCTGCTGATGATGCGCCACAGAGCGAAGCGGCATCAAAGATCCCGGCTCACCTGTTGGCTCGCTCGAAGGCTGCAAAGGCCAAGGCCGATGGTGGCGGTGCGGTAGAGCCTGCCGCCACTGCAGAAGCCGCTCCGGCGGGCGGCGGTGTTGCCACCGCAGTTGCCGCAGCCCCTGCAGCACCGGTCGCAACCGGTCCGGGTGGTCACACACAGCGCTTGTTGACCGTGGTGAAGTCCGGTTCTATTCAAGACGTCAAGGCTGTTCCCCAAGACAAGGTCCACACCTGGCCACACCTGTTGGTTGTGGAATTTGTGTGCTGCCTGTTTGTTCTGGCCTTTATTTTGATCTTCTCGGTGTTCGTGAACGCTCCGCTATTGGAGCTCGCAAACTTCAATGAAACACCGAATCCGTCCAAGGCACCGTGGTATTTCCTCGGCCTCCAGGAGCTGCTCACGCTGTTCCATCCGCAGGTCGCGGGCGTGACTATTCCCGGTATGGGCCTGATTTTGCTGATTCTGGCTCCTTACATCGATCGAAACCCTTCGATGAAGCCGGAAGATCGCAAGTTCGCTATTTCGTTACAAACAATACATCTCATGTATTGGGCTGTTCTCACCATGATTGGGTCGTTCTTCCGAGGTCCGGGATTCAACTTCGTCTTTCCGTGGAGAGATGGTCTTTTCTTCGAGTTCTAACAAGAGGAGCTGGTAGTGGTATTCGTAATCGTTGCAGTAGTCATCCTGGTGGCATTGGCCGCCATTGGATTGTTCGCAGCGTCCCGTCGACAGGACGCATCGAGCGCGATTAGCGAGGTTTCGGCAGAAACACGCCGTCGCGATCGAGAGCGAGTGAAGTCTGCCGTCGGTGCCGCCGCCGCAGAAGGTGGAGTCAGCGGCCGAGACGTCGAGAAGTCAGTTGCACTCGAGCGTCGCAAGGCCGAGATCGCTGTACCCCAGGCAGAAGTTGAGCCGTGGGTAGCGCCAGATCCCCAAGAGATCGGCGTCGCACGTCGCCAATTCCTGAACCGAGCCATCATTGCGGTGTTCGGTCTCAACTTGACCGGCTTTGGCCTGGCGGTAATCGCCCAGCTGTGGCCAGGCGCCTCCGAAGGCTTCGGTAACCCGATCCGTGTTGGTGCCTTGCCCGACGTCGTCGCCAGCATCCGAGCCAACAACGGCTTCCTCTATCTTCCCGAAGGCCGCATGTACCTCACCGAGTATCCCGCTGGATCGCTCGAGGCGGCAGCACCGATCTATGCCGCCACGCCTGCGTGGCCTGGAATCGAAGCCGGCGTGAAGGCTGTCTTCCAAAAGTGCCCACACCTCGGATGTCGTGTTCCTGAGTGCGGCAGCTCCCAGTTCTTCGAGTGCCCATGCCACGGCTCCTTCTACAACCGAGTAGGCGAAAAGCGTGGCGGTCCTGCACCTCGTGGCATGGATTTCATGGCCATGGACGTCAGCGGTGGCATCCTCACCGTGGACACCGGAAACATCATCAACGGTCCGGCAATTGGTGTGAACACGACCGGCCAAGAGCGTGAAGGCCCGAGCTGCCTCGGAGCGTCGTCACACGCGTAGTTCTCTCACGGAGAGAACCCAATTTGATCACTTAGAGAACGAGGTCGCGAAAACGTGACCTCGTTCTCACATTTTGCTGCGCCCTAACCGCTTTTTTCGCGCGATATTCCCCTAGATTCATAGTCTGTGATGTTTCTTGCCCAGAGTGCTGTTCGCGACGTCGGCTTTGTCATCCTCGCCATCGTCATTATTGGCTTTGTTGTCTACCTCTTCTTCAACCTCCTCGACTCCCGAGGAGAGGGTGGCGCCGAGATAGAACTTGCTGCGAATCGCAAGCCGTACCATGACGACGACATCCTCGAAACACGCAAGCTCGATCAGAGTTTGATGTCGGGGCTGGTGCTCCTTTCGATCATCGGGATCGCCTTGCCCTTGTACTGGCTCGGCGAGCCAGGCCGCCAAGAGGGTTTGGTGGAAAACACCCGTGAGTTGTGGGCTGAAGATGGCGCCGAGGAATTCGAAGAGGCCTGCTCGTCGTGCCACGGTGGCGGTGCTGCCGGCGGCGTAGCTGCGTTCGCAATCACTGAAGCAGGAACCGGTAACTTCATCGCTTCCGTCGATTGGATCGCACCTTCGCTCACATCGGTACTCACCCGTTTCGACGAGGACGAGATTCTGCACACGCTGAACTTCGGACGAAATGGCGTGATGCCAGCGTGGGGTGCGCCCGGCGGTGGACCGCTCACCACCCAGCAGCTCGACATTTTGGTCGTGTATCTCCAAGAGTCGCAGCGAGACTTCGATTCGGTACAGAGCTCGGTGCAAGAGGGCCTCATCGAAGGCGCCCGCGAAGAAATGGCAAACCGCGATCCTGAGCTAGCCGAACGCCTCCAAGAGGCCCGCGTCAATGTACAGCGGGCGACCCAAACCGGTGTCGGATCGAACATCGAGCAAGCCCAAGGTGAACTCGGCGCATTGCAGGCCGAAATCGGTCAACTATTTCCCAACGATGCCTTGGCCGCATGGATCGAAGAGATCTCCGACCCGGATCATCCGGAGTATCTGACCTACGGCGAATTGCTCTTTACAAACCGAGCCGACGCAGGAGCCTATGGCTGCGCACGATGCCACACATCCGGTTGGTCGTTTAACGGATCGACCGACATCGATGTCAACGGCGATGTACTCAGTACCGTCATCGACGAGGACGGTACTGAGGTCCCCGGTCACCAACAGGGCGGCGGCTGGTTCGGGCCAAACCTGACCAACGGCGGCACGCTCGGCCAATTCCCAACGAACGCCACCATGGAAGCCTTCATCGGTACCGGATCCGAACTCGGCATCCAGTACGGAAACGCTGGCCAGGGCAGTGGTCAAATGCCGGGCTTTGGTCCCCGCATTTCCGACGGGCTAGTTGAGGAGATCTTTGACCCCACCCTCGGCGAGTTCGTCGAAGTCCCGGTCGAATGGCCGGCAAGTCTCACCGAAGATCAGATCGCTGCCATCGTTGCGTACGAGAGGAGCCTGTAGTGACATCACTGCTCGCACAGATCGGGTTCGACCCGGAGATCCGTGGTGCCCTCGTCGTCGGTGTCGGCGCAATTGTTTTGTTCGGCTCGATCTGGATGATCATGGCCACCAACCAAGGGCCACGTCTCGCTGCCCTCATCGCCATCGCTGCGTTCTTCGGCTGGATGGTCATCATGGGTGCATTCTGGTGGATCCGTGGAATCGGCTTTGTTGGCGACTCCGTCTCGTGGCAGGTGCAGGACTTCAACCGACAAGACATCTCGGTGTCGTCGGTTGAGCGCGCTCGAGACCTTCCGATTGCAGAAGAACTGCAAGGCCTCGGGATCCTCATCGCCAACAGCGGTATGAGCGACGGGGTTGATGCGATGGCCGAGTTTGTCGAAGAGTTCGACGAGCTTTCCGACGAAGCCGCCCAGATGACCGCAGACGAGATCAACGCAGAGACGCTTCGCCAGCAGCAGCGAAACGACTCGACGACGCTGTCGCAGGTTTTCTCCGTTGCGCCTGACTTTGTTGAGCAGGCGTTCGAGAACGGTGAAGTTCCGACGCTCGACGGCCAGACCCGCGTGATTCCTGATCTGAATGGCTGGGAACTCCTATCAACTGGCGAAGCCGGCGAAGCGCAAACCACCGCTGGCGCCGCCATTCTCGAACAGGAGGGATTCCCGTTCGAGTCACAGGCAGAGTTCCGGTTCCTCGATGCTTTCCGCACCGGCGGAAAGCCTCGCCTCGACCGAGACATCGATCGACTTTGTACGTTCTGCACCGACAACTTGCGACGTGGCTGGCACTGGATCGCGAACTCGGCGCGGATCAAGAATCCAACCGAATACGCCGTCGTTCAGCTTCAAGCGATTGACAAAGCGGCGCTGATTACCCGTGAGGGTGAAGCGCCACCGTTCCCAAGCGTTGATGAAGATGCACCGGTCATTTCGGTCGTCATGGTTCGAGAACTGGGTAATCTCCGGTTCCCGCCTGCCATGCTCACCCTAGGATCGCTATTTATTTTCACCGCGCTCGTCTATCTGCTTCACTTCCGCGACATCGCAACGATGAGACGAGTAGAAGCTTTCGAAAACGAGGGATAGTCAGCCATGCAGTATTTGCCGCTCGTTGCGCTCGGACTCCTCGGGATCTTGTTCGCGGCCCTGAGTTTCCCGGTCAACAAGCTTCTGGCACCTAAGCGCCCGAACGACAAGAAGAACTCGGCCTACGAGTGCGGTATCGAACCGGCACGGGACACCCCAGAGCGGTTCCCGGTGCGATTCTTTCTCATCGCGATGATCTTCATCGTGTTCGACATCGAATTGATCTTCTTCTATCCGTGGGCGGTCGCAAACGGGGCGCTTGGAACCTTTGGATTCCTCGCCATCTTGATCTTCACCGCTGCGGTCTTCGAGTCGTTCGTCTATCTCATCGGTAACGGTGCCCTCGAATGGGGTCCTGTACATCAGGCACAAAAACTCACCGCTGCGGTCTCGGAAGGTCGAACTACCCGATCGACCATCCGCAAGGTCGGCGTTGAAGGCCGCGACGAACTCGAAACCCCGTCCGAGGCTGCCTGATGGGGCTCTTCAAGGACGATGCCACCGGCCGAGGCGTTCTGGACGATGGACTCGCAGGCCTCGAACACAACTTCTTGACCGGGCGGGTCGAAGACCTGGTCAACTGGTCGCGCGCTCGGAGTACGTGGCCAGCCACCTTTGGTCTTGCTTGCTGCGCGATCGAGATGATGGCGACGGGCGCAGCGCACTACGACATGGCCCGCTACGGGATGGAGGTCTTCCGAGCCTCGCCTCGTCAAGCTGATCTGATGATCGTCGCCGGACGAGTCTCCCAAAAGATGGCCCCAGTGCTTCGTACGATCTACGACCAGATGGCTGAGCCCAAGTGGGTTATTTCGATGGGCGTCTGCGCATCGAGCGGCGGGATGTTCAACAACTACGCACTCGTTCAAGGTGTCGATCAAGTCGTCCCTGTTGATGTGTATGCGCCTGGCTGCCCCCCAGGACCCGAGACCTTGCTTCACGCGATCTTCACCCTGCATCACAACATCGAGACAGGGGAGATTCTCCGCCGTCGCGAGGCGACCGGAGGTGGCGCCGGGATTGAGGTCGCTCAACGTGACGGTCAAGCCGCGGTAACGATCGGGCGAGGCTGATATGGCTGAAGAGACGGAAACCGAAGCTCCGGTCGAAGAAGAAACAATCGAAGACACCGAGGCAGAAGACTCTCCGGCGTTACCCGACGAGGACCAGCGCCACGGCGTGCCATTGCGCAATGCCTTTGGCGATGACGTGCTCTTCCCCGGAATCGATGACTACGAAGATCTGGTATCGGAACTCAAGGACGATGGTTTCACCACCATCACCGATCTCTGCGGCGTCGACTACCTGCACCACGTCCGCACCGATCTTCCCGCGAGCGTTACTCCAGAACGGTTCGAGGTCGTCGTCAGCCTGCTCAGCCAGGTCCGACGCGAGCGAATCCGCATTCGATTGCAGGTTGGCGAAGGAACCGAAGTTCCGTCGCTCTTCGACCTATTCCCGGGCACTGAGGCGCTCGAGCGTGAAGCCTTCGACATGTATGGAATCGTGTTCTCCGACCATCCAGATATGAGCCGAATTCTCATGCCGGAGTCCTGGAATGGTCACCCTCTCCGTAAGGACTACGACATCGGCGCTATCCCTGTGCAGTTCAAGGGCGCCCCCGGACGCGCGTGATTCGATGACTATCGCAGAACAAGAGAACTCTGAACTCGGCGGCATCGGCACCGCAGACCGTGTGAGCGGTCGCGACAACGCTGTCCTTCGCCTTTCCGAGACCGAAGCCGCCGGCCTCTCCTACGACCCAACCGAGGACATCGGCGACACCAAGATGCTCATCAACATGGGTCCATCGCACCCCTCTACCCATGGTGTGCTTCGCCTGATGTTGGAAATGGAGGGCGAGACCGTCCTGCGTTCCAAGCCGATCATTGGCTATCTCCACACCGGCATGGAGAAGACGGGCGAAGAGCTCACGTACTTGCAGGGGTGCACCAACGTCACCCGCATGGACTACGCATCGCCGTTGTTCACCGAGCTCGCCTTTTCGCTCGCGACCGAAAAGCTCCTGGGTCTCGAGATGCCCCCACGCGCAACGTGGATCCGGATGCTCATGACCGAGCTGAACCGCATCTCCTCGCACCTGTTGTTTATGGCAACGAACGGCCTCGACCTCGGTGCTGTCGGAATGATCATTTACGGCTGGCGTGAACGCGAGCCGGTGCTTCGCTTCTTCGAGAAGGTCACCGGGCTGCGAATGAACCACAACTACATTCGCCCCGGCGGTGTCGCCGCAGATCTTCCTGACGGTTGGGAACAAGACGTTATTGACCTGATGGACGCCATCGAGCCTCGGCTTGAGGAGTACCACATCTTGATGAACGGCCAGCCAATCTGGCGTGACCGGCTCCAAGGCGTCGGCATCTTGAACGAAGCCGAATGTCTTGCACTCGGAACGACCGGGCCGTTGCTGCGAGCTGCCGGTAGCAGCTGGGACCTTCGCCGAGATATGCCGTACCTCGCGTACGACGAGGTCGAGTTCGACATTCCCGTCGGTAGCTACGGAGACTGCTTCGACCGCTTTGCCATCAAGCTGGCCGAGATCGAAGAGTCGATCAAGATCGTCCGTCAGTGCGTCGAGAAGATGCCACCCGGCGACTACCGCATCCAAGACAAGAAGGTCACCCCGCCACCTCGAGCTCGTATCGATGAGTCCATGGAGGCGTTGATCCACCACTTCAAGATCTTCACCGAGGGCTTCAAGGTCCCGGTTGGGGAAGCGTACGCAGCGGTCGAAAGTCCGCGTGGAGAATTGGGCGTCTACATCGTGTCGGACGGGTCATCGAACCCGTATCGCATGCGGGTGCGTCCGCCGAGTTTCATCAACTTGCAGGTGTTGCCACACCTCATGGAGAACGGCCTACTCGCGGATGCCGTTGCAAATATTTCGAGTGTTGACCCGATCATGGGCGAGGTAGATCGGTGAGGTCTGTCGCATGAGTAGATTGAACGAAGACAACGTTGCGCTCGCGCAGGACATTATTCGCCGCTACCCAAAGCCGAAGTCTGCGCTGATTCCACTGCTGCACTTAGCCCAAGAACAAGATGGTTGGGTTTCCGACGATGCCATGGCGCACCTCGGTGAACTCGTGGGCGTGACCTCGGCTGAAGTTCGCGGAACGTGCACCTTCTACGAGATGTTCAAGCTGCATCCGGTCGGCAAGTACATGGTCAACATCTGCACCAACATCGCTTGTCAGTTGCTCGGCGGAGAAGAATTACTACATCACGCCGAGGAGACCCTGGGCATCCGCGCTGGCGGAACCACCGAAGATGGCATGTTCACCATCGAGGATGTCGAGTGCATCGCCGCGTGCACCGAGGCACCGTGCATTCAGGTGAACTATCGATTTGGGTTGCGCCTCACCCACGACGACTTCGATGACATCATCGCGGCGCTTCGCGACGGCAACTCACCCGACAAGCTCATCACGGCGAATCCGGGCGAGCCGATTCCGAGCCACGGAACGCTCGGTCTCGAGCGTCAACTCATGACCTCGGAACAAACTGCGCACATCGTGGCACCCGAAGACGTTCACGAAGCACCGGTATGGCTGGCACGAAACGCCGCCAAGGAGAGCTGATGGCTACCGGAGAATACGTCCCACACGCACCCGGCTACGTCGATTCGCCAGGAACCAAGATCGTTACCGATCGGTTCCAGTACGAAGACAGCTACACCCTCGCTCGATACGAAGCGACCAATGGGTATGAAGGGCTCCGCGCTGCGCTACAGCAGACGCCCGATGAAGTGCATGGGACGACCCGAGACGCAACCCTACTCGGTCGCGGAGGCGCTGGTTTCCCGGCCGGAATTAAGTGGGGCTTTTGTCCCGACGATGTGTGGCCGCGGTATCTCGTTGTCAACGGCGACGAGTCCGAGCCCGGCACCTACAAGGACCGCCTGCTCATGGAGCGCGATCCGCACCAGCTGATCGAGGGCTGTCTCATCGCGTGTTACGCGATCGGACTCACCCAGTGCTTCCTTTACGTACGCGGTGAAATGGCGATCGCGCAGCAGCGAATCGCCGATGCTCTGAACGAGGCGTACGCCGCTGGCTACATCGGTCAGAACATTCTGGGCAGCGACTTCTCCGTCGACATCGTGCTGCACTGGGGTGCCGGCGCCTACATCGTGGGTGAAGAGACCGCCCTCATTGAGAGCCTCGAGGGCAACCGAGGTATGCCTCGCCTCAAGCCGCCGTTCTTCCCAGCCGCTGTCGGCCTCTACGGCCAGCCAACGATCGTGAACAACGTCGAGACATTGGCGAACCTGCCATGGCTCATGCGTCATGGCGCCGACGCCTACAAAGAGTTCGGCACCGAAACCTCACCAGGCACCCGCATGTTCGCAGTGTCCGGTCACGTGAAGCGCCCCGGCGTCTATGAAGTACCGCAAGGTACGACCACCTATGAAGATCTGCTCTACGGCGAGGACTACTGCCAGGGCATCCGCGGCGACAACGAACTGAAGGCATTCATCCCCGGTGGCGGTTCTGCACCGTGGTTGTTCAAGGACCAGGTATCGCTTCCCCTCGAAGCCCGCCCGGTCGGTGCTGCCGGAACCATGCTCGGTTCTGGCGCCATCGTGGTGATGGACGACACCACCGACGCTGTCAAGGCCTGCCTGCGGGTGGTGCGCTTCTTCGCTCGCGAGTCGTGCGGCAAGTGCGCGCCATGTCGTGAAGGTACGAGCTGGGAAGAGAAGATTCTCCAGCGCATCCTCGACGGCTACGGTCGCCCCGGCGACATTGAGCTGCTGCTCGATATCGGCGACAACATCTCACCCGGGCCCTACCCCGTGGCCGCTGACGAGTCGCAAGGCTTGGAAGCCGTGCCATTCCCTCCTCGCCAGACCACGATCTGCCCACTCGGTCCAAGCTCGGTCGCGCCGATCACCTCGGCGCTGCGTCGCTTCCGCCACGAGTTCGAAGCCAAGATCGCAGCCGCACAGACTGGCGCTCCTGTTGAAGTAGGTACAGGCTCATGACAACCACTGAACCTGAAGTCGAGACGGCCGTAACCGTCCACCTCAACGGCACCGAAGTCAGTGCTGAGAAGGGTGAGATGCTTATCGACGCTGCTGAGCGCAGTGGCGTGTACATCCCACGGTTCTGTTATCACCCACGCATGAAGCCGGTGGGCATGTGCCGCATGTGCCTGGTCGAGGTCGACACAGGACGCGGAATGGGCCTGCAACCGAGCTGCATGATTCCGGTTTCCGACGGCATGACCGTCGATACCGAGTCCGAGGTCACGAAAAAGGCCCAAGACGGCATTCTCGAGTTCCTCCTCATCAACCACCCACTCGATTGCCCGGTCTGTGACAAGGGTGGCGAGTGCCCGTTGCAAGACCAGACGATGGCCTATGGGTCTGGCGAGAGCCGGTTCGTCGAAGAGAAGCGTCACTTCAAGAAGCCGATCCCGATCAGCGACACGGTCTTCTTGGACCGCGAGCGATGCATCCTGTGCGACCGCTGCACCCGGTTCGCCAAGGAAGTTGCCGGTGACCCGCTCATCCACTTCCAGGCTCGTGGGAACCAGACCGAGGTCAACACCTTCCCCGACGAGCCATTCAGCTCGTACTTCTCGGGCAACACGGTCCAGATCTGCCCCGTCGGCGCGCTCACCGCGAAGCCATACCGCTTCAAGGCGCGACCGTGGGACCTCACCGAGACTCCCTCTACGGCTACGACCGACTCGGTCGGGTCGCGCATCACCGTCCAGTCGTCTCGCAACGAAGTCCTCCGTTACTTGGGCGTCGATAGCGACGCGGTGAACTGGGGTTGGCTGTCCGACAAGGAGCGCTTCAACTTCGAAGCCTGGAACTCCGACGCTCGCGTCACGACGCCGTTGGTACGCGGCGACAACCTCGGAGCTGCCAGTGACGATGGCGAGCAGTTGGTTGGCGCATCGTGGTCGATGGCGTTGGCTAAGGCCGCCGCCGCATTGACCAACGTCGACCCCGAGCGGGTGGCCTTTATCGGCGGCGCCCGCATGTCGAACGAGTCGCAGTACGCCTGGGCCAAGCTCGCCAAGTCGGTCGTTGGTACCGACAACGTCGACGCGCAGCTCGGCGACGGTCTCGACGCACGTCTCGTGCTCGGGCTTCCTCGGGCGACCATCGCTGATGCGTGCGCGCCGGGTGGCACGATCGTCGTACTTGGCGCCGATCCAAAAGAAACGCACGGAGCGCTCTTCTTGCGCCTCCGCCACGCCGCCGAACACGACAAGGCCACCTTGATCGAGGTCGGGCCGCGCGCTGGT
>CAZLWE010000055.1:0-22395 GCA_964562985.1 uncultured Acidimicrobiales bacterium
AAGTCGGCTTCGACGAAAGGTTCGTTTTCGAGCCCGAGACTGACAATGGGGTCCACCCATGCCACGGCGAGTAGATCCTCGTCCTCAAACTCCAACCCGATGATCGGCTCTTCGGGGCTCTGCCCGATGACAGCCGTTGGACCCCACAGTTGGCTAGCAACCAACGCAGCCACGACGGCCGGCAACCACTTTCGCCCAACCGGGGCCCATCGTGAACGCATATGTGGCTCCCGTCGGCGATCTACCCGGCGAATTGAGCGATTCACTCGGGCTGGGCTTGAGCTCAGCCGCGGCGTACGACCTTCGGTCCCAGCTCAGGCTGTCCACTCCTCGGGGCTAGCTGGGGATCAGGAGACGCGGGCCGCGAAAGTACCCACAGACCCCCGGCGAGTCCGATCACCAGCAGAACGAGAAAGCCGGTGCTGAGCCAGTTGGTGTCCGCAGGCGTCGGTGACGAGAAGGCGATTGCGTCTGGAATGACCGCGCCGTCGTAGATCACGGTGACCAGGGTCGCTTCGATCGCCACGCCACGTGCATCTGTTGCCGTATAGGTAACCGAACGTGGATTTCCCTCGTAGGCGAGCCGGGGGGTGAAGACCACTTCGCCAGTTTCTTGGTCGATGGACCACATGCCCTCGCCGGCCACTTCCAGCACGCCGGTCTCCGGGTTTGCACCGACGATCGCCAAGGTCGTGCGGTCAAGGTCGGCCTGGGATGGATCATTCGCGAGGACGTCGATGCGCACAACTTGTCGTAGTTCGTTGCCCGATGACCGGTCGGCCTCCGCCTGGGGAATTGGTAGATGACGAATGGCGACGTTCGCCGGTTCCGATACGTTGCCATCATCGTCGCTCACGACGTACCGGATCGGGGTAGGTTCGCTGCGGAAACCGGCTTGGGGCGTGAAGGTGATGGCACCTGAGGTGGCATCATGTGTCCACGTACCTTCGCCGATGACGAGCAAGCTCCTGGAGGCGGGGTTGTAGTTCGGGTGGTCGATGGCGAGCGTGGCCGGATCGATGTCATCGCTCGGGTCGTTCCCAACGAGATCGAGCGAGATTATCCAACCTGCTGGGTTGTCGACGGACTCATCGTCTACCGCTTGAGGGATGTAGTCGACGATGATCTCCGCAGGAGGAGCGAAGTTTCCGTCGAAGTCGGCCAGGGTATAGCGCACTGGGCGCGGGTCGCCGACGAATCCATTCTCGGGTTCGAAGCGGACCAAGGTGGTTCCCTCCTCCAAGATCCAGAGGCCTTCGCCGCGCACCTGGAGGGTGGTGGCGGTATCGCCGTCAAGAACGAGTCGCACCGTATCCGGATCGATGTCGGAAGTCAGATCGTTTTCCAAAACATCGATGACCACACCCTCGCCGGGGGTGTTGGCGAGGGATTCATCGTCTATCAACTCGGGAGCGAAGGATACGACGACCTCGACGGGCCCGAGCGCGTTGCCAGCGACATCTCGGATGCCGTACTGGATTGGCGTTGGGTCAGCCTCGACGTCCTCGTCAGGTTCAAAGATGATCGCCCCTGTTGATCGGTCGACGGTCCATGTACCCCGGCCCGGTTCCACCAGTGCTCCGGTGGTTGGGTTCGCGCCGATGATGGCCACCGATCGTGGGTCGACGTGGAGGTCGTTTTCCACAACGGGGATCGTGACCGTTGAGCCGGTCGGGTTCGCGAGCGACTGATCCGGAGCAATCGACGGCTTGAGGTAGGTGATGGTTACCGTTGCAACGGGGGCTGGGTTGCCCCGGTTGTCTTGGATTCGATAGCGAATGGGAGTGGGATCGCCGACAAAGCTTCGTTCGGGCGTGAAGGTGATCGAGCCGTTTCGTGCACGCCAGACACCCTCGCCCTCGACCTCCAGCGTTCCGGTCTCTTCATCGACTCCGACGATCTCCACCGTGCTTACGTCGACGAGGTTGTCGTTTGCGGCGACATCTACGGTTACCGCCGCTCCAGGGATGTTGTCGGAGGATTGATCGTTGCCAGATGCGGGCCCGCACGCCCCACTGACGCTCGCGAACTCGCTTCGGCGGTTCTCGTCGTAGTGGAGATAGTGGATGTAGATGACGCCGTCGTCGGGCACTCGAATTCGTATCGACTCGGTCCAGGAGTTGTTGCGAGCTAGCGCACCAGCCCTCGATGGATCAGTCCCCTCATTCTGTTCGGAGGCGATGTAGTGAATCCCCGAACGCACGCTGCCGACCTGCGGGAAGCGGTCGAACTGGTTTCCGGCACTGTCGTAGAACGCGAACGCATGGGAGTCACCGCGCCCGGGATCGCTAAACGTAATCGTCTGGTTCGAACCGGGAGCGAGCAAGTAGTAGCCGACGCCGTAACTCCATTCAGAGGTGGTGGGATCGATGCTCTCCTCCGATGGCCCCCCGCCCTCGCCAAGACCTGCATAGGAGAAGTGCGGGGACTGGGATGCCTCGTACCAAGCATTTGCGCCGAGCGCGGTCGATGTCTGCGAGAAGACCGACAGCGTCGGGTCGTGGGAGCTATCGGAGAAGGGTTCTGCGAAGTGGTCTGGAACTACCCAACGGTTCCAGTTCCAGGTGCATGGAGTACCCGGATTTGAGGGGGCAGCACTCGGTGTGGCGGCGCCGGCAGGCGACGCCGCAGGAATCGAGATCGCCGTGCCCACGACCGTAACGACAAGCCATAGCGCCACAAGTACTCGCCATCGTCGAGCGGTGCTCATCATCGAATCGTGGATGTGCGTGGTCACGCGTCGTTGCTTCCTTCGTGAAATCGGTTCGTGGGCCAAACGACCTACGTTCCTAGGCCTTTCGACCGAAGCACGCGAGATGTGAGCAGAATCGTCAACTCCGCCCAAAGTGAGTGGGCCGGACCGTTACCGCCCCTGCTGCGGCGAGTAGGTTGCTGACATCGATCCACGATCCCGGAGCACGCAATGACCTCTCCCCCGCCATCCCCGCGCCGTGTGCCCGTTGACGCGATGGACGTGCTCCAGATCGACGCCACGATCGACGAGGAAGAGACCATGATGCGCGACACGGTGCGCAGCTTCGTCTCGAAAGAAATCGCCCCCCACATCGGCGACTGGTTCGAATCTGGTGACTTTCCCGCACGTGAGCTAGCGCCGAAGCTCGGCGAACTCGGCCTCCTCGGAATGCACTTGGACGGCTGGGGTTGCGCGGGGACGTCGGCGACGGCCTACGGCTTGGCCTGCATGGAACTCGAAGCCGGGGATTCGGGGCTACGAAGCTTTGTGAGCGTGCAGGGTTCGCTCGCAATGTTTCCTATTTGGGCCTTCGGTTCCGTCGAGCAAAAAGACGAATGGCTTCCGCGGATGGCGTCTGGCGAGGCGATCGGCTGCTTTGGGTTGACCGAACCCGACAGCGGTAGCGACCCAGCGAGCATGCGGACCAACGCTCGCCGCGATGGCAGCGATTGGGTTTTGAACGGCACCAAGATGTGGATTACCAACGGCTCGATCGCCGACGTTGCGGTGGTGTGGGCGATGACGGACGATGGCGTTCGAGGCTTCGTGATCCCGACCGACACCCCGGGCTTCTCGGCCCACGACATCAACGGGAAGATGTCGCTGCGTGCGTCAATTACCTCCGAGCTCATCTTGGAAGATGTCCGTCTTCCTGAAGCCGCGGTGCTTCCCGAGGTGACCGGGATGCGCGGCCCACTGTCGTGTCTCAACGAAGCGCGTTTCGGTATCGCCTTCGGCGCCGTGGGCGCAGCGCGCGCCTGCTACAAAGAGGCGCTCGATTATTCGTCTAGCCGAGAACAGTTCGGTACGCCGATCAGCTCGTTCCAGCTCACCCAGCAAAAGCTGGTTGAAATGATGGTCGCTATTCAGCGAGGGACCCTTCTCGCGCTGCACATCGGCCGGCTCAAAGACGAGGGGGCTCTCTCCTCAACCCATGTCAGCGTCGGCAAGCTCGACAACGTTCGCATGGCCCTCGATGTTGCGCGGAGCGCTCGAAGCATTCTGGGCGCGAACGGCATTTCGTTGGAGTACTGCCCAATTCGCCATATGAACAACCTCGAGTCGGTCTACACCTACGAGGGAACGAACGAGATTCACACCCTGATTCTCGGCCAGGCGATCACCGGCCAAAACGCGTTCAGCTGAAGCGGTTGTCAGCGCGTCGTCACGCGCAGACCTGTTCAATGAAGATCACAAGCTCAGCTTCACCCGGCCGGTAGTCACCGACACCAGTAAAGAAACACAACTCATCGGCTGGATTGACCGCCGAAAGGGTCACGTTCGCGTCAGTGTCTGGAGCCGGCAATACCAACGTGCCATCGGATTCGAGCATGCCCACAACAATCGGGTCTTGCCGTTCGAAGAGTGTGTCGCCTACTTCCTCACGGCATCCGGTGAGATCCGGGAATAGGAATTCCAGCTCCGCACAACTCGTTCCGATCGGCGAGTTTCCATTCTCGTCCGGATCTCCGATAGCCGTGATCTGCTCGACGGCCACGATCGGTGCGACCTCGACGACGAACTCTTCCCACGGCGGGATTTCGCCACTGTTGTCAACGGCGTTGACCCGCAGTTCGCCTGGAGACACCACACCATCGGAGGTACCCGAACAGGCCGACGCAATGATGGAGAGTGCCATGATCGTAAGCGTCGCCCGAAGGACGCATCGTGGGCCAACGTTCATTTACTCTCCGGGCGATAGTACGTAACGACAGTTCTAGTCGTCGGTTGCCTGCACGAAGCGCAAACTCGCCGAGTTCATGCAGTAGCGGAGGTTGGTCGGGGTCTTCGCATCGTCGAACACGTGGCCAAGATGAGCTCCGCATTTCACGCAGGCATTCTCCGCGTACGAGTGATCACCGAGTGCGCCGGCATTGGAGATCAGGGCGTCGTCGATCGGTTCCCAAAAGCTTGGCCAGCCAGTCCCGCTGTTGAACTTGGTATCGCTCTCGAATAAGGCTTCGTCACACACGATGCAGTGATAGCGGCCCTCGCCGGTGAACTTGTGGTACTCGTTTTCGAATGGCTTTTCCGTCCGGCCGTATTGCGTGACCCGAAATTGCTCGAAGGTCAACCTCGCCGCAAGGTCCTCTCGCGATTCCTTCTGCTCAGCTGACATATCAGGGAAACTACTCATGTAGGCACGCCTATTCCGGCGTGAGTTGAGTGGCGGACCTACTCGGTGAAGCTGTCGACTTGCCCGGAGTGGTCGCGCACGAGCCGTAGTTGCTCGCGGAGGTCAATTATTTCCTCCCGGAGCAGTTGGGCCTCACCTATGGCCTGATCGCGTTGAAGAATCGCTCGGGCACGGTCAGCCCGTAGTTGTTCGTCTACGTTCGGTAGCGGCGCATCCCGATCCGGTGACGTGCTTCGTCGTACGGCTCGCGCGATTGCCCCAGGAACCCCACCGCTAGAACCTACGGGCGCGCCGGAATCTCCCGATAGATTCGGGACATCAGAAATCGGTGAAGTCGTCCAACCGCGTTCGCCCACGTCTCCATAATCGCAGATGACGACTTGTCGTACAGCGAGACTACCAAAAGTGATATCGATCGAGGATGCGACCGCGTCGAGCGAACTTTAGGCCTCCGCCGCCGCCATCGCAGCACCGACGATGCCGGCGTTGTTCATGAAGTGGGCCACGTGAAGCTCGGCGGCAACATCAAGTCGGTCCGCGAAAAGGTCGAAGTGCTTGCTCGATCCTCCACCGATGATGAAATGATCAGGGGTGCAGACACGAGCGACCCTCTGCAAGAAGTAGTTGAAGCGATCACCAAACTCGGGCCAGGTCAGCTCCGCTTCCTTGCGAGCCTTGTCACCGGCGTAATACTCGATCGGTTCGCCATCCTTGCCGGGCATTCGACCGAGTTCGATGTTCGGAACGAGTTTTCCGCCGTGATACACACCGGATCCGAGACCCGTACCGATCGTAACCATGATGACGGTCCCGGTTAGCCCACGACCAGCACCAAGACTGAGCTCCGCGAGGCCCGCAACATCGGCATCGTTGTGCACCACGAATTGCAAACCGGTTGCGGCCCCAAAAAGTTCATCCACCTGGGTGCCAGGCCAACGTTCGTCGATATTGCCAGCGGTTCGAGCTTGCCCGTTCGCGACCACGGTTGGGAAGCTGCATCCCGCTACCGTTCCGTCGTAGCCGAGCTGTTCGACGAGTTGTTTTACGACCCCGGCAACATTCTCCGGCGCCGAAGGATTCGGAGTTGGAATCCGAGCTCGATCACTCAAGAGCTCTCCGGTCTCGGTATCTACGATCGCCCCTTTGATTCCCGAACCGCCAACGTCGATTCCCAGCACGTTCATGTAACCCCCAGATCGCCGACATCACCGTGTCTCGAAGCGACCGACATACACGTTAAGACCCTCACGGTCCTGGAGCCAACCAAAGGTCAGAAAATGGAGAGCGCCCGAACCCGCTCTGCCAAGGTGTCGTCGGTGGCAAAGAGGGCGCCCCGGTGGCCCATGTTGGTGGAGTCGGGGCGGTTGAGCTCCAACGGATTGCCCGCTATATCGGTGGCGACGGCACCAGCCTCGGCAAAGAGGCATGCGGTGGCAGCGAAATCCCAGAGGCTGGCACCGGTGGGACCGGGGTACAAGAGGAAACAAGCGGGCGGGTTCGCCAGCACCTCACAGGCCTTCATCACCGCGCCGCTGCCAACTTCGATCCGAGCGCGTGGGAGTCCGAGGTCGTTGGCGATTTGGTTGAGGCCATCAGCGAGCGCGTCGTAGTTGTCGAGCTTGAGAAACCCCGCGGTGACAAGGACCGGCAGATCCTCGCCGTTCGGTTCAGATCCTGAGACCCAGGGCTGGCGGCCCAGAAAGACACCGCCTCCCGCGATGGCGTGATAGAGCGTCGCCTCCACCGGGTCGTAGACGACGCCGATCTGGGGAACACCGTCTCGGCGAACGAGTGCGATCGAGATCGAGTACCCAGGCCGTCCTTCAATGAACGGGAGGGTGCCATCGATCGGGTCGATGCACCAGAAGTAGTCGGCGGTGAGGCGGCCCCCATCGTCTGGGGTTTCCTCGGTGAGCAGACCGAGTTCGTAGCGATCCAAGGTCGGGTTGAGCACGGAGACAATGATCTCTTCGGCGGCGCGGTCGATCTCGGTAACCACTTGGGAGGCGATGGTCGCTGCACCCTCCTTGTGCTCCACAATCTTCGGGCGGGAGCGAGCGACCATCTCGCCAGCCTTTGTGGCGGCGGTGATTGCAACGTCGGCGAGCGCTACCAAATCCTCGGGCGAGAGCTTCATGGTTCCTCTGAGACTAGAGAGTCGAGGACCTCATTGGCGAGCCGCTCCGAATAGCGATGCAGCTTCCAATGGCCGGGGCTCCAACCTTGGAGGAACCGATATAAGTCGGTCCACGCGAGCGGATACAACGCCCGCCAATCGGCTTCGAGCGCAGCGAAATCGATTGCGTTGCCGGAGCGTTCGAGCGCGCCGCTGAGGAAACTGAAATACCGGTCGAGAAGGCCAGGTGCCTGGCGTTCGCTCTCGTCCTCGTCGAGGCAGCTGCTGATGAAGTAGGCGACGTCTTTCATGCCGCACCCACCGCCCACGTATTGAAAGTCGACGGCGGCCGCACGGGCGCCGTCGACACTAAAGCAGAAGTTGGCGAGCTTGGCGTCGCCGTGGACGAACGTTTGAAACGGGCTCGCGCTCAACCGGCGGTCGATCTCGGATGCGGCGGCTTTAAGTCGTCCATCTTCGAGTTCAGCCAGTTCATCAGGCCGAGTGGCCAGATGCCAGTACGTGCCGGTAGACCACAACTCCTCTGGGTTCTCCCCCATGAACGTGGCGTGGAAGTGGGCGAGCCAAGACAAACACGCGTCGAGCTCGCTGTTCGTCACACGGCTACGGCGCCCGGGGAAGCCGGCGGCATCGAGATCTTCAAGGACCATGAGGACTTCGCCAGCACCGTTGTCGATCGCGAGACGCGATGGAACTCGACATGACTCGTCACACCGCTCGCCATATTGGTCATACCAGGCTGTCTCCACCTGGTAGGAGCGCAACTTGCGTTCGTGTGAGCGGTCGGTGGCCCAGCCTCGAGGATGGCTTCGCGTGTCGGGCCAGCGCACATGCTTGACGATCACACTGGGTACTGCGGCGCCAGCGAGGTGACAACGCAGAATCTGGCCGTACCCGCCCCAGAGGCTCTGTACGGCGTGCGCTTCGGTGAGTTCGTGAGCAGCCGTGGATCGCAGGACCACGGCCTCAATACTCGACTCCACATCCATGATCACTGCGCATCGGCGAGAAGCTGCTCACCGAGTGCGACGGTCCGCGCAGCGAAGTTCTCGACCGAGTCGAACTGGGGCAGGTCGCCGACGAGGTCTTGGTTGAAGTAGACATCGGTGGCCGAGGCGAACGTTTCGGGCAGGTCGTCGAAGCCGGTGATCACGCCGACGATGTGGGCGGCGGCGGTCATGTTGTTGTCGTTGTCCCACCCGGCCAGTCCGGCGATGTCGAGCGTCTCACGCAGGTCGCCGTCACCGTAGAGCAGCGCCATGACCGTCGCCGCGTAGTTGACCCGGCTTCCCCAGAACTCTGGATCGGTGTCGTACTTGGCACGAATCAGCTCTCGGGTCGGCCTCCAGTCGTCTGGACTCTCGCCATACCAGGCGACGACGTCGTCAAAGATCGGGGCGATCACCGAGTCGTCGGGTTCTGCGGCTCTCGCGCTGCGCAGGAGCTTCTCGACGTCGTCGTCGAAAAACGCTTCGGAAATGACGTGCGCATAAAAGGCGCTGGCGTCGACCGCCGGCCCTCGGTTGGTGACCAGAGCGAAGAACTCGGCACGTTCGCGTGCGATGTCTGAGCGACCGGGCGCCAGCAGCCCAAAGACTTCGGTTTGAAGCTGTGCATCGATCGACCACTCCCCCTCAGGATTCAGCGTTGGATCGCTCGTCTCGGGTGGGACGACACCTTCGTCCATCAGGTCTCGGGCCACTCGGGTAGAGACCCAGATGTCGCCTTCGAGGTGCTCGACCCATTCATCGCGGATCTGGCCGTAGCTCGGGTTGACGCCGTGCTCTTCCATGATGTGCAGGTCGAGCCATTCGATGTGCGTGTCGTCGTCGGTCGACCATTCATCGAGCAGTACCAACTCGATCTGGTCACCGGGTCCCGGTTCGTCGATCCAGATGCCTTCGATCGGCAGACCGGAATGATTCGCCACCATCGCTGCGAGCCACGAACCGTGCACCTTGTCGAGGTACACATCATCGGCCAGTGCGCGCTCGTCGCTAGCGGCACCGCCGCATCCGGCGAGCAACAACAGGGCAACACAGAACCATCGCTTCATTCGCCAGGCCGACGGTATCTGATGCGCAGGCTATTGGGCGATCGCGTCGCGTATGACGAGGTCCGAAACGCTGCGTACTTAACCCGCGCATGAAGAACCCTGCCGTTAGATTAAGGACGGGCGAAGACCGCCCGCGATTATCCCCTGGTCAAGCGAGAACGACACACATGACTCTGTACGACGAGTACCTCACCGAGATCGAACAACGTAAAGAAGACGGCCTGCACGCCAAGCCCGTCGACGGCGCCGACCTGCTCGCCGAGATCATCGGCCACATCGAGGATGCGGACAGCGAGCACCGCGACGACTGCCTGCGGTTCTTCCGCACGAACGTACTGCCCGGTACCACCGCCGCTGCAGACCTCAAGGCTGCATTCCTCCAAGATGTCATCACCGGTACGCGCTCCGTTGAGGAGATCTCCACCGATGAGGCCTTCGAACAGCTCTCGCACATGAAGGGTGGCCCGTCGATCGATGCGTTGCTCGATCTGGTGCTCGGCGACGACGAAGCGATCGCTCGTCAGGCCGCTGACGTGTTGAAGACCCAGGTGTTCCTCTACGAGGCCGACATGGAGCGTCTCGCCGAGGCCCATGCTGGTGGTAACGCGCTCGCAGAAGAGGTTCTGCAGAGCTACGCGAAGGCCGAGTTCTTTACCGAGCTTCCCGGCATCGACGAAGAGATCCAGGTCGTCACCTACGTTGCCGGAATCGGCGACATCTCCACCGACCTGCTCTCCCCCGGCTCCGATGCACACTCTCGCTCCGATCGTGAGTTGCATGGCCAGTCGATGTTCGAACACGACGCCGACAAGCAGCAAGCACTGCTCGATCTTCAGGCTCTCCACCCTGACAAGCGCGTCATGCTCGTCGCCGAGAAGGGAACCATGGGCGTCGGATCATCGCGCATGTCGGGCGTGAACAACGTGGCGCTGTGGATCGGCCGACAAGCCAGCCCCTTCGTTCCGTTCATCAACATTGCACCAGTGGTCGCTGGCACGAACGGCATCTCGCCCATCTTCTTGACCACCGTCGACGTCACCGGTGGCATTGGCCTCAATTTGAAGAACTGGATCACCACCTTCGATGACGATGGCGAACTCATCGTTGACGAAGACGGCGAAGCCGTACTCGAGCAGACCTACTCGATCGATACCGGCACGGTGCTCACGATCAACACCAAGGACCAGAAGCTCTACTCCGAATCGGGCGAAGAGCTGATGGACATCTCCTCCTCGTTCACGCCACAGAAGGTTGAGTTCATGAAGGCCGGCGGTTCCTATGCCGTCGTCTTCGGCAAGAAACTCCAGGCCTTCGCTGCAAAGACGCTCGGCGTCGACGCACCAACCGTCTACGCCCCATCGGCCGAAGTTACCCACGAGGGTCAAGGCCTCACCGCAGTCGAGAAGATCTTCAACCGCAACGCCGTCGGCACCTCCGGCGCCACGCTGCACGCTGGCTCCTACACTCGAGTCGAGGTCAACATCGTTGGCTCGCAGGACACCACCGGCCTTATGACCAGCCAAGAGCTGGAGATGATGGCGGCCACGACGATCTCCCCGATCGTCGACGGCGGCTACCAGTCGGGGTGCCACACCGCATCGGTGTGGGACAAAAAGTCCCAGGAGAACATCCCGCGGCTGATGAAGTTCATGAACGACTTCGGCCTCATCACGGGTCGCGACCCACAGCACAAGTACGCGCCGCTCACCGACGTGATTCACAAGGTCCTGAACGACCTGGCGGTCGACGACTGGGCCATCATCATCGGCGGCGACTCGCACACCCGCATGTCCAAAGGCGTCGCGTTCGGCGCCGACTCGGGCACCGTGGCGCTCGCACTCGCTACTGGCGAAGCATCGATGCCGATCCCCGAATCGGTGAAGGTCACCTTCAAAGGCAACATGGCTTCCCACATGGACTTCCGCGACGTGGTGCACGCAACCCAGTCGCAGATGCTCGACGAGTTCGACGGCGAGAACGTCTTCCAAGGCCGCGTCATCGAGGTGCACATCGGCACCCTCGCTTCCGACCAGGCGTTCACCTTCACCGATTGGACTGCCGAGATGAAGGCCAAAGCGTCGGTATGCATCTCCGACAGCGAAACGCTGGTCGAGTCACTCCAGATCGCCCGTGATCGCATCCAGATCATGATCGACAAGGGAATGGACAACGAGAAGGCCGTGCTTCAGGGCTTGGTCGACCAGGCCAACAAGCGAATCGGCGAGATCGAGTCCGGCGAGAAGCCGCCACTGGCTCCCGACGCTGACGCGAAGTACTACGCCGAGTTCACCGTCGACCTGGACCAGATCGACGAGCCGATGATCGCCGACCCCGACGTGCACAACGACGACCCATCGAAGCGCTACACCCACGACACGATCCGCGAGCTGTCGTTCTACGGCGGCGAGAAGAAGGTCGATCTGGCCTTCGTAGGTTCGTGCATGATCCACAAACAAGACATGCAGATCGTGGCCAAGATGCTCCGGAACTTGGAAGAGGTGCATGGCGAGGTCGAGTTCCAGGCGCCGCTCGTTATTGCGCCACCGACGTACAACATCGTCGACGAACTCAAAGCCGAGGGCGACTGGGACGTGCTCTCGAAGTACGCAGGCTTCCTCTTCGACGATGAAAACCCGAAGAACGAAGCTCGTACCAGCTACGACAACATCCTCTATTTGGAACGTCCTGGCTGCAATCTCTGCATGGGCAATCAGGAGAAGGCGGAGCCGGGCGACACCGTCATGGCCACATCGACTCGTCTGTTCCAGGGTCGTGTGGTGCGAGACTCCGACGAGAAGGTCGGTGAGTCGCTACTCGCGTCGACGCCTGTTGTGGTGCTCTCGGCGGTGCTTGGCCGTACACCCACCATCGAGGAATACAAGCAGGCCGTGGAAGGCATCGACCTCACGAGCTTCGAACCACCAGAAGAAGAGCTCGTCTCCACGCCCGTTTCGATCGCGCTGTAAGACACCGACAGCCTTCGTCACCGCGCACCGCTTGAGCGGCGCGATAGAACCCAATACTTGCGATGGGAGCGTCAGAGCCGTTTTCCTGACGCTCGGTACGGCCGTTGGAACATTCGAGGACCGGCGAAAAGTGAAATAATCGATCGCAGCGCGGATCTTACTACAGTGCACATTTTGATGCGGCTGAGCCGCCGCCACCTACCCCCTCAGAAAAGGAACGAACATGACCATTACCGAGGCCGAAGTACAGCTTGCACTCCAGAACTGGGGAGATGGTCTCGTCAAGATTGCGATCGCCAACGACGAAGAAGGAGCGGAGAAAGCCCGCGAAATCGCCGACGGCGTAATCGATGAGCTGTATGCGTACGCAACTACATCGGTCTTGTTCAAGCCAACGATGGCTAGCGGCGAGCAAACGTTCCGCCCAACGAAGGCCGGTGCGCTCTCCTACTTCGCCGCCCAGGATCCAGACTTCCCCCTCGACGGCGGTTTCGGCCTGAAGGGTTGGCGCAAGGTCGATTCCGAAACATCCGCGATCTTCATCGACGGCGACACCGCCATGTGGATGGGTTGGATCATCTGTATCAACGAGGACGACGAGCCGACCAAGGTAGATAAGAGCTTCGGCTACCACAAGGACTCCAACGGCGTGCTGCGTATCGTCCAGCATCACTCGTCGTTCCCCTACACCCCCTAAACACGTGGCGCTCATTCCTCGAGGTGGCCGCGCGAGCTTCGGGCCTGGCCCAAGGGTTCCCGACGGCCCGCTATCTGACGAAGTGGCCGCTGCCGTAGCACTCCTTTACGACCAACCAATTCGCGGACATCTGAGCGCACGGAAGTTCGACGCCGTCGACGCGATCGGCGCTTCGGAGGACGCTCGCCTCGCGTGGGTGATCGCCGACCACATTCGGGTCGCCGACGAACTCGCAAGATCCGCACGACTTCCTCGCCGGAAGTTGCGCCACATCCTCGACCGTCTCGAGTGGGCGGCCTCGCGGCTGACCGGTCTCGAGTTCCCCGAGTTCCGGGCATGGAACCCATTGACGAACGCGCTCATGGCCTGGGACATCCCCGCTCCTCCCGACTACCTGGCAATCAAGCGCAACATCTTCATCCCGGTCGAACCAGCCTGGGAAGAACTCATGACCGACAACTCGGTGCTCGATTGGCGGATCGTGTCCTGGGGTGGGGTCTACATCGATGCCCAACCGTTCGGCTTCACCGAGGGCCCTTGCAACTGCATTCCCGCGACCGACAACCCGCCGTTCCAGCAGGCGTCAGAAAGCACTTGGCTACGCCCAGACGACATCGTCTTCGGCGTAGTGATCAACGGCGAGGCGCGCGCCTACCCACGCCAAATCATGGAAGTACGCGAGATGGTCAACGACACCCTCGGTGGCCGCGACTTCGCCATGCCCTACTGCACACTCTGCGGAGCGGCACAGGTCTGGTTCACCGACAACCTTCCCGAGGACATCGAACGGCCTGTCCTGCGCACCTCGGGCCTACTCTCGCGCTCGAACAAGGTCATGTACGACCTCGTGTCCAAATCGATCTTCAACACCTTCCTGGGTACGGCGGAGAGCGGCCCTCTGCTCGATAAAGGGATCGCCCTCGAAGGCCACACCGTCGTGACTTCAACCTGGGCCGAGTGGGTCGCGCAATACCCGGACACCACGGTCCTTATCGAAAGCTTGGCGCGAGGACGAAACTTCGACTTTCGCAACGGCCGAGACGCTGATGGCCCCATCTTCCCCATCGGCAATGTGGACCCTCGACTCGCCGTGCAAGAAGACGTACTGGGCGTCATCCAAACAAACGGCCGACCACTCGCTATCCACGTGAACTCCGCGACCGCAGCGATCCAACGTGGCGAGAGCGTCGTGATCGACGATATACGCGTCGGCCAATCCGGTGATGGGCTGTTCGCCGTCGACGCGGACGGAAACGAAGTCACCACACACCAAGCCTTCTGGTTCGCGTGGTCACAGTTCCATCCAACCACGGATCTGTGGCCAGACCTCTAGCCGACTGCCGTTCTGCCGGGGTTTGAACGACCCAACGGCTGCCTCCTACAGTCGGGCATGGCTCTACCGAACATCCTGCTCATCATGGCAGATCAGCTCGCTCCGCAGTTCACATCGACATATGGGCACCCCATCGTTAGAACGCCACATCTCGATGCCCTCGCGGCACGAGGAGCGCGCTTCGACGCTGCCTATTGCCACTCCCCTCTGTGTGCACCAGCTCGCTTCACGATGTTGTCGGGTCAGCCCGTCTCGGCCATCGGCGCGTGGGATAACGCCGCCGAGTTTCCTGCGTCCACACCGACCTTCGCCCACTATCTCAGCCTCGCCGGATACCGAACGATTCTCTCCGGCAAGATGCATTTCGTCGGCCCCGATCAGCTCCACGGCTTCGAAGAACGACTGACCACCGATATCTATCCGGCGGACTTCGCGTGGACGCCGAATTGGGAGCAGGCCGACGAGCGAATCGACAAGTGGTACCACAACATGGACGTCCTCCAAGACGCTGGCGAGGCGGTAACGACCTATCAGATCGACTACGACGAAGAGGTCGGTTACGCGGCTCGCCGCAAGTTGCTCGACATGGCCCGCGATAGCGACGACCGGCCGTTCTTCATGTGCGCGTCGTTCATCCACCCCCACGACCCCTATGTGGCGAGGCCCGAGTGGTGGGACCTCTATGACCACGACGACATCGATATGCCCGACGAATGGTCAGGTGGCCTGCGTGACCCTCACACGCTGCGAATCCGTAGCGGCATTCAGGCGGACACGGTTGGTTACACGGCCGAGCAAGTACGCAACGCTCGCCACGGTTACTACGCGAACACCAGCTACTTCGACGACCAGTTAGGTTCGCTGATCGACACGCTCGCCGAGTTGGGTCAGCTCAACAACACCATCGTGATCGCTACGTCCGATCACGGTGACATGCTCGGCGATCGGGGGGCGTGGTTCAAGATGTCGTTCCACGAGCGGTCGGCGCGAATCCCTCTCGTGGTCGCTGGCCCTGGTGTGTCGAACACCGAGGTTGCCAATGCATGTTCGCACCTCGACCTGTTGCCGACACTGCTCGATGTGGCAGACGCTGCGCCAGTCGATGGTTTAGACGGCCGCAGCCTGGTGCCCGCCTGGTCGGGCGAAGAGGATCCCGTTGACGAAACATTCGGCGAGTACGCCGCAGAAATGACGTCGCACCCGATGTTCATGATCCGCCGTGGGCCCTACAAATACATTCACTGCGACACCGACCCGCCGTTGCTCTACAACGTCGACGATGACCCGCTCGAGCGTCACAATTTGGCCGACGCCCCCGAGCACGCCGAGCTCGCAGCAGCCTTCGCTACCGAGGTTGGTGAGCGTTGGGATAGCGATGAGATCCGCAAGCGAGTGCTCGCCTCCCAGCGCGCCAGACATCTGCTCCACCAGGCAATGTCGGCAGGCCCGCTCGTGTCTTGGGATCACGAGCCGCACACCAATGCAGCGAATGCCTACGTGCGAAATCACCAAGACTGGGCTGAAGCGGGACCGCGGATGCGATTCCCACGGTGGGAGCCGTAGTGGACGAACACATTTTCGCCGGTTGGACCGCCGAGCCTGGCAGTTCGATGTCGCTGCACGCGGACGCCTACACCGAGGACCGTTGGTTCGCTGCCGATCAGCAAGCCATCATTTCGTCCAGCTGGCAGTGGTTGTGCCACGGCGAGAAGCTCCGCGAACCCGGGGCATATGTCGCCGACGAGATCGCTGGACTGCCGATCGTGGTTGTTCGTGACCGGGTCGGCGTGCTGCGAGCGTTCTACAACGTGTGCAAACACCGGGCCCACCACCTTCTCGAAGGCGAAGGTATGACAAACAACATCGTGTGCCCCTACCACGCGTGGTCCTACGACTTATCGGGCCAACTCAAGGCCGCCCGACACACAAGCCATCTCGCCGACTTCGATGTGAGTGGAATCTGTCTCGACGAGGTGCAGGTCGAGGAGTTAGGCGGTTTCGTCTACGTGAATCTGGACCCGGCCGCTGCTCCTCTCGCGGAGCAGTCGGGCGAACTCGGCGCAGAGATCGCCCGCTGGGCTCCCGATGTTGACCGTCTGACCTTTGCCCATCGACTCGAATACGAGATTGCGAGCAACTGGAAGAACGTCGTCGACAACTTCTTGGAGTGCTACCACTGTCACGTGGCCCACAAGGACTTCGTGTCGCTCGTCGATATGGACACCTATGAGGTCACGACCCACGGGATCTATTCGAGCCACATGGCCGAGGCTGGCAAGAGCGACAACAGTGCCTACGACGTAAGTGAAGCCACAGTGACCGACCATGCCGTGTGGTGGCTGTGGCCAAACACCTGCATCATGCGCTACCCCGGTCGGGGGAACATGTTCGTTCTCAAGATCATCCCGATGGGTGCGGGGCGTACCCGGGAAACCTATGACTTCTTTTTGGAGTCGGCCGAACCGAACGAGGCCGAACTCGAATCGATCCGATATCTCGACGAGGTACTTCAGGTCGAGGACATCAACCTGGTGGAGAGCGTCCAACGTGGCATGCAGACACCGGCGTTTACCCAGGGCCGCATCGTCAACGACCCGGCGGGGTCGGGTCTGTCTGAGCACGCACTGCATCACTTCCATGGGCTCGTGCTCGACCACTACCGAAGGGCCCTGTCATGAACGCACCATTGGACGGACGAGTCGCTCTGGTGACCGGCGGACGAGGAGGTGCTGGCCGGGCCGTGTGCGCCCGTCTCGAACGCGAAGGTGCAGTGGTCTACGCAGCCGATCTCACCGACGCTGGAACGATCGGCACCGAACCTGCCGCGGGTACCTTCCTCGCCTTCGACGTGACCGACGAAACCGCGGTGCGTAACGGCATCGCACAGATCACCGCGGAGCAGCGACGGCTCGACATCGTGGTAAACGCGGCTGGCATCGAGATCGAAAAGACGGTCGAGGACACCTCATTGGAAGAGTGGAACCGGATCTTCGCAATCAACGTGACCGGCACGTTCCTCACCTCCAAACACGCACTACCGATGCTTCGGGAATCGCCCGGAGCCTCGATCATCAACTTCGGTTCATACGACGGCTTCATCGCCGATCCGCAGCTGGCCGCGTACTGCGCGACCAAGGGTGCGGTCCACATGATCACCAAGGCAATGGCCGTCGACCACGGCCCGGAAGGCATACGGGTGAATGCCATTTGCCCTGGTTACATCGACACCCCGATGCTCGAGCAGTTCTTCCCCGACGACGTAGATGTCGAGACCACCCGTGCCGAGGCCGAGTTCGTCCACCCACTTCGCACGATCGGCACGCCCGACGACATGGCAAACCTCGTGTTCTGGTTGGCCTCCGACGAGGCACGTTACGCAACCGGCCAGCTCTGGGTCCTCGATGGCGGATTGTCTGCCCAGATCCAACAGATGCGTTTCTAAGGCCTGCTGAGGTCAGCTATCTTGCTCTGGACGATGACGGAGAGAACCGGCCACAGGGAGAACCCATGACAGGCAGTGAGGATCAATTCGGCTCCGACGGTTGGACGCCCGACCGAATCGGGTCGCTCGACGATAAGACGTATGTGATTACCGGGGCGAACAGCGGTATTGGTTTCGAGGCGACTCGCATCTTGCTCGCCAAAGGTGCTTCGGTCGTGATGTTGAATCGAAGCGCTGAGAGGTCGGCCGCGGCGATCAAAACCCTCACCAGCGAATTTGGCGCGGATGCCCCCGTTTCGTTCATCGAGATGGACCTGGCCGTGCTCGAGTCGGTTCGCAGCGCAGCGGCCGCCGTTCTCGAGCAGGCGCCTGCAATCGATGCGCTCATCTGCAACGCCGCCATCTCCCAAACCGCCACCCGCAAGCTGACCGCGGATGGGTTTGAGAGCCAGCTCGGCGTCAACCACATGGGACACTTTCTGCTGTGCGGCCTGCTCTATGACCGGATCGAGACATCGTCGGGTCGTGTCGTGGTGGTGGGAAGCAACGCCTACGACATGAACAAGAAGAAGATCCACTTCGACGATCTCAACTTCGACGAGAACTACAGCCCATGGCACGCCTACAACCAATCGAAGCTGGCGCAGATGGTGTTCGCCTACGAGCTGCAACGTCGAGCGCGAGCGGCGGGTAAAGACGTTCTCGTCCAGGTCTGCCACCCAGGCGCGTCGCAAACCAACCTGATTTCAGGTGATGTGAGCACCCTGAACAAAGTGATGATCAAACTCGTCAAGCCGTTCTTTCAACCAGCGGAGCGCGGCGCGTGGCCTGCGGTGCTGTGCGCCACCGAAGCCGAGGTTGCAGATGAGATGCTCTACGGCCCGACGAAGAAGGCCAACACCGCAGGCCCTGTCCGCGGCTACCGCCCCGCCGAGCACGCACTCGGCCGGGAGGTCGGGTCGCGTCTATGGGTTGTGTCCGAAGAACAAACCGGACTCGCCTGGTCCCCGTAGCCAACAGCGGCGCGACCGAAGCGAATCTAAATCTTCGGTCAGAATCGGTGACAGCTGAAATCTCCGGGACGAGACCCACTGTTCCTTGATGCATGCCCCAAAGAAGAATCTCTCGCCGCAAAATCCTCGCTCGGTCCACGACGGGCCTTGGCGCTGCATTCATTCTCGCCGCATGCGGATCCGAAGTCCTCGACAGCGCAGATAGCTCAGCGAGCTCAAGTAGCTCCACCACCGCAAGCCCCGAGGTCTCCTCCATCGATCCGGCAAACTTCCCCGATGGCCCGCTCGCCGTTATCGATCCGTCCACCATCCCTCGCGGCGAAGAGCGAGATTTTGGGCCAGCTCCCGATTTTCCCGACGGCCCTTTGTCCGACGAAGCCGCCGCGGCCGTAGCGATTCTGTACGGCCAGCCGATTGGCGGCGACCTTTCCACCCTCGAACTCGAAGCACTCAACACGATCGGCGCCTCCGGAGACCCGCGGCTCGCCTGGGTGATCGCCGACCACATTCGAGTCTTTACGGCGGTGGCGAGTTCCGGTGGGGTGCCACGTGATCGCCTCGTCGAGATCAACGACAGTTTGGAGGGCGCGGCGTCGCAGCTCACCGGACTCGACTTCACGCAGTTTCTGGCATGGAACCCACTAACGAGCTCATTGATCGCCTGGGATATCCCCGCTCCCCCGAACTACCTGTCGATGAAGCGCAACATCTATATCCCGGTCGAACCCGCGTGGGAAGCTCTCATGACCGACAACTCGGTGCTCGATTGGCGCATCGTGTCCTGGGGCGGAGTCCTGATCGACTCGCAACCATTCGGCGAGACGCAGGGATTCTGCAACTGCATTCCAGCGACCGATAACCCGACGGTGCAGTCCGCCTCCGACGCCACGTGGCTCGCCCCGGACGACATCGTCTTTGGCGTGGAGATTAACGGCGAGTCCCGCGCCTATCCACGCCAGATCATGGAAGTACGCGAGATGGTCAACGACACCCTCGGTGGCCGCGACTTCGGCATGCCCTACTGCACACTCTGCGGATCCGCACAGGTCTGGTTCACCGACAATCTCCCCAGCGGAGTCGAACGCCCCGTCCTGCGAACCTCGGGCCTGCTCTCCCGGTCGAACAAAGTCATGTATGACCTCACCTCCCAATCGATCTTCGATACCTTCCTCGGCAACGCGCAAAGCGGTCCGCTGCTCGATGAAGGCATCGTGCTCGAAGGGCACACCGTCGTGACCTCCACCTGGGCAGCCTGGGTCGCCCAACACCCAGACACCACCGTGCTCACCGAGGACCTCGCGTTGGGCCAGGATTTCGACTTCCGCAACGGGCGTGACGCCAACGGCCCGATCTTCCCGATCGGCAACGTCGACCCTCGCCTCGCGGTCCAAGAAGACATTTTGGGCGTGACGCAAACAAATGGCCGCCCACTCGCTATCCACGTCAATTCCGCCCTAGGCGCGATCCAACGCGGCGAGATAGTCGTGATCGACGACATCCGAGTCGTTCAATCCGGCGACGGACTGCTGGCCTTCGACAGCGACGGCAATCAAATCACCGCCCACCAAGCCTTCTGGTTCGCCTGGTCACAATTCAACCCTGCTACCGACCTCTGGCCAGACCTCTAGCTCACGAGACCGAGACGATCACTCGCTTTGTCGAGTTGCACCGCACTGCGCCGTCTTCTTCGATCACCACGATGTCTTCGAGACGCATGCCCCACTGCCCCACCCGGTAGATGCCCGGTTCCACGCTGAAAGCGTTGCCGACTTCGATGGGTGTCTCGTTTGAACCGGTCACGTAGGGGTGTTCATGCACCTCGGTACCGATGCCATGACCAGTGCGGTGAATGAACTCCGGCCCGTAGCCATCGTCGGTGAGTGCCTGGCGGGCAGCCTTGTCTACATCGCATAGGCGGTTGCCAGGGCGGGCGGCTTGAACCGCTGCCTCTTGGGCAGCTACCAGGCTCGTCCATGCTGCGGCGACGTCGTCGGGGATCTCGCCGGTAAAGACACAGCGAGTCGTGTCGCTGTTGAAGCCGTTGAATGTCCCGCCGAAATCGAACAGCACCATCTCTCCGGGCTGGATGACCCGGTCGCTCGGATGGTGATGCGGGCTGGCCGAGTTCGGCCCAGAGGCCACGATGATGAACACGACCTCATCGTGACCAGCGCCAAGTAGCCGATCGTGGATGTCTGCCTTGACTTCGAGTTCCGTGCGGCCAACCAGTGGAACCTCGCCGTCTTGTATCTGTTGGTGAACCTTGTCAGCAAGTGAACCGACCGTACGCAGTGCGTCCCGTTCGGCCACCGTCTTGACCGCGCGCATACCGCCGAGCGCCTCATTCAGTGCACGAAAGGTCAGCCCTGGTCGAGCGGCTTGCATAGCGAGCAAGTGGTTGGCGTTGAGGTCGTCAGATATGAGCACGACGCCCGCTTCGGGCAGCGCTCCGACAGCGAGGGCGATTGGGTCGTCCGAATCTTCCCATGGGCCGAGCTCGAATACCTCGGGCATCGGCGTGATGCGTTCAGCTTCAAGCTTGGGGGTCACGAGTAGTGCCGGCGATGCACCCGGCGAAGTCAGCGAGACAGCGGCCGTCATCCGCTCGTAGGAATGGCCATCGTGACCCGTGAGATACGCCAGGTCGGATCCGCCGCCCACGACCAGAGCGGCAGCACCCACGCCGACTGCTCGGGCTCGCAAAACATCCCAGCGAGCGCTGAACTCACTTGCGGTTGCGTTGGCAGCGGTCATAGTCGCCTCCAAAAGAGTCTGACCCGGATAGTTAGAGGATAGAACCCACGCGGCGCTGCGCTCGACCTTCGCTACCGCTGGTACTGCATCACGGGGAATTGCGAAGTCCGGAGAAAAACGACTTGAGATGCTGAGTGCACTCATCGCCGAGTATGTCGTGGCGCACCTCGAAGGTGTGCCGTAGTCGGGGATCGACACCAAAGTTGTACACCGAACCAAGTGCACCAGCTTCGAGGTCGGCTGCTCCGTAAACGACCTTTTGGATTCGGGCATTCAGCGCGGCCCCCGCGCACATGGTGCACGGTTCGAGGGTGCAGATCAGCGTGGCATTGTCGAGGCGCCAGGTACCCAGCTTCTCGCACGCATCTCGCATGGCGAGAATCTCTGCATGGGCCGTGGGATCGGCCGTTAGCTCCCGCTCGTTGTGGCGAGAAGCGACGACTTCACCTTCGACGACAACGAGCGCTCCAACAGGAACATCGCCATGGGGGATAGCCCTATCGGCTTCGGCGAGGGCGAGGCGCATCAGGTCGTCGTACTCCATGAAGTGAAGCTAGCTCCGAATTCGCAGCACTCCGCGTACTAGATTTCTGAGCATGTCACCCGCCGAAGCTGCCCCCGAGATTTCGCCCGACCAGATCGACGCGTTTCGTCGCGACGGAGCGGTCAAGCTGGCGAACATGTTCAGCGCCCAATGGGTCGACCTGCTTCACACTGGGCTCGCCCGACACCTCGAATCGCCGTCACCGCGGGCTCGGATATGGGACCGAGACGAACACGACCGGACGATGTTCTGGGATGCGATGGCTTGGCATGGCGTGCCCGAGTACCAGCGGTTTGTTTTCGAGTCTCCAGCGGCGGAGATCGCGGGCCGAATGCTCGGGTC
>CAZLWE010000056.1:0-21917 GCA_964562985.1 uncultured Acidimicrobiales bacterium
CCACAATTAGAAACAACGATCACCGACGTTTACACACAGCCTGCAGCAGTCCCTCGTGCGCCCAGCGAAGCTGCGGCGATGGGTGTGCACGTGCCAGAGGATCGCATTGTGGGCACTCGATTTCCAGTTTGACTCGACCATCGACGCAGCAGTTGACTTAAATCTCGAAGGTTGGTTTAGTGAATGACGAAGGCACGTTTCGTGCCTTATCGGCGACCGATTCGTGAACGTGCGTGTCGAGGAGATGGTGGAAGTGTTAACAGGACGAAAAACACTTATCGCGATGCTAGCCATGGGGGCATTGCTAGCGGCAACCATAGGGGTGCCTGGTGTGGCAGGGGCTCAGGGAGAGCGGCCAGGTAAAGCACCGAGCGAACCGATAGACGTTGGCCTCGACGAAGAGCACGATAATGCAGACTTCGATATTGCGGAATTGACAGAGTTGGAGATGCCTTATTGGGTGGCTTTGCGGGCCGATTTGGGATTCGACTCTGACCCTGCGTTCATCCGGCGTCTTGTCACAACTGAGCAGGGTATCGAGTCAACGCGCGAGACAAGCTTCCCGTTGACGGAGGATGAGGCGCTTGAGCTTCAGCGGCGTGAGCATGTTCTGGATTTAGCCGTTCTTGCTGAAGGGGATTTCGCACAGCTTGACGGCTACGCCGGGTTCTATATGGATCATCTGAACGATGGCACCCTGAAGATCAATTTCACTACACCTCTTAGCATCGAGAGTTCGAGCAAGATCCAAGAGGCGCTTGGCAACGATCGGCGCGTAGCAATTGGGGTGGTCGAGAACAGTTTGGAAGATCTCGAACGGGGTAGGGCGGCTCTTGTTGGCGAGATGCGAGCGCTCGGTCTTCATGAGGTTGGGGTGGATGTCGTGACCAATGAGGTTTACGGATCGGTACTTTCCAGCAGAGCGCGGGCAGTTCCCTTGGGACTCGCTCGCTCGGCGGGCCTTAGTCCTGATTCGATCGTCATCCGCGAGACAGAAGGCGATATTGAGGCATCTTCATGCCCGTCACGGAACGTTTGCGGTTCGGGAAGCGCCGATTTCCGCGGTGGTATTCGAATCAAGGACGGTAACGCGTCATGCACCAGTGGATTTGTTGCCACTGACAACGTTGGAAACGACTTCCTGATAACTGCTGGTCACTGCGATGACCAGACGGGAGACCGGGACGTTCAAATCGGGGGTCAGCCTCATGTCCCCGGAATCCATCGCTACATCCCCGGCTCTAACGGTCTTCGTGACGCCAACGACCAATGGAGGACGAGTTCGAATGCTGATGCAGTGTTGGTTGGAATCGAAGACTCCAAGAAGAGTCGCCACATCTTTCGAACGACATCTAGCAAGAAGTACTACATGAATAGCCAGCAGTTCGGTGCTCCGCCGGTTGGACGGTTGGTTTGTATCGCTGCCCGCATAACTAACTACCGTTGCGGAACCGTCGTAGACGGGTCTGTAACCACGGCGCCGACGAACTCTGGGTATACCGGGACCATTACGCAGCAAGTGAAGTGGAGCATGAATTGGCCCGGCTATCGATCGGGTGGCTTTGGCGGGTCCAGTGGTGGCCCGGTCATCGGGCATTCGAGTAACCTCGGTCAGCGCCGAGCTACGGGAATCAACTCCAGCGAGAACCGGATCGGATATGACGGGTTCACGAACATCACCCACTACTTCATGTATTTCTCGACGATTAGCAACGTCGAGGCAGCACTCGATGTTCAGGTACGCCTCAACTGAGCTGCGGTTGCGATGGGACAGGGGTTTTGGGTGAGAGACAAGCTAATGCTGGCCGTTGGGGTAGCGGTGCTCGGGGTCGTGGGTTGTGGGTCGGTTGGTGTCGACGGAGGCATCTCGGTTGAACCGACAAACGCCTCGGTTCGGCCTGCTGTCGAGTCTACGGTTGTTCCTGATTCGGGCGAGGTCCGTGAACGTTTGGTTTCTGCAGATTGGACCTTGCGTTCACCGACGCCAGAGTCCGAACTGTTCCTTCGGTTCGAGACACACGGTGAGAACGCCGACATCGTAGGAATATTCAATAACGAATGTCCCGTGATGTTGTTTCTTGAGTGGGATGGTATGTCCGCCCGGCGAGTCTCTCGGCTACCAGGAATTGATCTGGTACAAGTTCCAGGTGGAATTGACCCTGAGGATCTCCCGCAACAAGAACAACTCGCGGTCGACCTCGCGATACCCGTCGGAGAGACTCTCGAATTCGATCTCGACGGTGACCTGTTAACGATTACAGGTGACGAGATCATAACCTACATGTTCGAGCGAACACAGCGAGAACCCGAACCAGAGCGGCCGCCGGCACAGTCGTCTACGACAACCCCGACTATCGACGACCAGTAACCCGCATTCCCGTAGCCGAAGCCATGGAACGTTTGTCAGTCAAGGCCGAGCAGATAGGTAGTCTTGAACCATTCCCCGCCGCGGACAAGACTCTTACTGTGAGCGAAGACAACGCTGACCGCGTGCGAGCCCTCAAAAGCCAACACTTCGGACGCGGCCGCGCACGCCGACCACGCACGGGCAGCCAACTTCTCCAAGAACTTGAAGCCAAGCAAACGGAATACGAAATGAATGTCGCCGCACGCCGCGAAACCACCGACAAACTCCTTGCTGAAAAAGACGCCGTGATCGCGCTGCTACGAGACCAAATCACCGCGCTTCGCCAACAAATCAACGAAACGTCATAAAGTCGCTTCTGCGACATAGCCGGTCTGAGGCACAGGAGGCGAAATAAAACCATGCTCTCACCGCCGATCCCATGATCTCCCCCTTGTCGTCTCAACTCCACTTCGCAGGCACTGCTCCCCATCCATTGCTGCCGTCAGCTCCAGTTCCGTTGGTAGGTGAACGTTCGGAAAAACGGATCCTCGATCAGGATTGTGTCCAACGCAGCGATCGCTCGCGATGTGCGTTCGAGCGTGGCAGGCGAAGGCAACATGCTGGCTACTTGATGAGCTGTCATTGCATCTCCCCGGGAATTGGGGTCTTCAGCCATTGGCGCCTTCAGCTGATGACTCCTGGAGGATAGTCAGGATTTGATCAGCAAAATCGATGACGCTGGCTAGGAGTTCCTGGAAGTCCGCTGGGGTATTGCCGAGTTGTTGTTTGCGTCGCCAGGCGGACCATTTGGGCTGAGCGAGTGCGGCGTATCCGTCGAGCACCTCGGCGAGAGGCTCGACGGAGGTTTCACGGTGCTCTGCAACCCGCGTGACCGCCTCTGCGAGAGTGGCGGTGTCGATGCTCGTGTGGGCGAGTGTGGCGATATCGACGAAGTCCCGCCATCGTGTGTTGGCGGTACCTCTTTGGAGCGCGGTGACGATCTTCTCGGCGAGTATGAGCTCGGCTCGGTAGCCGGCGATTGGTGAGTGGTGTCGGGTCGAGGAGTCTGGGCAGCTCGACCGGTTGGGGGTCAGGCCAGAGTGGGTCGCCCATGTTGACGTCGATGTGGAATCGGATGACTGCGGTGGCGAGCCGTCCGGTGATCTTTGCCCGAATGCCTGGGTAGTCGGCGTCGTCTCTGATGGTCTCTGCCTCGATTTGTTCGAGGTCGAACTCGAGCCCGTCATCGAGGTCGATGGACGCGATTTCGATGACTGTTGTTCTGATCGATTCGATGTCGGAGCGTGGTTGAAGTCCGGCCAGGTCGATGTCTCGAGTTGCCCGCCGGTCGGCGTAGGCCGCGAGGAGGACGCCTCCCTTGAGCACGACGATGAACGATGCGGTGAGAGGGTGAGCCGGTGAAGGAATCCTTCGAGTGCGTAGAGCTGGTGGAGTTCGTCGGTTGGCCGGCTGGTCTTGGCGGCCAGCTTGCGGAGGTCAAGGTACGCGACGCCTGCGGTGCTGGATCGATCAGGGGCACTCATAGCAGTGTCTCGAGCGCGGTGCGGAGGGTCGGCTCAGCTTTCGGGAAGAGCTTGGCCATCTTTAGTAGGGCTCGGGGCTGGTTGCCGCGCTCAGGTAGCCAGCGTTTGAGAGCCTCATGTGCTTGGTCGATTCCGTAGAGGTGTCGGAGCCGGTAGGCATCGATGATCGCGCGCATCGGGTCGTAAATTCCGATCGAGAGATCGTCGCTGAGTGTGTACTCGGTTCGTCCGATGTCGAACATGTCGCTGTCGAATCGATGCCACATGACCGGGACGGCTGTTCGCGGATGACGTTGTTCGCGGGGGAGGGCGACGTTGATCGAAGACGGTATGTCGTCGGTGAGGTTGTGTCGGGCGAGAGCTGTCGTAAGACACAGCGTTGCTCGTGGCGCCCGGATGGCGATCTCGGCGAGGTCGTGGTCGATATCGATTTCTGGCTTGAGGTAGATGCCACGTGCGAGCCGGTCGATCTCTCCCGCGCTGCGCATCTCTGCCAAGCGACGATCGGAGATCCCTAGTGCGGACGCATCTGCGTGAGTAAAGATGCTGGGGAGGGCGGCGAGTCGAGCACTCATGTATGAAAGTGTAGCCAAAGATGCCTGATCTGGCTACAAATTCATACAGAAGCTTGATGGCTCGTCGTGATCCGCAGGGGTGTCGTCGTGCTATTGGTTTGCTAACTAGTGGTTTGCTAATTGCTTCCAGCATCCTGGAGCGGTACGAGCGGATTCGAGTGTCGCAGAATGCCGCACGGTGAAGCTGGTTGCCACAGCCCGCCGCCAGCTGCGCCGGCGGACACCGAAGTTCAAGTCCCCCTCCGACACGATTTGTTCGCTTGACGACGCTAGACGCTGCCAGAGGGCGCTGTTTACCGCTGCCGGGATCGAGACCCCGTGAAGATTCTTGAGATGTCCGACGGGTGACTGCATTTCACCCTCCTTTTCGGTTGGCGACCAAGATGCCTGCAAACAATGGGTTCACGGGGTGCAAGGGTTGTTTGCTGATGTTTCTGCTAATGCCGACCGCTATGTGCCCTCCGGTATTGCGAGCGTCGAGTGTCAGAATCGCACCCGTCTCGACGCCAAGACACCGCCACTAATTGGCCCGTGAAGTAGAGATATCGTGTTCCCATGAGCGAGACTTCGTCGCTAGATCTGGCCAACCGGATTGAGAACTGTCTTGCTCTTGGAGCGTTGGGGGATTGGCTCGGTTCTGCGATTGAGGGAGCGCCGCTTGCGTCCCGGCGCCTCGATCGTAAGGCGGGCGGTCTGACGGACGACACGATCCTGACCTTGGCTACAGCGAGAGCCATTGCCTTTTGTGGTCGAGTCGACCCGGAGCAAGTTGCCGTGCATCTCCTTGCTGCATTTCGCTCAGGCGTGCCAGGCATTGGTTCTTCGACTTTGGGAGCCATGAAGGCCCTCGGTGCAGGCCAGCATTGGGCGCTATCTGGCATCGCTGGTGATCGTGCTGCCGGGAATGGTGCGGCGATGCGAATCGCTCCGCTCGCTTTCGTATTGGACCCATGGAACGAGCGAGGCCGACAGCTCATTCTCGACGTCGCCAGGATTACGCATCGAAACGATGAGGCGATCACAGGCGCCATTGCATTCGCTGCAGGCATTCGTTTGGCACTCGAAAGCGAACTGGATCGAACGGAAGCCCTGACTAAGTTGGCGTCATTGCTGCCAGACACGCGCGTAAGGGACGCTGTGCTGGAGGCGTCGCAGCTCGGTGACGTTGCGCCTCACGATGCTGCTTCGCAGGTGGGAAGTTCCGGCTTCGTTGTCGAGTCTGTGCCTTTAGCTTTGTACCTGGGGCTATCTCGGCCGACTTCGGCAATCGACGCGATCGAGACTGCGATTTTGGTTTCCGAGGACGCAGATACTGTCGGATCTATGGTTGGGCAGCTTCTTGGTGCGGCTGGCCATTGTTTGCAGGAAGGGGCGCCGGTGATGCGATATCTACCAGGCGATCTAGGGCAGTTGGCGAAAGACATTGCAGCCCTCGAAGATCGCCCTTCGGAGTCTGCCTGAGCGCCAGCTGTGAAATAAGATATTGCTTTATTATTCGCTATTCTGTACCTTTAATCCTATTAATAGTTCACTTGGGGTCGAAGGGGAGCAATGGATGTCTTATCAGCGAACGAAGCTGCTGAATACCTCGGTGTCACCGCTCGGCGAATTTGGCAGATGTTGGATGACGGCATACTCCGCTCAGTGAGCGATGAACCGGTTCTCCTTGACCGAATCGATGTCGAGCACTTGGCGCACGTGCAGTCGAGGTCACCTGGACGCCCCGTCGCTTCATCCAAGGCGTGGGATGAGATCTCGGCGTTCCCGTTTCGTGAGTTTCATGGCGAGGCTGCGTTAGATGCATGGCGTCGAAAGATGCGGTCGCGGGCCGATTGGCGGCGTATGCATGTGCATCGCTCGGTGTTCCGGGAAGTAGTGGAGTCGCGACTGCTGGTGGCTTCAGGGCTTCGGGCCGCTGCGTTTCATGGCGTGCCTGTTGAGCTGGATGAGGAAAAGTTCATTGGCTATGTGGCCAAGAGCGACCTTGATGAGATCCCGCCTGGAGTTCCGGTAGACACTGGCGCCGACTGGAATGTTGAGCTCGGCGTGGTCCCGGATGACTCGTGGCGATTCGGTCGGTCTGCGAGGTTTGCAGATCCAGTGACGACATGGCTCGACTTGGAAGATCATCGCCACCGGGCTGCACGCTTGATGCTGGAGGTTGCAGTTGGCGCGCGAAATTGATCTCTCATCGGACGTGTTGTTGTCGCGCCATGGTGGGGTACTGGACGTTCTCCGAGTGCTGTCGAGAAAGGTCCCTGAACCCGACTGGTGCCTAATCGGTGGGTTGATGACATTTCTGGTGCTTCGGGAGCAGTCCTCTGGTGCAGATGCTCGTGCATCGCAAACGAAGGATGCTGACGTAGTTGTCGAGGTGGCAACCGGGTCGGCGCAGCGCGTGATCCAAGAGCTGGCAACTATGGGGTTTGAGCAGATCGAGATGTTCTTCGGGCAGAGCCAGGCCCAAGCGCGATACTCGATGGGCCACACCTTGATCGATGTATTGGCACCCAATGACGGCGATCCGGAGGACCTGAACCTCGAAGAGGGCACAGTGACGTTGGCGGCACCAGGTGGGCGCAGGGCCCTTCAGGTATCAACGGTTGCGACGGTGTATTACGGAGTTGACGGAGTGGCCGAGTTGCGGCTTCCAACGATTGGGCACGCTGTTGTTGTTAAGTCCGCAGCGGTCCTTGACCAGCGGACCGAAGGGCAGCCGCGCCACTTGGAAGATGTCGTCGAGCTTCTTGGTGCGATGGATGAACCGGACGCGTGGGTCGATGGTATGAACGAGAGTGATCTTGACTTACTTGAGAGGGTTTCGCCCAGAGTCGCAGCAGCGGGTGACTTTGAGGCGATGGTTCAATACGTGTCTATCCGCAGCAGTGTTTGAACTTCTTACCTGAGCCGCAGGGGCAAGGCTCGTTTCGACCCACCGGGTCGACCTTGCCGTAGTCGTCGGCGACGGCGGTGCGGATTGTGGCGGCTCTGCCGATACCAGCCGCTGACTTGATCAGCCCGTCGACCGTTGAGCTCCCGGTGTCTAGCGGAACGAGGAACGCGGCGCAGCTGCCATCAGCTCGCACGTTTTGTAGCCAGTGCTCATCAAGGTCGGGAAGGTCAGCCTTGATCAAGCCCTCGCCGAGCGGGTTTAAGAGGAGCAGTTCACGACGGCGAATTTCGAGGGTCCAGCCCAAAGCGTGACCGAGGCTGTCCTCGATGTTGCCGGATTGGGGGCTCGTGGGCCAGTCGCCGGGCATCTCTGCCGCCGACTGGAGAACCAATCCAGCGCTCGGAGACGTCATCGACCTGCCAAACGCAAGTGCTGACCCATCTTTCCCAGCGCCGATTGGCCGAATCGTTTGTCGCATGGCTATTCAGCGTACAAAGGGAGTGGTCGGCTCCGATCGAGTCGAGGTCTGCTTCGGTAGTGAAAACCACTGCGCGATCGCAACTAGCGGTAGCGATCGAGTATCTCGTAGGTTGCGCCGCCTCCCACCCACAGGACTGCAACCACTACGACTGCTGATATCGACACCCGCGGCTGAGCTGGCGGTTCGGGTCACTCATGGCCGACGCGCGAACATTTGTGATGCCTGCTCGAAAAAGCCACTCGCAAGCATCGAACCCCTGTCGAGAAAAGGGCGATCAGACTGTGGGTCGAAGGCAATGAGCCCAGTCTGTTGCTTGCTCAGGAGGTGGCAGGCCTGTCCAAGGACTGGTCAATCTTCGCTCGACCTGTAGGTACGGCAACTTCTCTAGGATCCCAGGGCAGCAGTAATTCGGGCAAGGATTTCTTCCTCGTCATCAGACACCGACTCGCCTCCAAAGCCAAGGAGTCCGCCCTCTTTGGCAGCATTGGCCACCGCTTGTCCAATGGACAGAACCCACGACTTGTATTCCGCGGCTTCCGAGGCGTCGGCGTTCGTTGCGAGCAGAGTAGAAACCGCCTCGGCATCGGTGACCGCTAGCTCGATCATCCCTTGTCGAGACGTGATCCCTGAAGCTTTCAGCCGTGCGAGCTGACGCTCTCGTAGGTCCTTGGCTTTATCGGCGGCGGCGGATCGATCGTCGAGGTTCGGTATGAGGTTCTGAATGAGCGGGTTGTCTGGGTAGTCCTTAGCGTTGGCAAGCGCCGATTTTGCGCTTGCCATCATCTCCTTGGCGGTGCCGATTGGCCCGCTCTTCTCGGAGAATGCAACCGCCGAGCCGATTTCGCTGGGCAGCATTGCGAGGAGCAGCTGTTCATCATCTGAGTAGGTCATTTCGATTCTCCGTTATGTTCCGCCCGAATCTTTCAACCCTAGCCGCGGCTAGATCCGACAGTTTCAAGAAACGAATGCCTAGGGCAGCTGTTGCAGAGCTGGGCCACGCGTTCGGCGGTTACGGCCAGAGCTGGCTCAGTCCGAACGGGAAGGTCGACAGCGGCGTCGCTCCCTCGGTTGTGACTTGGACCATCTGCTCGAGTTTCACGCCTTCGCCTCCGTTGCTTGAACCAACGAAGCTTTCGACGGAGAGCACCGTTCCTTCTTCGAGTTCGCCGTCGTAGCCGGTCCACTCCCAGTCCTGCGGGTAGGCGATCTTCGGGTACTCATCGGTCATGCCCACGCCGTGGAAGGCGCACGCGTAGCGGTTTGCCACGAATTGGTCGGGGTGGCGAAAGGTGGCTTCGGACAGTTCTCGGAAGGACGCACCGGCGTGCAGCAATGACGTGTTGTGCTCGATCTCTTCGCGTGCCCGCTCATAGACGTCGGTCTGCTGCGGCGATGGCTCACCGCCGCACACCCACGTTCGGGAAATGTCGGCGCAGTAACCGAACGGGCCGATCATGTCGGTGTCGAAGGCGACCATGTCGCCTCGCTCGATAGTCCGGTTGCTGGCCTCCTGGTACCACGGGTTGGTTCGCGGTCCCGAACACAGCATTCGGCCGTCGATCCAGTCGCCGTCGTGGGAAATGTTGGTGGCGTGGAGGATCGCGAACAACTGGTTCTCGGTGATGCCCGGTTCGAGGGCGTGGTGCATTCTCCACATACCCAGCTCGGCGACGGCGATTGCGTAGGCCATCACCACCATCTCTTCGGGCATCTTTCGGCTTCGACATCGTTCGATGGTCGGCTCGGCGTCCACAACACTCCAGCCGCCGGCGGTGAAGGCTTCGAGGCCGCTCGGGGTGCTTCGTTCGATACCGATAACCGCATCGGAACCAAAGCCTGCGTCGGCGATCGCTCGCTCGATGTCGGCCACGAAGCGCTGCGCTGCGAGGTTGAGGTTAAGTCCAGCATCGAAGCTGGTAACCGAATGCGCCACGTCGCAACGGTCGATGGTGTCGAGTTCGTCGGTGTAGGCGCCGTGCAGGACCACCGGGCCGTCGACCGGGAAGACTAGGTATTGCGACGGAATCCGGCTTTGGAAGGTTGCGTACCCCCGATAATCGGTTGCGTATCGGATCGAAACGGGGTTCGTCAGCACGGCGACGTCAATGCCCGATGCAGCAAGTTCCTGGCGCAGTTTGCGAGCGCGTCCGTGGCGTAACGAATCGATATCGATCGACGGCAGCGGAGGGCTAGAACGCAACTATTGCTCCAAGCGTGCAAGCGCGACGCAGGCCTGGAGCCCCCGTTCAAGGTCTTGACTACTGCGATGCCGTGCCCAATTCAGCCACAGGCCGTTTTGGGTGACGATGATGTCGGTCGCCCGATCTTCGAGTTCCCCCTGGGCCACGTCGGGAAGCGCCGTCGCTAATAGCGCAACGATCTTGTCTCGGTAGCGCTCGTAGTGCTTTTGTTCGATCTGGGCTATCCGGTCGTCGGTACGGGCAATGGCCCAAAGCGAAATGCGTAGCGCCAGGTAGTCGGGCGCGAGGAACGCATCGTCGAAGGCGCCGCGAATAAATGCCTCAACCCGTTCAGCGGGGTCGAAGACACCCTCCAGCGAGGCGAGTGAGGTCTCGAGCAATCGGTCCGTCGCAAGTTCGAAGGCCGCTACGAGAAGTGTTTCTCGGTCGTCGAAGTGGTAGCCGAGCAAGCCGAGCGACACTTCGGCCTCTTCGGCCACGTTGCGCAGACTCGTCCCATCGAGCCCATCTCGTGCAATGCACGAAAGCGCCCCGTCGAGGATCTGCTGTTGGGTGTCGGTCAGCGCCATAACTTGCGACCCTACACGACTGTACGAACGTTCAGGAATACTGGACGAACGTACAGTCGGCCCGATAATCTCGCCGTACGGCTACGGACTGGGGGTCACGTGCTGCTTCACCGATCGAGCGTGATCGAAGACATCGTCGATCTCGACACGTACCCAATCCACAAGATGGACAGCACCGTCCGTTCCGATCTGGTAGCCGAAACGCGCGACCAGATGGACAAATACGGGTGTTTCCGTATTTCGAACTTCATCCGTCCCGAAGCCATCGCGCAGATGCTCGCGGAAGCTCAGTCGCTGCACGACCAAACGACCTGGTCGGAGATGACCCACAACCCGTATGCGTCCCCCGACGACCCCAGCTTCCCCGACGGCCACCCTCGTCGCTTCTTCCAGCCTCGCGAGAGCGGTTTCATCAATTCTGATCTGATCGCGTACGACTCGCCCCTCAACCGCATCTATGACGCCGACGTGATGACCCACTTCGTCTGGGAATGCCTCGGCACGGAGCGTCCGATCTACAAGTGGGCCGACCCGCTCGGCTGCAACCCCTACGGCGTGATGGAACCCGACCATTACTTCCCCTGGCACTTCGACGGCAACGAGTTCACCGTGTCGATCCTGGTGCAACGCGCCGAATCGGGTGGCATCTTCGAGTACGTACCCGACCTTCGCGAGCCTGGGCAAGAGAACTACGAGCGAGTCCAAGCGGTGCTCGAAGGCTCCCGGGAAGAGGTCCGAGTACTCGACCTACAGCCCGGCGACCTGCAGCTGTTCAAGGGGCGCTACTCGATGCATCGGGTAACCAAGATCGTCGGCGACACCACGAGATACATTGCACTGCCTACCTACGTGCACGACCCGTACCGCATGAATCGGCCCCACCACTCAACGACCTTCTACGGTCGGGCGACCGAACTTCACCGCGAACGGGCCGACCTTCTCGTCGACGGCTTGGCTGAATGATGCGCGCTCTCTTGATTGGCCTGGGCAACATGGGCGCGCCAATGGCCCACAACCTGCTGTCGGCAGGCGTCGAACTATCGGTGTTCGATACCGACGCCGACAAGATCGCTTCTTTTGTGGACTCCGGGGCCACTGCGGTGTCATCGGTAGCCGAAGGTGCAGCGAACGCGGAGGTCGTGATGACGTCTTTGCCCGGGCCGACCCAGGTCGAATCGGTGGGCGCCGAGCTGTTCGCGTCGCTCATGCCAGGGTCGGTATGGATCGACCTGTCGACCAACGACCTCGCGTGTGCCCGCCGACTCGAAGCCCAGGCGACCGACGCCAACGTGCACCTACTCGACGGGCCCGTAACCGGCGGCGCGGAAGGCGCGGCTGCGGGGACGCTCAGCATTCTCATCGGCGGCGACGAGGACGTCCATGCACGGTGTACGCCGATCTTCGACGCGATCGGCTCTCGCTACGCCCTCCTCGGGCCGTACGGCGCGGGGTACGTCGCCAAGATCGCCTCGGTAACGCTGTGTTACACCCAATCGGTGTGTCTCACCGAGGCGCTCCTCCTCGGCGCAAAGGGCGGGGTGGATCCGGCGGCCATGCTCGACATCATCCAACACTCCACCGGGCGCAGCTACGTCGCCGACCGGTACGGCCCCGAGATTCTCAACGGCGGCTACGACGACACGTTCGCACTCGAACTCGCCGTGAAGGACCTCCGATTGGCATCGGAGATGGCCGCCCAACTGGGCGCCGACCTCACGTTCGCCGAAGGCGTCCTCGACCTGTACCGATCGACGGTCGACACGTTCGGCGCGGACGCCCCGCATCTGATAGCCATGCAGGCAATCGAGCGGCGCAACGATCTGATCTTCCACCACTCTCCAACAGCGACAGCACAACAAGGATCCACGTAGAGGCCAATGACCAACACCGCACCACGCAACAAGGAAGTAACCGCCGAAGACTTCACGGCCTCAAACGCAGGGTCGTTCACGGGGGACGAATGGCAGGCCCGGGTCGACCTTGCGGCCATGTACCGGCTGGCTGCGCACTTCGGCTACGACGACCTCGTTTGGAACCACATCACCATGCGGGTCCCGGGCAGCGACCACGACTTCTTTCTCAACAAGTTCGGCCTGCTCTACAACGAGGTCACCGCCTCGAACATCATCAAGGTCGACAGCGCGGGGACAGTGCTCGAAGGGCCCGCCGATGTGAACACGGCAGGTTTCGTGATCCACTCGGCCATTCACAACGACTTCCCCAAGTGGAAGGTCGTCTTTCACGCCCACGTTCCCGACGCGCTGGCCGTAACCGCCCTCAAAGACGGATTCCAGCACCTCGTTCAAGACACGTCCATGCTGTACGGCGACATTGGCTACCACGACTGGGAGGGCCTCTCGCTGACCCTCGAAGAACGTGAGCGGCTCGCGGCAAACATGGACGGCAAACGGGCGCTCATCATGCGCAACCACGGCTTCTTGACCGTCGGCGAGACCGCGGGGGAGGCGTTCATGGTCATGCACTACCTCATCCGAGGTTGCCGCACCCTTCTGGCCGCCTACGCCACCGGTCTCGACATCGACCCCGGCCCGACGGACATCTGGGAGCTCTCCAAAGAGCAGTACGACCACTTCCCGCTCGGCCTGCACGAGTGGCCGGCGCTTCTGCGGATGCTCGACCAAGCCGACCCGAGCTACCGCCAGTAGTCGTCTGTGAAAGTCATCGACGCAAACACCCGAATCGTCGAGTTGCCGCTCGCGAAACCGATTACGACCGCGCTCCACGACATGCGCTCTGTTGGCTGCGTGCTATTGACGCTGCGAACCGACGACGGGGTAGAGGGTGAGGCATACGCATTCACCCTGAATGGCTCGCGAATCAAGGCATTCGACGAGATGATCACCGGCCTCGCAGAGATGGCGATCGGCCGAGACCCGCACGACACCGAGCGGCTCTGGCACGACATCTGGCGCGAAATCAACCCCACCGGCCACAAGGGCGTCACGATCGCCGCACTGTCCACGATCGATGTCGCGTGCTGGGACATCGTCGGTCGTGCGGCAGCTCTCCCGCTGCACAAACTCTTCGGTGCCTGTCGTGACTCGGTTGCCACCTACGCGAGTTCGGGCTTGTGGCTCTCCCAGTCGATCGATGAACTCGTCATCGAAGCCGACGATTTTGTCGAACAAGGATTCCGTGCGATGAAGCTTCGCATCGGTAGCCCACGTATCGCCGACGACGTAGAACGCGTGCGAGCCGTTCGCGAAGCCATCGGCGCCGACATCGAACTGCTCGTCGATGCCAACCAGGGGCTGAGTACCAAGCACGCGATTCGCCTGGCCCGCCAACTCGAACCCTACGAACTCACCTGGTTCGAAGAACCGGTCGTAACCCACGACCGAACGGGTAGCGCCGAAGTGCGGGCAGCGACCGACATTGCGATCGCTACCGGCGAGACCGAGTACACCCGCTACGGCATGAAGGACCTGCTCGAGGCACGCGCCGCCGACGTGTTGATGCCCGACCTGCAACGCATCGGTGGCTACTCCGAGTTCCGAAAGGCTGCCGCGCTCGCCGCGGCGTTCGACACGCCGGTCTCATCCCACTTCTTCACCGAGCACAGCCTGGCGATAGCCGGCTCGACAGAGAACTGCATTTCGGCAGAGCACGTGGACTGGTTTGCCGGTCTATTCAACGAGGAGATGGAACTGCGCGCCGGTGAGCTGGTCATCCCCGACCGCCCCGGCACCGGGTTCACGTTCCGGAGATGACCCCCTCACCACTCGACCTTGACCTCGACCTCACCGATGCCGAACAACGCTGGCTGCGCGGCGAGGACGGGCCCGCCATGCAACTCGCGATGCGGCTCATTGCATCGGCCGCGCAGGTTTCGGGGGCGACCGAACTCGTGGCCGTCGACATGTCGCATCTGAACTCGACGCATTACTCGGGGAGGATGTCGCTCGATTTCGCGGAGTTCCTCCTCGAACATCGCGTCTCCTTCGCCGTGCCGACCCACAGCAACTCGAGTCTCATCTCGTGTTCGTCGCCAGCGTTTCGTCCCCAATCGGAGTCTCCCGACGAGGTCGCGGGAGCAGAGCGGGTCATGTGGATCTACGAGGAGTTGGGCTGTTCGGCGATGTGGTCGTGCGCCCCGTACCAACAACCCGACGGGCGGCCGTCTCTCGGCCAACACGTCATCGGGTCGGAGTCCAACGCCGTCGGGTTCGTGAACTCGGTGCTGGGCGCTCGAACGAACAAGTATGGCGACATGCTCGATGTCGCGGGAGCGCTCGTTGGGCGGGTTCCGCTCACCGGCCTGCACACGACCGAAGGGCGCCGCGGCAATCACATCGTTGATGTCACCGCCCTGCCTGCGGAGTTGCTCACCGATCCAACGTTTCCGCATCTGCTCGGGATTGTGCTGGGAAGAGAAGTGTGCGCTGGCGTTCCGGTGGTAGTCGGATTGCAAGATGCGCTGCTCAGCGAGGACGACCTCAAGGCGATCGCCGCCGCAGCTGCATCGGCCGGCGGCGTTGGGCTCTTCCACATCGTCGGGATCACTCCCGAAGCCGACTCACTCGGCTCGGCCACCCAAGGCGTCGCGGCCCCGGTCCGCACAACCGTCACCACGGAGATGCTGTCTGCGGCTGAGCAGCGCCTCAGCTCAGCGGGCGTTGGCGACCCGGTCCGGGCGGTGTGTGTGGGCACGCCACACTTCTCGGTTGACGAATGCCTCGAAACGCTCAGGCTCCTCGATGGTCGACACGTCCACTCCAACGTTTCGTTCATCATCACGACAAGCCGGGCAGTGTGGAGCGAGCTCGCACTGCGCGGCGTCGCGGCCCAGTTCGATAACGCTGGCGTCGACGTGGTGCTCGATACCTGTTCGTACTTCACGCCCACGCCCGCCCCACTCACCGGCACGACGCTCACCAACTCGGCAAAGTGGGCCTACTACGCGCAAGGAATCCTCGACATCCCCATCGGCTTCGCCAGCCTCGAGAGCTGCGTCGAATCAGCGATTGCAGGAGCGTGGCGACGATGACACCACCAACTCCGCCGCCGGTCACCGTCACTGGAGCCTGGCTCCTTCCCGGAACGCTCGTTGGCAGCGTGCTCCGCCTCGACGAGCCACTCAGCTTCTGGGGTGGTTTTGATGCGCCCTCGGGGACGATCATCGACCGCTCCCATCCCCAGTGCGGCACGGCACTCACCGGCAAGGTCGTCGCCATGCCCGGGAGTAGGGGATCGTCTGGAACCCCAGGAGTCCTCGGCGAATCACTGCGGCTCGGCACCGGGCCCAGCGGGCTCATCGTCAGCACCGGCGACGTCAACCTGGTTGCCGGCGCCCTCACCGCGCAAACCCTCTACGGCTCCTCATGTCCGATCCTTCTCGTCTCTCACGAAGTCTTCGAGGGGCTACAAGACGGCGCCGAGATCGAGGCGACCCAGCAATGACCGACTACCACAAGCTCGACAAGTGGTCCGACCCGACCAAGAAACTCTTTGCCGCCCAAGTCGGGTTCACCGGCCCGCCAATGGACTTCGACGCGGCCCCAAGCGACTTCGTCCGAATCTCTCCACGAACCGTCGGCGCCCACGGACGTCTGCTGCACGCCCCGGGATATGCGCACCGGCTCGATCAGCGGGTCGACAACTTTCACCTGCTCGACGAGGTCGTGCACTGCTTCGCGAACGCCGGTGCCGACGTGGTGGGCCAGGTGGGCACCAATTGGGTTCACGCGGGCGGCCGCAACGCCGACGACATCCGCTCCTACGTCGATGAGGTGTCGCGCAACTACCAGACGCCGCTCCATATGGCCGGGCTCACACTCGTCGAGGCCTGCGAGGCAATGGGATACAAGCGGGTGGCCCTCAACTCGGTCTACTTCTGGCCGGACTGGCGCGACGGGGTCGTCCGATTCCTTCGCAGCGCCGGACTCGACGTGGTTTGGTACGGGAACTTTGTCGACCAAGGCCTCTACGGAGATCAAAACACGGTCAACGAGTGCTCGTGGATCTTCCCCGGCGACTACGCCCTCGAGTCGTGCCGACGCACGCTCGAACACTCGGGGCCCGTCGATGCTGTCCTCGTGAACGGCATGTCGAACTATGTGCGACAAGACGGCATCCCCGAACGGTTCGTCTCCCTTGCGAGCGACATCGAGCAAGAACTCGACGTGCCCATCCTCGCGGCCGACATCACCCTCTATTGGCAGATCTATCGCACGCTCGGTCTCGCGCCGGTGGGCGACCACGGATCGCTTCTCAACTCACTCACCACGTCAGAAAGCGAGGCCCGCTGATGCTCCTCGTCCTGTGGGCCACCCCACGATCAACCTCGACGGCATTCGAATGGATGATGCGCCAACGCGGCGACTTCGAGTGCTTCCACGAACCGTGGAACGAGCTGTACTACTACGGCGAGGACCGGGTCAGCCAGCGTGACGCGCACGTCGAGGCACGGCCAGGCCACACCTTCGACGCCACCTGGGAGGACCTGCTCGCCAAGTCACAACAAAGGCCCGTGTTCGTAAAGGACTTTGCCTACTCGGTTGAACACACGCTCACGAACGAGAGGATCGACGCGTGCAGCCACACCTTCCTGATTCGAGATCCGGTCCGAGTCGTTCAAGGAATGGCCAAGCACTGGCCCGACTGCACATGGGAGGAAGTCGGCTTCGAGTCGCTGCACCGGCTCTTTCACCGGCTCGCCGACCGCACCGGCTCACCACCGCCGGTGATGACTTCCGCATCTCTTCTCGCCGAACCCACCAACACCGCAGCCGCCTACTGTGCCGCGGTCGAAATCCCGTTCATCGAACAAGCCCTCGAATGGGAGACAGGCGATCGCAGCGAGGTCAGTTGGTACGGAGAGGGATCAGGCCCGTGGCATGAAACGTTGCGATCGAGCACCGGCATCAAACCGCCTGCCACGAAGTACCCGCCACTCGAAGAGACCCCGCGCCTGCACGAAATGGCCCAGCGAGCACAGCCGCTCTACGACGAACTCGCCGCGTACGCCACGCAGCCAACGAACGAGCAGCAATCCACAAACGAGACAGAACAGAAGGACAACAAGTGAAGATTTCACTCGAAGGCAAGCGAGCGTTCGTCACCGCCGGTGGCGATGGCATGGGCCGCACCACCGCAATCACCATGGCCGAACTCGGCGCCAAGGTGTTCACCTGCGACATCGACCCAAGCGGCCTCGAAACGCTGCCGGACTCGATCACCACCTGGCAGTGCGACGTCGGCGACTCCGACTCGCTCGACGCCATCTTCGATGAGATCCTGCCCGACGGCCTCGACATCTTGGTCAACAACGCCGGTGTCTCTGGCCCGACCAAGCTAGTCGAAGAGATCACTAACGACGAGTGGGATCAGTGCATGAGCATCTGCATCGACTCACACTTCTACTGCGCTCGACGGGCGGTGCCGGTATTCAAGGAGCAGGGCAGTGGGGTGATCATCAACATGGTGTCGGCCGCTGGAATCATGGGGTACCCCGGTCGCAGCCCCTATGTAGCGGCCAAGTACGCGGTCTCGGGGTTCACCGAGACGCTCGCCATGGAACTTGGCCCCGACAACATCCGGGTCAACGGCATCGTTCCCGGCAACGTCAACGGCGATCGGATGGAACGCGTCATCGCAAACCACGCCGCGCTCGAGAACATCGATCCCGAAGATGTCCGCAAGCTGTACGCGATCGGAACGTCGATGCAGTGTTACGTCGACCCACAGGAGATCAGCGATCTCATCGCCTTCCTGGTAAGCGACTACGGACGGCACATTTCCGGACAGATCATCGGCGTCGACGGCAACACCGAAACGCTGTGGCCCCGCTAATTGTTCGTATCGTCAGTCACTTCGCCTCTGACCAACGCGTCATTACCTGGGTGTCAGCCACGAATCGGACATCGGGCTCTGGGGACCAATAGTGCGCGGCTTCGCCGACTGCGTTCGTGACCATAAGCGCTGCTTCATCGGCACGGTCCGCTGGTACGTGGACGAGGAGCTCGTCGTGTAGGCACAGCACAACTTCGGCGTCGAGCGCCCGAGCGTGGCGCCGGACCGTGATAGCCCACACCTTGAAGAACTCGGCGGCCGAACCCTGGATCAGCGCGTTGCGTGCGTAGCGGCCCCGTGCCGCAGCAGCCGTTACGGCACGGTCGAGGTTGCCGCCTTCGCCGCTACCGGCGGACATTCGAACGCGTCGTCCACCGCTGGTGAAGATGTCCTCAGATCGCCTTCCCGACTCGGCCGCGTGCTCCAGAAGCGCCATCGCGACGGGATAGTTCTTCTGCAGGCCGGCTAGGGCCCCGGCAGATTCGCCGGTTGTGGCGCCATACATTGCTCCGAGAACGGCAAGCTTCGCGAGCTCTCGGGTGATGCCAAGCCGCTCGGCGATTGGCGAATAGAGGTCCTCGCCCTGCGTGGCTTCGATAAACGCTCGATCGCCCGAGACCGCAGCGAGCACTCGGGGCTCGATCTGTCCGAGGTCCGCACGGACAAAGCGGTAGCCGTCTTCGGCAGAGACGAGGGCTCGCATCGTCAACGGGAGGTTGTGGAGCCCGGCCGATGCCGTCATCCGTCCAGCCGCACCGTCAGAACTCGACCACGAGCCGCGCAATCGCCCGCCGTCGACGTGTTCGTCGAGCCAGCGATATCCATACGTTGTTGCGATTCGTTCGGCCTTTCTCCAGGTGAGTAGGGCATCGATCAGCGGTTTGGTTTCGCGAAGCTCCTCCAGCCGCCACGCCCGGGTGTCGGGAAGGTCGAAGCCCTCGAGTTCGAGCATGCGTTTGACCTCCGCTGGATTGCGCAGGTTCACCTCTCGACGTGGCTGGAGCTGATCGAGGACCGCAGCATCACGCTCTGCTCGAATCTCGTCTTCGTGTGCCCAAGACGTTGGCGGGGGGCCCGCAGACTCGGCAATGAGTTCGAGGGCTGCCAGCGTGTCGATCGGAAGTCCGGTCGTCGACATCTCCGCGCACAGCAGCTCCGCAGCCGATTCGGAGCGGGCGGTCGACACTAACCGAGACGGATTGGGTCGCGCTTCAATCAGACTGTTCTGCAGGCGTGCTGCGTCGAGCGCTAACGCTGCCCACTCAGCGAGCCGCTCGGGCGATTGGCCGAACCCGCCATCGATCCACTCTGGACGCAGGTGCCCGTCGGGCATGACCGCGACTTGGTGATCCCCCTCCTCGGCCGGCGCATCCAACAGCCCGAGCTGGCCCATCTTTGGCAACGTTTCGAGCGGCAAACCGTGGAGTTCCGCCCACACCTCGCCAATGGAGGTTCCCCAGCCACCGGCGAGCAAACGATGGACCACGAGAAGGTCCCAGCAGCGATCGATGCCGATTCCGGCGCCCGCAACGAGCGCTGAAGTCTGCGTGCCCCACCAGACCCAACGTGGATCGACCGACGTCGCGAGCTCGCCAAACCAAGCGAGTGGGTCGGCTGTTTCGATGGCCCACCGGTCCTCGCCCCGGGCGAGTCCGAGCCCGACGCCGGGGGAGAACGCCACGCCGACGAGATCGTTTCGCGCAAAGTCGATCGACTGGTTCACGTACAGCTGTCTACTGGCCTCGCACGGCCAAGCCCTAACGGAGCACAGAACCTGGTTACTGTGCAGGTATTCCTCCATGATCACGCAACATCTCGATTTCGAACAGCATCCGATCACCAGTGATGACTACGTCGCTGCCTGTCGACAGAGGCTCGATACCGACGGAGCGCTCGTGCTCCGCGGTTTCGCCATTCCCGACACCGTCCGACAGATCGTGTCGGAATCTGCGCCGAAGGAAGCAACTGCGTACTACGCGGGGAACACCCACAATGTGTACCTCACTCCCGTTGACGAGAGTTTGCCGGCGGATCATCCGTACAACCGGCAGGTCACCAGCAGTAAGGGGCTCATCGCCGACGACGAGATCCCCGAGGACTCTCCGCTTCGCTCCATCTATGACGACGAATCGTTTCGAGCGTTTCTTTGTGGGGTCCTTGGCATTGGCGAGATCTACCCGTACGCCGACGAGCTGTCATCGATCAACGTCCACTTCGCGTCCGAGGGCTTGGAGCTCGGTTGGCACTTTGACAACTCGGCGTTCGCGGTCACGATGTTGCTTCAGGCCCCAGAGGGCGGCGCGGACTTCGAGTACGTCCCGGCGGTGCGCGATTCCGATGACGGCGATATGGCCTTTGAACGGGTCGGCCGCATACTCGACGGCGCCGAACCGGTTCGCACACTCGATTTCGGGCCCGGCGACCTCGTTTTGTTTCGGGGTAGGGACGCGATGCATCGAGTAACGCCGACCGAAGGGAGCACGACGAGACTTCTCGTCGTCTTCGCGTACAACGACCAACCGGGTATCGCCCTCTCGGAATCGGCTCTCGCGACGTTCTACGGCCGTAACGCAACCAGCTGAGCGAGCCGCCTTCGGCGCTCGGTTGACTGTCATAGTCGGTCGGTAGTGTCTGGGTTGCCGGAGTTGTTTGCGCCGGTGGGTGGATCGACGGCTCGTCCCCAGGAAATTCTGCGAGAGCGAGAGTTACAGCTGTCCTTACAAACGCAACCGTTGCGGCCCACATTTTGGTGGGCCGCTTCGCCGATTGTCAGGACCAGCCCATGCACATTCCACTTGTTGAACAGATCGCTTCCCTTGGCGTTGAGCTCAACGCCAACCAATACAAGGTCGTTCGCCTCTCCGCGGCTTATGACACCACTCTCGAATGGTTCCATGAAGGATTCAAGACCCCGGCGGTGGCAATTGCTCGGGCGCTCGACATCCATGATTCAACCGCACGGGAGTGGATACGGGTCGGTCACGCCCTCGACGAACTTCCACTCATCCATGAGGCATTCGCTGCGAACGCGTTGTCGTATGCGAAGACACGCATTCTCACTCGGTGGGCCGATGGCGAGAACGAGGCGGACCTTCTTGGGCTTGCGCATGACCGCACCGCCAACCGGCTTACGACCGCGATAGCTAGCTATCTTGCCGGCGATGAAACCGACGACGAGCGCGATCAGCGTCAACACGAGAACCGAAGCGTGACGGTCTACACCGACTCTGAGGGCATGGTCATCATTCGTGCCGCGTTGCCAGCCAATATCGGTAAGCCGGTCGCTGAAGCGTTGAACACAGTCATCAAGCGGGTGGCCGCAACCCCATGCGACCCAGCGGTCGAAGAGTTAGCGAGCGATGCGTCGGATGCGTCCGCGGACGCACCTACTGATCCGACAATGGGCGAACAGATTCGACAGCTGAAGCAGCAATGGCAAACAGGAGATGATGATGGTTCGTTTATGCCGTCTCTTGCGCAGCAACGAGCCGATGC
>CAZLWE010000057.1:0-21833 GCA_964562985.1 uncultured Acidimicrobiales bacterium
AAACGCCGGCAGAAAAAGAGCCACCATGGCCGTGTGTGACAGATAGGCGTAAAAACCCGGCGCGGCAGCGGCTGCGGCGTCGCTGACGTCGCAGGTGAGTGCCGTGTCGCTCGGGCGTTCGCAGGTGACGAAGTCGCCCGTCGGCTGAATGTTCCACAGCGCTGCGCTGAAGCCGTCGTAGGAAACCGGCGCTGCCCGCAATTCGCCGAGAGCCTCAAAGACGTTTCCACGGGTGCTCATGACGTCAGAGCTCAGGGTGGCGGTGGTGGGTGCGTCGACGCCATCGGGCAAGGCGAAAGTCAGCAAGATCTGAATGCCCACGCCGTCTGGGAAGTTCGGGTTGAGGTTGTCGCCGGCGAAGAGTCCGACGCCGCTTCCCATGAAGCCGAGGGGCGTGTGGCCTTCCCACGCTGTGGTGCCGTCATTGGCGATGCTGATGGCAGTCTCCGACACCCCACTTTGCGTATCGGAGCTATCCGTCGAGCCGGCCGACACGTCGGTAGCGGCACTCGCGCATCCGGCCAACACCAGGGTGAGACCGGCAATGGCGAGAAGCCATCGAGTCGTCCGCTTCGGCTCAACCGTGGTTGCGGGGATGTTCGCTCGCGCCATTCAGGTCTCCTTCTCGACGAGTCGGTGTATCAACCCTATGACGGACCCGTTACTTCCCGGGGGAGCGTCGCTTTGCCAATCGAGTGGTTGGAGAAGCAAGAATGTGTGGTCCCTAGCGATTCGGGAGGGGGTAAGCAGTGATTCAGGTAGTCCTGGTCGTGGTGGTCCTCATCCGCTTCCTAGTTCCGCTCGGGACTCTCCGCTTCCCGCTGCCAGCGATCCTCATCTCCTTGGTCGTCGACGCAGCAGACCAGACAATTCTCGTCGCCTTTGATGCCGAACCATTCGCAGTTCCTTGCCGGTTCTGCGGGCCCCTCGATCATCGGTGGCGACTTCAACACGGCCTCGCGTCGAAGCATCGCTGCCTTTGAGCGCACGCTCGCAGCGGCGGACATGCAGCGCCTATCCGAGCTGGGAGAAGAGACCTTTCACCGGTTCGGGCGACCCTTCGTGCTCGACCACTTCTTTGGTCGAGGGCTCCGTGCACTCGATGGCGGGGTGGTGCCCACGGGAGCGGTGAGCGATCATGAGCCGATCTGGGTTGAATTGTCGCCGACGTAGGATGATGCAGTGGAACTGACCGGATTAAGTCCCAAAGAGGTAGCTCAACGCATCGAAGCGGGAGAGGTCAACCGGCCATGCGATCCGCCGGACCGCACCGTTCTACAGATTCTTCGAGCCAATGCGCTCACGCCGGTGAACGCGATCATGGTGGTCCTTTTCGTACTCGTGATCATCTCGGGTCACCCCGAAGACGGCCTGTTCGTCGGCGTCGTGCTCTCGAACACGATTGTGGGTGTCACCCAGGAGGTGAAGGCCCGTCGTGAGCTGGCCAAATTGCAGGTGCTCACCGAACCAAACGCCACGGTCATTCGCGGAGGGGAGCGAGAAACCATCGAGTCGGTCGACGTCGTGCTCGGCGACCTTGTCGTGTTGTCGCCCGGTGGGCAGGTTCCCGTCGATGCCGAGATCGTGCGTGCAAACGGATTGCTGGTCGATGAGTCGTTGCTGACCGGTGAATCCGACTCGGTGGCCAAAGAGATTGGCGACGAGGTGTTGTCGGGAAGCTTCGTCGTCGCAGGCTCGGGCACGGCTCGGGCGACCGCGGTAGGAGACGATGGTTTCGCCAGCGACCTCACCATTGAGGCCCGCACGTTTAGCGCTGCCCAATCGATGTTGCGTCAGGCCATCGACAAGATCTTGATGTGGCTCACGATCATCATTCCGATCGCCTCGATTCTGTTGCTACTCCGCTTGTTGAGCGCAGAGGAACGCTGGCAAGACGCTCTGCAGGGAACGGTCGCCGCCGCCGTGGCCATGGTGCCCGATGGTCTGGTGCTCTTGACGAGCCTCGCGTTCGTTGCGGGTGTCCTGAAGTTGTCACGCAACCGGGCGCTGGCAAAGCAGCTATCGACGGTGGAGGTCCTGGCCCGTGTCGACGTGTTGTGCTTGGACAAGACCGGAACTATCACCACCGGGGAAATCGTCTTCTCAGAACTGCACGTCGTAGGCGAACATTCGGCGAGTGATGCCACTGCGGCGGTGACCGCACTCGCCTCCGCCGACGAGGCGCCAAACGCGACAATGCAGGCGATCATCGACGGGGTCGGTTCGTCGAGCGATTGGGAAGTCGTAGCAACCGAACCGTTCTCGAGCGCCCGGAAATGGTCGGCAACGCAATTCCGTGAGCACGGCTGGATCTACTTGGGAGCGCCCGACATCTTGTTGGGCGATGACGCAGCGGGAGTCGAACTCATCGATCGCCTGAGTGCTGCTGGCCAGCGCCTGGTGGCCGTAGCATCGAGTCCCCAGGGCCCCGATGGAGATACCGCGCCGAGCCCGCTCGACCCGATCGCGGTCATCGAGCTGCGAGACGAGATTCGTTCCGACGCAGCGGATATTCTTCGCTACTTCTCCGACCAGGACGTGTCGATTAAGATCATCTCAGGCGACAACCCCGAAACGGTCGATGCTATTGGCCACCGTGCCGGTCTGATGGGCGACCGAACCCCGGTTGACGCCCGAACTCTTGGCGACGATAAAGCAGCGATCGGCAAGGCGCTCGAAGAACACGATGTCTTTGGCCGAGTGGCGCCCCGCCAAAAGCAGGCCATGGTGAAGGCCCTCCAGGCCCGCAACCATGTTGTGGCGATGACCGGCGACGGTGTGAACGACGTGCTGGCGCTCAAGGATGCCGATCTCGGGATTGCCATGGGGTCGGGGAGTGAAGCGACTCGATCGGTCGCCGACCTGATCTTGACCGACAACGCCTTCTCATCACTTCCGATCGTGGTCGACGAGGGCCGCAAGGTCATCAACAACGTCGAGCGGGTGGCGAACCTGTTCGTCACCAAGGCCATGTATGCCGTACTGCTGACGATAGCTATCGGCGTGATCGGCAGCCCTTTTCCGTTTCTGCCCCGCCAGCTGACCCTCATCGGTACCTTCAGCATCGGTATCCCCGGCTTCTTTCTCGCCCTCTCGCCGGAGGTGCACCGCGTGCGAAGCGGATTCCTCGACCGAGTCCTTCGATTCTCGATTCCAGCAGGCGCACTTGCTGCGACGGCGACGTTCATCACCTACGAAGTCGGACGACGCCAGTTCGACCTTTCGCTGAGCGAGGCCAGAACGTTGGCCACGGTAACGCTCCTCGGTGCCGGGCTGGCCGTGCTCATGGCAGCGAGTCGACCGCTTCGTGGATGGAAGATCGGGCTGGCGCTGGCTATGGCGGCGAGTTATGCAATCATCGTGGCCATCCCAAGCCAAAGGGAGTTCTTCGAACTCGACCTCTTCGGCGGTCCGGCGTGGATCGTATCGGCCATATCAGTGGCCGTTGCCGGCATCGGCATCTTTGCCATCCCGAAGATGATGGACGATGACGGCTAGCTCAGCGGCCGACTAGCGAACTCCATCGAGTACTCCTTGAGCGACATATCGGGCGACGACGATTTCGTCCTCGGTCAGAACCGTACCGTTCGTGCCCGAGAACATGAGTGTTCCCGGGTCTTCGAGTTGGTGATGGAGGCCGAAGATGTGGCCGACCTCGTGGCTCGAAACCCGTTCGTCGTGCACGCTCGGTTCGTCGATCACGAAAAACACTCGGGACCCGATCGGCGCAAAGCCATTGACCCGTCCTGCGGTGCGCACATAGAAGCCGTTCACCGCGGAGGGATCTGGGACGTCGAAGGTGGCGCCGATTTGATCGAAGAAGCGAGAAGTGTCGAGGCCGAGCGCTATGGCTTCGAGAACATCGGTGGGGGCGGCGATGGTAGCGACAGTAATGGGATCAAAGATGACATTTGCCTGCGCCCAGACCTCGCCCATGTTCTGGCCGATCAGAGTCAGGCCGTCTTCGCTGCGTTGCGAGGAGAGCGAGGAGCCAGCAGCATCTGCAGCGTCCTGCATGAGGTACAGCGAAAGCGGGACGGTAATCGGCGTTTCCGGTGCGGGCGCGCTGGGGGAGTCGGTGGCCAGCGTTGAGCTCGGTAATGGCGCATCGTCGCCCGATGCTTGCTCGGGAAGTGCCGCTGCGCCACAGCCGACCAGAACGAGGGCCGGCAAGGGGCCGAGCAGCAGGGCGCGTCTGTCCACAGATTGGTAACCCGCACCGTCTACGGGTACTTCCGCGCACCGACAATTCCACTGAAAGAGCGTCTTTGCGACTGAATGAGCGTCTTGCGACAGTGCTGCCCACGGCGCGTGAAAAAACCTAGCAATTCAGATGAACAGGTCGTAAAGTCCGCCAACAGAGCCAACCTTCGTAGACGAAGCCATCGCCAAGTGGCTCAAGGCCTGAGTGGGACTCGTCAACTCCGCTGGACTGCGCTGAGGATGCAGCCGGGGCGCCGTATCGGTGTCGGCCTTGTCCTCGTTTTCGTTGGGGTGGCCTTGGTCTGGGTCGCCTCAACAATTGGCACATTGCGCGAGTAGGTTCATGGCCATGGGCATCGTCGACGAAGACGTGGAGCGAGTTCGGCAATCGACCGACATCGTCAAACTGATTTCCGAGCACACCCAGCTCAAGCGCGTCGGGCGTCGCTGGAGCGGTCTGTGTCCGTTCCACAACGAGAAGACTCCGTCGTTCTCGGTCAACTCCGAAGAGGGCTTGTACCACTGCTTCGGCTGCAAAAAGAGCGGCGATTCGATCACCTTCGTACGAGAGCTCGAAAACCTCGACTTTCCCGGTGCAATCGAACACCTGGCACGCAGGGCGAGCATCACGCTTCGCTACACCGACGCCAACGAAGGGGCAGTACGCAATCGCAAGAAACGCCTACAGGGCCACGTTGGCAAGGCCGTGGAGATCTACCACGAGCTGTTGCTCTCAGATGCACTCGCCGGGGTAGCGCGGAACTATCTACGAGAGCGGGGCTTCGATGGCGACATGGTTCGGCGCTATCAGGTTGGCTTCGCCCCCGAAGGCTGGGACTACCTCTCGCGACGCCTCAAGATCAGCGACGCCGATCTGACAGACAGTGGACTCGGCAAGATCAACAGCATCGGCAAGCAGATGGATTGGCAACGCGGTCGCATCGTATTCCCCGTCTTCGACGAACGAGGCGACGCGGTCGGCTTTGGCGGACGCATCATGCCTGGGGGAGAGGGCGCCAAATATATCAACAGCCAAGAATGCGCCGTGTACTCGAAGAGTCGGATTCTTTATGGCCTTAACTGGGCGAAGGAGCACGTTGTCTCGTCGGGCGAGGCGATTATCTGCGAGGGTTACACCGACGTGACCGGCTTTGGCCGCGCCGGCATTCTCAACGCGGTCGCAACGTGTGGCACGGCGCTCACCGACGACCACCTCAAGCTGCTGAAACGGTTCACCAATCGAATCGTCTTGGCCTTCGATGCTGATGATGCGGGCAAGGCTGCAGCCGAGCGCGTTTACGAATGGGAACAGAAATACGAGATTGAGGTGATGGTCGCCGACTTGCCGACCGGGGTTGACCCAGACGACATTTCCCGCTCCGACCCGGAACGCCTTGAGCAGTCGGTCTCGGGAGCGTTGTCGTTCTTGGCGTTCCGGTTGGAACGCGAACTCGCTCGTCATTCGTTGGACTCGATTGAGCATCGGGCCCGGGCGGCAGAAGATGCGTTGGCGTTGGTGGCCGAACACCCGAACACGTTGGTGCGCGATGAATACATCATGACGATCGCCGACCGTTGTCAGATCGACGCGGCGCGTCTGCGCGAGATGCAAGCCAAGCCACGAGCACGCCGCCAGCAGGCGGCCGAGCCGATGTCCGTCGTGGCTCCCCAGATCGGGTCTGACCATATCGAAGACCAGGCACTCCAGTTGGTAATCGCAGGCGACGACCCGTTCGTTGACCTGCTGTCCGAACCCATGTTTGCGGCATCGAAGCAAAAACAGATCTACATTGCGCTGCGCGAGGGGGACTCCGTACGCGAAGCTATGGACATGCTTGGAGCGGATGAAGCAGATCTCCTCGTTGAACTGGCGGCATCTCCTGACGATCAGTTGGACGCATCTGCAATCGTCTCGCGCCTTCTCGGCAAGTGTGCAAAGCGTTTGGCCGGTGAGCTTGAGGCGACGGCGAAACGTACGGGGAACGTCCGCGATGTGCACTCGGAAACCAAGTTCCTTCGACAGTGGTCAATAGATCTACGGGAACCTGTCTCCGACCCTCAAGACCTGTCTCCTCTCGCCGATTGGATAGCAAATCGCGATATCGAGCAGGGGGAACCGGCGCAGTGAGCAACGCAGAGCCGAGTGTTTCGAAGGATGCTGCGAGCACGGACAGCGTTGTCGAAAAGCGGGCACAGCGTGAACGAACACATGCGCTCAACTCTGAACGCTCGATCAACTCCACCGACTCCACCCGGGTGTATCTCAAAGAGATTGGACGGGTACCGCTGCTCACCGGAGCCGAGGAAGGCCGCTTGGCGGAGCGAATCGCCACGGGGATCAAGGCCGAAGAAGAGCTGGCTTTACATGCTGCCGCCGACACTCTCGACGGAGTCGAACCGTCACGACGGGCCTTGCTCGAACGTCATGTCCGCCGGGGCGACGCCGCTAAGGAGGACCTGACCGAAGCGAACCTTCGCCTGGTGGTGTCGATCGCCAAGCGGTACGTCGGACGGGGTATCCCGCTTCTCGACCTCATTCAAGAAGGCAACCTCGGTTTGATGCGCGCGGTCGAGAAGTTCGACCACCAGAAGGGCTTCAAGTTCTCTACCTACGCGACGTGGTGGATCCGCCAGTCGATCACCCGCGCCATTGCCGACCAGTCTCGAACGATCCGGATTCCCGTGCATATGGTCGAGGTAATGAGTCGTGTTCGCCGGGAGCAACGGCGTCTCACGCAGGAGTACGGCCGAGAGCCCTCACTCGAGGAGCTCGCACTGGTCTGTGACCTGGAACCGAACCGAGTTCAGGAGCTTCTCAAGATCGCGCAGGACCCATTGTCACTCGATACTCCGATCGGAACCGAAGACGACTCCAGCTTGGCCGACTTCGTCGAGGACTCCCAGGCCATTCGACCTGCGGACGCAGCGACTCGAAAGATGATGGGAGCCGAGGTAACCGAGGTACTGGACCAACTTTCGCCGAGAGAACAAGAGGTAGTCCGGTTGCGCTTTGGGCTGGACGACGGTCGCCCGCGGACCCTTGAAGAGGTTGGGCGCACCTTTGGTGTGACCCGTGAGCGGATTCGCCAAATCGAGTCAAAGACGCTGGCGAAACTGCGACACCCGCAACGCAGCGAACACTTGAAGAGCTATCTGGTCGACTGACTGACTTTCCCGGCCTTCGGCCCCTGCGGGTTAGCCGACTAGGGCGTCGAGGATCTCGGGTTCCCACGTTTCGGTCTCGACATCGAATGCGCCGAAGCCGCTGTAGAACTCCCAGTAGCTGGTCGACATGCCGTGCCCGGTAGCGATATCGACGACCGTTTCAGTCCATGCGGCACGATCAGAAAGCGGTGCTTGCCCGTCGGCGGCGAAGGCTCCGAACTCCCCGAGGTTGAGTGGGATGCCCGTCTGTGCGGACCACTCTGCTGCGATGGCGAAATGGTCTTCGAGTTGTTGTCGTTGAGTGGAGAGGAGGTCTTGACACCCGTTGGTGGTGCACAATGTCAATGACTGCACGGCGATGCTGCGTGCACCCTCTCCGGTGTTCATCAAAAACACCCCGGTTGTTGAGTCAGGACATTGGCTCAGGTCGACCTCGCGGGTCGTTGGGGTTGTCGAGAGTTCGAACTCCACGACCTCCAGGGAGTTGTTCAGATCACGGCACCCGACCCGAATCGCTGTCTCTCCCGAAGCGCTGAGCGAGAGGCTCGTTGGGGTGAAAGGGCCGTCAAGGTCGACGCCGAAGCCCGCCCATTGGACGGCGTAGTTCACCGCGATACCTCCGGAAGCGGCTGCAATGTTGGTGTCCCATGAGCCGTTGCTCGCTTGGTCAGCAAGGCCGATATAGGTCGGATCCCAGCCGGTACCAACTGGTGGAATCGGGTCTGCGAACACTGCGCCCTGATGGGTGAACTCGAATGGCGTGTAGACGTGAACGGTTCCCAACAGGTACGGATCGTTCGGGAGCTCGAGGTCTTGGAGCGAGTCGACGGTGTTGAAGTCTCGAGGACCGACGATCACGGTTCGCGTGGGGTGGTCCTCTCGCACGATCTCCAGGGTTTGGCCAAACAGGTCGTTCCAGATCTGTGGATCACCGTTGAACTCGCCATGTGGCTCGTTCAGGATCTCCAAGATCATGTGGTCGCCAGCATCTGCGAGCCGCTCAGAGATCTGTTCCCAGATTCCGAGGAAGCGCGGGGTCTCGGCCTCGATGTCGGCGTGGATCTCGTCGTAGTGATGCAAGTTAACGATGATCATGAGGTCGTTGGCAGCCGCTTGATCGATCGCCCAGTCAACCCGCTCCCAAATGGAGTTGTACTCATCGCTTTCGATGGTTGGGTCGTCGTCAGGAATGAGGAACGGAGCGTTGACGTCCGCGTACCCCGCCCAGCTCACGGGGAGGCGAACGTGATCGAAGCCCGCGTCCTTGATAAGCGTGAAATACTCAGCCTCGAGGCCGGGGCCCCAGGTGGTCTCGCGTGGGCCATCCAACGCGTTGCCGAGGTTGATCCCTCGACCGAGCGCCGCGTTGATCTCCGCTGGGGTTGGGACGTCGGGGTCGGGTTCAACGGGTGTTTCGGAATCCGATGGATCTTGGAGCGCTAGCGCCTCGGACGCCTCCCGAGCCGAGTCGTCTTCGGCTGTTTGGTTCGCTGCATCGTCGGGTGTGACATCGGTTGCAGCACCCCCATCAGCAGCTGATCCGCATGCTCCGAGCAGTAGCACAAGGCCTAGTAAAGCCACTAAGAGTGTTGATTTGGTACGAAAAAGGCCCACTACGGTAATGGTAGTGGAGGTGGGGAGGTCTCGCGACGGCGGGCCCGGCCAAATCGATCGATGCAGCATGCAAGGTAACTATCGGCGGCGACCCCACACTCGCTGAGCTAAATCCGCGTAAGTATTGACACAGGGATTTGCTAGCCCTTTCACCCATCCCATTAAGGCCAATTGGCTCAGGTTTGAAACCGCGGAGAGCGGCACCTTTGGGATATGCAAACGCACTCGGCGTTACAGGACGTCTACACCTGGGGAATTCGGTTCACGGATGCGCCAGACATCGATCATGTCTGTGCCGCACTCCTTGACGGATTCCGTGGCAAGCCCACAGAGCTCCCACTGGTGGTGACACCGAATGTGGACATCATGGTGACCTTGGAGAACGCTGAGGCGTACGTGAAGGAGACCGTGGACAAGGCCGCGATGGTGTTGCCCGACGGGCAGCCACTGGTCAGCCTTAGCCGCTTCGCCGGCGGCACCCTGCAGAGCCGGCTCCCCGGTTCCGATCTCACCGAACGACTTTGGCCGGAATTGGTCACACAGCAGCGCCCGACGTTCGCAGTGACGCCATCGGTTGAAGTCGCTGAACGGCTCGCCGTGCAACACGTGAAGTTTACTTCGCTCGTTGCCCCCATGATCCCCGCAGAGTCAGGGTCGTTGATCGACCGATTTGCCTGGGAATGCATCGAAGCGATGTCGAAGATGGATGAACTACCCGAGTTTGTGTTCCTCGGCATTGGCTTCCCGAAGGATCCGTTGCTGGGCCGCTCGATCATCGATCAATGGCCAGCCGAACTCGGCCCTGCCCCAATGGTCATTGCCGTGGGCGCATCACTCGAGTTCGTCACCGGCCTCAAACAGCGAGCTCCCGAAGTGTTTCAGCGCTACGGCATGGAGTGGGTGCACCGTATGGCGAGCGAACCTCGCCGGATGATCAAGCGCTACTTCTTCCGAGACGCTCGGTTCCTGCTCATCCTCGTCAGGCACCTGCTGCGAACGCCACTCGTTCGGGCGTTTCGCCAGCGCTAGTCGTTTCGTCTGCGGCTCGCGGAGTACCAAAATGCCGCCAGCAAGAACGCGTCGGCGGCGTAGGTTGAAATTGCTGCCCCTCGCCACCCCAAGCTCGGGATGAGGGCAAGGTTCATCACAATGTTGAGCACGCTCGCAGAGATGGTGGCTCGGCTTCGGGTGCTGTGAGCACCGAGGCCGCTGAGAATGTCGCCGGCGAGGTTCTGGCTGATCCTGATAGCGGGAAAGCCAGCCATGGCCACGATCACCCACGCAACCCCGTCAAAGCTCTGATCGAGGATCGCTTCGACCACGGGAGCAATACCGATGAGCACGACGGCGGCAAAGCACCCGTAGAGCAGCAACGGCTTGAGAATTCGTCGGGCGAGTTGGTGTGCGCTACCGCCGCCCTCAGCTCCGGCTCGAAAGAAGTCGGGATACACGACTTCGAGTAGCGCTTGGGCTGGCAGCATCGAGTTGAACACGATGCGAGCGCCGAAGCTGTAGATGCCAGCGTCACCAGAAAGGCCTGCACGAAGGAGCAGGGTCTGGTCGATTCGCGTGGAGACGGTCAACGACGTTTGCCCGACTGCGATAGTTGCGCCGCGCGTGAGCTCTTCCCTAGTGGTCGGAATCGATAGCCTCGGGCGCCCGAGCTTCGCGCCGACGTTGGACATCGATAGCACCCACACAAGTACGCCCGCTGCTGCGTAACGAAGGCCTACGTCGTTGAGGTCGGCCGCTGGCCATACCAGGAGGGTGGCGATCGCTGTGATGCGAATAGCGATGCTGCCGATGGCCAGTAGGCCGGCTCGTCGGAAGAACCCTTGAGAGTTGAATACGCGGACCGCAGTGTCCAAACCGGCGACATGGAACAACTCGCCGGCTGCCAACGTGACGACGAACAGAATCGGTAGTCCCGGCAAAAGCAGTGGTCGGAATACAACCATGAGAAGGATGCCGACCGCCGTTGCCAGCAATGTCGTGCCCATTGCCCGTCCATAGGCCGCAGCAACACCGTCTGGGTCGCGGGCGATTCGTTCGAGCATAAGCTCGCTCGCTCCCAGTCGAGCGAGGCCGCCGAGGATGGCCACCAGAGCCGAAACGCCAGCGAAACGGCCGAAGTCGTCGACTTTGAGCGCGTCCTGCAGGATTAAAATGGAGAGCAGCGCGCCAGCAGCAAGCGCGATACGAGATACGACGCTCCAACGAGAGTTCTTTAGCTGGGTCTTGACGACCTCGCCGTCGCCTTCTTCAGAAGACGAGTCGACCGTCGGAGGAGTTGCTGCCATTGGGATCAGGCCGCCTTAGATATGTTTGACCCGCGTCCATTGGTTGGTTTCAGTTCCTCGAGCATTCGATGTAGCGCCTGACTTGCCGCCGTTTCGGTGAAGTGTTCTTGGGCATACGCCTGTGCGTTGCGTCCGAGTTCCTTGCGCAGCGCTTCGTCGTGCCATAGCCGTTCGATGGCGTCTCGAAGACCACTGACGGAATTCGGCTTCACGAGGATTCCGGTTTCGCCGTCGATGATGTAGTCGCGCACGCTGTAGCAATCGCTGACGATGAGCGGTCGTCCCATGTACATGCCCTCGACGATCGTGACGTAGCCGGCAGCGGCGATGCTGTCCTTGGGTATGAGCGGAATCACGTTCACGCGACCGTGTTGGGCGATCGTGTGGCAATCCGCCCGGGTGATATCAAAGGGCGTTTGTACGTTTGACGGCACGGTGATGCCTTGTAGGGCAGGTCGGCCGGCGGCAACGACGGTGGGGAGGCCAAGTTCCTCGACCGCTCTGAAGAAGGTGGGGAAGTCGCGGTGGGCGGACCCCAAGGCGGCGACAAAAGGTTCATCTGGCTCATCGTCCACCCACGCCGCAATAGCATCCGCATCGGTCGTGTAGGGCACGTACTCAAACTGGCTCTTCGGCAGGTCGAGCCACTTGGAGTACACCTCTTGCTCGTAGGTCGAGTGCACGACGAGTTTGTCGATACGCTTCGACGACGCTCGGAGAAGCATCTTCTTCACCGGGTGAACGTCGAGGTCCGGCACCGTGAACATCCAGGAGATAACCGGCTTGTTCGTGCGGCCCAGCAACTTCTTTAGGCCGATGATTGCTGGGAGGTGTTGAAAGAGTGTGATGACTCCGTCAGCATCGCTGTCAAGGGCATCATTCGCATGCTGGATATGGGCGGCCCATCCGCCGAGCGTGGTGTACCGCTTCTTGCGCTCATGCCAATTTCCGATGGGATTCTGTCGAGCGAGGATCTTCACGCGGTGCGCGTGATTTGAAGCTTCACCGCCAAGCCAATCATCGTTGGCGACATGCTCCTCGTTGAAGTACGCCGCGATCACGACCCACTTGCTCATCAGCTTTCTCCGTTTCCGTGGCGTTCGGAACCCGCGATTTACGCGAAGGCCACAGGAGTTCCGTCGGATCGCGGCGCGAGATCTTGATTGGAAACTCGATGTTTAACCCCAACGGAAGCGACGGCGGCGGCGAGTATGACGAGGAAGATGTTCGGCTCTGCGGAGATCACGGGCTCCGAGATTCCAAAAACAGCGATCGCGAGCACAATGGCATCTCGATCGAGAATCCGGTTGCCACGCGTCTGAAAGCCGTAGCCCAAGAAGGCGAAGGTGACGAAGCCGATAGAGGGCAGGCCGCCGATCAATCCGAGCTGGAGCCATAGGTTGTGGGCATGGTTGATCTCAAAGGAGCCGAGCACTCCCTCGGGTTTGATCTCTTTGAACAGGTCGGTCGTACTTCCCGGGCCGTAGCCGGTGATGGGTTCGGTACCGATTGCGCCAACCGAAATGTCCCAGATATCGGTCCGGCCGGTCAACGTGGTGAGCTCGGTCTCGTTGCCGCTTCGACTGAGGGTCTCCGTGCTGCTGTCGAGAAGGGACGTTTGGGTTACCAAGATGCCGATGGTCAACAACAATCCAACGACGGCAGGAACGGCGATGCGTGGGAGGAACTCCGACAGGCGGACGAGAAGCGCTAGTGCGGCTCCCGCCATTGCGGTGCGCGAGTCGGTGAGAAAGAGCAGTCCTCCGGCGAGGAAGAAGAGGGCCAGCGCCCAGTTGGCGCCTTTCAAGAACCGATCGAGGAATACGACGAGAGCGATGCCCATAGCTCCGCCGAGGTGGTTTGGGTGACTCATGATGCCGTTAAGGCGTAGGCCGCCGCCTTGGCCTGTGACGAACAACAGGATGCTGGCAATCACGATGAACGCGAGGGTGAATCCGAGGTAGCCCCGTGCCTTTTCCCAGCCGCCACGGGTGACCAGGATGACCCCGAGCCCGATGTAGGCGGTGAAACCCAACGAGAAGACCGTGCTCGCCAAGGGCTTCAACCCGAAGGCCGCCACGGCGAGCTGCCAAACGGCGAATGCGCCGAGCCACTTTGCGGGGCTGACCAGCATTCGAGTTGCCCACGCGGGACGCAACATCATCAGGCCAATGGCGCCAAAGAACGCAGGGATCTGAATGAACCAACGGAAGATGTCGTTCTCTGGTCGTGCTGGCGGTGCACCGGGGATCTGAAACGGTTCGATCGCCGCGACTATGAGGACGATGAGGACAATGCCAAGAAGCCAACCACGCTCCTGGATCCCGAAGCGGGGCAGGATCACGCTGCTTTACCTTCGCCCTTTTTCGAACGCGAATTTTTCGACTTCCTCGGCTTCTTCTTTTCCGGAGTCGGACCGCCGCTGTCGGGTCCTGAGTCGTCGCCGTCGTCTGGGTCGGCTTGGGATTCGAGCTTGGCCTTGGTGTTTTTATTTGTTTTGCGGTGTTCTTCGGCCTTGGCGGCCAAGCGAGCTTTGGTGTCCTGGTGTGCGTCTTCGTGTTCGTCGCCGTCGCCGTCGCCGTCGCCGTCGGCTTCGTTCTTGGCGCCCCAGCGTGAGTTCTTCTTGGCCTCTCGCTCTTCTTCGACTTCTATCTCGTCGATGTCCAGCTCCACCGGGATGATCTCGGTCGAGCGAATGCTGGCCGGTTCTTCGCCTTCGGCCAGTGTGCCGTAGGAGGTGTTGATGACGCCGTTGCCCTTGTCCTTTGAGGCCAGGACGACGACGACGGGATCTGCCGAGAGAGTGTCGAGGTTGTCCACGGCGCGATGTGCTCGACGCAGCGCTACCCGACCTGTTGGGACGACGAGTGCGAGTTGGTCAGAGGCGACAACCTGCTCCATTCCGGCGGTCGAGGAGAGCTCGACGATCGAGGTTTCTGTTCCCTGGTCGGCGAGGGACTGGGCGAGGAGGTCGGTGACCTTGCTGGAGGCGAGTCCGGCTACCGCGATGGACTGGCCGGGTGTGCTTTCGGCGGCGACCGCTAGACGAGCGACATCGATTGGATTGATCGCAGCCTTCTCCAGGCGACGGTTACGGGCATCAACAAGGCGAGCCTCGGGCCACAGGTTGCCGAGGTGATCGAGCGAGCGCACCTTCCCGAAGATCTGTTCAAGGAACGGAATCGCGATGAGCGACAAGAGGAAGAACAGCACCGCAAAGATTGGGCGTAGATCGTTGGCCGAGGATCCCTCGGCTACGGCACTTGAACTCACTTCGATTGGTGCGCCGGTCTGGTCAGCTTGGATCTGGGTCTGCGTCAACTGGGTGCTGAGCGTTGTTTCGAGACCCCGTTGGGCATCGATCTGTCGTTGCACGACACGACGCTGGTTATCGATATCGCTCACTTCGAGTTGTAGCTCGGGTCGATCCTCTGGATCGGCAACCACGAGTTGGTTCTGCACCGTGAGCCACTGATCATCGAGCTGGTCGAACTCGGTTTCGAGCTCGACTACCTGGGCCTGTAGGTCCGTGATCTCTCGGGTGAGGCTTGATGCATCGGCCACTAGGCTGTCTCGCTGGCTGGCCAGGTTCGCTTCGACGAGCAACTCGCCAAGCGCGTTTGCGTAGGTCTGTGCATCGCCGACGCCGCCGCGAACGACGGCCACGATCTGCAGGGTCGAGTTTTGTACGTTTGAGCTCTCGACGCTGACGGAGACATGCTCGATGTTCGTCTGAGCCGATGCCTCTTCAGCGAGGGATCCGTCTTCGATGAGTCCGCTCTGACGAGACAGGACCGCGTCGAAGAATGGCCAGCGCACCTCTTCGGTGAGCCCGACCGTAATATTCGCCGACGCGTCGCTCGATGGTCCTTCAAAGGTAGAGAAGGTCCCACCGACGAAGAACCCGGCTGCTAGCGCGATCACAGGCACCCACAGCCAACGTAGGTACATCATCAGCGCAATTCGCGCTCCGCGTGCGTCGATTGTGTTTCGGTCCACGACTTTCCTCGGCATCTAGTGTGACACCCAGTTTTGGGTGATACAGCGCGCGTAGTGGCGCACATGGGGAACATCGGCACGTAGGGCGAGCCATTTAAGTGAATTGCTTCTCAACTCGGATTCGTTGATCGCCGATGGGAAAGGGCCCTTTGTGGCACCCGATCACTCGACTAAGGGATGAACTGTTGACCTCGGCGCCAAAAGCAGCGGTAGTCATACCGTGCTACAACGCACAACACACGATCGCGAACACGATTCGTTCCGTTCAAGGCCAGACGATTTCGGATTGGGAACTGGTCGTCATCGACGATGGCTCGAGTGATGGTTCAGCACGGGTTGTGCAAGAGATCGCTGCGCAGGACCCCCGCGTTCGGCTGATCTCCCAAGAGAACGCTGGCGTTTCGACCGCTCGCAACGCGGGCTTCGCTGCCACTACCGCCCCCGTGATCGGGTTGGTGGATGCAGACGATCTATGGAAGCCGACCTTTCTCGAACGGATGATGGCCGCCTTTGACCAAGATGATCAGCTTGGCGTTGCATTCTGTCGGGCGGAGATCCTCGACGAGCTCGGCGATCCGACCGGAACGACCACGACGTTCTCCGATACCGCGACCGACGTCGAAGAGCTCTTGTTGACCAATCCTGCCGGAACGTGCTCCACATTGATGATTCGACGGAACGTCCTCGACGATGTCGGCCCATTTGCTACCGAACTGCGCCGAGTAGAGGACCAGCACTGGATGTTGAAGGCTCGCCTCGGCGGTTGGGCCATGCGTGGCCTCGACGAGGTGCTTGTCGGGTATCGGACGTCCGGCGATGGCCTTTCGGCAAACCTCGAAGGGATGCTCGAAGGTTGGGAGGCGATGATCGAGATGCTCGGTGACCAGGTGCCGGCCGATCAGGTCCGCCGCGCTCGCGCCGAGCACTATCTGTACCTGACCCGTCGGGCCGTTCGTTTGGGACGGCCTCCGGCGGTTGGGTTGGGGTATCTCACGCAGGCCGTGAAGACCGATCCAAAGGTCGCGCTGAACAAGGTGGCGTCGATCCCGGGAGCTCTTGGGCGACGTTTCGGATCTGGCGAGGAGCACGTGGAAGAAGAGGCGGAACTTGAGGACTTAGAGAAGGACGTGGCCGTGGAAAAGGTCAGCATGACACCGTTGGAGGATGGAAGCCCGGTGGTTTCGGTGATCGTGCCGATCTATGGGGCGGAGAAATGGATCAAGGGCACGGTTGAGTCGGTCTTGGCCCAGACGTACAGCGATTTCGAACTCGTGCTTATCGATGACGGGTCGCCCGATCGTTCGATCGAGATCTGTGAAGGGTTCGACGATCCGCGAATTCGAATCATCCGTCAAAAGAACCGTGGCCTTCCCGGAGCTCGAAATACCGGAATCCGCCACGCGAAGGGTCAGCTTCTCGCATTTCTCGATGCTGACGACCTTTGGCGTTCGGACAAACTGGCTAAGCATGTGCAGCATTTCGAGGAGCGGCCACATGTGGACGTCGGCTATTCGGCGAGTCGCCTGATCGACGAGTCGGACCAACCGATCGGCATCGTCCAGATGCCCAAGCTCCGAGACGTGACCGTGCGCGATGTGATTTGTCGCAACCCGATCGGGAATGGGTCAGCGCCGGTGATCAGGCGATGGGTGTTCGAAGCGATTGCCTTCGACGATGACCGGCATGGCACGACGGAGTCGCACTATTTCGACGAGGACTTTCGTTATGCCGAAGACGTGGAGTGCTGGACTCGCATCGCTGGAACAACCGACGCGGTCTTTGAAGGATTGGCCGACGAGCTAACGGACTACCGCGTGATCTCCGGAAGTTTGTCGTCAGGTACCGACCAGCATTACGAACATTGGCTTCGCCATTACAAGAAGGTTGAAGAATACGCCCCAGCGGTAGCCGCTACCCATGGCGAGGCCGCCCGCGGGTACCAGATGCGCTTCTACGCTCGCCGAGACTTGCAGGCAGGCTCACCACGTACTGGCCTTCGCTGGTTCAAAGAAGCCTTCAAGGCTCACCCGATGATGCTCGTAGAAGAGACACAGAAGACCGTGCTGACGTTCGCCGCTGTAGTTGCGGGCAACGTGCTTCCGGCCAAGATCTTCGATCGTTTGCTCGCAAAGGTCATGGGCGGCGGCGGAGCAGCAAACGATGAGTCTGCTCCCGGCGGCACCGGCGGCGAAATGGAATCGACACAAAGGACGGCAGCATGACGACGCCTAAGTACCTATTGGTTATCGGATCGGCAAAGTCCGGAACATCATCGCTGTTCCGCTACCTCGCGGACCATCCCGACGTTGCCGGTGCATCACTCAAGGAGACCTACTTCTTCGCGCCAGACTTCGACTACCGCGATCAACACGGACCGAACGATCCGATCTCCGCTTTCGAGGCGTACTTCGATCATGCAGGTGACAAGCAGCTTCGAGTCGAGGCAACCCCGTTCACCATGTACGGCGACGGCGCCGCCGAACGAATCGCGGCGGACCTCGACGACGTTCGAGTGCTCTGCTTAGCTCGTGAACCCGTCGCTCGCTTCGTGTCGGACTACCGCTTCTTGAAGCAACGTGATTCGCTCGGCGAAGACGTACCTTCACCCGACGAGTTCGCCGAACAGCAACTCGCCGAGCCCACCGCGGCAAAGAACACCCTTGCCATTGGGCGCTACGCCGATGTGCTTCCTCGATTCGTCGATGCACTCGGCGCAGACCGGGTCGACGTGGCGTTCTTCGAAGAACTCACCGCCGACCCCGCTGCCGAGATGGAACGAATTGCTGCGGCCTATGACCTCGCACCGGGGTTTTTCAACGACTACGACTTCAAGATCATCAACAAGACGATCGTTGTCGGCAACCCGATCATTAACACGATGCGCATGAAGGTCGAAGGACCCGTACGGGTGGTCAGAAACAAGGTGCTTGGCCACGAGCGTGCGCACCAACTATTCGAACGCGTCGTCGACGCCGGTCGCATGGGGCTGGAGAAGATGAGCGAGGCGAGCAACGCCGAGGAGGAGACCTTCTCCGCGGAGTCACTCGCTGCACTCGCGGAGCACTACCAAACCCCAAATGCGCAACTCGCAGAGATCGCCGGCCGTGCGCTGCCTGACGCGTGGGGGAGCGGTTCACTCTCCAACGCCGCCTAACAACCAGCGAGCGACCAGGAGCGAAGCGCAGAAAACGCACAAAGGCCGCCCGCTGGGGCGGCCTTTGCAATTTTGCTCCGCGGGTTGGGATCGAACCAACGACCTGCCGATTAACAGTCGGATGCTCTGCCAGCTGAGCTACCGCGGATTGCTCGGTAAATAGTAGCAGCGAAGCGGCCCGCTGCTACCTCCAGTATCGGTTTGGATCTTCGGGGATTGATGGCTGTCAACCTTGCTCACCGCGCCTACACTCAGGTGCTCCGGGGCCCGTAGCTCAGTGGTTAGAGCAGGCGACTCATAATCGCTCGGTCGTGGGTTCGATTCCCACCGGGCCTACGCCGTTCGTCAGCCCTAGCGGGCTTCCTCTCTAACCGAGTTGCTCGCCCAGGGGGCTCACAACGTCGACGCCGGGTTATCCGCTTGGGCTTGTCGGGCTGAACTCGAGTTGCTGGCCTGGGGGGCTCACAACGTCGGCCGATGGTTCTTAGAGGGCTCGAAACGTCGGCCGACGGTTCTACCCGAGGGCCAGAACTGCCGCTAAGACGAGAAGCGCTACGAACAAGACAGCACCTACATAGACGAACAGCATTGCTGGGTCGTCGGATTCGCTCGTGAAATTCTCGGCGGCCGGTAGGAGATCGTGCTCGGGGGGAGCCGTTTCTAACGCCGGGGATCTATCGCTGAGGTCGATGACCGCATCAGGACCAGCGAGGTCGAGCGTTGCCGCCTCAATGTGCGCGACATGCTGAGCGAGTTCTTGCTCATCGATGTCCAATCGCGCTGCTGATGACATGTTGTTTTGGATCCTCGTCGCGTTTACCAACTGGTGTGTTCCAAAATTAGCCGATCACCTCACTCTGTGAGCTGTTCTGGCCATGATGTCACTCAATTGCAAAGTAACGAGACGTTTTGTGTGTCCTGACCCACTCAAAGTGGTGTAATCGACGCTATGCCAACCCGCCGCCAAGCCAGATCGTGGCTCGGTCGAGCAGATAGTCGCTCACCGCGTGACAGCGATCGAGGACATCGCAGAGATCGTCCTCGCCAAGGTAAATCCGTGCGAGGGGCAATTCCACGCGAGCGATGACATTGAGGCTTCGCTCGGGGGCGTCTGTGACCGCGGCAAAGCCATCGACAGCGCTGACGTCAAGCGGTAGGTCGGGCCCGCCGACGCCGGCGAGTTCGGTGGCGAGAACCAGCAGGTCGGGGCCATGTACCAACGGTGGAAGGCTCCAGGTGAACAACAGCGGGAAACGCAGGTCGTCGGACGGGATCTGGCCCGGATCGGCGAGCGTGTACACCTCGTCTTCGAACGCCAGCATGACCCTGGGGTCGATTTCCAGCGCGAGATGGAGATCCAATGGCCCTCCACATGCGTGCTCGGGGTGCAGATCGACCTCAAAGGCCTGACGCATGGAGTAGGTCTCTACGAAGTGCCGTTCGTCGTGCACATGAAACCCGTGATGGGTCGCGTGATCTTTGAGGTCGGTGATGAACCCCGCAATATCAATGATGGCCAACGTGGAAGATCCTTCGTGCGCGCAACTTTGCCCAGCGCGAGGCAGGCTACCGTGTTTGTCGCTCGCAGACCTAAACGCGGCCGCCCGCCAGAGGACAGATGACGATGGACATCACAGAGATTCAGACACTGTTGCGTAGTGCGACCGAGCAGGCCATTCGCAACCTTGACGAGGTAGACCAGCGTCGAGCGTCCGGAGACCGTGAGGGACAGTACGCGCTTGATTTGGTCGTCGATGGGCCGCTGGTCGACCAACTACTTTCCGCGGGCCTCGGCGTACTCTCCGAAGAGGCGGGAGTCTCTCACGCCGATCGTGAGCTGCTCGCTGTAGTCGACCCGGTCGACGGTTCGACCAACGCCTCGAGGCGGTTGCCGTGGTTCAATACATCGATAGCGGTCTTCGATGCGGAAGGACCACTCGTTGCGCTCGTCGAGAACCACGTAACCCGCGACCGCTTCGAAGCGGTCCGGGGCCACGGCGCCACGAAGAACGGCGTGCCTCTTTCGACCCCTGCTGGAGCGGTTGCGACCGGTGTGGTTGGTGTCAACGGTGTTCCACCGGCGGAGAATCCGTGGGCGCAGTTCCGTTGCTTCGGGGCGTCGGCGCTCGACCTGTGCGCGGTGGCCGATGGCAGCCTCGACGGATACGTGGACTTCGCTCACGAAGCGCACGGCGTATGGGACTACGCCGCCGCCTTCCTGGTGTGCGCCGAAGCTGGGGTGATCGTGCTCGATGCCTTCGGACGTGACCTGCTGCATCGTGAGCACGCCGCTCGACGCACTCCAGTCGCGGCACATAACGCGGCGGATCTCGAGGTCCTCAGAGCACTGCGGTCAGCGGCGCAACAGCCTTAGCTGTTTGGGATAGCGGGATTGCCGACGTCGGTTCGTTTCACTGCTACCAAGCCGATCTCATCGCCCGAGGGTGAGCGCCACAGCGAGTCGACCCGGAGTCCGGCCTGGGAACAAAGCTGCACGAGAGAATCGGCGGAGAAGAGAAAGAGGTGCTCGGCCGGGCCAACGAGTGGTGATCCCATTCCGGAATGGGTAAACGACGCGCCCTCGCCACTGACGGTGTAGATCAGTAGCCGCCCGCCCGGCACCAAGGCTTCTGCGGCGAGTCGACAGAAGTAATCCGGACGGCGGATGTGTTCGATCGACATCTCCGAGATGATCGCTCCGTAGGAGCCACCGAGGTCCTGCGCGTGGTCCACATTCTCATGCCACACCCGAAGGCCGCGACCTTTCGCGTGGTTCACCGAGGCCTCGTTCACGTCGGTTCCCGCCACATTCCAACCGCGCGAACGGGCACGATCGAGAAGGTTGCCTCCGCCCACGCCGAGCTCGAAGAGGGTGTCACGATACGCCCGTGCTGGTTCAACCTGATCGAGAATCTGATCGAGATGTGCGTCCAACGCGGTTGATGGCTGCTGCGAAGGAAGGTACTCCTCCTGGAAGTACCGCTCGCTGTAGCGCATTAACGTATGGTCTTCGACGGGGCGCGGATTAGTCATCACGAGGCCGCATCTACCACACGTCTCCATGTCGAGTTGTTGTCGACGACCGGCCGATGTGAATTCGCTGTGGCCACACGCTGGGCACGAGTCGAGCCGTTCGGCGCCGGGCATGCCTTGGGGGCTGGGAAGCGAGTCGAACGTCTGCCATGGCGTGGCTGCACTGTCGCTCGTGATGCGTAGTTGTTGCGCGTCGTTCGTGATCGATGCATCGACGGTGATTTCGAACCCGAACCGTTGATCTGCCTGACCTGCAGCGGCGTCGGGATGCGGGAACCGGTGCGTCACCGGTAGTGCGTGTGAAACAGCTAGACCGTCGCCGAATTCGAGGGTCAGTGAAGCGTCGGCGGGTGCGACCCCTTGTA
>CAZLWE010000058.1:0-5103 GCA_964562985.1 uncultured Acidimicrobiales bacterium
GCTTCGGCCGTGCGTCTTTGGTGTTTTTCGGCTTGCGTCTCCCGGCCTGAATATGACACAGCCTTCGATCAAGATAGGCATGTTGTGTATCGGGATGAGGGTTCCGGTTCCCGCAGCAAACCAACTCATTTTACGTGGCGAACAATTGTTACGGGCGTCACACATCGTGTTAGTTTGCTGGGACGGTTACCGACCGTTCATTGCGTGGTGCCAATCGATATAGGGGGAGATCTGCTGTATGGCTGTAGTTGAGGAACAACTGGCGGGTTCCGCATCATCCTCGGGAGCCCGTACGGTGGCCTCGATCGCCCGGGACTGGGCACAAAACGAACCGGACCACATCGCCTTCCGGGAGAAGGACTTCGGTATTTGGAAGCAGTACTCCTGGGCCGAAAGCTGGGAGCTCATCGAACTCGCCGCGCACGGACTGCTGTCGCTTGGAGTCGAAGTCGGGGACCGGGTCACCATCCACTCCGAGGATCGACCCGAATGGGTGATCCTCGACCTGGCGACGGTCGCGATTCGCGGAATTGCCGTGGGCCTGTATCCCACGAATCCCGCCACCGAAGTCGAATACACCTTGCTCGACTGTGGTTCGGTGGTGCACCTCGTCGAGGACCAAGAGCAGGTCGACAAAGTCTTTGAGATCGACGACGGCAAGATCGCGGATGTTCGCAAGCTGATCTACTTGGAGCCCCGAGGGTTTTCCGAGTTTGACGATGACCGCCTTCTCTTCTGGGAGAACTTTCTCGAACTCGGCCGCCAGCACCGCGACGCGAACCCACGGGCTGTTACCGAGCGGATGGCGCAAGCCGAGGACAGCGATGTGATGACGCTCGTCTACACCTCGGGCACGACCGGCCCTCCGAAGGGGGCGATGCTCACCAACGCAAACTCCATCTTCGCGATGGAGAAGATCATCGAGGAGAAGGCGGCCTACCCCGACAACACCCCGCCGAATAAGAAGGACGAGATCCTCACCTACTTGCCGCTATGCCATGTTGCGGAGCGAATCTTTTCGACCTGGACGATGTTGGCTGGAGGACCCACGCTCAACTTCGCGGAGTCCATCGAAACCGTCGCGTCAAACCTCCGCGAGGTGCAGCCCACATTGTTCTTCGCGGTGCCGCGAATTTGGGAGCGGCTCCACGCTGGCGTGCAGATCCGCGGCGGCGACTCCACCTGGTTCAAGAAGCAGTGGCTCGGTATGGGCATGAAGGCCGCGGGCTTTATCGGCGAGGCGAAGGTCAACAACGGCGGCAGGCACACGGCGGCTAGCCGAGTGGCTCACTGGATCTTCTACCCGCTCGTCTTCCGAGCGCTCCAAGAGCGAATTGGGCTTCGACATTGTCGCCGAGCGTCGAGTGGTGCGGCCCCGATAGCGCCAGAGGTACTGCAGTTCTTTATGGGTATTGGCGTAGAGGTGTACGAGCTCTACGGCATGACCGAGAACTCCGCCGTCGCGACGTGCAACTATCCCGGGCGTCTCAAGCTCGGTACGGTCGGCGAACCCTACCCGGGTACAGACCTCCGTATCCACGAGGAGACCGGCGAGATCCAAACCAAACACCCGGGCGTTTTCCCCGGGTATTGGAACAAGCCAGAAAAGACCGCCGAAACCTTCACCGAAGACGGCTGGTTGCGCACGGGCGACGTGGGGGAGTGGGTCGACGGGACCCACGTCAAGATCGTCGACCGCATGAAGGACATCATCATCACCTCCGGCGGCAAGAACATCTCGCCGTCGGAGATCGAGAACAGCCTGAAAGCATCTCCGTTCATCAAAGAGGCCATGGTGATTGGCGATGGGCGCAAGTATTTGACCGCGCTTATTGGAATCGAACTCGACACGGTCGGCAACTGGGCGCTTCGAAAGAACATCCCGTACACCACCTACCGAGACCTCACCGAGAAGCCCGAGGTGCTCGAAATGGTGCAAGGCATCATCGACGACAGCAACGCGAAGTTCTCGCGGGTCGAAGGCCTGAAGAAGTTCGTCATGATCCCCAAGGAGCTGGACCATGAGGACGGCGAACTCACTGCCACACAGAAGCTGAAGCGTTCATCGATGATGGACATGTTCGGTGACCTGGTGGAGTCAATGTACTGATGGGTGAATTCGTAACGGTCCTGGCCCAGTCTGATCTGAGCTTTGGCTCGCTCCTGCTGAGAACCCTGGCCCGCGGTCTGGCCCTTGGTGGGGTGTACGCCACGATCGCTTTGGGCTTTGTGATCATCTTCAAAGCGACCCAGGTACTCAACTTCGCACAGGGGGCGTTGGCGGCGATCGGTGGGCTGTTCCTCTCGTTCCTCGTGTTCGATCGACCAAATGCGGACGCCCCACGTGGCCAAACCCCAGGCACCTGGTGGCGGGCGCCGTTCGCTGGCGATGGATTTCCTGATGTCGCTCAGCAATGGGCGTCGATCATCCTCATAGCGTTCTTGGCGGGGCTCGTGGCTCACCTCTTGAGCGGCTCGACGATTCAGGGAAAGATGATCGCCGTTGGACTCATCGGATTCGTTTTCCTCCGCTGGCTATCAACGCGGGCCGGGTTCACCTTCTTTGACAATGAGGCACTGAGTCTTGTGGTGGCTCTCGTCGCCGGACTCGGGACCGGACTCGTTACCGGGTGGCGCCCGACGGTCCGGATGTTGTCGACCAGCGCGGCCGCTTTCGTCATCCTCATACTCGTGGCCATCTCCGACAACGTATGGATCGAGTGGTTGGGCAATCTCACGGTGGCCATCATCCTCGGTGGTGTGTTGGGCATGGTCCTTGAACGCATCGCCATCCGTCCAATGGTCGGCCAACCCCTGTTCTCGCTCGCAGTTATCACGCTCGGTTTGGAGATCGCCCTACGGCAGTCGGCCTCGGATTCAGTGCGAGTGCTCAACCGGTCGGTCGAAGCGCCCTGGGGTGCCGCGGGCGGGGGCGATGGTGGCTTTGAACTGTTCGGAGCGTTCTACAACTGGAGCATCATCGCGATCCTCGTCGGGACAGCGCTGTCTTTCATCGCCGTGTATTTCTTCTACCGTTCAAAGCTCGGTGTGGCGATGCGGGCGGTGTCATTCGATCAAGAGGCAGCGATGGCCCAGGGGATCAACGTGGGGCAGGTCTTCTCGATCGCTTGGGCTGCTGGTACGGCACTCGCGGTAATCGGTGGTGTATTCGCAACACAGCCGCCGATCGCAGCGGAAGGAAGCGTCACCCTCGTAACCGCACTGGTTGCGTTCCGTGCTCTCCCCGCCGTGATTCTCGGCGGACTCGACTCCATCCAAGGGGCGCTTATCGGTGGGTTGCTAGTCGGCCTCGCAGAGATCACCGCCGGTCAATATCTCTTTAGGTTCAACGACATCCTGGGCAATGGTTTCCAAACGATCGTTCCCTACGTCGTGATGCTCGCTGTGCTCATCGTTCGACCGTTCGGGCTCTTCGGCACGCCAGAAATTAGGAGGGTCTGATGCGCGGTAGGCCAAAACTGTTCACGTCGTATGAGGCCGACAGTGCGATCCTTCCGACCTCTCTGCAGCGGTGGATGATCGGCGGTTTCGTGCTGCTGCTCTTCTTGATGCCGTTCGACATCCCGTTCCTCACCGGACCGGTGCCGCGGGCGTTCCCTGATAGTTGGCCGATCGTCGGTGGACGGTTCACCATTCTCGGTTCGATCCCGATCTTGCAAGACGGCATACCCTTCGTTCGCTTCCTCGGCGACAGCAACTGGCTGCGCCCGATGACAGAGGTCTTCATCTTTGCCATCGCAGCGCTGGGGCTGAATTTGCTGGCTGGCGTCGCGGGCCAGGTATCGCTCGGGCACGCCTTCTTCATGGGTGCCGGCGCGTGCACCGCTGCGGTTATGGGTGGCGAACTCGGCGGAACCCGCTGGGGATGGGAACTTCCGATCTGGATCTGGTTGCCAGCATCGGGGATCGTCGCTGCCCTCATCGGCCTAGCGGTCGCCCCCGCAGCGGTCAAAGTGCGCGGCCTGTACCTGGCCATCCTCACGCTCGGGCTGGTCTTCATCGGGATCCACTTGTCGAGGGTCTTCCCCCAGATTGCAGGCGACACAGAGTCTGGACGACGTTTCCCTGAGTTCGATATCAAGCTCTGGCGTGAAGAAACCCCGTTGGTGAACATCTCCAGCGAAGAGACGGTCACCGGACTCTTTGGCCTGAACCGCTTCGAGGTCAGCGAAGAACAGAAGGTGTACCTGTTCGCCCTCGCCGTGGCGGTTGTGATGACCGTTCTCGCCAAGAACATCATCCGCAGTCGAACCGGTCGAGCCTTCCAAGCGATTCGAGATCGCGACATCGCCGCCGAAGTTATGGGCGTGCCCGAGGTCAAGTACAAGCTGATCGCCTTTGCGCTCTCGTCGTTCTATGCAGGAATCGCCGGAGCGCTCTTTGCCTCGTTCCTCGGAACCATCGCCGGCAACCAATGGAGTTTGACGTTGTCGGTGGAGTTCATTGCGATCCTGTTGATTGGCGGCGCTGGAACGACAAGCGGTGTTCTGATGGGGACGTTCTTCGTCATCATCTTGCCTGAGCTCGTCGAGCAAGTAACGGAGTGGTTGGCCGAACAAGAAAGCGGCCTTTTCGGTGCGATTGGTGACCTCTTGTTGACCGATGGCGGAGGGTCAGACTTTGGGCCAATCTCCGCAAACGCCCAGGCACCGGGGTGGGCGTTAAACGTCTTCGATTGGAACATCGTGCTCTTCGGTGTTTTGATCGTCGTCTTCTTGATCTTCGAACCGCTAGGGCTGTTCGGGATCTGGATTCGAATTCGCAACTACTGGAAGGGGTGGCCCTTCTCGTATTAGGCGAGGGCGGCATCACCACATCAAAAGATCTGCGGACCGAGGGGTCCGAGAAAACAAAATCCGAGCACAGCTCGGTCTCCTAGGAGGGGGAACCACATGAAAAGAATGAAATGGCTCACACTGCTAGCCATCTTCGGCTTGATCGCTGTCGCGTGCAGCGCTGCCGAAGAGGCCGCAGATACGGCAACCGGCGCGGCAGAAGACGCCGCTGAAGCGGTCGAAGAGGCCGTCACCGACGATGACGATGGCGGCGATGAGGCGGCCGAAGAAGAACCGGCCGAAGAAG
>CAZLWE010000058.1:5203-21717 GCA_964562985.1 uncultured Acidimicrobiales bacterium
ACCGACGATGACGATGGCGGCGATGAGGCGGCCGAAGAAGAACCGGCCGAAGAAGCGCCCGCTGATGCTGGCGATGGCGTTGCCTTTGACTTCGGTGTCACCGAAGACACCATCCGAGTTGGCCTCAACGCCGACCTTTCTGGCATCTTCGCAGGGCTTGTCTCCCCGATCGTCGATGCACAGCAGGCCTACTTCGATCGCCTCAATGAAAACGGTGGCATCGATGGGCGCGAAGTCGAGCTCGTAATTCTCGACACGGCCTACGACGTGCCCACGCACCTCGACAACTACGCCGAGTTCGCCGAAGAGAGTGAAGACGGTGTGGTCATGTTGAGCCAATCGACCGGCTCACCTCACACCGGAGCAATCGCTGCTGACCTCGCCGACGATGACCTGATCGCGATTCCGTTGTCGTGGTACTCCGGCTGGGCCGACCAAGAGTTCGGCGGCAACGTCTTCGAGCTCTACACGAACTACTGCTTCGAGGCGATGAACGCGATCGAGTTCCTTGCAGGAAACTCGCCTGCCGACGCACCGACGGCCGCAGTCGTTACCTTCCCAGGCGAGTACGGCCAGGACAACGCCGCAGGCGCCAAGATCGCTATCGAGCAGCTCGGCCTCGACCTCGTGTTTGACGGTGAAGGTGCGCTCGCAGGCGAGGACTTCTCTGGCGTCGTTGCCGAGCTCGTCGCAGCCGACCCTGACATCGTCTACATCGCCAGCTCGCCGGGTGTTCTCGCCCAGGTGCTTGGTGGCGCCGCAGCCCAGGGACTCGATGCAATCTGGTCGGGAAGCTCTCCGAGCTACAACCCCGCACTTCTCGGCACCGAGGTCGCACCAGCACTCGACGCGCTCTACTTCCACAGCACCTACGGCGCTCTCTGGAACGCGAACGAGAGCCCAGGCATGCTCGACATGGTCGCAACCTTGACCGAGCGTGTCCCACAGGGAACTTACGCAGTTGCTGATAGCTATGTATTCGGTTGGACCGAGGCGATCTTCACCGAAGCAGTGCTTCGCCAGGCATCGTCAAATGGCGACCTGACCCGTGCCGGCGTCGTCGCAGCAGCGAACGAAGTGACCGTGGACTTCCAGGGCCTCGCTCCGGACCAGACCTGGGTAGGCGCACCAAACGACTTCGCTGTACGCGGTTCGTTCATCTACGACATCAACGTCGCTGATGCCACCCTCGAAACCAGCATCACCGAGCCTGGTTCGGCAGGCTTCTCGCTGCTTGCGGAGAACTTCGTCGGCGAAGTTGCCGCTGGTCACGAGTTCAACGAGCCCTGCTTCGTCAGCGAGGGCTAGAAGTATCCATTGATCCCCTCCGGTCGCCCTCGTGGTGTGGCGAAAGCTGCACCACGAGGGCAACCTCACACACGGGGGTTGTGTAGGAGGCGTACGTGCTTGAAGTTGCCAATCTAGAGGTTGTTTACAACGACGTGATCCTGGTCCTACGCGGGCTATCTATCGAGGTTCCCGACGGCCAGATCGTGTCGTTGCTCGGCGCGAACGGCGCCGGCAAGACAACGACGTTGCGCGCCATCAGTGGCCTTCTCGATGTTCACGAAGGTGACATCACGAAGGGATCGATCTCGTGGCGGGGCAAGGAGATCACGCATGACAACCCTGCAGATATCGTGACGGCGGGTGTCACCCAGGTCATGGAAGGGCGTCGGGTTTTCGCAGAACTGACGGTCGACGAGAACCTTCAGACGGGCGGCTTCACCAACGCCGACAAGGACAGCGTGAAGGCCGCATACGACAAGACGATGGAGATGTTCCCTGTCTTGTACGAGCGCCGCGACCAGACTGCTGGTTACCTCTCTGGAGGTGAGCAACAGATGCTTGCGATCGGACGCGCCTTGATGGCCGACCCGGAACTGCTGATCTTGGACGAGCCATCGCTAGGACTCGCGCCGCTTCTCGTCGAACAGATTCGCGACATTATCGTTGACATCAACAAGTCCGGAGTGAGCGTGTTGCTCATCGAGCAGAACGCTGCGATGGCTCTATCGATTGCCGACTATGGCTACATCATGGAGAACGGCAAGATCGTGCTGGACGGACCTGCCGAGAAACTCCGAAATGACGAAGACGTCCAAGAGTTCTACCTTGGGCTGCACACCGATGAATCCGGGGAACGAAAGAGTTTCCGAGACGTCAAGCACTACCGACGCCGCAAGCGTTGGTTGTCGTAGCCACGAAAGGCTTTCTGCGCTTCTATGACTGATCATCTGCTCGTCGTCGACGACATCACCCTGCGATTTGGTGGCGTGACCGCCATCAACGGCGTGTCGTTTCACGTCGATGATGGGGAACTGTTCTCGATCATCGGACCAAATGGCGCGGGTAAGACCTCGATCTTCAACACCTTGTCGCAGGTGTATCGGCCCCAAGAGGGCGATATCCGCTGGCAAGGCCAGTCGATCATGGGTATGCGGCCCGACAGGGTCGCCGAGGAGGGGATCGCTCGGACGTTCCAAAACATCGAACTGTTCGCCAACATGACCGTCGTCGACAACTTGTTGACCGGTCGCCACATTCGCATGAAGAGCTCGTGGTTGGCCGGCGCCTTCTGGTTGGGGCCAGCGAAGAAGGAGGAGATGGAGAACCGCCGCAAGGTGGAGGACATCATCGATTTCCTGGAGATTGAGCAGTATCGCAAGAGCCCGGTCGCGCTGCTTCCTTACGGCATTCAAAAACGAGTGGAGCTCGGTCGTGCGCTCGCCATGGACCCCGTGCTGTTGCTCCTCGACGAGCCTGTTGCTGGCATGAACCAAGAGGAGACCGAGGATATGGCCCGGTTCATCCTCGACATTCGACGGGAACTCGGAATCGCCATGATCATGGTCGAACACGACATGGGGCTCGTGATGGACATCGCCGATCGCATCATGGTGCTCGACTTCGGGCAGAAGATCGCCGAAGGGTTACCCGACGACATCCAACAGGATCCCGCCGTGATCGCTGCGTACCTCGGTGGCGAGCTTCAGGGCTGAGCCCCTCTCGGTAGGCTGTGCGGGTGCGGTATATCTCAAGTGCGCGCCAGCGGGCGCTGTTCCTCGTTCTGGTTGCACTTCCGCTCGTGATGGCCGCTTGTTCTTCGACAGGTACGTCCGCCGGGATTGCCGACGGCACCGCGGCCACCAGTTCGAATCCAGGCGAAGTCGATAGCGGCGATCAGGGTGATACGACTACGTCCAGTACAACCACGACCCTCCAAGAAGATCCGGTTGTGGCTGTCGCAGCTGACGTCGGAGTGGACGACGACACGATTCGAGTCGGCTACTCGCTCGACCTAAGCGGGCCGGGCTCGGCCGAAGATGCTCTCCTGCTCGACGGGCATCTTGCGCGGATAGACGCAGCGAACGCCGCCGGAGGAGTCGCCGGTCGTGAGATCGTCGTCGTCGCACTCGACAACGGTGGCGACCCCGCCCAACATCAACAGAACCTGAGCACGCTCGATGGCGACGGATCCGAGGCGGTCGTCGCGATCGGCGGCCTGACCCAGCCTGCCCTCGACGAAGCGACCGGCTCGGCGCTCAACGCAAGCGAGTTGCTGGTCGTCGGCAACCGGGAGTTCGCGACCGATGCAACAGTGCCAGTGTCGCTGGTGCCCCTTCGACCATCGGTGTGCGTCGAAACGACTACCGGCATCGCGTCCTTGATAGCCGCCGGTGATGGGGAACGGACGCAATTGGCCCTCTTTTCGAGCGATGAACCATGGGCGCAGGATTCGGCTGAGGTGGCGCGCAGCGTTGTCGAGGAACTCGAGCTCGAGCTCGTTCTCGAGGGTACGTTCGAGCCGGGCTCCGAAGGAGAGGCTCAGGGCGATCTCCTGGAAGCATTGCTCAACTCGGATGCCGAGATGGTGTGGGTAGCGGGTTCTGCAGGTTTCCTTTCCGAGGTGGCCAACATCCTCGACGCCGAGGGTGAGGATCGTGACTGGGTCTGGGGAGGGCCGAGCGCAAGTTCGCCATCGTCGCTGTTCAACTCGCTTCTCGGACCGGCACTCGCCGAGGTATACCAGGTAAGCCAATCCGGTCCGCTCGTTGACGATCCGTCACGAAGCGATGCCCGCGAGGCACTGGCTTCTGTGGCGCCCGAGCTCAGCTACGGCAACGCCGGCCCTGCGCTTCTCGGATGGGAGCAAGCGGATCTCCTCGTCGCCGCACTTGAGCAAGCGGCAGCTACCGATGACCTCACCCGGGCGGCTGTCGGCACCGCCGGGTTGTCGCTCACCCCGCAGACCCCCGATGCAGCCACCTACCGGATCGAACTGACTTCCGAGCGAAACGCTGTGCTCTCCGCTGCCGGGTCGAGCGGCCTCGAGGAACTCTTCACCGAAGGCCAAACCCCAGTAGCGCTCCGAGGCCTCTGCTCCTAAGGAATCTGCCCGTAGAAAATCTGTGGTCGGTTTCCGTTGCTATTGCCCGGTTTTCGACCACAGATTAGTCAGAGGGGAGGGCGTAGGTGACGGTGGCGTGACACACGGGTTTTTCTGGGGCGCCGTCGACGTGCATGGTTACGTCGGCGTAGAGGAGCTTGCGGCCGCGTTTGAGGGTCTTGGCCTCCGCGATGAGGTCGCCGCCGATCGCTGGTCGCAGGAACGTGATGTGTAGGTCCCACGTGACGGCCATCGGCTCGATGCCATGGCTTGCGAATACTGCGACCCACCCGGCGAGGTCCGCGACGGTGAACATGGTCGGACCGGAGATATAGCCGCCAGGCCGGAGGGCCTTTTCGTTGTAGGGCCAACGAAGACCGATGTTTCCCTCGTCGGTGATCGATTCGACGATCACCGCACCATGGCCGGTGAAGTCGCCCAAGCTGGCGATGTATTCGTTGACCTCGTCGGGATTCACTGAAGCCATCGCCAGAACGCCTACCGGTTTACCGTTCGGGTGTTGCCGCGGAAGTGTGCGACCGGTTCGTCGTTCTGGTTGGTCACCGTGATGTCGACCATCGTCGTGCGGCCCCAGGTGTCGGAAGCTGAGCCAACTGCGGTGATTGTGTCCCCGGGCATTGCGGGCCGGACAAAGTCGATGCTCGCCGACGAGGCGAAGGCGACCCGTTCGGGCGCCAAATCAGCATTGGTCACTCGTTCGAAGACCGCGTCGGCCAGCAAGAAAACGACACCTCCGTGGCCGACCCCATGGCGATTGAGGTCGTCATCGGTGATTGTCATGGTCGCTGACCATCGTCGGTCGTCAAGACGGGACACGGTGATTCCGACTCGATCGACGGCGGGGTCGTTGGGCAGCATCTCCGGATCGTAGCCTGTGGCCATGTTCATCAACGGTGAGTTTGTCGATGCGATTTCTGGAAACACCTTCGAGGTGACAAACCCGGCAACAGGGGAGCGCCTTGGCGAGGTGCCCGACGGCAACGCAGACGACGCCGAGCGGGCGATCGAAGCTGCGGACGTGGCCTTCGCAGATTGGTCGAGCACAACCGCCTACGAGCGGGCCGACATCTTGATGAGGGCTTGGAACCTCATGCGCGAGCGGGCGGACGATCTCGCTGCGCTTATGACCGCTGAACAAGGTAAGCCGCTGCGGGCTAGCGGGGCAGAGGTCAACTACGGGGCGGACTTCATCCGATGGTTTGCCGAGGAGGCCCGACGGCTGACCGGCGAATGGATTCCGTCGTCTCGGGCGAACCAGCGGTTCCTCTCCGTCCAGTCGCCGGTGGGGGTGGTTGCAGCCGTGACGCCGTGGAACTACCCCATGTCGATGCTGACCCGAAAAATGGCCCCAGCTCTCGCAGCCGGGTGCACGCTCGTGCTCAAGCCAGCCGAGGCGACCCCGCTCAATGCGAAGGCCATCTTCGAAATCTTCCACGATGCAGGTGTGCCTGACGGGGTGATCAACATGGTCACGGCGTCGGATCCAGTCCCGATCGGTGAGGTGTTCACGAGTGACCCGCGGGTCAACAAGGTGACCTTTACCGGTTCCACGGCCGTGGGTCGCACCCTCGCGGCGGCGGCAGGGGCATCGCTGAAGCGAATCTCGGTCGAGCTTGGCGGACACGCGCCCTTCTTGGTCATGCCCGATGCCGACCCCGTGCACGCAGCGAAAGGGGCGTCAGCGCTGAAGTTCCTCAATTCTGGTCAGGCCTGTATCAGCCCGAACCGGATCTACGTGCACACCGCGCACGTCGAAGCCTTCACCGAGACGATGGCCGAGCGTGTGGGTCGTATCGTGACTGGCGACGGCTCGGTCGATGGGGTCCGTTGCGGCCCATTGGTCAACGAGGCCGCCGTGGCCAAGGTTGAGGCGCAGGTTGACGATGCGGTGGCGAAGGGCGCCGAAGCGCTCGTCGGCGGACATCGCCTCACCGATGGTGCGCTGGCTGCAGGACACTTCTATGCGCCGACCGTACTGTCGGGTATCACCGCAGACATGGTGATTGCGTCAGAGGAAACCTTTGGCCCGGTCGCCCCGATCATCACCTATGACGACCCGGATCAGCTCATCGACATGGCGAACGACACGAACTATGGGCTGGCGGCTTACGTGTACACGAACGGCCTTTCTACCGCCCTCAAAACCATCGAAGGTCTGCGGTTCGGGATCATCGGCGTCAACGACGTGAATCCCACCTCCGCGTCGGTTCCCTTCGGCGGAATGAAGGACAGCGGCCTTGGTCGTGAGGGAGCGCGCGAGGGTTTGCTCGAGTATCTCGAGACCAAGACCGCAGGTATCGCCATCTGACTCAGGGGCTGTGGAGCCTATGGCCGCTACTATTCATGTATGAATGGCGTGAGCTGGGACGAACGATCAGAGACCGATTGGTTGGCCTCTAACGGGCGTTGGTACCCGCGTTCGAACTATCCAGCGAGATGGTCGATGACGTCGCTGCCACCCGCCCCAGGACATGGCCAAGCAGATTCGATTCTTCGTCGTGCTACCTCACAGGTTCCTAGCTGGGCCGAGTCCGGCGCGGCTCAAACGCAGCGGCCAACTTCAGCTCCACTCCGAGGGACGTGGTCGAAGCCAGAAACGCCGAAATGGGTAGCCGAGGCTCGTACGGCAGCGTCGAGTGCGGCTGGAGCAGCAGCCGGTCGGTCAACTCAACGCAGTGCCAGCGATAGTTCGTCCGCCGGTCCCCGCGCCGACGCGAGCGATCGAACGTTCCTGCCCAAAGAACAGCGACGGACGACCGGACCGGCCGATGCCAAGGTTGTCGGCCAACGCACCTACAAGCCGAAAGTGGCGCCGGGACCTCCGCCACCGTCGGCGCTTCCCCCTCCGCCCGGAAGGGTTCGAGACGACATGCCGAGCGCTCCGGCCCCGCCCGACTCACCGCTACCGTCGCCACCGGTGCTTCGTAAGTCCCCGCCACCGCGTCAACAGACCGATCTGGAAGTGGTGGCAGGCGATCTGGGGAAGGTCCTCGGTGTCGCCAAACGTCGCATTTCGCGGGCGATCAACGAAGCGGCTGAACAAGGTCGATGAATCCGCCTGAGCTCCGCCTGACCGAACGCCTCTCGGCAACCGAGGGGATGATCACGCTTTCGGGCGCGCAGGCGCTCATGCGCATTCCGGTCGATCAGCATCGGATCGACGCAGCGAGCGGTTCGAGGTTGGCGACACTCGTCAGCGGGTACCGGGGTTCACCGCTCGGGGGTATCGAAGGGATTGTTGCCCAACACAAGGCCGTGCTCGATGCGGCCGATGTGCACTTCGTTAGCGGGGTCAATGAGGAGCTCGCGGCCACGGCCGTCTGGGGATCACAAATGTCCACGCTCGAAGCCAACCCGCGCTTCGATGGTGTCCTCGGGCTTTGGTATGGCAAGGGGCCGGGCGTCGATCGTTCCGGTGATGCCTTCCGGCACGGAAACTTCGCCGGTGTTCACCCCAAGGGTGGCGTGCTCGCGCTCGCCGGAGACGACCCTGAATGCAAGTCTTCGACGATCCCGTCAGCTTCGGAGTTCGCACTTCACGACGCCGGCATGCCGGTCGTCTACCCCGGCGACGTCGCCGACGTATTGCGCCTCGGTCGCTTCGGTGTGGAGCTGTCTCGGGCATCGGGGCTGTGGGTCGGGTTCAAAGTGCACACAGACGTGGCTGATGGCTTTGCCACAATCCCCGCCAGCAGTGCTGATGTCGATATTTCACCCTTCGTGTACGAAGTCGACGGCGAGCCCTGGCGCCACACCGTCAACAACAACTTGCTGGCCCCGCATTCATTGATGCTCGAAGAAGAATTGTTCGGCCATCGCACCGAAGCTGCATTGGGCTTCGCTCGGGAGAACTCGCTCGACCGCTCCTACGGGGCGTCCGATGCGTGGCTGGGCATAGTGGTGGCAGGCAAGCCGCATGGCGATGTGCGCGATGCGTTGAAGCTGCTCGGAATCGACGGCCAGCTCGACGACCTGGGCGTTCGGATCTACGTGCCCGGACTGATATCGCCCCTCGAACCCCAGGGCCTTCGAGCCTTCGCCCAGGGTCTCGAATCAATCCTGGTCGTCGAAGCGAAGCGGCCGTTTATCGAGACTCAGGTTCGAGACCTCCTCTACGACGATCCAGATCGGCCCAACGTCTATGGCAAGTTCGACCTCGAGCGCGAGCGGCTCATTCCGGTCGCCGGGGCGCTTTCGGGGACCTCGTTGGTCGAGCCGCTCCGGCGAGTGATCGCCACGAAGGTCGACGCGTCGCGTCTTGCACGTCAACGCCAACGGATTCCACTTCTCGGCGATTCGGGCCTGCCTGGACGCACCCCCTATTACTGCTCGGGTTGTCCACACAACACCTCGACGACGGCCCTCGAAGGTTCCCTCGTTGGTGGCGGAATTGGGTGCCACTCGATGGTGCTCTGGATGGACCGCTCAACGGTCGGACTTACCCAGATGGGAGGCGAAGGTGCCCAATGGGTTGGCACTGCTCCCTTCGTGCACGACCCGCACCGGTTCCAGAACCTCGGCGACGGTACGTTCTTCCACAGCGGGTCGCTCGCCATTCGCCAAGCCGTCGCTGCCGAGACCAACATCACCTTCAAACTGCTCTATAACGGCGTTGTTGCGATGACCGGCGGCCAAGATGCCGCCGGTGAGATGCCAGTGCCCGAGCTCACTCGCTGGCTCGATGCAGAAGGTGTTGTCGCCACCGTTGTCGTTACCGATGATGTCGACAAGTACGGCTCCAATGCGGACTTCGCCGCCGGGTGTCGAGTGGTCGACCGGGCTGAATTCGACGATGTACAACGTGAGCTGCGCGACATCCCCGGAGTGACTGCGCTGGTCTACGACCAAGGGTGCGCTGCAGACCTTCGGCGCCGCCGCAAGCGAGGCACAATCGACACCCCGACCACGAGGGTGATGATCAACGAAGCGATCTGCGAAGGCTGCGGTCATTGTGGCGAGGTATCGAATTGCATGAGCGTTCACCCGGTCGAGACACCGTTCGGGCGTAAGACGCAGATCCATCAGGAGTCGTGCAACCTCGATCTGAGTTGCCTGGGTGGAAACTGCCCCGCATTCGTCACGGTGGAGATCGACCCCGACGACGCCGTCGTGGCCGATACGCCTGGCGCTGCATATGGAGTGGGCAAAGCACCTTCAGAACCGCTACGTCCGAGAGAGGCATCACTGCTCATCGTCGGTATTGGCGGAACCGGCGTGGTGACCGTGTCGCAGGTTCTTTCGACCGCGGCGATGCTCGATGATCTCGTCGCCACCAGTCTTGACCAAACGGGCCTTGCCCAAAAGGGCGGACAGGTCGTGTCCAACCTGCGTATCGGGCCCAAGAGTTACGAGGGCGCTGCCAAGGTCGGGGCCGGGGATGCCGACACCTTGTTGTTATTCGACATGGTCGGTGGCTCACAGCCGAAGGTGCTCGAACGCGGCGACCCCGAATCGACCGTTGCGATCGTTTCCACAACCCAGGTGCCGACCGGCGAGATGGTCACCAGTCTCGAACATGAGAACTTCCCCGAAGCAGATCGGTTCCGCCGAGCGATAGACGCGGCGACCCGAGACACATCGAACCGCTATGTCGATGCCGAGGCGATCGCTCGGTACGTCTTTGCGTCTCAGCCAGCGGCAAACCTGCTGGTGACGGGAATGGCCTATCAACTTGGCCGCATTCCCGTTTCGGCTGCATCGATCGAAACCGCGATCGGTCTCAATGGGGTAGCGGTCGACATGAACGTTGCCGCGTTTACGTTGGGTCGACGGCTTATGGCCGACCCCGATTTGCTGGAGGAGATCGTCCACGCGTCAAAGCCCAACCGAGTGCCCCCGCCGTTCCCTGACGCGCAGACCCAACGCATGCTCGACGAGGTTCCCTACCCGACCGAGGAATTAGCCGAGGTGTTGCACTGGCGTATCCCGGAACTGATCGAGTGGGGAGACGTCCGTACGGCACGTACCTACGTGCATGACATCGCTGCGGTCCGCCGGGCAGAACTTTCCGCGGGCATCGAGGGTGCCCCGCTGTCGACTGTGGCGGCACGGCACCTGTTCCATCTGATGGCCTACAAGGACGAGTACGAGGTTGCCCGGCTGGCGTTGAGCGCAGACATGGAAGCGAAGGCGAAGGCTCGCTTCGGGCCAAATGCCAAGCTCTCCTATCAGCTCAAGCCGCCATCGCTCAAGAAGGTCGGCGTCGATCGCAAAGTCGCAATTCCCGAGAAGGCCGCCCGAAAGACCTTTGGGTCGCTACTGAAGACGAAGAAGCTGCGCGGCACCCGCCTCGACCCCTTCGGTCGTTCAGAGGAACGGCGGATCGAGCGGGAACTCATCAGCGAGTATCGAGACTTGTTGGTGCAGCTGAGTTCGGGGCTTGATGCAGACAACGTTGGCGAGGCGGTGGAGATCGCGGAACTTGCCGACATGATCCGCGGTTTCGACGAGATCAAGCTCGCAAACGTGGCGCGCTATAGGGAGGCCGTTTCGGCGCGACTCGCGAAGTCATGACAGGATGACGCCATGGGCGTTTCTGTTAAGGACATCGACGGGCTTCGAGCACTGATCACCGAGGACTGGGGGGAGTGGACCGCACCGGTCGAGGTCACCCAAGAGATGATTAACACCTTCGCTGACGTGACGAAGGATCATCAGTGGATCCACGTCGATATCGAAAAGGCCGAGGCCGGCCCATTTGGTGGTCCGATCGCGCATGGTTTCCTGACGCTCAGCTTGGTCTCGCACTTCAGCGTGGAGATGGGCCTTGAGGTAGACGGGCTCTTGGGAGTGCTCAACTACGGTGCAGATAAGCTCCGATTCCTGAACCCGGTACCGGCGGGCGCCCAGGTGCACGCGAAGGGGCGCATCGTTGACGTCACACAGAAGTCATCGGGCGTCTTGATGAAGCGGGAGATCGCTGTTCACGTGGTTGACGACGATACGCCTGCGCTCGTTTACGAGAGCCTTGGACTGTTGTTGGGCTAGATCTTGCGGCCCGTTTGACCAGTGGGAATCGATCTTCTAGGGTGAACCATCGATCTTCGATTATCGATAATCGGAGATTTGGGGGACATACCTTAGGGGGAACAGGCTGGCATGGTGCTCTATAGCCGACCGCGTACGGTCGACGAAGCGCTCAGTGTTTTGCGCGAGGCAAATGGAAACGGACGGGTGCTCGTGGGGGGCACAGACCTCTTGGTGCACGTCCGTCGCCAGCCCGTCGAGTCGTTGGTGTTGGTCGACATTAAGGCCGCAACGGACCTGCCACCTGCCCTTGAGATCACGGATTCGGGGGTTCGGGTCGGACCGACCGCAACGATGGCCGACCTCGTGTCGAATACGCAGGTCGTTGAGTGGTACCCGTCGCTCGTCGCCGCTGCGAACGTTGTTGGCTCTGTGGCCATCCGCAACCGGGCGACCTTGGTCGGCAATATCTGCAACGCCTCCCCAGCCTGTGACACGGCCCCATCGTTGTATGTGCACAACGCACTGGTAACGATCCGAGGGGAAGCGGGCGAGCGCGAGGTGGGCATTGCTGACTTCTTCCAGGGCCCCGGTCAGACAGCGTGTGCGCCGGGCGAGCTCGTAACCCGGATCGATATTCCTAAGCCCGATGACGGCTACCGCTGTGCCTTTCAACGACTAACCCGTCGCCGCGGCGTTGACCTGGCAACCGTGAGCGCCGCCGCCGGGGTAAGCCGAGATGGTTTGGTCGCAATTGCCCTCGGGGCTGTCGCCCCGACTCCGGTGAAGGCCGTTGCTGGCAAGCCGATCGACGTGTTCGACGAGGTAGCGGTCCAACAGCTCGCCGAAGAGCTCACCGAAATCGCAACCCCGATCTCCGACGTTCGGGCCACCCAGCAATACCGCCGAGCGATGGCCACCGTGCTGACCGCTCGTGCCATCACCGCCGCTGGAACGGAGGGGTCATGAATACCGAAGAGATTCTGACGCAGCTTGCGCCAATCGACGTCAACCTCAGCGTGAACGGCAAGTCCGTGGATGTATCGGTGCCAGCGCATCGAACCTTGCTCGATGCGCTCCGCGACGATGCATGTCTCACGGGCTCGAAGAAGTGCTGCGCCGACGGTGAATGTGGTGCATGCACGGTCTTTCTCGACGGAACGCTGGTCAACTCCTGCCTTGTGCTCGCAGTCGAGGCGCAAGGCCATGAGGTCACCACGATCGAAGGGCTGTCCATCGACGGCCTGAGCGACTTGCAACAGGAGTTCCTGAACGCTGGCGCCGTGCAATGCGGTGTGTGTATCCCGGGCCAAGTGGTTGCGGCCGAGGGCTTGTTGCGAACAAACCCGAAAGCCACCGCTGAGGAAATCCGCGACGCGATGTCAGGCAACCTCTGCCGGTGCGCTGGCTACGAACGCATCGTGTCGGCCATTCAGGCCGCAGCGGAAACTCGAGTGGAGATCACATGAGTGGGCAGGGCAAACCAGATGATCAGATTGCTCCTGGTCACGCCGTCGGCGAATCGGTACTGCGATACGGCGGTGTCGGCCGAGTGTCTGGCGCACAGTTGTATCTAAGCGATCTCGAATTTCCCGATACGGCTCATGTGGCCTTTACGACGGTCGAGGCTGGTTGTGCACAGATCAACTCGATCGACACGTCGAAGGCCGACGGTCTGCCGGGCATTATCGCGATCATCAGTGCCGAGGATCTCCCGAATCAGAATCGGTTTGGCATCTCCCATCAGGATCGCCCGCTGCTGGCAACCGACACGGTGAACTTTCATGGCGAGCCGATCGTTGCGGTCGTGGCCGAAGATACCGAGATCGCCCAATTGGCGGCCTCGCTGATCGAGGTCGACTTCACCCCGCTCGACGGCGTCTACAACCTCGATCAGGCGCTTGGGTCTGACGCTCGCCTCGTGCAGCATCCGAAGTATCGGTCGGACGACCGCAAAGACACCAACGTCATCGAAGCGGTGAAATACGAGTGGGGTGACGTGTCGGCGAGCGAACCCGACGCCGATGTGGTGGTGGAGAACACCTATACCTTCCCGATGGTCACACACTTCACCATCGAGCCCGGGGGCGTTATTGCCCGACCGTACGAGGAAACCGGCGTGGAGGTGTACTCGCCCATTCAGCACCCGTTCTTGCTGCAGCGCATCATCGCAAGCGTGCACGACCTTCCGCTGAACAAGGTGCGGGTCGTTGCCCCGGACCCCGGTGGCGGTTTCGGCGGCAAGCAAACGCCGCGCTATGAGCCCTTGATGGCGTTCCTCGCGATGCACACGCAGAGGACTTGTCGCCTGATTCTCTCGCTCGAAGAGACGTTCCAGCTGATGCGTCGCTCGGGCTGTCGTGTCGAGGCCCGTACTGGCTTCGCGAACGACGGAAGTCTCGTCTTTCATCAGCTCAAGGCCGACTTTCTCATAGGCGCCTACACCGACGTCGCTCCGCGCGTCATGCAAAAGGGCAGCTACGTCGGCGCGGGACCATATCGGATTCCTGCAGTGCAGATCGACGCGCAGGCCGTGCTTTCGAACACGACGCCAAGCTGTGCGTTCCGCGGCTTCGGTGCGCCACAAGTTGGTTGGGCGACCGAGTCTCAAATCGAAGCCGGTGCCCGGGCGCTCGGCATCGACGGTTTGGAGATTCGACGCAAGAACCTCGTCGACGCCGGGGAGGCCTTCATCCAAGGAGAACACGAGGCGGCGGCCGACGGCCGTTGGCACGAGAGCCTTGAACGGGCCGCGGAGTTGGTCGGCTGGGACCAACCGACAGGCCCAAACCGCGGACGTGGGATCGCGGTTGGTATCAAGCCTGGGGCTACATCAGGGTTGTCTCAGAGCTTGGTACGTCTCCTCTACGATGGCAGCGCCATCGCCTATGCCGGCACCTCCGACATGGGGCAGGGGGCGCGGACGCTCTGGAAGCAGATTCTCTCCGACGAACTCGGCGTGGAACTCGAGAAGATCACGATCGTCAGCGGCGATACCGAATCGGTACCTTTCGACCTGCAAACCTCCGCGAGTCGTTCGACGGTCTTTATGGGTGGCGCGGTGCTGATGGCCTGTGAAGACATCCGCCAGCGCGTCGCGGATCTCTACGCGGAGGTAGCCGACGTCGAGCCCGGGTCGATCAAGCACGGCCCCGGTGAGATCATCACTGAGCAGGGCCCGATCCCGCTTATCGAAGCGGCACAGACCGGGCTCGGAAAGCTTCGTGGTGAGTTCGTTGGGCAAGGTACCAACCGCTTGCGTGGCCGGGCCGGGCACCCGCTCGGCGGGGACGCAGCGTTCTATGAGTTCAACGCCACCGCAATCGAGGTCGAAGTCGATCCCGACACTGGCGAGGTGTTGCTCGTTCGCCACGCAACCGTCGGCGACGTTGGTAAAGAACTCAACCCGATCCAGGTGCGTTCCCAGGACGAGGGGGCCGCAATCATGGGGCTTGGGCATTCATTGATGGAGCAGGTGCTTCTGGACGAGAACGGGTGTATTCGAAATCTCGGAGCACTCGACTACCGGATACCCACCTACAACGACGTCGCGATCGAAATGCTGAGCGACTCGATAGAGAACGAGGATGGCCCCGGCCCATATGGGTGCAAGGGCATCAGTGAAGGCGCTCTGCTTTGCACCGCAGGCGCTGTCGGAGCAGCGGTCGCAGATGCGATCGGGGTGCCCGTCAAAGATCTTCCGCTGACGGCGGAACGAATTTGGGAAGCGATGCAGGAGCGCGATGCGAATGCCTAGCAACCCAAGAACCAACACACGAACGCGGCTGGCTCGCGTCAGGCACAAGGAGAATCAAGATGGCTAGCACGGTCGCCCTCACAGGCACGCTCGATACAAAGGGCGAAGAATATGCGTACGTAAAGGAACAGATCGAGGCGACCGGGACCAACGTCCTTATGGTCGACTGCGGCGTGTTGGGTGACCCGACGTTCACTCCCGACATCACTGCGGCCGAGGTCGCAGCGAAGGCTGGCGTTGACTTGGCCAAGTGGCGAGATGCGGGCGAGACCGCAGACGGTCGCGTTACGGCGAACCAAGCGATGGGCAAAGGTCTGACCGTCGTGCTCAACGAGCTGGTTGAGGAGGGCAAGATTCAAGCGGTTCTCGCCCTCGGCGGAACCGGAGGAACCGACCTCGCCAGTAGTGCATACCGCGAGCTTCCGCTCGGCTTCCCGAAGCTCATAGTGTCCACGATGGCGTCGAACAACACCCGTCCATACGTTGGCCACTCCGACATGTACATGGCGAACGCGGTGACCGACATCGCCGGTCTCAACAGCGTCAGCCGAGTCGTGCTGGCAAATGCCGCCCACGCGATCGCGGGGATGGCTGATCACTACGAGAAGACCAAGGAGTTGTCCGCAGCGAGCGAACCGCTTATCGGTATTTCCATGTTCGGTGTGACCACGCCTGGCGTGATGCGCATGCGCGAGCAACTCGAGGCCGATGGCTTCCAGGTTGCAACCTTCCACGCAGTGGGTGAAGGTGCTGGCATGGAGGCGCTTGTCGACGAAGGGATGATCGATGGCCTCATCGACTTCACCCTCCCCGAGATCATCAACCGCTGGAACAATGGCATCTTCGATCCGGGCATCGATCGACTCAAGGCGATGACTCGCAACGACATCCCGGTCGTCGTAGTCCCCGGTGCGGCCGAGTGCTTCAACTTTGGGGCCGTCGACACGATCCCTGAGGAGTACAACACTCCTGAGCGCAAGGTGCACATCCACAACCCGAACATCACGTCGCTGCATGCGACGCCTGACGAGTTGACCAAGTTGGGCGAGTACATCGCTGATCACGTGAACCAGGCCAAGGGTCCAAAGGCCATGGCCTTCCCACTGGCGGGTCTCGACAACTACATGTCTTCGGGAAGCTGCTGGGACGGTAGTGACACGGCACCGCTATTCGACGCGATCCGTTCGAATCTCGATGACGGGATCGAACTCGTCGAGATGGACAACAACATCAATGACGAAGCCTTCGCAGATGCCGTGTACGGCCTCTTCAAGGCTCGCTGGGAGCAGGCGCACCCCGCATGAGCGGTGGGGACCAGTCGGTCCGCTTCCTGATGCTTCGGCATGGTCGAGTGGCACATCACCGAGGTGATGTGCCACT
>CAZLWE010000059.1:0-21659 GCA_964562985.1 uncultured Acidimicrobiales bacterium
GTGGTGTGGCTGTAGCGAACTACAACGCCGCGACTGCTGACACCGATGGTGACGGCTTCACCGACGCTGCAGAGATCGCTGCTGGCACCGACCAGTGTGACTCGTCATCGGTCATCTCCGCTGGCGCCGCTCAGGCGCCTGCAACGACCGCAGCGCCAACCACCACGGTTTGTGGTGTGGCTGTAGCGAACTACAACGCCGCGACTGCTGACACCGATGGTGACGGACAGACCGACGCTGCAGAGATCGCTGCTGGCACCGACCAGTGTGACTCGGCATCGGTCAACATCCCAGAGCTCGCACTCACCGGACCAAGCACCGCAATGCTCGGCTTCGTGGTTGCACTCGCCATGGTTGTACTCGGCGCAGCATCGCTCGCCGTTGGCCGCCGCGTCGAAGCCTAAGGCAATACGCAAAAGACGTGCCCGGGGCGGGATTTGAACCCGCACGATCCCAAAGGATCAGGGGGGTTTAAGCCCCCCGCGTCTGCCAGTTTCGCCACCCGGGCAAGGGAATAACCCTACAGACACATATTGCGACCGCAAGGCGGCTCGTGGGACGACTACTCTGCAACCATGCCAGTACTGTTGCTGAATGCGTCCTACGAGCCGCTTCGCATTATCACCTGGCAGCGAGCGATCTGTTTGCAACTCGCTGACCGAGCGGATCTGATCGAGGAAGCTCCCGAGCGAAGGCTCCGGGCTGCCGGAGGGGCTGAGTTTCCGTTTCCCTCGGTGGTTCGTCTCCGAGAGATGGTTGTGGTGCCATTCCAGCGGGGCACTCCGCCGATCACCCGTCGAGCGTTGGCAGCTCGTGACGGGGGCATGTGCCAAAAGAGCGGCTGTGAACGACGAGGGACCACGATGGACCACGTTGTAGCGAAGTCTCGCCAAGGGCAACACACGTGGAACAACGTGGTTCTGATGTGTGAAGAACACAACAACCGCAAGGGTGACCGCACGTTGGAAGAACTCGGATGGAGCCTGAAGAAGAGGCCCACTGCTCCAAAGCAACGGTCGCTGATGCTCAACCCGCGCGACGCCGCCCCGCAGTGGCTGCCCTGGTTGGGTGACCAGTTCTCCGAGGAGCTTGAGGCAGCGTCCTAGCGTCCTTCTTTGGTCGAGTTCGCTCTATCAAGATTGGGGTGTAGCGAATCCCTAATTCTCCTCGCATATGGGCCGATTGGCCCATATGCGAATAACGAATTGGCTGGCGGCTTGTGGTGTTGCGGGGTTGTTGGCGAGTGGTTGTTCTTTGGGGTCACCGGTATCGGTGACGAACCGGCCCCTGGCCGAACAGCTCGAGGAGCGAGCAGCGGAACTCGAATCCCTTGAGGAAGCTCCAGAAGCGGTTGCATTCACCGACACATGGGAATCTGGAACCTTCCTGCGCCTCGATACAACCGAGGGCGCAGAACCAATACTACGGTCCGGTCCAGGAGCGAACTTTGGGGAGACGACCCGTGTAGAGGCCGGCGCAGAAGTCCTCGCGACCGGCAACCAAACCGGTGAGTGGCTCCACGTGTTGTACTCAGCCTTTGAAGGTTGGATTCACGCCGATGACATAGAGATCGCTATCGAACGCACCGCACCACCAATCGAAGAGAGTCGCCAGGAGATCATTCGGTACGTCATCGCCAGCGAGTACGGCGGGCTGAACGTTCGCTCTGGCCCAGGCACCCAACATGACCTTCTCCTCGGTACGTCGAACGGCGACGAAGTCGAAGGCACGGGCAATATCGATGGCGGGTGGGTTGAAGTGGTCGTCGACGGTACCACGGGCTGGGTAGCTGGCCGCCACGTGCAGTTCGTCGACGGTGGTGGTAGTCCTGTGTCTGCTCCGGCCACAGCAGCGCCGCGCCGAGCTCCAGCAACGACGGCTGCACCGGAGACGACCGCGGCGCCAGAAGTTGGTTCCGACACGGAGGGCGGCGAGGAGGAGGCGCCTGGGCAGGAAAACAACAATCCGCCTGCGCAGCAAGCTCCCGAAACAGCTGAGCCGGAAAGCGCTCAGACAACGGAGGCACCGGCGACTACACAAGCGCCCGAAACAACCGCAGCTCCGGCTCCAACCGAAGCGCCTGCGACCACCGCTGCGCCAGCACCTGCTGAGCCTGCGCCAGCCGCAGACCAGTAGGCCCCGACCTAGGTTCCGTAGCGGGCGACGCCTTCGCCGTACTTGTCGGTGAATAGCTGGAGTACTTCACCGGGCTCGGCATGTCTCCCGGTCTCAAACTTCGAGTACAACATGTCGCCGTCAACAATGACGTCGAAGATGCCTTTCGATCCGTTGATGGCGATGGTCTCGCCAATGATGTGCTGGTAGTTGGTGAGAAGGTCGGTGATCGCGCCCACGGCGTGACTCGAATAGTCTCAACTGACGCAGTACTCGATGCTGATCTTGTGCATGGATCTCTCCAAAGGTTGGCGGTTAGGTTGATGTTAGTTTGGCCGACGGATCTGCGCGTAGCCCTCGCCACAGAACCGACGACAGCGTCGCGGCGAGTTGGTCACTGGTGAGTTTTTGTTTGGTTTCGATCCATTGACCGACGGCGTTCTCCAACGATCCCGTGATGGCATGGGCAACCGTGAGCCGGTGAGCTTGATCTAAGGCGGTGTCTGCGAACTGTGCTGCCGTGAACTCATGGAACGATGCCTCGATCCCGTGCAGCCGTTGACTGAATATGGCATCGGATCGAACCCCTTCGCCATACATCACACGGAACCGGAATGGACTTTCGGCAAAGAACGATACATAGGCCAGAACTCCTTGTTCCACTTGCTCCCGTGGGCTGGCGCCTGCGGTGATGGTGTTTCGGAGGCGGGTCTCTAGGTCTTCGGTCGTCTCGACGAGCAGTTCGTGAAACAGGTCGTGCTTTGAGGCGAAATGTTGGTACAGAACCGGTTTCGTCACCCCTGCGGCCTTGGCGATGTCGTTCATTGACGTGGCGGAGAACCCCCGTTCGCCAAATACGGTCCGGGCGGTTTCGAGGAGTTGTGCTCGCCGTTCGGGCGCCTCAAGGCGAGTGTTCTTCTCTGGGGTCATAACGTGTTCGTAGTCCTATCGGCGGCGGCGCTGGGTGCGCGCGTCCTCTTCGTGGCGCTCAGCCCCCCGCACGGCGTATGCGACCTGAATCGCGACAGCCAGAATGATGCTCGCCAAAATCAGTGCACCGATGATGACCGAAACCAACCAGGGTCGGAAGGACGTAATCAGCCCGAAGAAGAAGAGCATCGTCGCGGCGCCGTACAACAGGTACGCCACACGCTGTCCTGTCGCGGATTGTCGGCGGTATTGCTCGCGCTTTTCGTCGATGGGATCGGTAGGAGCCACCCGGTCAGGTTAGGCGTCTACCTTCTGATTCGAACGTGAATTTCGACGACTGCGACGTCGCGTCGGATGGCGTTGCACCTCGGCCGGGGCCTCGGTTTGCTCAATGATCGCTTGATCTGCGGCAGCGCGCCGGCGAAGGAACTCCATCAGTTGTTCCTCGGTGGGGGAGTTGGTGAGGTCGATAATGGGGCGATTGTCGGCCGCGGTCGACTTCACATGGTCGACCGTGGTGACGTAGCCGAGTGGCGCTGATTGATCGTTGAGGACAATGACCGACTCGCTCGGCGAGGGAAGGATGATTTCAGTTTCCCGTGCCCCGCCCGACTTGGGAGAATCCACGGTCGGGGTTGCATGCTCAGGGGCGTACTCCCCAACGGTAGTCGTTGACGAAGCTGCGGAAACTGGGGTGTCTGCGGTCTTGGAAGGTGCTGCGTGCGCCGGAACGTGAATCGTGAGCGGCTTCATACGGGGTCGACGACTGGCCGCGTGAGCGGGACCGTTTCGTTTGACCTTCGGCTCTGGAGCAGCGGGGGGAGTCTCTCGCAGGTTGATTTCCGCTGCGGGCTTTGGTGAATCTTCGAAGGAGACGGCATCGTCGTCTTTTCGGCGACCCTTCTCTCTCAGCATGGTGTGCATGGCGATGTCAGCGAGCGCGACGGCGATGACCAAGTCTCCCAGTGAGACCACGACGTTGAGAATGGGAACCGGAACGACATCACCGAAGAAGGTGAACGAGGTTGCTGTCGCTGTCGACTCGCGAGTGCCCGAGATAATAGGGCTCCCATCAGCATCAACTTCGCCTACCGATACGAGGGCCTGCTCAGACACGGGCACTGCCAGGTTGGCGATCATCGGAGTGAGGTTCATCAACATGCCGATCAATAGCACGACCATGCCGGTGAAGTGAAGGTTGCGGAGTCCGAAGTAGCTAAAGCAGGCATAGGTTGCGATCATCCACCACACCGGTTGACTTGGGCCGAGGAACGAGACGATCAGAACGCCGCTAATTCCAGCAGCGAGCCAGCCAGCTTTGTTGAGGGTGGTTGTCGTAAAGGCGCGGGCGCGACCGCCGCGTGCTCGGCCGATTGCCGCGCCGACCATGAATGCAAAGATGGAGAGGAGCACATCGGCAAGGCTAGTGCGCCTCGCGCGTCGAGTGGGGGTATTCGCGCGTTACGCGCGAGAATGAGTCGACCGCCAAGGTACTGCGAGGCGCTCGTTGACCGGTTGCCTAGAGTCCGGAGTTGCGGGCTGACCCGACCAATTCGTCGCCGGCGAGATCGAATAAGACGCAAGTGACCCGGCGATGTCGGCCCACCTCATGTTCGAATGTGGCCTCCGTCGGATGGATGAATCCGATCTCATATTGCGACAATTCGTATTCAAGTCCGACGAAGTCTTCAAAGGCGGTATAGCAAAGCTCAGTGCTCCACTCATCCATTGCCACGTCGCCGGGGAAGGGGGCGCCGTTCGGTGCGGGGAACTCGGATTCGAAGAAGACTTCTCGCTGGTGTGGCTGGTCGCACCCGATTGACGCGGTGAGTTCGATACGGCGCTCGCGCTCCTCATCGAACCAGGAGCCCTCGTTGTAGCACTGGCCTGCTCGGAGGTCGAAGGGATTCAGCGGCGCGCCAGGGACAAGCGGAGGGCCAGCGTCTTCAACGACGTCGGCACTCCCTTCGACATCGACCGAAACCTCATTCACACCCGAGTCGTCATCCGCGAGAGCACCCTCGTCGGGGGACGAGCTACACGCGCCGGCGAATAGCGCCACTGCGATGGCCAGCAGAATCAGCCTGCGAGATCTCACGGGCTGAAGTTACCAATATCTGTTGACTCCTACGTCATCCCGCAGGTAGGAATCGGTCAATTTTCTCGAATGACGCACCCATCAACAACACGACCGGGACAATGCCCATTGCGATAGCCGGCCATCGCTTCCACCGCTTCGCCAGCTCTTTGAACCCGAGGTAAGCAAGAATCGCGAGCGCTCCCCACAAGATTGCAGGTCGGAGCGCGTCTTGGTCGCCGTTGAGGCCTTCGTCCAGGGAGACTTCGTCAACGAAGGCAGACGCAGATGGCGGCTCGCCTTGTTCGCCTCCGGCGGCAGCGCCAGCGACCTCATCATCGCCAAGGCCATCTTCCGGGTTGCCGGCAGCCTCAGCCTCAAGGGCATCGAAGTCTTCGGCTGCCAAATCGAGGTCATCGGTGGTTTGGAATCCTGCAGGTGGAGGAGGTGCATCGACCGGGGCGCTAATGAGCTCAGCGGCGACAATGATTCGCAGCCGGGCCGAGAACTTCGGATGGCAGGCGGTCAAGGTGATGCGGTTATCGCCGAAGTCTCCGAGTACCCAGGTTGCGCTGGGCGGGACGATGATGTGGCCGACCTCATCCGCGTTTTCCGGCAGAACAAAGTCTGGCCCGAGCGTTCCTCGGGTTTCATCACCGAAGGCCTCGGCGGCCGACATCACTCGGTAGGTGTGTTCACCCTGCACGGTGGTGACAGTGAACTCGGTGCCCGGGAGGAGTTCATCGATCCGGTTGAAGGGCGCGCCGTAGGTCGTGCGGTGGCCCGCAATACCGGCGTTGCCCTCTTGCCCAGGGAAGACGGTTGCTCGGTAGTGGCCAGGACCGTTACGAAGGTCTTCTACCTGGACGCCTTCGACGACAACCTTCGAAACATCGATGGTGGGAATTTCGATTCGTGCGATCGCTTCGCCGCCCTCACGAAAGAGCGCTTCTGCGAGCGCTTCGTCTTCGACAGGGATAGTTCCGCCCGCAGCCGGGATGGTGGTGGTCGTTGTTGTAGTAGTCGCCGGGGCAGCGGTGGTCGCGACCGGGGCAGCCGTGGTCGTCGTTACTGGCGCATCCACCGCAGAGGCTTCAAGCAGTGAGTCGAAGTCATCGCCGAGCGAATTCTGCGCCGATGCTTCCTGGAGACCAGTTCCCCACAGTTGGTAGCCAACGAACAGTAAAACCACCACGCCAGTGGTGATAAAGAAACGTCCTATCCCACCTAGGAATCGAGAAGCCATGATGCAAAAAGTATCGGATAGGGCCCGCAGGAGTTGATAACCAGGGGCGAAGAATCATTTAAGGCTAGCCAGAGCTGCGTGCTGGTTCGGGTCGGGCGGTAACAAAGGTTGCGTTGGTATTCAGAAACTGTTGAGAATTCACCAAGAAGGTGGCCCGCAATGGGTTGTAATGAGTCTGTCCCGGGCAATCAGCGCTAGCGTTCAGATGTGCCTGAGCAGCCTGCGGTCGATATTCGTGACGCTGTCGTCATGCTGGGCCGCTTTCCGGCGTTGGCTGGGACGACCGTGACGATCTCTCGCGGCGAATCGGTATTGCTGCGAGGACCGAACGGAGCCGGCAAATCCACACTCTTGCGCCTATGTGCTGGGTTGCTACGCCCCGCCCGCGGAGTCGCAAACGTGCTCGGCGTGGATCTCGCCACAAACCGCCGAGCGGTACGCCATCGGATTGGTTATGTCGGGCATCAGTCGATGCTCTATGACGACCTGACGGTGAAGGAGAACCTGGACTTCTGGTCAAAGGCCGCCCGGGTCGAGCCCGCACAACAACGCGCTGCGGCTGAGCGCATGCAGATAAGTAGCAGGTTGCAGGACGTCCCGGTTCGTTCGTTGTCGGCCGGGCAGCGTCGCCGTACGGCGATCGCCGTGGCTGCTGCTCGTCGCCCAGAGCTCTGGTTGCTCGACGAGCCACACGCTGGCCTAGATCAAGACGGTCGCCAAGTGATCGACGATCTCATCGCGGATGCAGCCGAGGCCGGGGGAGCCGTTGTAGTGGCTTCACACGAACTCGATCGAGCCGAAACCGTTGTTGATCGGACTGTGGAGATCGCTGGCGGGTTGGCTACCGAGGTGGTGACCTGATGTTGAGCGAGATCGCTTTGGTCGCCGGAAAGGACCTTCGGGTCGAGCTGCGGTCACGCATTGCTTTGAATCAAGTCGCGCCGTTTGCGCTGATGGTCCTCGTGCTATTCGGGTTTGCCCTCGATGCAGACCGAGCAACGCTCACCGCTTTCACGCCTGGCCTCTATTGGGTAACCATCTTGTTGTCTTCGGTATTGGCCGTCCACCGGTCGGTGGCCATCGAGGCAGGAGAAGGCGCTCGTGAGGGCCTGCTTTTGACCGGAATGCGACCGGCATCGATCTTCCTTGGAAAGGCCCTTGCGTTGATCGCTCAGCTGCTTGCCGTAGCGGTGGTACTGCTCGGTGGAGTTGCCGTGTTCTACGACGCTCGGATTGACGACGGTGTGTTGCTCGTCACGGCTCTCGTGGGCGCAGTCATCGGAGTCGGTGCTGCGGGTACCTTGTATGGAGCGTTACTCGGAGGTCAGCGAGCGAGGGAGACCGTCTTGCCGATACTGCTGTTGCCAGTTCTTGCCCCGGTCCTTATCGCTGCGACGCGCGCCTTTGGCGATGCGATGGGCACGGTCTCGGTGAACGGCTGGAGTTGGACGAGCGGCTTGTACGGATTCGCTGCGATCTACGTTGCCCTCGGGGTAGCTACTCATGGGGCACTCATGGAGGAGAACTAATGGCTGCGACGTCACTCGATGCAGCGCCAATCGCGCCGAATGGGCGAGGGGTCACCCGCTCAAAGACGACGACACTGCTCGGTGTCGCAGTTCTAGCCGGTATGGCGCTCTGGTTCTTCCTCGCGTTTGTTGCGACCGGCCCTGACGCGGTGCAACAAGATGCCTTCCGCCTGATCTACGTCCACGTGCCCGCTGCGATCATCGCCTACCTTGCCTTCTTCGTCACCGCCGTTGGCTCGGTGATGGTGTTGGTCAAGAAGTCGGTGTGGTGGGATCTCGTTGCGGGAGCCTCGGCGGAAATCGGCGCTCTTGCTGCCGCCCTCACTCTGATAACCGGCTCCATCTGGGGTCGACCCATCTGGAACACCTGGTGGGAGTGGGGAGACGTTCGCCTACTGACCACCCTGGTGCTGTTCATGTTGGCGCTCGGTTATCTCGCCATTCGTCGGCTCGAGGGAACTGCAGAGGAGCGGGCCAAGCGGGCTGCCGTCGTCGGGGTCTTGTTGATCGTCAATGTCATCCTCGTCAACCGGTCTGTTGAGTGGTGGGCGAACCAAACGATCCATCAACGATCCACCATCGCCGAAGCACGAATCGAAGATCTAAAGGCCTTCACCTTGTTCTTCTCGATCGTTCTTGGAGTTGGGGCCTACGCATGGATGCTCATCCACCGCTTCCGACTCTCCTGGCTCGAACGCCAATACGACCGATTCGGCCTCGACGATGCCATCGAGGCTCGCCGTGCTGAAGCAACCACTGGAGATCGATCATGACCCACGTTGGATTTCTTGTCGCTGGCTGGGGCATCAGCCTGGTGGCTTGCGCGATCTACGCCGTGACCGTGATGCGTCGGGCGAAGCGGCTCTCCGCTTTGGTTCCACCGGAGCGAGCCCGCTGGATGACCGGCGACGATGCTGACGTGATTGGAGAAAGCTGATGGAACGCAAGTTCGATATCGACCCAGAGTCACCGGACGCAGCTGAGTTGGATGAAGCGGACCTCGATCTGACACCACGGATTCGAGATGGCGAGAAACGTGGTTCGCGCACGTTGCCGACCGTTATCCTCGTCGGCGTTCTGCTCGTCGTCGGGTTTGTACTCTTCCAAGGTTTGTCCGGCGCGACGCTGTCGATTCAGACGGCCGATACCGCCGTCGCTGATCGTGACGACACTGGCGACCGTCGATTCCGCATTACCGGATCGCCGATCGCCGTCACCGAAGAGGACTTTGAGATCGGTGGCCAAAGCGCCGTGCGCTTTTCGATCGCGTGCGACGGTTATGTGGTCGACGTGATCCACCACGGCAATGTCGCCGAAGCCTTCCAGACAGGCGTTCCGGTAGTTCTCGAAGGATCGTGGGAGGACTCGACAGGGATCGCTAACGATTGGGATAGCGGGGCGAACGACGGGTTCTACTTCACGAGCGATCGGATGCTCGTCGAACACGACAACGAGTACCGCGAAGATCGCGTCGACGAGATTTCTGCGTGTGGCAATGTCGACATCGCCGACGCATCGGGGGCATAGATCGTTATGCACGTATTGATCGGGTTTGGCTCTGTCTCACTTGGACTTGCGGCGTCGGTGCTCGGCGTCGGGACCTGTGCATACGCGCTGCTGCGTGACCGCATGGACCTCATGAAGTCGGTGCGCGTGCACATCGCCCTGGTGCTCCTCGCATCGCTGGTGGGCGTCTTGGTCATGGAGTCGGCGCTGCTTACGCACGACTTCAGCGTCGAATACGTCGCCAACAACGGCCGACGGGGAACCCCGGTTCTCTTCACGATCGCGACCTTGTGGGGTGCGCTCGAGGGGTCGATTCTTGTATGGACGCTGATCCTCGCCGGATTCATCGCCGTCGTCGGACACCGGTTCCGTGATCGTTTCGACGACCCGATGATCGGCTGGGCCATGCTCACCATGCTCGCCGTGGCGGTCTTTTTCTTCGGACTCATGATCGGCCCGGCAAATCCCTTCGTTGGAGTCGCCAATCCTCCCGATGACGGGCCCGGGCTAAACCCACTGCTTCAAAACAACGTGTTGGTGGCCTTCCATCCGCCGATGCTCTACCTCGGCTACGTCGGTTTCACCGTTCCGTTCGCTTTTGCGATCGGAGCGCTCGCGACCGGTCGGGTGGGCGAGGGGTGGTTGATCGAGACTCGCCGCTGGACCGTCTTCGCGTGGGGCTTCCTGACCTTCGGCATCGTTCTCGGTGCCTGGTGGAGCTACGAAACCCTCGGCTGGGGTGGCTACTGGGCATGGGACCCGGTCGAGAATGCATCGCTGCTTCCGTGGCTCACCGGCACGGCGTTTATCCACTCCGTCATGGTCCAAGAGCGCCGCGGCATGCTGCGGGTCTGGAACATCTCCCTCGTCTGTGCGACCTTCGCCCTGACGATCCTCGGTACCTTCCTCACCCGGTCAGGAGTCATTGCCTCGGTACATGCCTTCGCCGAAGGCGGGGTAGGGCCTGCCCTACTCGGCTTCTTCGCCGTCATCATGGTCGTCACCGTTGGGCTCATCGGTTGGCGCGGCGACGCCCTTCGCTCGGTCGGTCGTATCGACTCGCCGCTGTCTCGTGAGGGCGCCTTCCTCGCCAACAACGTGGTCTTCGCAGCCTTCGCATTCATCGTGCTCGTGGGTACGATCTGGCCGCTCATTATCGAGGCCATCAACGGCGAACGCATCGCCGTCGGAAACCCGTTCTTCGATCGCATGACCATGCCGATCGGCTTCGTGCTGTTGTTCCTCATGGCGATCGCTCCCGTTCTGCCATGGCGCAAGACCACCGGCGAAGTGCTCAGCGATCGCCTCTTCTGGCCAGCCGTACTAGGCGTGGCCGCCATGGTGCTCTCGTTAGTGCTCGGTGGCGGCGGGTTCGCACCCGTGCTGGCCTTCGGCCTCGCCGGTTTTGCTGGCGGCGCTGCGCTGCGCCAACTCGTTCTCGCCACCCGTCGCCAGGGTTGGCGCGGCCTCGTCGGCCGTACCAACGGCGGCATGATCGTGCACCTTGGTGTCATCTTGATCGCTGTCGCTTTCGCTGCGAGTAACGCATACCTGCGCCAGGCCGAGCTGCAGTTCGACCAGGTCGGCGACACCGCATCGCTCGCCGGTCACGAGTTTGTCTTCCGTGGGACCGATCAGGTCGTGCACCCAGACGGCCGCATCGACGACCAAGTGCTCATCGAGGTTGATGGGCGGATCGAAACACCGGCTCTCACGGCGTTCCCATTCGCCGGACGAACCATCGGTACCCCGCAGACCCGAGGCACGCTCTTCGACGACGTGCAACTCGCGGTATTGCCGACCGACGACGACCAAAGCGCCATTGTGCGTGTCACCGTGCAACCACTCGTGATCTGGCTGTGGATCGGCGGCATCATGATGGCCGGAGGCACCCTGTTGGCGCTCGTTCCCGGGTCGCGCCGACGTCCGACCATGCCAGCCTCGGCTCCCGTGCCGACCAAGGACGGTCCAACCGAACAGATGCCAGAGGCCCCGGTACCGGCATGACCGACACCGAGGAGCCGATCGAGATCGAGCTACCCGCCGGCGGAAGCCGACTCGGGCTCATTCTCGCCAGCGGCATGGGAATCGTGCTGGTGGCGCTCATTGTCGTGCTGGCGACCAGCGAAACGAACCAGGGCCTCGGCCCGAGTCCGCTGATCTCACAGGCCGCGCCGCTCATCGCCGGACCGACGGTCGATGGCGAGGGCTTCGACCTCGACGATCACCGCGGTCGTTGGGTCGTCGTCAACTTCTTTAGCACCACCTGTATCCCATGCATCGAAGAGCATCCAGAGCTCATCGCATTCGAAGAAGCGAATAGCCCATCAGGTGAAGCTGCGGTGGTGAGTATCGCCTTTAGCGATCGAGCATCGAACGTCGAAGACTTCTTCGACCGCAACGGCGGTGACTGGTCGGTCATGGTCGAAGACGTCGGCCAATACGCGATTACCTACGGCGTAGCTGCCGTGCCAGAGACGTTCCTCGTAGCCCCCAACGGCATCGTCACGTCGAAGTTCCTCGGCGGTATCACCCAAGCCGATATCGAGAACGAGATCGCCCGCCTCGAAGGCAGGACGGTCACCGGCAATGGCGGCGAGGCCGGGTAGTCATGTTCTCTCGAAAGGTCCTCCTCTGGCTGTGCCTGCTTGCAGCAGCATCGTCGGCGCTCGTGCTCTCGACGCAGGTTGAGGGTCCGCCGCGCACGAACGAAGATCGCGTTCGTTCGCTATCGGAAGACTTTGCCTGCCCAACGTGTGATGGTCAGTCGGTTGCCGAGTCGAATGCGGTAGTCGCCGAAGAGATCCGACGCGATATCCGTAGGCGCGTCGACGACGGCCAGACCGATCTGCAGATCACCGACGCGCTCGTCGGCGCGTATGGCGAGTCGGTCGACCTTCGTCCCCAAAGCGGAGGCATCATCGGGTTGATCTGGATCCTGCCGGTCGTGGTGATGGTCTTCGGGTTCGCTGCCCTCGCGGCGGTGTTCCAGCGCTGGCGTACCACCGAAGCGAAACTCGCTACCGATGCAGATGTGGAGCTGGTCGAACAGCTCCGTCAGCAGCGGGGGTTGAGTTGATGAGCCAGCTGACCGACTCCGAATTGATCCGCATCGCAGAAGAGCGCGACCACCTACTGGTGTCGCTCGATGACCTCGACTCCGAGTATGGCGCGGGAGATATCGACGAGCTCGACTATGCGACCCTGCGCGACGACTACACGGCTCGTACGGCCCAACTCACCCGAGTGCTCGACGGCGCGGCGATCAAACGCACCCGGCGCAAGAGGACGGTGTCACAGAAGGCCCTGTGGGCTGTTGGCGTGTTGGCGCTCACCGGGCTGGCGTCGTGGGCCATGATCGCCTTCTCGGGCGCTCGCGGGGCGAACGACACCGCGAGCGGCGAGATTCGACAGAGCACAGTGACCCTGCTCGCTGACGCTGCTGAGGCCTTTGGTGTTGGCGAGGTTGACCGGTCGATCGAGCTCTACGACGAGGTCTTGTCCCTGCAACCGACCAACGTCGAGGCCTACACCTACCGCGGTTGGGTGCAATACCAATCCGGTGATCAAGATGCAGCGGTGGCCGACTTCGAGGAAGCGGTGTTTCTCGACCCGGCCTACGCCGACGTTCGAGTGTTCCGAGCCCTGGTCGCCCTCGATGCCGAGGACTTTGAGACGGCCTCTGACGAACTCGCGGCTTTCGATGCCGCGAACCCCACCGCCGTTGCTCAGCAACTGGTGGCCCAACGCCAGGTCCGCGAGCGGATCGGCGTCGCTCGAATGGATCAACTGCTCACCGACGACCCGGGTATCCCGGATCTTGAGGCCGAGAACATCGGGATCAACGAGGCACAGCTCGCTGGCGAATTGTTCGTCCAGCTGCAAGAACCGGAGAACGCGGTGCGCTCCTTCGACGCCGTCCTTGCCGTCGATCCGAACAATGCCGACGCGATGGCATGGCACGGCTGGACACTGGCCCTCCTCGCGCAGTCGGGTGTCGAGGACTTGTTCACCGACGCGGTCGAGTGGCTCGATCGGGCGGTTGAAGCGGACCCAACCTCGGCTGACGCTCGGGTCTTCCGAGCATTTGTGTTCAACCGCTTGGGCCAGGTCGAAGATGCACGTGCCGAGCTGGTCGCCTTCGACTCGCTATCAGAACAGCCTGCCGACATGGTCGAGCTGATCGAACAGTTTGGCCTTCGCGAGGCGCTCGAACAGTCGGCTTCGTGATTATCTAGGGCATGGCCAACCTGCCCTTCGTCACCGTGGCACAGGCCGCGTTGGACGTGGCGACCACGTCGGGCCGTACCGACAAGACGAACATCCTCGCTGAGGTTGTCGCGGCGGCGGGCCCAGCGCTGGCACCGGTGGTCGTGGGGCTTCTGACCGGAGAGGTTCGCCAAGGTCGTATCGGCGTTGGATGGGCGATGGTTCGAGATACCACCGACAATCGAGCTAACGAACCGACGCTGATGGTCGAGGAGATCGACACTGCGCTGAGCGAGCTCATCTCCATCACTGGGTCAGGTTCGAAGGCTCGCCGCTTGGAGGTTCTCGATGGCCTGTTCGGGCGGGCAACACCCGTCGAAGCGGACTTTCTCGGTGCCGTGCTCACCGGCGGGCTGCGCCAAGGGGCTCTCGCCGGCGTCATGGTGGCCGCGATCGCGAAGGCCGCAGGAGTAACCCAGGCCTCGGTGCGTCGAGCCGCAATGCTGTCAGGGGATCTCGGCGACACAGCGTCGATCGCGTTGTCCGGAGGCATTGACGGGCTTGCAGCTGTGGGTCTTCGGGTTGGGCGCGGTGTGCAGCCGATGCTCGCTGCCACGGCGACCAGCGTCGCCGAGGCTGTCGAGGAACTGGGCGAGGTGGTCGTTCAGGCGAAGCTCGACGGCATTCGACTGCAGGTCCACAAGGTTGGCGACAGCGTATTCCTCTACACCCGTAACCTGAACAATGTCACCGAACGATTGCCGGCGGTGGTCGATCTGGTGCGGGATCTGCCCGCCGAAAGCCTGGTGCTCGACGGCGAGCTCATCGGTGTCTCCGAGGATTCTCCCGAGATGTTCCAGGACACCGCATCGACATTCAGTTCGGGCGGGGAGTCGGGTCGTGTCGCGTTGAATGTCGGATTCTTCGACATCGTGCATCGCGATGGCAAAGATCTCATCGACGAGTCACTTTCGTCTCGACTGGGCAACCTTCGAGAGGTCGTTGGCGAGCACGTGATTGACACGATCGTGACCGATGATCCCGATAAGGCGGCGGCTTTCGAAGCCGAAGTGTTGGCTGCAGGACACGAAGGCGTCATGGTGAAGGCGATCGATTCGCCCTACGCCGCGGGCAAGAGGGGCAAAACCTGGCGCAAGGTCAAACCGGTCCATACCTACGATCTCGTGGTACTTGGGGCGGAATGGGGGCACGGACGCCGCAACGGGTGGTTGTCGAATCTTCACCTCGGTGCCCGCGATGGCGACGATTTCGTCATGGTCGGCAAGACCTTCAAGGGCCTCAGCGACGAACTCTTGGCGTGGCAGACCCAACGCCTTCTTGAGCTACAAGTCGAACGTGAGGGCGTTGATCCCAGGCGCGACGCCATCACCGTGTTTGTACGCCCGGAACTGGTCGTAGAGATCGCCATCGACGGTGTTCAACGTTCCACCACCTACGACGGCGGCTTGGCCCTACGTTTCGCCCGCGTAAAGCAATACCGTCCAGACAAATCACCCCAAGAAGCCAACACCCTCACCGACCTCCAACACCTCCTCCGCTAATTGAACCCACCCAGGCCCCCTTTCCTGGGGTAGCGCGCAGCTGCGAAGCCGGTGCGAGCGGGCGCGGCCTCTGGCTAGCAGTCTTAGTGAGGAACGAACGGCAGCATCGAGAGCCGTCAGGCTCGGATTGCGACCGCTGAGAAGATCAGAAGGGGCCGAGGAATTTGGCTTGGGTGATATCGCTGCCTCGGGTGCTGAGTTCCCAGGTGGAGCCCTTTGCCCAGCCCCGGGGACCGCTAATCACCATGCCTTCTCTGGCAAGGGTTTGGATGCTGTCGGGGATGATGTCGCCATGGCTACAGAGGACAGCGGTGGTACCCGCTTGGGCGAGCACCCGCATGAGGTGCACCGCTGCCGTGGCGCTTTGGCCTTCGAGCAGTGCGTCGTGCACGACAACGTCCAGGCCGAGGCTTTCGCCCAACGGCTCCACGGTCTGACGACACCGCGTTGCGGCGCTGGTGTAGATCTCGGTGATTCCGGCGTCGCTGTACGTGGACGCAATCACTGCTGCTTGGTCATGCCCGACCGCATCGAGAACGCGGTCGAGGTCACCGTTGTGACCCAAACTCCCGCGAGTTCCTGCTGAAGCGTGACGGATCAGATAGATCGACATGAAACGTGCAGTGTACGCCAGTCATTCTCCGCAATCGCACGTTTCGCTTCACTCGGCGTGCTCTGCGGGTGGAAGCCTTACACGAGTGGGGTTCGGTTGAGGATGGCTCGGGCGAGGCGAGCGAGGACCCAGCCGGTGATGGCGCCTGCGGCGACGTCGGTGGCGTGATGGATCTGCACGTGAATCCGACTGGAGGCCACGATCGTGGCGAGGGCGCGAATCACTACTCGGAGCAACCAGGGCATCCCCGGGGTGAGGAACGAGGCGGCCACGACGGCCGCGCTTGCATGACCTGATGGGAAGCTCGATGTCTTTGGTTGGCGGAGCTTGAGTGGTCGATCATCGGCCTCCGGTCGTTCTCGTTCGAACAACGACTTGATCGGACCGTTGACCAGCGCGGCTTCGAGACCAAGCGCGGCGCTTGCTCGCAATGCCCGCTTCGGGTCTCGGAGTGCGATCGCTTGTGCGAGCCCGATCGCGTGCCAGATCCGCGAGAAGTTGGCTGCCTCTGACGCGCCGTAAAACACCCGGTCGATCACGGGGTGGCCGCGAAGCGCCTCCCACGCCTCGTCAACAAACTCGTCAACTGGCTCAAAAGTATTGGGTACAGGTATTCGCTTCTTCACCTGCAACAACGTTACCGCTCTGATCCCTTAGGCGCCGGGCGACTTCGTCGCGATTTTGGCGCCACGGGCTGCAGAGCATTATTCGCCGCAATCGCCGCTTCGTCGCTGCGCTCCTCTGGCTGCTCTGCGGATTTTCTTCCCTTAGGCGCCGGGCGACTTCGTCGCGATTTTGGCGCCACGGGCTGCAGAGCATTATTCGCCGCAATCGCCGCTTCGTCGCTGCGCTCCTCTGGCTGCTCTGCGGATTTTCTTCCCTTAGGCGCCTAAGGGATCACAGCTAGTACGAGACTGTCATCTCCGGGGTGTTGGAGATCGACTGGAAAACGACGCAGTAACGCTCGGTGAGCTTGATGAGCGTGTCGATCTGGTCTTGTTCGGCGTCGGTGTCGAGGTCGAAGGTAAGGCGGATGTCTTTGAATCCGACGGGTGCCTCCTTGGACACACCGAGGGTTCCCCGAAAGTCGAGGTCTCCTTCGGCGGTGATGGTTGCGTCACGAAGATCGATCTCTATCGCGGTTGCCACCGCGTTCAGAGTGACTCCAGCGCAAGCGACGAGCGCTTCGAGGAGCATGTCACCGGAGCACAGCGACAGTCCGTCGCCGCCGGTCTTGGGATGGAGCCCGGCTTCGGCAATTTTGCCGCCGGTCTCCACCTTGCAGGTGACGCCCTCGCCGATCTTGCCGGTGGCGTTGAGGGTGATGACCGCGGAGTCTGGGTCGTCTGAGTATTGCTCTTTCAGTGGCGCTTGAAGCGCACGAAGTTCGGTTGCATCCATGGTCTCAATCTAAACCCACGACCTGTTCTCTCGCTCGGCGCGTCGAGCAATTCTGAACTTCGTAACCGGTGACGCCGCTACTCTTCCTCGAAGCTCGCCTCGGAGCGTGGCGGAGGCGGCATCGATGCAGCGATGCGTTCCTGCTTCTTCGTTAGTCGATTGGCTTGTAGTCGGCGCAATCCGAACCATGCCAAAGCGATGAGCGGGATGAAAATCAGCAGCGGAATGGCAAAGCCAACCACAACAACTGCGACGGTCCAGATCCGCGACAGCAGCTCAACGCCAGCACCGAAGCCGTCGCCGAAGCCCGGGTCGGCGGCATCTTCATTCACTCGAAGCCGTGGGCTGGTTTCGGTGCTGACGGTGGGAGCAGCTTGTGCATCGGTTGCGCCGTCGGTTGGGATGCCTGTGGCGCCGACTCGCAGGAACAGGTCGCGCTCGATGTCGATCTCTATGGCCTGAATAAAGGTTTGACCCGGGCGGAGTTCGTCCTCGCCGAAGACGGTGAGCAGTTGCTCGTTTCCGTCGATGGTGAGCGCAGTCTCCGTAACGGTGACGTCGCGGAGCGTCTGTTCGCCGTCGTTGCGCGCCAGGAAGCACAGGGTGACCTCATTGCCGGGCTCAAAACGCTGGTCGCCGAAGCCGCTAGCAGGGCAGCGAGCGCCGTTGTCGTGGCCTTCATACACGCTCACCTCGAGCGAGAGGAAGTTATCGATACGGTCTTGTTGGAGCACGAGGGTGATGGTTGCCAGGTCGATCTGGTCGCGGAGTGTCCGTAGGCGGCCTCGCATGAGCTCGAGGTCCGCTTCGCGAGCGAGAAGCAGTTCTTCGATCTGCGCGAAGTCCTCAAGGTTCGGCGCCTCCTCAAGTGCGTTGCGAAGACGTTCGACGCCTAGCTCGGCGACCTCGATACGGCTGTTGAGGTCGACCACCCGCTCGGTGACGTCGTCGGTGGTGATCGATTGGTTGCGGAGCTCGCCGATGCCGCTGAGCGCGTCGAGCGCTTCGGAGAAATCTTCGGGAAGGACCTTGAAGGTGATTTCGCTGCGGGGTTCGTTGCCGCCAGAGCTTTCTTGTCCAAAGACAAAGCCGCCGACGTCGGTGATGATGCGTGTGGCTTCGGTTCCAGCTTCGGCGACGTTGTCGACGTCTACTGCGAGGCGAGCGGTGAAGATGATCTCGCGCCCGAGGCTCTGTGCGTCGAGGCCCTGACCAGCGCCCCCGGAGCCCAGCGGGTTGTCCGCTTCGCCATCGGCGCTTGCTGGCTCCCCTGCATCTTCGAATGCTTCCTCGTCGCCATCGAAGGCTGCTTCGCTGTCGTCGGTTTCAAACGCGCTGGAACCGCTATCGACGGCTTCGTCCACAAAGTCGGCCGCAGAGTCGGTGGCTGCGGCGGTTTCTGCGTCGCTGCCGGAACACGCCGCCGCGACCAGCGCGATGAGCAGAAGTAGTACCCACAGACGTGAGTCTCGTGAAGAAATTCGTATGGTTGACCGGTCCGCCATGGCAAGAGCCTTTCGCTATGGAAGGCGTCGAACGCGCCTGTTCATTGCCTCTTCTACGTCTATCGGCAGCATCTGGTTCCGGGAAAGTCGACATTCTTGTTGGTGTGAAAGGTGGCGGGGTCGCGCGCCACGCTTGGTGGTGTCGCTACCGTTCTCTTACGTGACTGCACAAAAGACCCGCACCGATCTTCGCAACATCGCCATGATCGCCCACGTCGACCACGGCAAGACCACGCTTGTCGACGCCATGTTGCGCCAAGGCGGTGTGTTCAGCGACCACGGTGAAGTGGTCGAACGAGTGATGGATAACACCGACCTCGAGAAAGAAAAGGGCATCACGATCCTTGCCAACAATGCGGCGATGCATTGGAAGACCGACGATGGTGACGTCAAGATCAACATCGTCGACACGCCAGGTCACGCCGACTTCGGTGGCGAGGTCGAGCGGGCACTCACGATGATCGATGGCGTGATCTTGCTCGTGGATTCGAGTGAAGGCCCGCTTCCCCAGACGCGCTTTGTATTGGGTAAGGCGATGGCGCGGGGCCTCCCTGTGGTGCTCGTCATCAACAAGATCGACCGCGCTGACGCTCGCGTCGCTGAGGTCGTCGACGAGGTGTACGAGCTGTTCCTCGAGATCGGCGCCGACGACGACCAGATCAACTTTCCAATCGTCTACACCTGTGCGCGTGACGGGTATGCCCAAATGGACCCCGACGGCGAGCAGGGCACCGACATGTCGCCGCTGTTTGAAACCCTTATCGAAACCGTCCCGCCATATGAGTACGACGAAGAGGCACCCACACAGGTATGGGTCACCAACCTCGACGCATCCCCATACGTTGGCCGCCTGGCGATTTGTCGGGTGATGCAGGGCAACATCAAGAAGGGCCAACAGGTGGCCTGGATGCAAGAAGACGGCACGGTCACCAATCAAAAGGTGGTGACGCTCACCGCCACCGAGGGAATCGACAGCGTCGATATCGACGAGGCGGGTCCTGGCGAGCTCGTACAGATCTCGGGCATGGAATCCGTGATGATCGGCGACACCCTCGCCGACCCGGCCAACCCGATCGCGCTGCCCACCATCACCGTCGATGAACCCACCCTTTCGATGACGATCGGCACCAACACCTCGCCGCTCGCTGGCAAGGATGGCGACAAGCTCACCGCCCGCCAAATCAAGGATCGTCTCGACAAGGAACTCGTTGGCAATGTGTCCATCCGAGTTATCCCGACCGATCGACCAGACAATTTCGAAGTTCAAGGCCGTGGCGAACTCCAACTTGCAGTCCTGGTCGAAACAATGCGTCGCGAGGGCTTCGAGCTCACCGTAGGTAAGCCCGCCGTTCTGACCAAGGAGATCGACGGCACGCTTCACGAGCCGACCGAACGCCTCACGATCGACATCCCCGAAGAACACGTCGGCGGCATCACCCAGCTGCTCGGTGAGCGCAAGGCAAAGATGGAGAACATGGGGAACCATGGCGCCGGTTGGGTGCGTCTCGAATACGTCGTGCCAGCGCGAGCGCTCATTGGTTTCCGCACCAGCTTCCTGACCGAAACCCGTGGCACCGGCCTTGCGAACCACGTGTTTGAAGGCTGGATCCCTTGGCAGGGCGAGATTCGCATGCGCAACAAGGGATCGATCGTTGCCGACCGCACTGGATCGAGCACGACCAACGCCATCCAGAACCTCCAAGAACGCGCCGTGTTCTACATCCCGGTCGGCGTCGACGTCTACGAAGGCATGATCATCGGCGAGAACCCTCGCAACGAGGATATGGACGTCAACATCTGCAAAGAGAAGAAGCTCGACAACATTCGCACGCAATCTTCGGACGACACAGTGCGCTTGACCCCGCCAAAGGTGTTGTCACTCGAAGGCGCCCTTGAGACGATCGCTGATGATGAGTGTGTTGAGGTCACCCCGGACAACATTCGCCTTCGCAAGGTGAACCTCGATGCCACCACACGCGCTCGGGAAATTAAGAAGCTCAAGCACGCACGCGAGGCAGCTGAGGTATAGGGGCTGTAGCGGGCGCGACGGCGCTCGGGCCATCACTACGTTTTGGTCGGCGGTACGATGGGGTGATGATCACCTCGACCCATGTGGTCGCGAACGCCCTCCTCGCACGGCGCCGCCGCCGGGCTACCACGCCGAGTCCGGTTCTCCTGGAACTCGCCGAAAAGCCGCTGTGGTTTGCCATCGGTGGGCTAGCGCCTGATGTGGGGCTGACGCTGTTGACCGTTGGTGCGGCCGTGTACTTCCCGCGGTTCAAAGGCATGACCAGGCAAGAGTCGATGGAGCATGCGTTTGGAACATTGTTCTTCGAGGACCCGGGCTGGATCGCTGTCCAGAACACCCTGCACAGTCCAATCATTACCGGGGCAATGGCGCTCGCAGGCCGAAAGTTCAACTCACCCAAGTTGACGGCGTTCGCGCTTGGCTGCTTGGCCCACATCGGGATGGATCTGCCAGTGCACCACAACGACGGCCCGTTGATCTTCTTCCCATTTGATTGGAAGACCCGAATCGACAGCCCGGTCAGTTACTACGACCGCGACTACTACGGCGGGATCGTTGCCCCGATCGATATGGCGATCACCGTCCTCGGAGGAGCATTCCTCGCAGGGAAGTGGTGGCGAGACCGACGAATCTGGTAGCGGTTCGCGTTACGCGGCGGGTTCGCAGTCGTAGTCGATGACTTGTCCGGCTGGGCGGACGCGTATGAAGTACGTATCGTTTTGGTTGCCGAGGGGGTCGTTGAGCAAGTCGCCGCCGTTGGTAACGGTGCCGATCCAGAAGCCATTTCGCAGGACGTTGATGGTGTTGTTGGGTATCGACCATTCGACGGTGATGGCGCCGTCGGGGTTCACAACGACCTGGCAAACCGCTGGTGGTGCTGGATCAACCGGGGCAGGATCTACCGGGGCAGGATCGACGGGTGCTGGGTCAACGGGTG
>CAZLWE010000060.1:0-5293 GCA_964562985.1 uncultured Acidimicrobiales bacterium
GCGTGATCCGACTTGGCCGTTCGCCCGCTTTGGGAAGCGATTTCATCAAGCATGTCGGCTACTCGCACCTGAGCCGCAGGACCAACTGCCTCTAGAGCTGAGGACGGTTCGAGCACCTCACCAGCGGTGTGGGTGATTCGAGGGTGACGCTTAGAGACACCGTTTTCGGTCCGCGAGATGAGGATCTCATGCATCTTCTCGCCGGGGCGTAGCCCGGTGAACTCGATCTTGGTGTTCGGGCTCAGCATGTCGATCAACTGCTGGGCCAGGTCGACGATCTTGACCGGTTCACCCATGTCGAGAATCATGACCTCGCCCGGGTCGCCGATGGCGCCAGCCTGTACCACGAGTCGTACCGCTTCAGGAATGGTCATGAAGTAGCGGGTGACGTCGGGGTGGGTGACCGTGATCGGCTTGCCCTGCTCGATTTGCCCCATGAAGGTCGGCAATACCGACCCGCGGCTTCCGAGCACATTGCCGAACCGAACCGACACATATGGCAGGCCAGTTTCTTCGGCCATCTTGGCGGTAAGGCGCTCGGCGGCCAGCTTGGTTGCACCGAGAACCGACGTTGGATCGGCCGCTTTGTCGGTGCTGATGTTCACGAAGCGTTCAACGCCGGAAGCCTTCGCTGCATCGAGCAAGTTCTTGGTGCCGATGGTGTTGGTCTTCATCCCCTCTTCGGGGTGGTTCTCCAACAGGGTGAGGTGCTTGAGCGCTGCGGTGTGGAACACGACCTCCGGCTTATAGCGCTCGAAGAGTTCGAACATTCGCTCACGGTCGCGAATATTGCCGACGACCAGCATGTCAGTATCGAGTAGCGCTCGGCCTTCCATCGACAATTGCACGCCGTGCAATGCGCTCTCGTCGCGGTCGAGCAGATACAGCTCACTCGGACCGAACCCCTTGACCTGGCGGGACAGTTCGGAACCGATTGATCCGCCGGCTCCGGTAATGAGTACTCGCTTACCTCGGATGTAGTCGACAACACTCTCCAGATCGATCTCCACCGGATCGCGACCCAAGAGGTCTTCGACGGTCGGCGGGCGAACGTCGGCAAGCGACATCTTCTCAACGAGGTCGGTAGAGCTTGGCAATACGCGAATCTCGAGATCAGCCTCGCGAGCGCGCCCTGCGAGATCCTTGATTAGCGACGCATCTGCGGTCGGGACGGCTACGAGAAGGGTTTCGGCATCGTATTCTTTGGCTACCCGAAGAACGTCTTCACGGGTACCTCGGACCCGAACGCCATGGAGCTCACGATTCTGCTTACGTGGATCGTCGTCGAGTAAGGCAACAGGAAGATAGACACTGTCGGGGTCTAGCAACATGGCGTGCACCATCTGCGCGCCACCTTCACCAGCACCGAACACGACCGTGCGCTGACAGTCTTCGTTTTGGGGGCGTCGGTTTCGCTCCCAGTACCGGCGCCACAGCGCTCGCACACCACCGAGCATGACCAATGCGGTGATCGCTCCGATCCCGACTCCTGAGGTGGGCAGTTCTGTCGTACCGGTTTGTCGTGCCGCATAGTTGCCGAGCACGAGCACGATGGTCACGACGGACCAAACGGCGCTGAGGGCCATGACTTCGTCGAATGACGAAATGCGCCAGCGGAAACGGTAGAGGCCAACAATCCAACCCAACGCCATTTGCAGAGTCACCGCAACGAAGCACAAGACAATGAGCTCGCTACCGGTCGAACCCACCGAAAAGACCAACTTCAGGATTGCGCCTAGGACGAGCGCGACCGGCCAAACAGCGGCGTCAACTGCGCGCGGAAAGAGCTGTGGCCTCTGGTACGCCCAGTCGAGGACAGGCCGTAAAAGTGTTGCGAGTCCGTTCACATCATCTCCAATTCGCCATCAGTGATCCCAAGCGCCGTCATCAGCTGATATAGCAACAGGGTACCAGCAACTGTTGGTGAGGAAAAATGAGTCTAAAGCCACAATTGTGGCCTCTTCGCGCATATCGCCTTAGAGACTTCACCCCGTCCGCTTTTTCTGCCTGTTTCCTGCCACGTAACTCGGTTTCGACCGGCAACTCGTAGAGTCTACGCTCAGCGCTAAATTATTGAGATACAACCGACGTCTGCAAGATTGGTCAGGTCACCGTTGAACTGGCAACCCTGATGAACGATGTTTACTAGCGCTCACAACCAATAGCGGTGACTACCGTCCGGCATTCGTCGAAGCCGGCACCACCACGGGCAACATTGTTCGGTCCGGCGCCGCCACGGAGCACATCGTCGCCTGCACCTCCGCGGAGGTCGTCATTGTGGCGCTGACCAAACAGCACGTCGTCGCCTTGACCGCCGAGCAGCATGTCGTCGAGGAGGCCTCCACGCAATTCGTCGTTTCCGGCGTCGCCTCGGATGAAGTCGACGCCGCGTCCACCAAAGATGAGGTCATCTCCGTCGTCACCAGAGAGCGAGTCGTTACCGTCCTTCCCGCGAACGACATCAGCGCCGTCTCCAGCGAAGACCGTATCGTTGCCAGCCCCGGCATCGATCGTGTCGTCGCCACCACGGCCACAAATGAGATCGTCGCCGCCGAGACCCCGAAGCAGGTCCCCCGCCCCGGTTCCGATAATCACATCGCGTCCGTCGGTTCCGACCAAGCCATCGACGGTGGCTGCATGACCGTCGCAAAGCATCGAACTCGGCAGCGAATTCGTTACGAGATACACGATCCCGGTTCGCTTGCTTGAGATGTACAACTCACCATCGACCCCCTGCCCGAATCGCACGTCAGCTCGACCCGACCCGTCATAGTTCGACGAGTCGTTGAACACGTCGCGAAGGTCCGAACGCACTAGCGGGTCGGTAAAGGGGTTGGAGTCGTGGTCGAACAAGATTCGGGGCGTCGCAACGGGAGCCTGGGTCAGGGCCGTTGGTGCCTGACCGGGGTTTAGCGTGGTGACCGCCGCTTGCAGTTCGTCGTAGTTGGTGTGGAACAACCTGCCCGAGGTCGCAAAGTCGGCGTGGAAGTACTCGCCGTCGAGGGCGGACCCGTTCTCGATCACGTGTGATCCGGCGATGCCCTGGCCGGTGAATGTGTCACCCACTACCCCGTCGTGACCCCATTGGGCAGCCGGGAAGACGAAGCCGAAGTCGGCCTCGTTGGCGGGAAGTGCTTGAACACCGGTCACGAGTCCGCCACCAACGTGCACGAACGTGCCTTCCCGACGGCTCCAGCCGTAATTTCCGCCGGGTTCGATGAGGTTGATTTCCTCGACGTTGCCGCGCCCCACCTCGGCAACGATCAACTGTCCGTCGCTATGGAACGAGAGATGGTGCGGGTTGCGGTGGCCGAGTGAATAGACCTCGTCGAGCATCGAGGCGTCACCGAGGAACGGGTTGTCGCCCGGCACCGCGAAGCGGTCGCCGTTTGGCTGCTCGGTCGGGTCGATTCGTAGGATCTTGCCGAGGGCGTCGTTATTTTGCCCACCCCCGAGGGTTGCGGCCTGGGTGGAGCCATCGCCATGGGCCACATAGAGCACGCCGTAGTCGGCATCGCCCGGCGCGGTGAATGGGTTGAACATGGCCTGCTTGATGGCGTGGTCATAGACCGGCATGCCCACACGGAACACCTGGCGGTAACTATCGGGGTCTACCCTGCCGCTGGCGTCGACCTGCCACTCGACCAGAACGCCATCTGCGATGATCGGGTTCGCCACATTGCTGAGGTAAAGGTCGGCGCTGAGATCGGCCGAGCGGGTCTCCATGTGGGTGGTGTAGAGCAGGCCGTTCTGGTCGAACTCTGGGTGGAAGGCGACTGCGCGCAGCCCGCCCTGAGGGATCGAGGTGTTGTCGAGGCGTCGCGGCGTGACCGCAGCGATGGTGGCCTTGACGTCGAAGAACAACTCCGCGTCGCCTCGACCGTTGATCTCGTAGATGCGTCCGTCGAAGTCCTCTACGACGAACAGCCGCTCGCCAGTCGTTGCGAAGTGGTTCAGCCTCGCAGTGCCACGGGTGGTGTTAGGGATCTGCACCCAAGGGGTGAGCTCCACCTCAACACCTCGGTTAATGATGGGTTCACTGATGGGATTTGCGGCTGCGGCAGTACCCATAGTCGCGGCCAAAGTGGCCACCACGGTGAGCGCTGCAATAGCGAGTCGAATACCGGATCGGATCATGAGAAAGCTCCCGTCGTGCCCACGCATCGAACCGTAGCCGGTGCAGTCACCGAAAATCTGCTCGGCTAGCCGCAGCGACGACCGATCCGAGAAGCCGGTGTTACGGGCACTGCACGACCAGTTCAGCAACCGGGCCACCGAGCCCGCTCTGATCAAGTTCAGCCGCTAAGAGTTCAGCGCTGGCCTCATCGGAGGCATACACCGACACGGTAAAGCTCGCCGAGGGCTGCATACCGATCGCCTCAGCTGCTCCGACATCGCAGTTTGTAATGGTGGTTTCGAAGCCAGCCGCAGCCAAATCGTCCACGACGTCACCAAGGAATGGTTCGAAGGGGTCTGAGGCGCCGGCGACAACTACCGCCCAGACCGAGTCTCCTAGATCGGGAACGGCAATCGCGTTGTCGGACGTTTGAGATGCATCAACCTCAACTGGAGCGTTGACGGGTGGGACCTCCGCTGCTGCTGCTTCTACCACCGACCTGTCCTCCTCGTCGGGGGCTGCGTCGACGCCCTCGCCGAGGGTCCGGCTCGCCTGCTCCTCCGCCTCGACCGAGTCTATGTCGGCGGCCGCCGATTCAGCGGTCGAGCATGAGGCGGCGAGGAGGGCTACTAGAAGCAAGCCGACGATGAGCCGGGCACGGCGTTTGGTCTTTGTCATGACACACCGATCAGGCGTAGCTGAATTCGCCGTTGCAATGCAGGGTTTCTGACAACGTCACCGACGACGGATCACAACCCGTACCTTCATTAAACGTTCCCGTCGAGGTCGTCTCATCGGCTTCGGTCTCAAACCGAACACCATCAAGCTCAACCCAATCCACCTCAAGATTCCGATCAAAGTCAACCCGAGTCGCGTTATTCACAAACGCCACCGCAATGTCGCCAATCGCTGTGCCCGCAGGAACCGCCACCTCATAAGAAACAAAGTCCGTCGACACATCAAACGACTCCACAACAACGCCGCCGACACGAACCTCCATCACTTCCTCACCCGTGTCACCCAACGCACGAACAACCAACACCGACCCAACCGGATCCACAGGGTCAGGGTCGACCGGATCAGGGTTGACAGGATCGCCGGTGCCGCCATAACGGAACTCACCGTTGCAATGCAGGGTTTCTGACAACGTCACCGACGACGGATCACAACCCGTAC
>CAZLWE010000060.1:5393-21380 GCA_964562985.1 uncultured Acidimicrobiales bacterium
CCGTTGCAATGCAGGGTTTCTGACAACGTCACCGACGACGGATCACAACCCGTACCTTCATTAAACGTTCCCGTCGAGGTCGTCTCATCGGCTTCGGTCTCAAACCGAACACCATCAAGCTCAACCCAATCCACCTCAAGATTCCGATCAAAGTCAACCCGAGTCGCGTTATTCACAAACGCCACCGCAATGTCGCCAATCGCTGTGCCCGCAGGAACCGCCACCTCATAAGAAACAAAGTCCGTCGACACATCAAACGACTCCACAACAACGCCGCCGACACGAACCTCCATCACTTCCTCACCCGTGTCACCCAACGCACGAACAACCAACACCGACCCAACCGGATCCACAGGGTCAGGGTCAACCGGATCGACAGGATCGGGATCAACCGGGTTACCGCCGCTGTTCGCCACACCTGGCGAACCACCATCGACAGCCGACGGCTGCCACGACGCTGCAAGCTCGTTGTCCAACGCTGGGTCAATCAACTCAAGGGAGGGCCCGTTCCCGTCAGGTACGTCGGTCCAGTCACCCTCATCGTCGTAGTCGACAACATCCACCTGAACGCCTGCCGTATTGAGAACAGCGACGTCCTCACCGCCATTCGACAAGCCACCATCGGTCCACTGCACCGCATCGACACCCGGGTACACGGCTTGGAACACAGCGAGATCCTGGGTCACCACTACGTATCCACCAGCCTCAATAGCGGCACCGGCCGGGAACTCGTAATCCACTCCATCTAGTTCCCAACCGGAAAGATCAACCGGTGAATCCTCGGCATTGAACAGCTCCAAGAAATCAACGCCACCGTTAGCTGGGTTGTAGTGGATCTCATTGATGACCACATTCGGCGGGGCCACAGCTGCCGCGCCAGAGACGGTGTCATTGGCCTCCCCCGGTGTTCCACCAATGGCCATCGAGACACCCCATGACGCTGCAAGCGCGTTGTCATCAGCGGGATCGAACAGTGACAGCGATACCTCACCTGCGTTTGGCTCGGTCGGCCATGGCGGAGAGCTCGCGTAGTCCACCGAATCAACGAGCTTGCCCGAGTCGGTCACCAATTCGAGCAGTTCACCGCTACCGCGTAGGCCGCCGTTGACCTCCACAAGAACCACATTTGGCGCATCTGGGTATGCGGCCTCGAAGTCTTGGATATCGCTTACGAGCAGTACGTAATCACCAGGGAGAATGACGGTCCCCTGAGGCATGACCGCGTCATTGCCGTCAATGATCCAGCCCGATATGTCGACACTGTCGCCCGTTGGATTGTGCAGCTCAAGGAATTCGACGTCGTTCAATGGGCTGTGAGTCAACTCGTTGATCACAATCCCAGGAACATCTGGCTGTGACGACGGGAAGCCGGGTTGATCGAGCAGCAGGTTTCGACGGCGATTGATTGCGCCATTGTGCTGAGCCGGCGTTCGGTAAGGGGCAACTGCGGTCCACGCGGCGTTGTCTGCATCGGCCTCCGCTTGGGACAGGTTGGCGTGGTAGACGGTGAACTCATCCTCGAGTTCACCTGGGGACACCGGACCGTCCAACAGCGTTCGGATTCGACGGTCGACCATCTCGTCGAACTCGGGAACTCCAAGGATCGATGGCCAAAGTTGGCCGGTGTTCATGCACAACAGCGAAGCATCAGCGCCCGTGCAGCCGTTGACAAAACTGCCCCACGTGTTGTTGAGATCCCATGGATAGATCTGCCAACGACCGGTGTCTTCGATGTCGTCGTGCAGGTAGTAGTTCTGAACTCCCGAATCGAAGTGCCCCACGATTGTTGAGGCAGCCACCATGTTGACCACGTTGGGCACATCGAGGCTGTCCCACAGGTCGTCGGCCTTCTGCGACGACGTTGGAGCATTGATGACGTCCGCAAGGTCGAGCAGCGACTCGATTTCACCATCATCGGGCTTCTTTTCAAATCCCGTGACAGCGTTATCGAATGTGCTCGGGACTGCTTTGTAGAAGTCGCCATCAATACCCGAGACGTCTCGCCATGTGCCGTCCAATTTTTCCGAGAAGCGGAACAGTCCGAAGAACTCGCCGTTCCGACGGACTCGGGCGTGGTGTGCTCCCACGACTGGGAACCCAGCATCCTCATAGACCGACCAACTCGATAGCTGGCGACCAAAGTGCCATCCTCGCTCCGAGCTAAGTGCGAACTCGTCGAGCGCATACGGCGCCACGTCGGGCACGTCGACCTCAACGCCAGCGGCAAAGTCAAAGCTGAGACCTTGTTTGTCGAGGGTGTTTCGGGCATGAGCGCCGCCGCGAATCCTGACCTCCATGTTGTCGTACACCACCCCATCGATCGCAAGGACCGAACCAAAGATGCGCACCGATTCATCCGTAGGGTCATCGAACATTGCGTTGAAATCGACTTCGGGGATGAACCACTCGACGTCGATCCACTCAGTCGGCAGACGAGTGGGATCGGTTACAACGACGCCTTCGTAGTTGCGGCCATCACCCGTCGGGTACACCTCACCAGTGGCCGGAGCGACAATGCGGTAACGCACCAATTCGCCAGCTGCCTGACCTGGGATCTGCGCAGTAAAGACACCATCGTTGGCGGTGACGTCCGGGGCAACGCCATCATCGGTCATCGTGATTGCGGCCTCGGTTCCAAAGTCGACCACGTAGGAAAGCGTTGGCGCAGTCTCGCCGGGCACGTTGGCAACAACCGTGATGTCTTGACCCGCACCGGGGGCCTGAGGAGTCGCGACCACGTTGCCGATTGGCTCTGCGGGAGTGGTTCCTGCGATCGAGTTCACGACTCCCGGGGTTGGGTCGCCGTCCGAGGCGCCCCACGCGTTCGGCACAGAGTTATCCGCCAACGCATTGATCAACTCAAGCGAGGGCCCATCGCCATCAGGTTCACCCGGCCACGGGGCGCCGTCGTCGTAGACAACCTCGTCAACGACGTCGCCGTCGGGGTTGCGGACAGTGACCGTGTCGCCGCCGCCCCCCAGACCAAACTCCATCGTGGCAAAGGGTGCGACGCCCCAGAACGCCAGAGCGTCGAAACCATCGGAAGCCCTCGTTACGTACGTATACCCGCCCGCTGGGAGAATGCCCGACAGCGTGAGGGTCTCAACGACTCCATCCCCATCCGGTTCAAATGAGTTGTCGTCATCAACCGTGTAGCCGGTCAGGTCGATGTCGGTCGCACCCGGGTTGTGGAGCTCAATGAAGTCCTGCCCCAGATCACCATCGGGTTGGTTGTAATAGATCTCATTGATGACCACCGTGCCATCAGCAGCACCTACAGCGGAGAAACCAAGCCCCGCCGCTAAGGCCGCGACAACAAGTCCCGCACCAAAAATTCCACGCCAAATTCCCACCAGTAGCCTCCCGCTAGTGACCAGTGCTCGACCGTACCACTAGACAGAACTACTCGCCCAACATTTGCTACGATCTGTGTGAATTTCTGTAGGAGTAGACATGATTCGCCACTCCGAGAGCCAACTACTCGGTTCTACATGATGCAGACGCCGAGTTGCTCGCCTGCGTGCCGTGCCTGTTCGGGCGTGAAGCGACCGAAGAATCCGGTCAGCGAAGCTTCGAGACCTTGGCAGCTGAACTCTTGTGCACCGATCTGCTCGGCGTATTGCACCGCTTCGGCGTCAAAGTCGGGGTCGAGAAGGTTGATGGCAGCTTCGGCCTCAGCATTGGTGAATCGCCCGAAGATGTCGTCGGTCAGAATCACGATCAGTACGTCCCGGGAAAGCCCGCGGTTCTCTAGTTCCCGGACGGCAAAGTCCGAAACCTCGGAGACAAAGTCCGGATCGAGTGCGTCAATGGCGGCCCGAGCCTCAGCCCGAGTGAACTGGGCGCCGAGGTGCAGCTGATCGATTAGGGCAGCTCGGGAGAAATTCCCGTTGCGCAATTGGAAGTCGGCGTCGAGTCGAGCGTGGAATTCGAAATCAATATCGAGCTGATCGATCGCAGCGTTTACGTCGTTGCGGTTATGGCCCTGGGCAACAAGCTGCTTGACCGTCTGCTCCCGCGACCATGCGCCGGTTACCCAATTGGCCTCGACGACGGCGAAGGTGTCAGCTCGGTTTGCAGCGGTCGATGAGCGTTCCACTGGCCCGGCCGCGATGGTCGACTCCAGCTGGCCGTTGATGAAGTCGTCGCGATCGCCGGTGTTGACCTCGTCGCCGAGGAAGAACCCGGTGACGATCTGATCAACACCAATTCCGCCTCGTACAGAGTCATCGCCGTGACCAGAGTTGATGACGTCTGCGGCGTTTCCGCCGCGAAGAATATCGTCGCCGAGGCCGCCGAAGATCGTGTCGTCGTTGTTACCGCCGCCGATTTCGTCATCTCCACTGCGACCGAAGATGGTGTCCTTACCGCCTCCGCCAAAGATGACGTCGTTACCGAGGCCGCCATCGATGTTGTCAGCGCCGTTCTGTCCTCGGATGCTGTCGTCGCCTGGGCCGCCGTTGATCCGGTCGGCTTCTTGATTGCCGCGAATAACGTCGTTGCCTTCCTCGCCAAACACGATGTCCTCACCACGGCCGGAACGAATGTTGTCGTTGCCTTCGCCGCCGCAGATCAGGTCGTTTCCACCGAGGCCAAGGATCGTATCGTTGCCGCCGAGACCCATGATCACGTCAAAGCCATCGGTGCCCACGATGGTGTCGGGCCCCTCCGTGCCGACGATTGTCGGAGCCGCCCCTCGACATAACAGCGGATCCTGGGTTGTCTGGGCGCCAGCCGGAGCAACCAAGACCGTCGCGAACATCGCAACCGACGCCGCAGCCGCAGCGAGCGACCGCGTCATTCCTGTGCTCGATCGATGTGCCGTGTTCTTCACCATGAGTAGGTGCCTTTCGAGAGACCGCGCGAAAATGTCGCGACTAACCCGAAAGTACAATGGTTGTGAAGCCCGCCAAATAGGCGAAATTACCTAGGTGCCGCCGAGAAGCGAGGGCCCGCTGATCTCGCATGCGACCCGTGGTTCGCTACGCCCATCGGGGTCGGTGAGACACGCATCATTACCCGATCCACCGTTGTATGTGTCGGCGCCGGGCCCTCCATCGAGAGCGTCGGGTCGGGTACCTCCCACGAGGTTGTCGTCACCGGCGCCCCCATAGATCTCGTCGGCCTTTTGGCCGCCGCGAAGCTCGTCGTTCCCGTCCCCACCTTCGATGGTGTCCGTACCTTCGTTGCCGCGGAGGTCGTCGTTCCCAGCAGCACCGAAGATCCCGTCCTTGCCCTTGCCTCCGGACACAAAGTCGTCACCGGCTCCAGCATTTGCGAAATCCCGGCCCTGGCCCAGGTTTATGATGTCGTCGCCGGGGCCGCCGAAGACCGTGTCCGCTCCATTCCCGGCATTGATCGTGTCGCTGCCAGCGCCGCCGCAGATCAGGTCGTTTCCATCACCGGCGATAATGACGTCGTTGCCATTGGTTCCGATGATCACGTCGTCGCCGTTGGTTCCGATCAAGCCATTGACGGTGGCGGCCCGCCCGTTGCACGTATCGGCGCTGCCCTGAGGTGGATTATCCTCAACCGCCTCGAGAACCTCCACCACCACAGGATCTGACCCGATCGCTTCGACGAGGCCAGCAGCGGTCTGCGGAACGCAACCCGTACCGCCCTGCACGATGCGGACCGTCCGGTCCACCCCGGACACGGAGCACCTTTCAAAGGTGCCATCGGGCCAACGGATTTCAATCGGGGCTACTCGAGTGGCGTCACCCAAACCGAAGTGCAGCGTGCGTTCGTCCTGGGAGCGGTGATAGCGGTGTCCGCTCTCACGCACTTGCCAGCTCTGCGTACCGACGAAGACCTGTGCCCCGATCGCGTCGGGGTTCGAGCCCTCCAAGTCGATTCGGAGCCAGTGGTCATCGCCGCCTTGGTTGAGCGCCAACTGATCGGGGGCACGGTCGAAGTCGTAGCCGCTTGCGATCACTGCATCGACCCATCCGTTTCCATCGACGTCGGCCACCACGATGGCTCCGGGGGTTTCGGCGATCGTGGCAGGGAAAGCACCGGTGCCTGCATCGACGAAGTTGCCTCTTCCATCGTTGAGCAACAACACGTTTCGGTCTTGGCCCTCCTCGCGCTGGGCACACCCAGCCAGAATGTCGAGGTCGCCATCGTTGTCAAAGTCTGCAGCAGCACCAGAGCGGCAATTGTCCAAGTCAGCACTGCGAGGAATGGAGACATTGCGGTCGTTGCCAGCATCGGACACCTCATAGGCCACGATCGGCCACCCGCCTCCGCTCTGAGCCGTACTGCCGTGGAACGCGATGAACTCGGGATGTAGGTCGTTGTCGAAGTCGCCCACGATCACTTCCCGAATCGGCAAAGAGGTGTTCGTCCGACGGATGGCCGGATTTGCGGGAACCTGGAGTTGCCCGGTTCCGACAGCCGCGGAATCTTCAGCGATCGTGAATACGTCGTGGGTAACGATGATGTTGTCGCTACCCGGACTCGTCGAGGTCAGCTGCGCGATGCGCACGTGTGAGTCTGTAATGACCTGGTTTGGGTCGGGCACCCGAGTCCATTGGGTTCCATCGCCGTTGTTCAACCACACCTCGCTCGGGATGAGCTGCCGCTCGTTCTGGGGGACCGGGTCGCTGCGCAGATCGAGATTCGTGAGCAGGGCGTCCATGTCACCGTCGTTGTCGAAGTCGAAGAAGATCGGCTGGCGACCGCGGCCGAATGGGTCGGACAATCCGCCTTCGTCAACCAGAGTCAACTCGCCACCGTCGTTGCGGAACAACCGGTTGGGGTTGTTACGACCGTTTTGCTCGAAGAGGTCTTCGTCGCCATCGCCGTCGATGTCGGAGAACGCAACACCGTGACTGTCGGGACCGACGGTTTGCGTTGCCCCGTAGCTCGCCGCGGTGCGAATCTCGAGGTTTGGAGTTCCAAGATCGACGAGTGCCTCAGACAGGTTGCCGTGGTTGTTGTTCCAGATGTCGACTCCCGGACCACCGAGGTCCTCGGTAACACCCAACCCCCAAGCGGGCGAAGTCCCATTCAGCACCGCTGACGGCAAGGTCGATACCGAGAAACCGCCCCAGGTATTAGCCCCAGACGCAACAGGGGCGAGCACAGCCGCGGCGACCACTCCGGCCATCAGCAGACCGGCGCGCGGTCGAGATGGCAACCACCGAGCTAAACCGCTGTTGTGCCGTGACGTCACTCTCCGCCCTCCAGGTCCCACGATAGCCCACTACCCATATCACGAAGAGTAGAACTCAAACGGCGATTGTCACGTAGCGGGGTAGGCCAGGTTCTCATAAATTCTTCTCGTTCGGACTTCACCAAAAACGGCAACAGGCGCCGCCCGGAAGGGCGGCGCCTGCATTTCTCTCCACGTAGGAAAGGGCGCTCGGTTATGAGGTCCGTTCGCAGGTGGTGCGCACCTCTACAAGACCACGAGGGTCCAGGGTGCAAATGTCGGTGCCGCCGCCGCCGATGATCTCATCAACGCCGGTGCCTCCATCGAGGAAGTCAGCACGAGTCTGACCGCTGAGGAAGTCATTGCCAGCGCCACCAATGAGGCGGTCGGCCTTGTTGCCACCACGCAGTTCGTCGTTGCCACCGTTCCCTTCGAGTTCATCGATGCCGTCCTGGCCTCGCAGGTCGTCATCACCACCGCCACCGGTAATGATGTCGTTGCCTCGTCCACCGACGACCACATCGTTGCCAGCACCGGCAATCACGGTGTCTGCACCTTGGCCGGCTTCGACTTGGTCGTTACCGTCACCGGCGTCGACCCAATCTCGGCCCTGTCCAGCGTTGATGATGTCGTCACCGCCGAGGGCACAAATCGTGTCTCGGCCATCGAGACCGTCGATTACGTCGTCGCCCTCGGTTCCGAGGATCACGTCGTGCGTGTTGGTCGCAACAGCATTTGGGTTGAGCTGAAGGTTGATCGTCACCTCAAGGCCGTTGCAGAAGACCGGATCACCGACAACTGGATCAGGATCTGGTTCTGGAGTGTCGTCGACAACCGGCGTGAGGTCCGGGGTGCCGGCAACCGCTACCTGCAGCGCTGCCTGGGAACTCGCAACACAGTTGGCGCCACCTTGTTGGATGGTGACTCGCTGGTTTACACCGTCAACGTCGCAACGCTCGAACGTGCCGTCTGGCCAACGAACTTCGACCGGAGCAATCTCGCTCTGAGTCCCAAGTCCGAAGTGCAAGGTTCGGCTGTCTTGGCCTCGGTGGAGGCTGTGGCTGACCTCTCGGGTCTGCCACTTGTCGGTACCGACGTATACCTGAGCGCCTGCAGCGTCAGGGTTGGCGGTGGCCTCAAGGTCGATCTGAAGCCAGTTGTTTGCCCCGCCCTGCTGGTTGATCAGGACGAAATCTTCACCAGGCTCGGCGTCGAAGCCGCCGCCGACGTAGGCGTCCACCCACCCGTCACCATTGAAGTCTGCGACGAGCGAGACTGCTGCGGTGGTCGGCATTTGAGCAACCGTCATGACGGTTGGGAAGTTTCCTTGTCCATCGTTCAACAGAACCACGTTCTCGGTTTGCCCACCGTTGGAAAACGCACAGCCTCCAAAGATGTCGAGGTCCGCATCATTATCGAAGTCGGCCAACGAGATCGTGGCGCAGTTGTCCACCAACTCGTCGTTGCTGATGATGTCGAGGCCCTGGCCACCATTGATGTTTCGCATGGCGAGCGGTAGCTGGCCGAGACGGTCTGGGATACGGTCCCCAATCGCTTCGCCATCGTCATTGGTCTCGCCTTGGTCATCCGTGTTGTCCTGACGTGCGACGACGAACTCAGGGCCGTTCGCCAGATTGCCGTCAAGTTCGCCGAAGGCGAGGTCACGGATCGCGGATGCATTGTTGTTCAGCCCGGTCGATTGGGTCACTCGGGTACCTTCAGCGAGTTGTGCCGCACCAAGCGCCAAGGTATTGATACCGACGGAGAATTGGTTGGCGGTGATGATTACCGGCTCGGTTCCAACACCGGTCGACGTGAGCACGGCATAGCGCAAGTTCTGCTGACCGGCTTCTGTTTCGTCGAACAATAGGTTGTTGGTATCGGCGACTTCGGTGAAGTTACCGTTGCCGTCGTTCGTGAAGAGCGCTGACGGTGCGATGTCGGGGTTGCCATCTTCGTCGCGATCATTGTTCCGGCTATCTAGAGCAGTGATCAAGGCGTCCATATCGCCGTCGTTGTCGATATCGACCATCAGGACGGTGCGGGCCCGCATGAGTGGATCACCGAGAGTTCCGACTGGCACAAGGTTGCCGCCGTCGTTGCGGAAGATGCGCGTGGGATCGCCAGCTCCTGCGGTCTCGATGAAGTCCTCGTCGCCGTCGCCATCGATGTCGCTAAAGACACCGACGTGACTGTCGGCGAGCCCACTGACACGATCTACACGCGAAAAGATGTTTGTCGTCGTGGTTCCGCTTGGGTTGAAATCGACGAGCCGCTCAGAGGAGATCGCGTGGTTGTTCACCCAGAGGTCTACCCCAGCGCCCCCGAGGTCCTCGGTGACCGAAGCGCTAAAGGCAGGCGAGTCGTTCGTGTCGCCACCGTTCTCAAGAAGATCGATCGACGAGGGCGCAGAGATACTGTCAAACCCTTGCCACTGCGAAGCCTGCGCTCCAGCGGTTGTAGCGATCGGCGGCGCTGCCACCGTTGCCGCTACTAACGCTGCGCCGAGCAAGGCGTGTCTCCAACTGCGTTTCATTGTTCAATTCTCCCTGTGTCGTGACGACGAAACCACGCAACTCGCGAGGTAGCTCGCCTGGGCCCGCTGACCCATAGTTGCAGCCAAAACTGGCAGCTGACGCATCGGGCTGCACTCAAAATACGCTTTTGAGCGCATTTTGTAATGCTTTTACTCACACTGAGCGTTTCTTATTCCGCCGAGCGCGAAGATGACCAAGCCCAATCCGCGACGTAACGTAGGCCAGTACATGTCCTCGATGATGACCAAGCTCCGCGGCGCCGACCGCCAACGATTCGAATCGTTGTTCACGAGCTCAGCGTTCCTGATTACGAACGGTCTGCTGTTCGTGAACCTGTTCGTACTCTCGAACGCACTCGGGGCGGAGGGCCGCGGCATGGTTGCCGCCGCCTACGGCAACACCATCGTGATCGGCTGGGCGTTCCAAATCGGCGTACCAACGGCGGCTGGCTTCTTCGCCAAGGATCTCAGCCACCGGCGTATCGCCATGTCGGCGTGGGCGATGGTGCTCTTGGGCGCTATCCCCATTGCGGTACTGCTCATCCCCTTCTTCATCTGGCAACTCGGCGGGATGGTGTTCGCGGAAGGCGGCGAAAGCCTCCAGCGGTGGTATCTCGCCTTTGTCGTACTGCAGCTGCTTAACGGCGTCTTCCTATCGGCGATGTTCTGGTTGCGAGGCGTCGGCAGCTTGTTCAAGTACAACCTGCTACTCGCGGCCCCTCAGGTGCTGATCACCCTCGGCTACGTGGTGTTGTGGATCAGCGGGACCCTCACGGTCAACAGCGCGCTGGCCTCCACGTTCATTATGTTGAGCATCGGCTGGATCATCGGCCTCACCGCGACCGACTCGTGGCCTGGCCGTGGGTTCTCCCGCGACATCTTCGCCCAAGTGCGCAACTACAGCTTGAAGGCCTGGGCTGGGAACCTCTCCTTCTTTGTCAGTCTTCGTATCGACCAGTTGCTGCTCGTCAGCTTCGTCGATTCGGCCCGACTCGGCATCTACGCGGTAGCCGCTGCGGTCTCGACGCTGTCAGGTCCAATCGCCCGAGGCTTTGCTCAAGCACTCCTTCCCTTCATTCGTAAAGCTGACAGCGACGAAGAACGCTTGGCCCGCATTAACACCACGATTCGCCAGGTTGCAGGGCTGAGCTTCCTCGTGCTCGCATTGATGGCCGCCACTGCGTGGTTCGTCATTCCGTTTGTGTTCGGCGATGGCTTCGCCGACTCGGTCCTACCGCTACTAATCCTGATCCCAGGAGCGTGGGCAACCGACGTCACCCAGGTGTTTACGACGTCGCTCACATCGTTCAACCGGCCCGGCGACGCATCAAAGGCACAGCTCGCGGCCGCGGTCGCGACCGTCATCGGACTGATTACGCTTCTGTCGCCCTATGGAATTATCGGCGCTGCGATCACCACGACCATCTCCTATTGGGTCGGCCTATTCGTTCACGTCTTCTACTGGCGTCGTCTCGTCGGCCAGGTGCAGCGGGGCGAAGCGACCGGTCACACCGAATCCATCGACGAGCCTCAGGATGCTGTCTGATGCGATTTGATGCGCGGATCATCCGAGCGGCGCTCCATCCAACCTGGGTCGGGTTGGTCTTACTCGCCACCCTCCTCGCTGCAGCGGGCGGGCTTTGGGTCGGATTCCAGCAGCCCATGGGCGAAACCTCTACCTCGTTTGTGTTCGCTCGACGAGTCGGCTTCCTCGACCGACCACCGCCCTCCTTGGACGACCACCTCAACGAGATCATCAACTCGGTCGAGTTCCCCGAGGTGTTCATTCGCATCGAAGACCGGTTGTTGCTCGAGGCAGACCGTGACTATGACTTAGCCATCGGTCAGGTCGACAACACCCAATCGCTCGTTGCGATCGATATCGAAACTGGTCGAACCGGCGAGTCGGACCGTATCTCTCGCATCGTCGCCGAAGAGATGGTCTCGTTCGTACTCACAAATCAGGACGCGACGATCGGGTCGGAGGTCACCGATCTCGCCGATGAAATCGTGCGGCTGGAAGGTGAACAGGTACGCCTCATCGCACTCGCTGGCGGTGTCCCGCCGAACCAACTCGCCAATCGAGTTGAAACCGAGCTCGCAGGTCTGGTGAGCGGGCGACTCGTCGCGTCTCGACCAGAGGTCGAAACGGTGCTTCGCGACCAACTGGCGACAGTTAGTCCGTTGGCTTCGGAGTTCAACCAAAACGCTCGCTCGCTACGGACGCTCCAAACCCAACACGCGCAAACTCGTCTCGAACGCCTCGACATCACCTCGGGGCTGACGTCGATCAATGAGGAGTGGTACCGAGCCATCACCCCTCCCGAGCCAACGTCGAACGTGCCCGTCACGATCGCCATCGCTTTCGCCGCTGCTGTTCCCGCGTTTATCGCGGCCTCACTTCTCGTGATCTTGAACGTTGCCCGGCGACTAGCGCGCGCCGATCAACTCGCCGAACGAGAGCGCGCCCAAAGCACCACGATCAGCAGACCAGTGGTGAGCGTGTGAAAACAGCGACGCGTTCGAGCCTTCAACTATTGGGCCTCCTGATGGCGTTGGCCTTACTCGCTACGGCGTGCGGTGGCGGGTCGTCAGATAATGCGGTTGGCGATGTACCGGTCGACAACGACGAGGAGACGGCCGTCGACGCCAACGACACGGACGGGGGCAGCGAATCAGCCGACTCAGGCCAATCCGACACGGATGATGAGGTGCCGCCCGAGGAAACTGCACCGCGTCTGACAGACTCGTTCACCCCACTAGGCGAACCCGGGGTGGGCGGCCGCATCACATCGATAGCGTTCGACCCCGATAACCCCGACCGAGTCTTCGTCGGCGGTGACCTGCTAGGTATCGCCGTCACCGACGACTTTGGCGAGACATGGCAATCCACAACAGGCCTCGCGTCATGGGAAATCGCTGACATCAACAGCACCGCTACCGCCGACGGACGTATCTGGACTGGCAGCCTGTCGGGGCCGCAATCTTCAACCGATGGCATCAACTGGACGCTCAGCCGAAATGGCATGCCCAGCCTCTCCGAGAATCGCTACAGCCTCGCGATCGAAACCGTTCTCGTCGACGCCAACGACAACTCGCGGCTGCTCGCCTTCAACGGTAACCAACGCAACTGGGTCGCCCCCGGAGCGATCGTCGACGGTGCATGGGACGGCGATGGCTCGGTGTGGGAGTCGGCCGATAGCGGCCAAACCTGGGCACCGCTAGCGATCGTGGCCCCTGCTGGAAATATCCGAGCGGCCGCCCATAACGCCGACGGCTCCCTTATCTACGCGGCGGTCGCGAACCGAGGCGTCTTCGTCTCGGCTGACGGCGGCTCGTCGTGGGCGAACTCTGGCCAAGGCCTCCCGCACGGAAACCCCTACGACATCACGACCCACCCCACGGACCCACTTGTTGCCTGGGTGGCTATGGGCGAAGGACCCGAGGTCGACGGAACCTTCGTCGCCGGCGGAATCTGGCGCACCGACGATGGGGGTGCGACATGGACCGCCGCCAACAATGGCCTCAACATCGTCTCGAACGCCACGGCATTCAACACCGGCTCGTTCCACCAGATTGTGCTCGCCCCCAGCCAGCCCGACCGACTGTTCACGTCTAACGTCGCTCCCGGCCAAGCGGCGATCTACCGCAGCGACGACGGCGGCGCGTCCTGGTCGGTAGTAGCCGACAGCGACACCCCCCGCCCGAACGCCTATGACAGCGCGCTTCGAGCCTTCGACATCGGCGTACACCCGAGCGACGCCGACCGGGTCGTCATCGGCAGCGACGACACGCTCCTCGGATCGACCGACGGCGGCGCCACGTGGACAGACATCACCACCACGGAGACAGAGCCAGGCTTCTACTCGGGCCGCGGATACAGCGGCCTGGTGAGCACCGACATCGTGTTCAACCCAAACGACCCAGACGACACCATCGTGCTGGGTTTCGACGGCGGCAACTTCATCCAAACCATCGACGGCGGCGAAACCTGGCGACGCACTGTGCAGGACGTGTCCGCGTGGGGTGGAGGCGTTGAGGCGGCCTACTCGCCCAACGACCCGGATCGCCTCTACGTCCTTCTCGGCCAATTCCAGAATTTCCGCGGCATCGGCGTGTCAACGAATGGGGGCGAGAGCTTCTCGTTGTCGGTCGGCGCCAACAATGGGCTGCCAGAGGTGGGCAATGTCGATGGCGGCGCAACCGGCCTCGCGGTACTCGATAGCGCTGGCACCGACCTCGTTTTCGCCGTCGTGGGACGAACCCTCTATCGGTCAGACGACAACGCACAGACCTTCACCGCCAGCACCAACATCGCGGGTGTTCGCGACGTCGCGACCGGGCCGTCCGGGAATGTGTTTGTCAGCACTCAGCAAGGTGCGTTCGTATCGACCGACGGCGGCCTTAACTTCGCGCCTGCCGGCGCAGCGCCCGCAGGTATCGGCACGCTATACACCTCAGGCTCTGAGTCCGGCACCGTCTACGGCGTTGCCTTCCGTGAGGGCGACGGTGGGGTCTACCGCTTCGACGGAAACGACTGGTCGCTCATCTTCGACGACTTCTTCAGCCACGGAGTCGCCGTCGATCCATCGAACTCGGACAACCTCGCAATTGTCACCACCGAGCAACCCTTTAACGACATCAGCTCCGCGACCGGCGTACACCTCTCGAACGATGGCGGCCAAACGTGGACCGCCATCACCGAAGGGCTCCCACTCAACCGGTTGCGTACCGCCGAGTTCGACCCGGCCGATCCGGACCGACTCGTGGTCGGTACCACGGGCCGAGGCTTCTACGAGATCTCCTTCAGCGCTACCGTCGGCAACGGATAGTCATGCCGACGCAGATCTCCGTCACCAGCTACTACTACCGACGCGGCGGTGCCGAAGCCGTCATGCTCGACCAAAACGAACTTCTGGAGAGCCACGGCTGGGACATCGTGCCATTCGCGATGGACTACGAGAAGAACTTCGAGACCCCCTACGACGAGTACTTCGTTGAGGAGATTGACTTCGCCAGCGACTATGCCCCGGTGGAGAAGGTTCGCAAGGCGGTGAAGTCGATCTACTCGCTCGAGGCTCGGCGCGAGATCGGCCGACTGATCGACAAGGTTCGCCCCGACATCGTGCACGCGCACAACGTCTACCACCATCTGACTCCAGCGATCTTTGGAGCCGTCAAGAAGAAGGGCGTGCCGATGGTGATGACCGTCCACGACCTCAAGATCGGTTGCCCCTCGAAGCTGATGTTGGCCCCCGATGGGGTCTGTGAGCGGTGCAAGGGCGGCAAGACGTGGAACGCCGTCACCACCCGCTGCCAGAAAGATTCACTTGCCTTGTCCGCGGTCGTTGCACTGGAGACCACGCTGCACAATGCGCTCGGCAGTTACCGCAACAACGTCGACCGGTTCATCCTCCCGAGCCACTTCCACACCAACAAGCTGGTCGACTGGGGGCTGCCCCGGGAGAAGACCCGCTATCTCCCCAATGCGGTCGACGTCAGTGAACTGCGAGCCGACTTCACCCCGGGTGAACGCTTCGTGTTCGTCGGCCGATTGTCCGAAGAGAAGGGCCTGCTCACCTTCGTGAAGGCGGTTGCCGCTGCCGGGTCGAAGGCGACGATCGTGGGGACGGGCCCCCAGGAGGACGAGCTACGCCAGACGGTCGAGGCGACCGGCGCCGACGTCGAGTTCGCTGGCTATCAAACCGGCGATGGCCTCTTCGATATCGTGCGCGGCGCCCGGGCTTTGGTGTTGCCATCGGAGTGTTACGAGAACGCGCCAGTGGTGCTGCTGGAGGCTTACGGGGTGGGCACACCGGTGCTCGGATCGAACCTCGGGGGCATCCCCGAGCTCATCGTCCCTGAACAAACCGGCCTGCTGGCCGACGCGGGCAACATCGACTCCTTCGCCGAGGCGCTGCGCCGCTACGACGACATGTCCGACGCCGAGGTAGCCACGATGGGTGAAGCTGGCCGAGCGTTCGTCGAAGCCAACTTCAGCCGGGAGCAATACCTCCAAGGCCTCCTCGATATCTACGCCGAGTTGCACTAGTACTGCCTGACCCTTCAACAGGCTAGGCGGGTTTCGCCGATTGTCCGGTGAGTTCGGCGCAGCCCAACCACGCGCCGTCGGTCAGAATAGGCTCGGCCGGATGCCCGGCGCTGGGGGTCGTTCGTGGAGGTACGGCTTGGTACGTGGTTTGGTGCCGGGTTCGGGTTGTGTCGTTCGCCGTTTGGCTCGGTATTTGCCGGGTGGTTTGTTCGGGGCCGGTCCCCCTTCGGGCGGGATTTCGTC
>CAZLWE010000061.1:0-21331 GCA_964562985.1 uncultured Acidimicrobiales bacterium
GCGCCCCCGGCAGGACTCGAACCTGCAGTCGACGGGATAGAAGCCCGTTGCCTTATCCAGTTTGGCCACGGGGGCAGCACGCTCCACGATACAAACACCTGATGGCGATTTCGCGCCAACAAGGGCACTCGAAGGGTTGTAGGCACCACATTCCCAATCCGCTTATGCCGCCGCGCAAAAGGCCGATGAGAAGAACGTGTCGAAAGGAACGTCGCTGCCCAAAGAGCTACCCGAGATTCTCGGACAGTTTCTGGTCCGGTACCCCGGAGCGAGTGTGGTCGCGTTAGCGGAGCCCGGATACACCCCCATCGAGGAGCTTCACCCGGCCTTCCGAAATCGACCTACACCACCAACGCTCACGGCGCTCTCTGGTAACGACCATCTGATCGCCCTGTCGTGCCTACGTAGAGCTAGGGAGTCCGGCACGGCACACGAAGTGCTGTCTCTCAACGGTTTCAATATCCATCTGAGCGCAGTTGCACTCAGCGGAATCCCATGCACGGTGGTCGTCGTCCACCCGACTGCTGGTATTGGGCCATTGTCCGGAATCGAACTTGGTCTCGAACCTTGGGTGCTGAACGGCACGCTGGACGCCGACCTTCGAATCGATGGGATTCAGAGCGACGTTTGCCCGTTCACCGGCGAAGACGTCGTTGGCCGCCAACTCTTGAACATCGTCGCTCCCTCATCGTTTGGCGCCACCGTCGATTGCGTGCTGGAGGCCCACAAATTGGGCTCATCCTCCTGTGATATTGAGCTACAGACAGCTGGACATAGTGCGGTGTATCACTTAGCCGTGTTGCGTTCAAACGACCGACTGCAGTTTTCGATCGCTGAGCGTTCGGCGTTGAACAAGGCCTCAGACGGCGCCCAGCTGAATCAGTTCGCAGAGAACTCCCACTATGGTTTCTTTCGCGTTGCGGCGAGCGGGGAGATTCTCTACACAAACTCACGACTCGACGAATTGTTCGAGCGTGACTTCGAAACGCTCGACGATTTCGGCGAGATCAAAACCTTGGGCGGCGGCCTTCTCGTCGAGGTTGTCCCCGACGAACTCCGTACGAGTGCTGAGTGCATCATCGACGTGAAGGTCGATACCGACGAAGAGGCTCGAATCATTCGGCTTCGCGTGCAGCGAACGGCGGGAACAGACAATGACTTTGAGTACTCCGGCAGCGCTGAAGACATCACCGAGATTCTGGCCCGCGAAAGCCAGCTCGAACAAGAAGCTCTCACGGATCCAATGACCGGCATCGCCAACCGGCGAGGCCTCGAGACCGTCGTGGATGACATGCTGGCAGCACACTCATTTTCGCAGTTCGCACTGTTGATGTGTGACCTCGACGGCTTCAAACAGGTCAATGATTCCCTTGGCCATGACGCTGGCGACGCCGTCATTCAGGAAGTTGGGCGTCGCCTGGCCGCAATCTCGCGAGATGGCGACATCGTTGCCCGTCTCGGCGGTGACGAGTTCGTTGTCGTTGCACCAAACATCTCCGACTACGACGGGGCAATGGAATTCGCAGAACGCATCTTGCCGCAGCTTCGTCAGCCCTATCACTACGCCGAGACCCAGATGGAGTTGAGTGGATCGGTGGGCGTTGCGGTGGCCACCGAGCCGATGCAGACCCACAGGCTGCTGCAGATGGCCGACCACGCGATGTACGAGGCGAAGCGGGCTGGACGAAATCAGGCGGTTGCCTACCACACGCCCGACTCGACAACGACAATCTCGCCACTCGCGCTCCGCCGCGACCTACGGCGGGCCATCACGAACAACGAACTCGACCTAGCGTTCCAACCGATCTATGCAATCGACAACTTGGAGCACGCCACGTCGGCCGAGGTCCTGTTGCGTTGGGACCATCCAATTCAGGGCCATATCGAGCCGTCGACGATGGTCACTATCGCGGAGCAGAGCGGACTCATTCGCGATCTCGGAGAGTGGATCGTCACCGAATCGATCAAGACCGCCGCGTCGGTCAATGCCGATGCAGACCGCCCGATCTCCATCGCTGTGAACGTGTCTGCGCTTCAGGTGGGCCGTCCCGACTTTGTAGAGATGGTGGCCGCAACCCTCGACTTCCACCGATTGGCGCCAACATCGCTCACCATCGAGCTCACCGAGAGCTACCTGATCGACCGAATGGAGCACGCCCGCGATTCGATCGACGCGCTGACCAACTTTGGCGTTCGCCTCGCAATAGATGACTTCGGTACTGGCTACTCCAGCTTTGAGTACCTGCTGACCTTGCCGGTGTACGCGGTCAAGATCGATCCGTCCTTCACGCGACGCCTGACCGAGCCTAAAGGATCAGCGATGCTGGGCGGGCTCTCTCGAGCCTGTCGGGAGCTCGGAATGCTGGTCATCGCCGAAGGAATCGAAACGATCGAGCAACTCGACGCAGCGCGCAACGCAGGTGTAACCCATGCCCAGGGTTACCTGCTCGGCATGCCGGTATCGACCTCCAGCCTCGGCATGCGCGCAAACAGTGCTGCCCCTCGGGTCGCCTAGTTTGATCGTTGCGGGCACACTATTGGGGTGACCCAAGAGCAACCCGCTAGTTCAGGTTCGTTTGGACGCCAAGGCGCCCTCTTCCTCGTTGCGGCAACTTCCGGGCTGGTTCTCGTCATCGAGATCCTGGCCGGACGCCTCCTCGCTCCTTTTGTGGGGGTGTCAATCGATACCTTCACCGGCATTATCGGAACGATTCTTGCGGGCATCGCGATTGGATCGGCGGTCGGTGGTTGGCTCGCTGACCGGTATGACCCCGTAAAGATGATCGCCCAATCGTTGGTCTATGGCGGGGCACTGACGTGGATCGCAGTCCCCATCACCAGTTCGGTCGGACCGGCGGTCGGGAGCGGCCCGGTCGCGATCGTGGTCCTGTCCGCGGTGGCCTTCGTGTTGCCCACTGCCGTGCTGTCGGGCATTGGCCCGATGGTGGCAAAGCTCGAGATCGAGAACTTGGACTCGACCGGCGAGATCGTAGGCCGGTTGTCGGCGGCGGGTACCTTCGGCGCACTCGTCGGAACGTTCGGAACCGGTTTTCTGCTCATCGCACTACTTCCCGTGCGAACCTTGATGTTCATCATCGGGGGCGTTCTCGTTCTGGCCGGAATCGTCGTGTTTTTCAAGTATGTCCGGAGCCGGCCATCCGGAGGGGATGTCGGCTTGGTCGCGATCGCCGCATTCCTGTCGCTGGCGATCGGCACGCCCTGCGATGAGACGACGGCGTACTACTGCATTCGAGTGGTGGCCGATGATCCCGAAGTCCGCCCAGGAGGCCGCAGCTTGATCCTTGATCAACTGCGCCATGCCCACGTCGATCTCGACGACCCAACCTTTCTTGATATTCGCTATATGCGCCTTTTCGCCAGTGCCGCCGAGACTCTGCCAGATGGACCAATCCGTGTGCTACATATCGGCGGCGGCGGGTTCACGCTCCCCCGCTTCATCGACGCGGTCCGCCCGGGCTCCACTCACACCGTGCTCGAACTCGACGTAGACCTCGTCCCCGTTATTCAACGAGACTTCGGGTTGCCCGAGGATCATGGCTACGACATTCGCTTCGATGATGCACGGATCAACCTCGCGGAGCTGGAGAGCGATTCGTTCGATCTGATCGTCGGTGATGCGTACTCGGGCAACGCGGTCCCCTGGCACCTCGCCACCGTCGAAGTTGTCGAGGAGATCGACCGACTGCTCGATGACGGCGGGATCTACACGGCCAACATCATCGACGGAAACGAGAACCGCTTCATTCGGTCGCAACTCGCAACGCTGAGCGTGGTATTCGATGAACTTGCCATGGTCGAACCCGAGGGCGGCGTAACCGCCAGGGCCCAAAACCAACTTGTTGTCGCAAGCCATGACTCGATCGCACAACTACCGGTCGATCCACCCGACGGTAGACAGCTCACCCAAGACGAACTGGTAAGCTTCGTAGGCGATGACGCACTCGTACTGACCGACAACTTCGCCCCCGCAGACCAACTGCTCCCCTAGCTGCCGATATCTGGACCGACCGTGCGGTCTTCCCATGACCGAGGAAATCGCAACGTCGTGCACGTTCCGGGCGTTTGGGCTGGACCATCGCCACGAACCATCGTGATGTCCCCGTGCAACTCGGTGGTCACGAATGTGTGAACGAGGGTAAGCCCCAATCCCCTCGCCTGCGCGAAATCGAAGTCCTCCGGGGGACCTTGGCCATTGTCCGATACGTGGACTGACAGATCGTTCTCTTCTTTCGAAAAGGCAATCGTGACCGTTGGCCCACCCTCGGGTTCAATCCCCGGAGGGAACGCATGATCCACCACGTTTTGGAGCAGTTCGGTGAGCACCACAGCCAACGGCATGGACCGGATGAGCGGCAACCTTCCAGCCTTCCCCTCCAGAACAAACTGAATCGGGTTCTCTGGAGATTGGAGGCCTTCTTCGATCAGACGAATAAGGGGGCGAGCAACATCTTCGAAGGGGGCGTCGTCCCCCGTCGCATCCGCGGAAGCGTCGTTCGCCAGGGTTTCGTGAACGATAGCGATCGCCGCTATTCGCCGTACCGACTCAGACAGCGCAAATTTCGCATCCTCGGAGGTAACCCGGCGAGCTTGGAGCCGCAACAACGATGAGATTGTCTGCAGGTTGTTCTTGACCCGATGGTGAATTTCACGGATCGTCGCATCCTTCGACAGGAGAAGTCGGTCACGATGCTTGAGCTCGGTGACGTCGCGCATCAACAGAAACGCCCCGTCGACCTCCCCATCGGTGATGAGCGGGACGCACTGCGAAGTTACGGTGACATCACGACGTTCGAGCTCCTGGGTCGCGGCCGCCCGGATGGCAAAAGCAGTTCGAACAAAGGAATCGTCGAGCCCGACTTCGTCAACGCGTACCCCCAGAGGGCTTCGATGAACGCCGAGACGATGGAGGGCGGAAACGGCATTGGGCGATTGGAACACCACTCGCTTCTGTTCGTCTAGCACGAGAAGGCCGTCGCCGACACGAGGCGCGCCGTATTGTGCGCCTTGGTTGCCCCCAAAGGGGAAGAAACCGTCGGCGACCATCCGCATAAGCCGGTTGGATAGATCCAAGTACGTCGCTTCCAGCTGCAGGAGCTCCCGATCGAGATATCGGCGTTCTCGAAGCACCACACCCAGGCGTCGATCACCAATGCCGAATGGTGCAGCAAAGATCTTGGCCTGCCCTTCCGGAAAGTGTGGACCGAGCTCGACGGTATCGGTGTGCACGATTCCGGTGTCCCATGCAGCAGCGACCAGGGGGCGGTTCTCGCGCCGGTGACGGTCGCCCACGGGATCATGGATGTACAACGTCGTTCCCGTTTGCGGCCGCGCGTTTGCGATGACCATAAAGGAATCGGCCTTCTCGTTTGCGGGAATCAACAACAAGATGTCGCCCAAGGCGAGATCGGCTAGAAGACTCCATGACCGCAGGAGATTCTTGAGATGGTCGACCGCCTCATCGTCGAATCCGGCGATCTGGCGGGCGAGTTCGATTGGTGATGCCATCGCTGTCGATACTAGGCCGAGCGTCGCTCTAACCCCAGAGCCGCTCGCCGAGTTCGAGTAGCGACCCGATCGAGGTCGGTGCGTTCACCAAACGTGGCAAAGAGGTCACCACCTCGGCTGGGATGCTCTCCAGAAGCTCCCGTTGCGCCCTCGCTACGTGGGCTCGTTCGATCACGTACTCTGCGCCTGGCTGCAAGAGCGAGGTGTTCGTGCGAGAAAAGGGGGACCGTTCATCGTTGACGACTCGCTCGGCGACGTCGGACACCTTCTTTAGAGCGAAGACGTCGGGCTCCACTCCGTTCACGACAACGCCGTCGAAACCCAAGTCTCTTTCGGCCAACTGCGACGCCAACCGCTCAAGTCGAGCAACAACATCGGCCGCCGGAGCGGTCACTGCGACAAACGCTGCATCATCGCCGGCGAGCTGCGCTGCCACCGCGCCGGTTCGCTCCACCATCCCTGGCACGACCTCGTTCATCAGTTGGAAGAACTCGACGACATCGGCAAAGAACTCCGCCCCGAGCAAACGGTCAGCGAGGTTCGAGAACGTTCGAGCTGCTGCGCCACCGACCATTGTCCCGTCGCCCCCGGTCAGCCAGCTAAGCAGCGAAGACCCGAAGAACTCTGCGACGCGCTGAGGCGCATCAAAGAAGTCCAATGCGTTCTGCGATGGCGGCGTATCGACAATGATCAACCGATATCGATCCGACGCGACCGCGCCGTCGAGCCAGCCCAAAGCCGCATAGTCGTTGCCGTGCACGAAGGTATCGGCGATTCGCCGATACACCGGGTTCGCAAGAATCCGCGTTGCCTGCTCGTCGCTCGCTTGGGTGCGCACCAAGTCGTCCCACGCCGAACTCGGATCGAGCATGGCCGCAAAGACTCGGGACTTGCCAGTGCCGTGTTCGCCGAGCGGCAGTTCGACCACCTCGTTTCCGTCGATCGGTAGGCCAAGGGCGTTCGCCAGCCTGCGTGCCGGGTCGATCGTCAGAACCAAGACGTCTCCGTCGTCGAGAACCGCGCCGGCAGCCAGCCCCAGAGCTGCAGCAACCGTTGTCTTTCCGACTCCCCCGCTTCCCGCAACGACCGCTAAGGATCGACCGGAGAGCACCTCACCGAAGGCTGGAGCGCTCATAGCGACAACTCGTCTGCGAGCGCTTCACGTACTTCGGCGCGAAGGTCATCGACGACGCCGAACTCCGGCACGTGGATGATGTCGGTTCCAACGGGCAGTTCGTCTCGAAGCCGAGCATCGATGGCAGCAGCGACGGCGGCGCGGTCAAGGCCGATCCGGACGCCATCGAGTAGACCCCCCGCTCCGATGGAGAGTCGCGCTGGAGGAGATTCCAGTAACTCTTCGAGGTTCCGTCGCGGATTTCGGGCGTAGAGCTGTGGTCGAGCTCTATTGACCACCACCGCTGCGAGCGGCGCAGGAGTTTCTTCGCCGAGGCGTCGAACAAAATCCAGCGTCTCACTTACCGGCATCTCTTCAGCCAAGGTCACGTTGATCACGCCCGTGATTTCGGGATCGCCCAGCAGTTCGATGATCCAATCGGTCTCACGAGCAAGACGACCTATGGGGGCAATCTCGGCCACATTCGAGGGCGCTGCGAGTTCTCCGAGCAAGTGGCCGCTCGATGCTGCATCGACGATCACGACGTCCCAGTTCCCCGAGCGCGCCTCATGGGCATACTTGCCGACCAGCAATAGTTCGCTCACCCCGGGAGCGGCGTCGGCAACGAAGTTGAAGGCTCGTGCCACAGGGCCTGCCACGGCACCAAGCGCGCCGAGCTGGAGTTTCACGAACTCCTGAAGCGATGCCTCGGATTCGATCTGCAAAACGCTCAGATTCCGAGCCACCTCGATGGGCTCGTGGTGGGGCACCACGTCGAAGAGCCCCGCGGCACCCGGGCTGCCATCAGCCGAAATGAGAAGAACACGAAGTCCCCGCGCGGCCCCAAGTTCGGCCAATGCCGCGGCGGCGAGTGACTTGCCTGTCCCGCCTTTCCCACCGACGATGAGTAGTCGTCGGTCGAGCAGGGACACCTCAGCCGAAGCCGATTGGGCGGTTGGCTTCTTCGCTTCCGATTTCGACGTAGGCGATCTTGTCCGCTGGCACGCCGATCTGGCGACCCTTGGAATCTTCGAGCCACAACGTTGATGAACCTTCGAGCGCCGCACTGACCTTCGCCTTCACGTCGGCGGCCGAGCTCGACTCGGCGAGTTCAAGCGCGATCTCTTTCGGGGTGTAGGTAACACCGATACGGATGTCCATGGATTTCCTCCTGGTCGGAAGCGAGAGCTTAAACGATTGGCCCGTTAGTTCAGTAGGTTCAGCTTTGACGTGTAGCGCTTCTTCGGGGCCATCTCGACGTCGATCTTTTCCGCCATCGCCGTAAACACCTGGCCGGCTTCACTTTCGGGTGCCATCGCCATGATGGGATTTCCTGAATCAGAACCCTCCCGCAGCGCTGGGATCAACGGGACGTTGCCGACGAGCGGGACTTCAAGGCGGTCCGCAAGATCCTGGCCGCCACCTGCGCCGAAGAGGTAGTACTTCTTGCCGTCGTCGCCGGTGAAGTGGCTCATGTTCTCGATTACGCCCTTCACACCAAGGTTTACCTTCTCGGCCATGAAAGCGGCTCGCTGCGCCACACGTTGGGCGGCAGGCTGGGGGGTGGTGACGACGAACATCTCGGCTCGAGGGAGGAATTGCGCAAGAGATAGGGAGATGTCACCAGTCCCGGGTGGAAGATCGATGAGCAGGTAGTCCGGCTCATCCCAGAAAACGTCGGTGAGAAACTGCTCGAGTGCCTTGTGCAGCATGGGGCCGCGCCAAATGACGGGCTGATCCTCCTCGGCGAAGAACCCCATCGAGATAGCGCGAACGCCGTGGGTGTCTGGAGGTATCAACATGTCGTCGATGACGACGGGCGCATGTTCGATGCCAAGCATGCGTGGAATCGAAAAGCCCCACACGTCGGCGTCGATCAACCCGACCTTCTTGCCACGTTGCGCCAACGCGATAGCGAGGTTTGTCGTGACAGAAGACTTGCCAACGCCACCCTTGCCCGACGCGATGAGCATCACTCGAGTCCGGTTGTCGGGATCGGCAAACGGAATGTCTCGTCCCTCGGCGTGACCATGTGCAGGATTGTTCCCCGCAGTGGCAGCCGGATCACCGTGGAGCATTTGACGGACGTTGGCCCGCTCCTCATCGGTCATCACGGTGAAATCGACTGTGGCGTTTGCGCCAAGTGCGCTGATCGCATTGGTAATTCGAGAGGTGATCTCGTGTTTGAGCGGGCAGCCAGCGACCGTGAGAGCGATCAATACATCGACGGCGTCACCGGCGATACCGATCGACTTCACCATCCCGAGGTCCACAATGCTGCGGTGCAGTTCTGGATCCTCCACCGGGCGAAGCGCCTCGGTGACCTGCTCTTCAGTTATTACCATACTGTCAGGCTACCCAGGCCTGGTCGGGTTGCTCGGAACCGCGGCTTAGAACCATCCGGAGACGATCTCGGAGCCGCCGGTCGTCCACCAGAAAGCCGTCAATCCAGCGGCTGCCATGAGCATCAGCGACACCACGATGGTCGACTTCGGAATCAACCCCTCCTCTTGGAGACCAGGGACCTTTTTTCGCAAATAGCGCAGGGCTCTGTCGGCCCAGGCAAAGTCGCGGCTCAGAATTACCAGGCCTGCTGCCATGGCAATTGCTCCTGGCCCAGGAAGCACCATCATGGCAATGCCAGCGATGAGGAGCAGAAAGCCCAAGGCCATACGCCCAAGGCGCACGAGGACGTGATGCCATGCTTGCTCGGTGGTGTCTTCGGGATGCCCGATTTCAATCTCGGCCCGGATCGCCGCGTCACGAAAGTCGACGTCTCCGTCCCCATCGATATCCACACTTTGCATATTGCCTATGCTCATAAGGCCATTCTATTGTAGGATTATAAGATTGTCAAGCCCCTTCACCCATTCCCACGACCTCGCCGTCGCAGTAGCGCACCCGCTCGGTTCGCCGTGCTGGCACCCGGGGACCCGGGGTGACGATGCCGGTCAGGTTGAGCGGGTCACAGCCGCCGATCTCCACGATGACTCCGGTTCGTTCCTGCTTGCGCACCCGGGCGAGCAGGTCGGCCGCCTCGGGAGCGGCGTACTGCTCACCCCCAAAGCCAGAAACGAACCTTCCGCCAAGAATCACGCCTCGTGCCTCAAGTCGTCGCAAGGCCCACAGGATTTCCCGCCAGGGAATCGCGAGTGACTCGGTTGCCACCACCGCATGGAACACCACACCCCACCGAGCCAACAACTGCTCGGCGATTGCCTCCGCAAGCTCATCGACCTGTGCGTCGAGTGCCCCTTCGCCGAGCTGCGTCCACCTCCCCTCACCCCCACTTCGAACCGCCGCACCCCGACGTAGGCCCCGTCGGCGCGGCCGCTGACCACGATCGCGGGCCTCGAATAGCGAGCGCAACGCATGGAAACTGTCCGCGTGGATCCGACCATGCCAGACCAGCTCCCACAGAGCCGCTTCGATCTCCGGCGCTGGGAGGGTGGAATCGTCTGCGAGTTGGTGATGAAACCGTGCACCGCGATTCCGCAACTCCTCGAGCACCACCTCAGCCCGATCGGACAGCTCGGACTCTCCTGGCTCAGCTCGGTGACCCAACCCACGATGAGCCAGCAACAACCAATCGAGGTCATCTCGTAGGGCGAGTGTGATCGGGGTCGACTTTGTCGCGGTGGGCCGGATGCCTCCGCTCGTCGCTGTCACGAGGCGTCCCCACGTGAGATCGCCGGCCAAGCTACGCCGGTCGAGGGTCTCGGCCCGGTAATCGCTCAAACGGGCGGAAAGCAGATCCGGCTCCCAACTCGCAGCCGCCGCATGCCATCCCTGCAGCTGCGCCACGGTGTCGGTCAAGCCGCTGACTCCTGACCGTTGGGTACCGGGAGTGATGTGATGCCATTCGAAGAGGAATGCCATGAAATCTTGGGCGGTCGCCGGATCGACCCGAGCTCGCTTCGACTTCTGCGAATACACATGCATGCGAGCGAGAAGCCGTCGGCTGGCCCAATTTTCTGCCGGGACTTCCGCCCGGATCCCCACATCGCCAACAGGCACCGCAGGCCCACCAAACGCCGGGACTTCCGCCCTGGTCTCGCCCCAGTTGCCGCGGATGGCGAAACCTTCGTTCTCTAGCCCGACGAGAGTGAACTCGACGCCGGACCGGTCGACACCAAGTTGCGCCGCGAGCGCCTCGGCCGTCGTCATTGCGCATAGGTCGAGGCGGCCCCGCACAGCGGCCTTGAGTGCCTCCGTACGGTCGTCGGCGGAGGTTCCGATATCCGGCCAGAGATCTGGCCGTAGGGCTGCAGCAGCGCTGCGGTCTGCACCGACACTCCAGAACTCGTTGCCATCGACGTCGCGAACTACGACTCCCCTCCCAACATCGGCCAACGCTCCGAATAACGTGCGCCATGCATCCTGGGCCCGTGTGACGACGAGAGACTCGATCAACTCGTACAACTCGTCACAAGTTCGAGGCTCTGGGATGACTTGTGCGGCGACTTCGGCGATCGCCTCCGATGACACCGTGCCGATCTCGTTGAGATCGACGGGGAGACCTCGTCGCAACGGCACCGACCGACTGCGCCGGTCGATCGCTTCGGCGTCGTCGAGGAACGTAAACGCCTTCCCGACCAATAGCTCGTGACATAGCGGCGATGGTTCGGTGGAGTCGACGGTGACGATGTTGACCTCGCCAGTCTCGATGCGTTCGACGAGTGCACGGAGGCCATCGACATCCATGGCCTCTCGCAAGGTGTCGTCCATGGTTTGGCGAACCACGACGTGATCGGGCAATTCGATCGGTCCCGAGACGTTCTCCTGACACGCTGCAGCGACCGGAAACAATGCCGCCATGACATCGTCTGCTTCCATCCGCTGGATCGGTGGGGGATTCTTACGGCCACCTTTCCAGCGCAACACCAGGAGGGCCCGGTTTAAGTTCCATCGCCATCGCGACAAAAACATGGGCGATGGTGGCACCAACGTTGCTTGGGTAAGCGTCTGTTCGACGTTGCTCGATTTCAGGAAGCCAGCCACATCACCTAACGGAAAGCTGTGTTGGGGACCGAGTGATAAACACACCGCATCATCGGATGCCGCCGCCTGGAGTTCAAAGTCGAAGTTCTTGCAGAACTTCTTGCGCAACGCCAACCCAAACCCACGATTCAGCCGAGCGCCATGCGGTGAGTGCACGATGAGTTGCATACCGCCGGTCTCGTCGAAGAAGCGCTCGATGACTAGCTGGTCACGGGTCGGAAGCGTGCCCAGGATCGCAAGCGAGGCCGCGAGGTATCGAAGCACTTGCTCAGCGGGCTCGCGGTCGATCTGAGCAGCACCCATCAACCATGTGCGAGCACCGGCTCGATCTCCGGCTCGAAGCCGAGCCTCCACCTCGCGACGAATAGTGCAGACCTCTTCGCTCAGCTCAACGGTGCGGCCGGGGGCCTCACCGAACCAGACGGGAATCGTGGGTGGCATGCCTTCGGCATCGACGACGCGAACCACGCCTGGTTCGATCCGGCGAATGCGCCAGCTGTGGGTGCCGAGGGTGAAGATATCTCCGGGCATCGATTCGGTTGCCCAGTCTTCGTTGACCGTGCCGATGAAGGTGTCATCGGGGTCGAGGAGGACTCGGTAATCGCCTAGTTCCGGAATCGCCCCGCCGCTGGTGAGCGCCGCCATCCGCGCACCGCGACGACCGCGGACCTCGCCGTTGATGTCGTCATGGTGGATCCAATGTGACCGCACTCCTCGTCCGGTCTGCACCCCCTCAGCGGCCACCGCGAGGCACCGGTCGAAGTCGTCTCGGGGCAAGTCGCGATACGACCCCGCCCGACGCATGAGCTCGTACAGCTCGTCGACATCCCACTCGCGTGCAGACACTTCGGCCACGAGTTGCTGGATCAAAATGTCTAAGGGAGCAACCGGCGGCAAGAGGGCGTCGAGACGGCCACCGTGAACCGCAGTGAGCAAGGCGCAACACTCGACGAGGTCATCACGGGTTTGCGGGAAGATGCGCCCCTTCGGAACGCCGTAGCGGTTGTGGTTGGCCCGACCGACCCGCTGCAAGAACGTGGCGATGTTGCGAGGCGACGCCAGCTGACATACCAAATCGACCGGGCCGACATCGATGCCGAGCTCCAGTGAGGCAGTGGCGACGAGGGCTTTGAGGTCGCCCGCTCGGAGACGTTGCTCGACAATGGCGCGACGATCCTTCGACAGGCTCCCATGGTGCGCGGCAACAAAGGCCTCAGCGCCCGCATTGCCAGGCTCCACCCCGCCAAAGCCCTCTGGGAACTTCTCCAAGAGACGCTCGCCCAGTTGGTGAGATACCCGTTCGGCCATTCGACGGGTGTTGACGAAGACCAAGGTTGTGGTGTGCGCAGCGACCAGGTCGGCGATCTGATCGAGGATCTCGCCCATCTGTTCGGCCGGCGCAATCGCCTCCATCTCCGAAGGCGGGATGACGAGATCGAGGTCGAGCTCTCGAACGTGCCCCGAGTCGACGACCGCACAGTCAGCTGCGCCGGAAGCACCGGTGCGATTGCCGACAAGGAGGTTGGCCACGGTAGAAATCGGCTTCTGGGTAGCGGAAAGGCCGATCCGTACTGGAGGCTCTCCTCCGGCCTCAACACACAGGCTCTCAAGGCGCTCCATTGTGAGCGAGAGGTGCGACCCCCGCTTGTCACGTGCGAGCGAGTGAATCTCGTCGACGATGAGGGTGTCGGCGGTAGACAAGGCGGCGCGGGCCTTGCTCGATGTGCACATCAAGTAAAGCGACTCGGGGGTAGTGACCAAGAACGCCGGAGGCTTCTTCACCATGGCCGCCCGTTGTGACCGCGGTGTGTCGCCCGAACGTACCCCGACGCGAATCGTGGGCGCGGTCAACCCCATCGACTTGGCGGTCGAGGCGATCTCCAGGAGCGGCCGTTCGAGGTTCTCTGCAATATCGACGGCCAGCGCCTTGAGCGGTGAAACGTAGACCACCCGCGTAATGTTTTCGGTTGCCTCTCCGCGTTCGTGGGCCTTGTACAACCGGTCGATTGCCACCAGAAAGGCCGACAGCGTCTTGCCCGAGCCGGTCGGCGCGGCCACCAGGGTGTGACGGCGCTCCATGATGTGGGGCCACGCATCACGCTGGGGAGGCGTGGGCCCATCGCCAAAGCGCTGCCCAAACCACGCCCGAACGGCCGGATGAAACCCTTCCATCCCAGGAGGGTCAAAGAGGCTCGCTATTCGAGGAGAGTCGAGAACGTCACGGTCAACAATGGCCACCTGTCAACCGTATTCACGGCCTATGACAGTGTTCCGCTGGGCCGCGCCCTCCAGGGCTCGGATCCGGCCCTAGCGGGCCTCGACCTCGCGCCTGCTGCGTGAACGGCGTCCGCTCGCACCGGCTTCGCAGCTGCGAGCTACCCGTTAAATGTGCAAGTTGTGAGCCCCTAGGCGAGCAACTTGGTTAGTGAGCAAAGCGAAGGCGCTAACGAACGGCGGTTAGCCGATAGGAGCGGGGATCGGCGCGTCGAGGATCGCGTCGGCTGCGTCGGCGTTGGAAAGCGCAGTGCGGACGTCGAGCAGGAGGTCGGTTACCTCCGCGGTGGACATCAGCTCGCGCGACATCGTGCGTCCGAGGCCCGCGTCGATCAGCTTGAGCGCTTCATCGATGTTGCGGGTCGTGGTCTCGGTCATGATGTTTCCTTAGAAAGCGGGACGGCGGTTATATCAAATACAACAGATGCCTTGGGAACTACATTCCCCACGGTACTCGCTGGGTGGGACGTCGTAAGGCTCATTTCGGTGGGCTTCAGGGATCATTTGAAGGAATCTTCCTCGTTCATTACCAAATTCGACAACCAATAGATCTCAACGACTAGACCAAAGACATGCAGGTAGCGAAAAAAGTTTGTTTGGTCACCGGGGCAGCGGCCGGTATTGGTCGGGCCCTGGCAGCCCGCTTCGTAACAGAAGGCGCAGCGTCGGTGATCGCCGCGGACATTGCCGAGGACCTCGTGGCGGAAGCTGCATCGATCGGGGCCCACCCGATCCACGCGGACACCTCGACCGATGAAGGCGTTCGCACACTCATCGAGCAAACCGAAGAACGGTTTGGCCACATCGATCTCTTCGTCGCGAACGCGGGAATCGGAGGATTCCCCGGCGGCGTCGACGTTCCCGACGACGAATGGCAACGCATCTGGGACATCAACGTGATGCAACACGTGTGGGCAGCTCGCCATATGGTCCCCCGCTGGAGCGAACGAGGGGGCGGCTACCTGCTGACCACGGCATCGGCCGCCGGGTTGCTAACGAACCTGGGGACGGCCCCCTACACCGTCACCAAACATGCGGCGGTCGGATTGGCCGAATGGCTTGCGATCACCCATCACGACGATGGCATCAAGGTTTCGGTGCTGTGCCCGCAGGGCGTTCGAACCGCCATGGTCGCAGGTGATCACCCGGCGGTGACCAACGTCGTGGCGCAGGGTCTGATCGATACGGCCGATGTCGCCGATGCTGTCATCGCCGGTCTCGAGGCGGAGTCGTTCCATATCCTCCCCCACCCGCAAGTCGCCGACTACGTGCAACACAAGGGCGCCGACATCGAGAGTTGGCTCGGCGCCATGCGCAAACTGCAGCGCAAGTTCTTCGGCTGAGCTTCCCCGCGGCCCGCTGAACTAACCGGCTGCGATCTCGGTGAGCCGCGACTCGAGAAAGGCAAGTTCAGCTGCCGACGGGCCACACGCAAGCGCAGCACGGTAGCTGTGGTCCGAATCCTCGGTACTACGCCCCATCCGGCGGAGGAATTCAGCTCGGGTGGCTATGGAGGTAGACATACCGGTCGAGGTCACCACGAAGCCACAACCGGCACCTCGCTGCACGAACCCGCAAGGTTCGCAGACGCTGGCGCCTAAGGGATCAGGTCGTGCGGGGAACCGCCTGTGGTTCCGGGACGAGTAGCGCGTCGTCGGCTCCGCCCAGGTCTGGCGTATCCGAGGGGTTCGTCGCGTCGCCCTTTGGACGACCCCCGCGTCGCCACGGGGTGCGCACCTTGTCACGCAGCCACTCGATGCCCAGGTAGTAGTACGGGAACGAGATGATCACGAGGAAGGTACTGGAGAGCAGACCGAAGATGATCGTGAAGGCGAGCGCCTCCCAGAATGGGTCGCTGAGCGCCAACGGCAACAAGCCACCAACGGTGGTGAGCGAGGTGGCGACGAGCGGACGGAACCGACGTCGGATCGCCGTGGAAATCGCCGTCTTGCGGTCGGCTCCGAGGTCGCGTTCCTGGTTGGCGAAGTCGACGAGCAGGATCGAGTTGTTCACCGCGATACCGACCAGGCCGAGCACGCCGAGCATCACGAAGAAACTCAGCGGGTTGCCCGTGAGGAGTAGACCGCCGAAGAGCCCGAAGAAGCTGAACGGGATGGCGAGGAATACCAAGATCCACTGCACCGTCGAACGGAACTGGATCACGAGAAGCGCCAACATCGCCAGCAATGCAACCCCGAATGCGATCGGCACAGCAGCAAACGCTTCTTGGTTCATGGTTTCGAAGCCGAAATCGAATTCGAGTGAGTTGGTGCCACTAAGGCCAAGACCCTCAAGTGCTTGGGCGTTGTAGTTCTCTTCAAAGAACTCCTGGCCCGCTGCCGTCGTACTGGTTACGGAGTCGTTATCGAAGCGAGCACGAACCTCTACGTACCGTCGACCATCGAGGCGAGCGACGACATCGCCGAGCGCCACGGTGGTTTCTACGACGTTGAATTCATCACCGTTCGGAAGGGTCAGTGCACGGCCATCAAAATCTGCTCGCAAAGCCTCTGCGGCAGATGTGAGGGTGTCGAGATCTTCCCCGAACACCTGCATCGTGAACGGGAACAGCGCTTCGGGCGGCCCGTTCGAGACTGCGGCAAAGCGAACTCGCGCATCGGAGCGCCCTTCGACGAGCGGGTCCAGCGATTCGACCAACTCGTGGACGGTAGGTCGACCACCGATCGACGTGAGGTCGTATTGGGCTTGCGCGCTTTGTGCTGAACCGAGGAATACGAAGCCCTGCACGAGTTCGTCGCCGAGAATCGCCTCGGCCTCTTGATTGACCTCCAACGCAATCGACTGCGCGGTATCGAGGTCGGTTCCAGGTGGGTAGGTGATCTCCAGCGAGATAGCCGTGGAGTCGTTCGCTGGCGGGAAAATGTTGAACCCAACGTTGGGGGCGAACACACCAATGCCAACGAACATCATCGCGATCGAAGCGAGAAACAGTGCACCCCCGACGACGACCCCTTTGGTTCCGGTCATCGCTGGGAGTGAGGCGATAGCATCAGCGACCTTCTCTTCTGCCCGAACCAGAGGCCCACCGGCCTTTGGAGCCCGCAGGGTAAGGAATCGTGCCGCCACCGGGATGAACACGAAGGACAAAAGAAGCGAGATCAAGAGGGCGAGGATGATGGTGATCGGCAAGATGCGGATGAAGTCGCCGAGGATTCCACCGATCAACAGCATCGGAGCAAACACGAGCACGGTTGTGAGGGTTCCCGACATACTGGCAGCGCCGACACGCTTGATCGCTCGCCGGATGACCGTGAGATCACCCGTTGGATCGTCAGCGCTGGACTCGTCAACTTCGTCGTCGCGGAATGCATCGATCGATTCCGTGATGACGATGGCGTCGTCGACAAAGAGTCCGAGGGCCAAGATCAGCGCGAAGAGCGAGATCGTGTTGAGTGAGATCCCAACGAAGAACAGCGCCCCAACCGATGCGGCAAGAACCGTGAACAAGAACAACGTGGTGATGATCGACGCACGCCACGAGATCAGGAGAAGGGCAACGATTGCGACGACGATGATGCCGAGCACGACGTTGCTCTGGAGCGAAGCGATCTGCATCTCGACGATTCGGGCCCCATCAATCGCAACGATGGCATTGAAGTCCTCAGGCAGTGAGGATCTCGCCGACGTCAATGCTTCTTCGGCCGCGTCACGGATGGCGATGGAGTCAACATCGGGGTTTGCGATGACGCCGACCGCTATCGAAGGACGGAACTGGTTCGACGAGTCGGTGAGCTGGTTAAAGCTACCTTCGGTAGGCGCATTGGTAATCGGGTTGATTCCCGTGGCCGTCAAAGCCTCGACCCTGGCCTCGGCAATATCGGGATGAGAGATATCCGCGACGAGTGCTTCGGCCGATTCCTCAAGCTCAGCGGCAGTCGAATCGACCGGCCCAAAGACTCCGACCAGCAGTTCGTATTCGTTCAAGAACTTCGCAGCGTTAATCGACTGTGTGAAGAAGAAGGATCCCTCGGGGAACTCGTTTGAATCGATCACCTCTTGGAGCGCTGCGGCCCCCTCTGCGCTCGTCACCCCAGACTCAAGATCGGCGATCACGCTGAACGACGATGGCTGGCTAAACGTCTGGACGCTCGATACCTCATCGAGCCCGACGGCGAGTTCCGATAGGGGCTGGGTGACTTGCTCGTCTACGAGATTCTGGTCTTGCACGACAAATCCACCGGCGGCGATCGCGATCGGGACATCGACGGGTGGGAACCCTTCGCGGGGCAACAGTGTGGTGTACGCCAGGACACCGAAGATGGCGATCGCAGCCCAAAGAACTAGGGACGGCTTCGGACGAGATGCGAAGGCGTTAACGAAACGAGCGAGCATGACTACCTCTTCCCATGAGTTCCAGCTGCTATCAGTCTAGGGACCGTAGGGATTGGCACGCGGTCGAGCCGGTGTGACGCCCGTCGGCGTTAACTAAGCATGCGGCCCACGAGCGCGGAAACGGACTTGCCGTCGGCTCGTCCGCCGGCCTTGGCCATGACCTGCTTGATAGCTGTGCCCATATCTTTCTTCGAATCGAAGCCTCCATCGGCGATCACCGAGGTGACCAAAGACTCCAATTCATCGGCGGACAACGGCTCGGGCAGGTACGACTGCAAGACTTCCCGTTCCGCGACTTCGACCGCCGCTCGGTCGGCTTCCCCAGCCTCGGTGTAGATGTCGGCGGCCTCGGTGCGCTGTTTGACTTCGGTCGCGATCAACTTCTCGATTGCCGCATCATCGAGTGCGGCGGCACCACCGGCAGACTCTGCGGTCTTGATCGCGGTCATCACCGCGCGCAGCGTCATCTTTTTGGTGTCGTCGCCAGCTTTCATCGCAGCGACTAGGTCGGTTTGTAGCGTCTCTCGAAGGCTCATGGGAATCATCTTGTCACACCCCTTGTTCATACTTATGAGCATGACAACTCCAACCCCACTGATCACTATGAAAACGACAAAGAACCCCGACCAACCTGAGCTTCTATTGATCTCGGATGCGGCCACGCCCGCATCTCGCTGGTCACTCGACGAGAAGACCAAAGAGATTGGCCGTAAAGGCCTCGCGGAGGCTCGCGCTGCTTTGCGCCAGCCAGCACATCTCGATCTCGCCGCCTAAGCTACTTCCTGCTACACGTCGCTCGCGCGCGTGTACCGCCCGGGATAGCCCGGCTTCGGCTTCGATGCCCTCCACCTGCACGTGCAAGGCATCACCGTGTTCCAATTCTCGCCACTGTGGCGTAGTACGAGTCTCCTCGGAGTTGTCATCTTCGGACTCGCACTCGCCGCCTGCAGCACTCCGGCTCAACACGCTTCTCTCGAGCAGCCTCGGGTCGTCGAGGTAATCGATGGCGACACACTGATCATCGACTTTGGGAATCGGCTCGAGACGGTCCGTCTACTCGGCGTCGACACCCCCGAGACGGTCGACCCGAACCGGCCTGTCCAATGCTTTGGGGCAGAGGCATCAGCATTTCTCCGTGAGCTGGTGCCACCCAACACCGTCGTGACGGTCATTCGTGACATCGAGGCTCGCGATCGCTTCGGTCGACTGCTCGTCTATCTCCTACGAGCCGAAGACGAACTGTTCGTCAACGCGGAGCTACTTCGTGGCGGATTCGCCGATATTGCGATCTACGATCCGAATGCCAGCTACCGAGGTGAACTCGAACACGCCTTTGCCACAGCGCGAACCGCTAACGCTGGGCTATGGGAGTCCTGTGGCGGCCCCGACTTCGCCCTTGACCCTCCACCCGTATCCGTGCCGGTCGACTAAGTTCAGCAGCGGCGGCCAACCAGGAGGTATTAGCCATGTCCGTAGCACGCGTAACCGAGGTCATCTCGTCGTCCTCTACGAGCTTTGACGATGCGATCAAAGCCGGCGTCGATCGAGCCACCCAAACACTCGACAACATCACCAGCGCCTGGGTCCAGGATCAAAAGTGCATCGTCGCCGATGGTGCAATCGTGGAGTACCGAGTGAACCTCAAGATCACCTTCATCCTGAAGGACTGATTCGTCAATCTCCTGGCGATGTGCTCGTTCGCCGGGCGCATCGCCAGAACCGTCTTTGCTCGCCGGTCACGAATTTGCCCAAGCGGCCTTCCACGGATCGCTCTCGAACAGCGGAACCAGCTCATCCAACCAGCGCTGATACGCGCCTTCGATCTTGATGTCGCCCGCCATAAAGGCTGAGTCTCGACTCACTTCGCCCACCCACAGGGAGCGCAGGATCGGTTCTTTCACCGTCACCGTCACGTCGGCCTTGTGACCCCGAGGCATCCGACCTGCCGTAATCTGCGCAGGCTTCCCGGAAATAAGTTCCGCGTGAAAGGCGACCTTGCCGTCCTCGGTGTCGGTTACCACGTAAAGCACCACCAGATCCACGCCCTCAGCTGCTGCGCCACCGGCTTGAGCCGCGAGCGCGTCGCACCACGGTTGCTCGTAGTTCGTCACGCCGACACCGCCTGACGGATCCCGGCGAACAAGTCGTTCTCTAGTGGTTCGGTCGGAACCGTGGCAGCGGCCAGTTCGTAGTCGTCCCATGGGTAGACGGCCGCGGCGACATTTCGTGGAAGGGGAAACCAGAACGATTCGTTCGGATCAACCTGGGTGGCGTGTGCCAACAAGGCATCACACCGCTCGTTCCAGTAGTCCTGCACCTCGATCTTGGCGGTAATCAGATGGTCTTCCGAATCACGCTCGAGGAATCCCCACTCTTCGTAGGGGCTCTCACCGTTGACCTCCAAGCACTTTTCATGGGTGAGAACAATTCGTTCCTTTGACCATGACGTGTAATACATCTTCGAAACCTGCCATGGTTCGCCAGCGTCGGGATATGCGTGGGGGTTCGCGGCCGCCCAGTAGGCGGCGATAGAGATGTCGTTGACCTTGAGGTGATCCGGGTGGAGATAGCCGCGTTGGTGATCGCTGTAGGTGATGAGTACCTGCGGCCGTTCTTCTCGGATGAGTTTCACCAACCGCCCCGTAGCCTCACCGAGCGGAGCATTGGCGAAGTTGTCGGGGTGCTTGTTTGCTTCCATATCGGGCATTCCCGAATCGAGATACCCGAGCATCGCCACTCGGTCGTAGCCAATAACGTCGGCGGATTTGTCGAGTTCGGCGCGGCGCACCTCAACGATGTTGGCCTTGTTCTCGGGTGTATCAAGCGACTTGTTCAAGATGTCGCCCGCTCCCCCGTCGGTGCAACAGACCAATACACAACGAGCTCCTTCGGCGCTGTACTTCGCGACGGTGCCGGCCCCCTTGGAGGCCTCGTCGTCGGGGTGGGCGTGAACGGTCATCAACCGAAGCTCTGCATCCATAAATTCACGCTATCTGCTGTTTCTCGCTCGGACTTCCGCCGAGATCCCCACATAGCCGCCCTAGTCGTCGGCTCCGCCTCCTC
>CAZLWE010000062.1:0-21248 GCA_964562985.1 uncultured Acidimicrobiales bacterium
GGTCAGGTAGCTCAGTTGGCAGAGCGACCGCCTGAAAAGCGGTAGGTCCCCGGATCGACGCCGGGCCTGACCACAAATAGAAATGGCCGTCGGCTTCGCCGGTGGCCATTTCTATTTGTACGGCTAAGCCTCTAGTGGTTCACCAGGTGGGTGGCGGCCATGGTGAAATAGTCGACCATCCGTTCTTCTATTGCTGGGTCGAGTTCACCTGCTCGTACTCCGGCGAGCATGTGCTTGAGCCACGCGTCTTTTTCGGCACTTGTGATCACGAAGGGGGCGTGGCGCATTCGTAGGCGGGGGTGGCCGCGTTCTTCGGAGTAGGTGGTGGGGCCGCCCCAGTACTGGGATAGGAACTTCACCATGTGCTCGCGTGATTCTGTGAGGTCGTTCGGGTACATGGGTCGCAGGAGCACATCGGTCTCCACGGCGTCGTAGAAGCGATCGATGAGCGCGACGAACCACTCGTGCCCACCGACGGCCTCGTAGATCGTGACTGCGTTCTCGTCCATACAGACACGATATGGCGTCACAGCCAAACGGTATAGCCCATTCAACTGCAACGCTTGCATTCATGGAGGCTTGGCTAAGGTGCACCTATGGAACTTCGAGCCAGCAATATTGCTCGCCTCGCTGGTGGGGACTTCGACGTCCTCATCGTCGGTGGCGGTATCAACGGAGCGGTCTCGGCTGCGGTACTTGCTGGTCGGGGGCTCCACGTGGCGATCATCGACCGAGGTGACTGGGCCGGCTTTACGAGTTCGTCATCCTCAAACTTGGCCTGGGGCGGGTTCAAGTACCTCGAGAACTACGAGCTCAACCTCGTGCGAAAGCTTTCGGTGAGCCGCAATCGGCTGCTCAAGGCCTATCCGTCGAACATCACTCAGCTGGGGTTCCTCGCTGCCCTCGATGAGAGCTCGCCGTTCCCGCCGTGGCTCGCGGCACTTGGGAGCTCCGCATATTGGGCGATCGGTAACTTCCAGACCCATCGCCCGCAGTTCCTTGGACGCGAAGAGATCAAGGAACAAGAACCGTCGGTCAACATCAACAATGTGAGCGGCGGTATCGAGTACTACGACGCCTATCTCCGAGACAACGACAGTCGGTTCGTGTGGAACTTCGTTCGCCAAGCGATCGAGGCGGGGGCAACGGCTGCCAACTACGTCGAACTACTCGACGCAACATTTACCGACGGACAATGGAACGTCGCGCTGCAAGATCTCGAATCTGGCGAAGAGATCGCCCTCACTGCGAGCGCCATAGTCAATGCGGCCGGACCCTTCGTGGACGGGCTAAATGCGAAATGGGAAAACCAAACCGGTCACCGGATTGCCTACTCCAAAGGCATCCACCTGATCGTCCCGCAGATCACGCCGAACGAACGAGTGCTCGCGTTCTTCGACGACACCCAACGCCTCTTCTATGTCATTCCGATGGGTCGACGGTCTGTCATTGGTACGACCGACACCCGAACCGATGATCCGATTACCGAAGTAACCGACGAAGACCGGGACTTCCTACTGGAACAGATCAATGCACGCCTCGATCTGATCGCACCGCTGACCCGAGCCGACATCATTGCCGAACGATGTGGCGTTCGACCCCTCGTCGTGCCAAACGACGGCGACAACAGAGACCACATCGACTGGGCGAAGTTGTCGCGAAAGCACGAGATCGATCTCGACAAAGAGCGACGAATCATCACCATCTTCGGCGGGAAGATCACCGACTGTCTCAACGTCGGTGAAGAAGTCGCCATCGAAGCAGAACGGTTGGGCTTTCATCTGGATGAGGACCTGGGCGATTGGTTCGGGGAACCCGAAGAAGGTGTCCGAAACGACTTTATGCGTCAAGCAAAGCGAATGAAGCTCGATGATCTTCGCCACAAGAAGGGCGTCGAGCCGCTGAGCGAACGGCTATGGCGTCGCTATGGCCGACGAGCGTTCGCCATGCTCGACGACATTCGTGCTGACCCAGCGATGGGCGAGGACATCCTAAAGAGCGCCGACTATCTCCGAGTGGAGCTCTACCATGCGGCCCGTCACGAGATGATCACGCAGTTGGAAGACTTCATGCTTCGACGATCAAAGATCGACCTCGTGGTTCGAAACGACAAGATTCGAGAAGGCGACGGCCTCGCTGAGGTCGCCTCGATACTCTTTGGCGAGAAGTCTGAAGCGAAACTTCAGGAGTATCTCGCCAAGGGCTAGCTTCCTCGGGCTTCGCCCTCCAGGGCTCGGATCCAGGCGTAGGGCGCCCTCGACCTCGCGCCTGCTGCGTAAACCTCACAAGTTGGCTATGCCGGCTATCGCTAGGCCGATTGGTATGGCGACAGCGGCGAGGACGCCGAGTACGAGCGCCACGACGATGAAGATTCGTGAGTCGTCGCCTGGTGGATCACCGCACCGACCGACAGTCTCATAAAGCGCTCTGATCGGGCGGTCGGTGGTGAGGGTGATGCGTTGTCGAGCCGTTGCGGCGCCGCGCACCACGGTCCAGGAAGCGATGCCGGCAATGATCGAAACAAACAAGGCTGCCAACGCTTGCCAGTACCACGTGTTTAACCCGGCGATCAGCACTTGCAGCGAGCCCAGAACCCATGAGAGCGCTGCACCACCGAAGATGAAGGTGGGTACGCCCAAGGGATTCGTTCCGAATGTTGGCTCGAGTCGGGCCGCTTCGATCCGGGCTCGGCGAAGGTTGTTGCGGAAGGGGTTGTCCAGTTCTGTGTTGGCTTCTCGTCGAACGTAGAGCCAGTGAATGTGTTGTATCTGGCGCTTGAGGTGTTGGCGAACGATAAACCGGGTGACGAGCTGCACAAGGAATCCAGCTACCGGTCGGAGCGGCCCGATGGGAGCATGGACCGTTACCCCTCGGGCACCGTTTCGATCGAGCACCTCCAGGGCACGCACCACGAGCATGTGCGCTTTATCGAATCGATCAGGGTGTCCCAGCGGCCATACGGAGGAAAGCTCCAAGATGATGTCGCCGTCGACCTCGGAACTGGCACCCAGTTCAGCGAGCGCTGACGCCTTCGCGTCGGCATCGGTCTTGCGGACGAGTTGGAACGCGCTAAAGCGCTCTTCGATCTCATCGAGCACCAAGTTCGGTTCGTCCACATCAGCGACTGTAGTCAACGGTCGCTAGGTGACTGGTCGACTCACTCGTAGAGCAGTCCGTCGCTGAGCTGCGCAGCACCATCCAGGCGTTGCAGTTCTTGGGCCTCGACAACCGCGTCGACGTCGATCGCCCTAGATTCGACCACACTGCGCAAAAGGGCGTTTCCGGACAGCTGATCAAGCCAGGCAGGTCGACTCAGAAACGTGGCGCCTGCGGCGTTTGCTTGCGTCGACATCACGTCGAGCAGATGGACCCCCAACTCGGTGGCTTCGACGACCGAGGGGTCTTCCACCCGTATTCGTACGGCCGGGATTGTTTGGTCGACGAAGGCTGGCTCAACGGTCAGCCCAGCCGAAGTTGGGGTGACCTCGGTCGTCTCAAAGGTGACGCCAGGGAGCGAACGCTCACGGAGTTCGTTCGCGGCGGCGTCAGCATCGAGCCAGGGTGCTCCGAGAACTCGGAACGGCTCATCGGTTCCACGCCCGTAGCTCATGGCGCTGGCTTCGAACCAGATCGTCGCTGGATACAGGAGCGCCGATTCGACCGTGTCGATTGCGGGGCTTGGCGCGATCCACTCGAGGCCGGTCTCTGGCCACAGCATGTCTCGTGTCCAACCATCGGCGGTGACCACATCAAGGTCGAGGCCATCGAGCCCGGAGAGCCATTCGTGTTCGACGATCTGCAACGCGAGCTCACCTGCGGTAAGCCCGTATTGGTCGGGAATTGGATACTGGCCGACGAAGCTCGTCCGTTCTACCTCGAGGACGCCGCCGCCTATCGCCCCGCCGAGTGGGTTTGGGCGATCGAGTACGACGAAGCCGATGCCTTCGTTTGCCGCTGCTTGCATTGCCAGGCCCATGGTCGAAATGTAGGTGTAGTAGCGGGTACCGACGTCTTGGAGGTCGTAGACGAGGACGTCGATCCCTTCCAGCATCTCCGGTGTTGGCTGCCGCGTATTTCCAAAGAGGCTGAACACCGGCAGCCCGGTCTCCGGATCGACTTCATCCTCGACGAGTTCACCAGCATCGGCGGTACCTCGGACACCATGCTCGGGGCCGAACAAGGCGACCAATTCGACGTCGTCGGTCGCCACCATGGCATCGCTTAGATGGATCTGCACATCCTCGACCTGCACCACCGAGTTCTGATGGGCGATCAACCCAACACGTAGGCCGGCGAGCTGTGAGAAGGAAGAATCGGCGAGCACTTGAGCGCCGGTACGAACCTGTGGAGGTGGCTCGGTCGTCGGTGGAGCTTGGGTGGCCGACGGTTGTGTTGTCATCGTGGTGGAGGTGGCCGGGGCAACACTTGCAACCACAGTTGTTGGGGAGACAATGCTGGTGGACGTCTCCGGCTGCGCTTGTTGCTGTGTCGCCGTCCCGCATGCGCTAACGACGAGGACGAGGGCTACCAGTACCCGGATGAGACGGATCACACCGCCGTCTCCACCGCGGAATGCATCGGCATGGCAGCTTTGCGAAGCTGCGGTGTTGGTTTGCGACTCGCTGAATGCAACCACTCACCAGTCCAACGCGCGGCGAGGAGGAGCGCGATCGCGGCGAGACCGTCGAGCCAATAGTGATGGCCGGTCACCGCGACAACAAGGAAGGTGATAGCGAAGTGGAGCGGACCGAGCACACGCCAACGACTCGAGGAAATCTCCCAGACCGCCCAACCAATGAGTGCAGCCCACGCCACGTGTACGGAGGGCATGGCTTGTAGCTGTCCGGCGATCCCTCTACCGAAAACGCCATAGAGACTCTGCCCATAGGCCAGGCCGGTGTCGATCATCTGCGTCTCTCCGGTCAGGCGAGGTGGCGCAACCGGAAGCAGCTGGATGAGCAGGCTGACACCCGTGGCGATCGCCAAGGTGTTGCGCCATGTTGGGTAGGCATGGCGAAAGCGTACGAATAGCCACACCAGGAAGGCCACCATGGCCGGAACGTGTACGAACGCGTAATACAGGTTCGCTGCTTGGGTCGTGAAGCTATGAGGCAGCAGCCATTGTTGGAGGGCGAGCTCGCTGGGCAAGCCGATAGCCCGTTCGAAGTCCCAAATTGCGGCACCTCTCGCGAGAGCGTTATCGATGCTGAGAAGTGAAACCTGCCCGGCGAGCTGCCACAAGCCATAGAGCGCGGCCACGACCGATCCCTCCCGGATAAACGGAGTGATCGTCTGGTGGGCGAGGACGCGGCTGATCGCGAAGAGGATCGCTGCGAGCGCGATTCCGTACTCCCAGGGCAACCACATACCGAAACGGTATCGCCGAAGTTCTGACTCGGGGAGTCAGTGGCGACAGTTAGCGGTATGGCCTAACCGCTGCGCAGCCAGATTTGTTCGGAAGTCACCTGTTCGCCCTGCTCATGGCGGCACAACTCGGTGATGGACCGTACGTGGGCGAGGAATTCGTCGGTGGGCTTGATGAATTCGATTCCGTAGCGACGTTCGTCGCCACCGGCCTCGCCGGGGCGTTCTGAACGAATGATCGCCGCGGTCTTTTCACCAGCGATAACGACTTCAATTACTTGGCCCTTGGAGAGCTTTGATGCTGGCCCGGCATATACCGATGCACCAAACATCGACAGATCTGCAGCAGGGAGTTCAAGCTTGCGAACGCGTCCGAGGACGCCCTTCCTTGCAACCCAGACTTCGATCTCTGAATCGGTCAGATACCTGCGAGCTATACGACGTTCCACGAAGGTTGTATCGACGGATTTGGGTTGCAGTTAAGTACAACGGGACCAATGAACTAGTTGCTGTTCGGGCGGCTAGTCGCTCAAGTTCGTTCGCAACTTGGCCTTTTGTACCTTGCCCATCGCGTTGCGGGGTAGCACATCGATTCGTTCAATCGCCTTTGGAACCTTGAAACCAGCGAGCTGCGTTTGTGCGTGGGCTGCGAGTTGATCGAGGTCTACGGCCGATTCAGCCACGACGAATGCGTGAACGCGTTCCCCGAGGTCAACGTCGGGTAGGCCGACCACCGCTGACTCGTGCACGCCGTCGAAATCGTCGAGCACGAGTTCGACCTCGCGTGGGTACACATTCAAGCCCCCGGAGATGATCATGTCGGTCGCCCGCCCTTCGAGGGTGACGCGACCCTCAGCGTCTGCGAAACCGACATCGCCGGTGATGAACCAGTCGCCGTCGTAGCTCTCCTCCGTCTTTTCAGGAAGGCGCCAATAGCCGGCAAAGACGTTCGCCCCTTGCACCTGCACCGCGCCAGCTTGCTCGGGGCTACATGTTGCGCCGCGCTCGTCAACGATTCGAAGTCGAACCCCGGGAAGAGGAAAGCCAACCGTGCCAGCTTTGCGTTCACCGTCGTAGGGGTTGGACGTGAGCATGCCAGTTTCGGTCATGCCGTACCGTTCCAGAATACGTTGTCCGCTGCGGGCGGTGAACTGCTCGTGCAAGCCTTCGGTCATCGGGGCTGATCCCGAGGTAAACAGCCGGATGTTGGCACACACTTCGGGGGTGAAACGGTCATTTCTGAGGAGGCGGTTGTAGTGGGTTGGGACCCCCATCATGACGGTTGCATCCGGGAGCCAATCGATGACCGTTGACACGTCGAATCGGTCACAAAACAGGATGGTGCTCGCGTTCAACATCGCAGTGTGGAGCGCGACGAACAGGCCATGCACGTGATAGATCGGCAGGATGTGCAAAAGGACATCGCCGGGGACGAACTTCCACGCGGCATGCAGGGTCAGTGCATTCGCAGCGAGGTTGCCGTGGGTGATCATGGCGCCCTTAGCCCGACCCGTTGTGCCCGAGGTATAGAGCAAGGCGGCCACGTCGTCTGCGAGGCGTGGTTCGCAACGCATCCACGGATCCGCTGCCGTCGCTCGAGCCGACCACTCGTCAATGTTCGACTCGTCAATCCGGACAATGGGCTGAGCGTCCTCGACGAAGAACGAAACCTCGCGCTCTGTATATGCCGTGTTCAGCGGCATGACGATCGCGCCAACCCGTAGGCAGGCCAGATAGAGCGCAACGTTGTCGGTCGACTTGTTGATTTGCATGAGGATGCGTTCTCCCGAACGCACCCCTTTTTCGCGTAGGCACGTCGCGAACTGGCCTGCGCGTTTGTCGACGTCGCTATAGGTGAGCGGTGGACCCTCGACGGGAACAAGGAACTGACGATCTGGTGCTATCGACCAGTGGAGCCGGAGTAGCTCGAACAGGTTGGCGTTCACGCCCCTAGTGATCGTTAGAAGGTGGCGTAGACGTAGTCGACGGTCGCCTGGATCTCGTCCTCGCTCAGGCGAGACCCAAACGATGGCATTCCGCCACCGCCGTTGACGATCTGATCGAAGGAGACTTGCTGGTCCGGGACGTTCTCGTTGATGCCGATCAAATCGGGCCCGCGGGTGCCGTTTCCGTCGATCCCGTGGCAACGACTGCAATTCGACTCGTAGATTTCCTGACCGTTAATCGGCGTGGCCTCAACAGCCTCTTCCTCAACGGGTTCTTCCGCTGGAGCCTCGGTTGTTGTGGTTTCTTCTGGCGCTTCGGTAGTTGTGGATTCTTCGGGGGCTTCCGTTTCGGCGACATCGCCAGCGTCTGCTGCCGTTGTTTCTTCTGCGCCTCCACATGCAGCAGCAAGCAGGGCCAATACCACGAGGATGATGCTGAACTTCTTGTTGAGTGTCATCGAAAGTCTCCGAGTTGAGTGGGGTTACATCCTGTACGCAGGAACCCCATGAGCGGTTCGTCAGTAAGCGTAATCGGTGCGTGCAGCGAGCGCTTGAGGATTGAGCCCAGTTCTACCAACTTAGAACCCGCCCCACACACTGCTCGCACCTGCGTGGCCCGTGCGGATCGTCCACACGAGCGACAACGCCGCAAAGACGAACGTGATCACGCCCAAGGGGAGCACGGCCGGGTTCTTCTCGTTGTCATTGCCACGCCGCCCAAAGGCGGTGAGTGCGACGACCGTAACGGTAAGGCCGAGCACGAAGAGTCGCAGTGTTTCTCCGAGCGAGCGATGGTCACCGATGACCTCATCGGTGAAACCGAACTCGTCGCTCAGTGCCTCGCCACTCGCGGCAGCGAGAAAGGTTGCGATCGTGGTGACCACGCCGAGAAGCGATATAGCAATTCCGTAGCGCTCTCGGAAGGCTGGACGGATCGCCATGATGAGTGCTACGAGCGACAGTGTCGGAATAGCGACAACCGGAAAGTGCACGAGCAGTGGGTGGGCCGGAAGGCCAAACAGACGCAGCATGATCGCACTGTATCTTCTCACCTGATCGCGACCATTGGAGGCATGTGAAGCTTCGCGGAACGGGAAAAATGTGTGAAATGGACTTCTCCGGGCGTGGGTTAGCGTTAAGCATGCCTACAAGTAGACGTCTCACTCGAGCAGCAGCAGTTGCCGGACTAGCCATCACCGCTGCATCGTGTTCACCTGATGATGGGGCACAGGCTGCTACCGACGATCCGGCTGCCGTCGTGTCCGACCAAGTCGACGGCACGGTCCCACCTTCGGCCGATCGCGACTCCAATGGTCCACCGGCAGTGATTGACCCGGCGACGATTCCTCGTGGCGAGTTTGTCGACTTTGGCACGCCTCCAGCCTTCCTCGAAGGCGACTTGAGTCCTGAGTCCGCGGCCGCGATTGAACAGCTCTTCGGTACGCGTCTCGACGGGATCTTCCTCGCAGAGGACAACGAAGCGATCGACACCCTCGGCCAGTCTGGCGATGTCCGAGTTACGTGGTTGCTCGCCGACCTTCTCCGCCTTGCCCAAGACCCCGCATTGATCGACCGTTTGAGAGCCGCCGCCACCGAGCTGACCGGCGAGGAGTTCGGTTCGACCCTTTCGGTATGGAATCAACTCACCAACACGTTGATCGCGTGGGACGTTCCGGCTCCACCCAACTACCTCGAAGGCAAGCGCAACATCTATACGGCCGTCGAACCATCTTGGGAAGCGCTCTTCGCTGACAATTCCTCGGTCGACTGGCGCTTTGTCTCGTGGGGTGGCGTCTTGATCGACGACCGCCCCTTCGACACCACCGACGACCCGTGCAACTGCATCCCCGCAGCGGACAACCCCGAAGTACAAACCGCGGAAGAAGCGACGTGGCTCACCGAAGACGCCGTCGTCTTTGGCGTGGTAGTTAACGGTGAAGCCCGCGCCTATCCACGTCAGATCATGGAAGTCCGAGAGATGGTCAACGACACGCTCGGCGGCCGCGACTTTGCGATGCCATATTGCACGCTGTGCGGATCGGCCCAGGTGTGGTTCACCGACAGCGTCCCCGAGGGCGTCGAGCGTCCGGTCCTTCGCACATCGGGTCTGCTCTCTCGTTCGAACAAGGTCATGTACGACCTGGTGTCGCAATCGATCTTCGACACGTTCCTTGGCACTGCCGACACTGGCGTTCTCCACGATCAAGGTGTCGCACTCGTTGGCCATACGGTCGTCACGTCTACCTGGGGCGCATGGGTGGAACAACATCCCGATACCACGGTTCTCATTGAGGACCTCGCGCTTGGCCGCGACTTCGATTTCCGGAACGGCCGCGACTCAAGCGGCCCGATCTTCCCAATCGGTGACGTCGATGTTCGACTCGCTGTGCAAGAAGACGTGCTCGGCGTGATCCAAGAGAACGGGACCCCACTCGCAATCCACGTAGACTCTGCTACCGCGGCCCTTGGGCGCGGGGAGGTCGTGGAGATCGATGGGATTCGTGTTATCCGATCCGGTGACGGTGTACAGGCCATCGATTCGGATGGCAACGACATCGTCGCACATCAAGCTTTCTGGTTTGCCTGGTCGCAGTTCTACCCGAGCACTGAAGTGTGGCCCAACGTTTAACGAATAGAGACACCCTTGGATTTCGAACAGCACATCACTCGTCGTAAGGTCATCACCCGCACAAGCGCATTTGCGGGGCTGGCTATAGTCGCCGCGGCCTGCGGAACCGACGGCGAAGAAGGCGCGATCGATGTGTCGAGTCTGCCCGATGGCCCAGATGCGGTCATCGATCCGGCCACCGTCCCGCGCGGCGAGCTGATCGAGTTTGGCCCCGCTCCAGATGTGCCCGAGGGTGATCTCAGTGAAGAGGTAGCAGCTGCGGTTTCGTTGCTCTGGGGCCAGAGAATCCCTGGCGACTTTACCGAGGAGCAGTTCGAGGCATTTGAGACGATCGGTAATTCCGGTGACCCGCGACTTGCGTGGTTGGTCGCTGATCACATTCGAGTCTTCGTGCCCCTCGCTCAAGCCGTGCCCGGCATGACTCAGGCTCGGGCGCTCGAGATCAATGATCGACTCGAATTGACCGCAACTCAGCTCACCGGGCTTGAGTTCGCGCGGTTTGCGTCTTGGAACCCGTTAACGAACAACCTGATCGGGTGGGACATACCCGAGCCGCCCAACTATCTCGAAGGCAAGCGCAATATCTACGTGCCGCTTGAGCCCGCATGGGAAAACCTCATGGTCGACAACTCGGTCGTGGATTGGCGCATCGTGTCATGGGGTGGCGTCCTCATCGATGCTCGCCCTTTCGACACCACCGATGATCCATGCAATTGCATACCGGGCATCGACAACCCGGTGGCTGAAACTGTCGAGCAAGCCACCTGGCTCACACCCGACACGGTCGTGTTCGGTGTGGTCATCAACGGTGAGGCTCGCGCCTACCCACGAGCGACCATGGAAGTTCGAGAAATGGTCAACGACACGCTCGGCGGCCGCGATTTTGCGATGCCGTACTGCACGCTGTGCGGGTCGGCGCAGGTGTGGTTCACCGACAACCTCCCTGAAGGCATCGAGCGACCGGTGATGCGAACCTCCGGATTGCTGTCTCGGTCAAACAAGCTGATGTACGACGTGGTGTCGTACTCGGTCTTCGACACGTTCGTGGGCACAGCCGACAGCGGTGCCCTCCTCGACGAAGGAATCGCGCTCGAAGCCCACACTGTCGTTACTTCTACATGGGGCGCGTGGGTCGAAGAGCACCCGACCACAACGGTTATCGAGGAACGGCTTGCATTAGGGCGTGATCCGGACTTCCGAAATACCCGAGACGCCGACGGCCCAATTTTCCCTGTGGGCGATGTCGACCCTCGGCTTGCGATTCAAGAAGACATCCTCGGAGTCATCCAGGAGAACGGCACCCCACTCGCGATTCATGTGAACTCCGCGAGGGCTGCGCTGGACCGCGGCGAAGTCGTGCGTATCGGCGACAACATTCGTGTCATTGGTTCGGGCGATGGTGTCGCCGCTATCGACGGCCGCGGAAATGAGATCCCCGCACACCAGGCATTCTGGTTCGCGTGGGCGCAGTTCTATCCCAGCACCGACCTCTGGCCCGACGTCTAAGCAGTCTCAGATCGCTGGCGGTGTGTCCTTCGTGCCGTCCGCGTGAATAGCGAACCGGTCGTCGTGGGCGGCGTGAGTCGGATCATTTGACTCCCAAGGCCAGCCACCGAATTGCGTACGCTGATAGTCCTCAAAAGCTTCTTGAATCTCCGCACGGGTGTTCATCACGAATGGGCCGTATTGCGCGACGGGTTCACCGATTGGCGTGCCTTGAAGAACGAGGCATTCGATCATCTCGTCGCCAGCGACCATGTCGATGTCGGCATCGGGCACCAATTGCATCCCCGTATCGACCGAGTAGGTCGTCGACGCACCTGCGAGCTGTAACCCGTTGCCTTCGAAGAGATACAGCATGCGTCCGCTCGTAGCGGCCGTGGCTGGAAGTGTCCAGGAGGTTCCGGCAGGAAGAACGACGTGGAACATGCCGATTCTCGCGTCGGCTTGTGATGCCCATGAGTTTGGCGGAGGCGCGGGTGGAACGGCGCCAGAGAGATCACCGATGATCACGGTGACGGCGCCGCGACCGTCCAGTTCAACCTTGGGGATGTCCTCGGACCAAAACATGGTGAAGTACGCGTCGACCATCTTGTCTGCGGCAGGAAGGTTCAGCCAGATCTGAAAGAGTTCTGTGAGGTTCCGGCTCTCGGTGTTGACCAGCGGAAACATCTCGCTGTGGACCACGCCACTACCGGCGGTCATCCATTGAACGTCACCCCGCCCGAAGCGTGCTGTGGCACCCATGGAGTCCGAATGATCGATGTAGCCATGTCGGCAATAGGTGATCGTCTCAAACCCCCGATGGGGATGTTGCGGGAATCCTGGCACCGATTTGCCGTGGTACATGCTCCAACCATCGGTGTTCGAAAAGTCGCTGCCTATCGCTCGGCCGCCCAAAGACGCCTTGGGTGCCAGCGAGCCATCGCCTTCGGGATAGTCATCGTCGTGGTGCGCGCAAAACAAGAACGGATCGAGCGTTGGCCATTGCTGCCCGAGCGGCACGGTGGCAAGGACGGGGGAGTGGTTTGTGGCGTCGACCATGGGTTCAGTCAATCACGATTGTTGGATTCTTGTGCTCGTAGGCCAAATGGCTCATCTTGAGCGCTTGGCCGTCGATAGGGGGTCGTGAGACTCTTTCGGCGTAAATCAGAAAAGGTTTCTCGCGGCGACGAGGAACACCAAAATCAAAACATCGATCCTGCGGTCATTGATCTGACCTCCGATACCGACGGATTTGAGTTGGTGGCAATCACCAACCAGTTGTTGGAGCGCGATGGCGAGCTCGATCACTTGCAGGAGCGTCTAGAGATGCTTCGTGAACATGCCGAGCGGCTGTATACCTTCGATCCAACCCAGACTCCTGATCGCCGCGGCAGCGTGGACACGATCGACTTGAGCGCCTTGATGACAACCGCGGACGACGGCGAGTTTGATCGTTGGTTCGACGTTGCATTTGCTGAAGAGCGCGAGGACGAGGCGAGCTCGTAGCTTGCCACCAGACTTCGTACGATGTCCGTCGCCGAAGTCGTCGTCAACGGAAACTTCTAACAGCTAGAGGCGCGCCCACTTGGGCCACACGACAACTGCAGCCTCGAATCAGGGTCCTTGAGCCGCATCGACCGTTCGCGTAGGTTCACGTACGTCGGTCGGCGAAAGGAATCCCATGGCAGATGCTAAGGATGCGTGGAAAGAAGTTGCGAGTAAAGCGGAATCGCTCGGGTTAAAGCTCAAGTTGCATCTTGAACAAGAACAGGACGAAGCCTCCGAGCGCGAGGTCGGAGACACTAAGGCCATGGTCGATGAGCTCGGTCAAAAGCTCACCGATGCATTTGACTCGCTTGGCAACGCTGCCAAGGATCCTGCTGTGCACGCCGACGTCAAGGACATTGGCAACACACTCCGAGATGCGCTGATGTCGACATTTTCCGCTGTGGGTGCTGAGGTCAACTCGCGAGCGAAGAGTGAGAGTGCGAACGACACTCCCCAAGATGTCGTCACCGACGAACATGTTGCAGATGGCGGCTCCGGTGATGAAGCGGACGGCACCGACCCCTAAGGAGAAGCCCCACGGGTAAAATCCTGCGCAACGTACTAGACGTAGGCAAGAACTACTATTTCCGAGCGAAGTGACGCACGTCTAGAGATGGCCGCCACTTTCCGCGATATAATGGCATAAACCGACGTCATAGGTGGGCGCGACCTAGGAGACCCTAAAGAATGATTTCACAGCTGCGGACTATGTCTGTCCGAACGCGGGTATTTGCAGTTCTCGCCGTACTGGCGGGGACGCTGTTCGTTTTTCCGCAGATCGTTGGTGCGGTCGTTACGGAGAATCCGCGTCGGGATCTGCCGATTGCCCTTGATGGTGAAGTGTGGGCGGTTGAGCAGGTCGGTGATTTCGTTGTGGTGGGCGGCAACTTCACCCAGGTGCAGACGTCTCGGGATGGTCCGATTGTCGATCAGGCGGCGATTTACGCATATCACATCGATACGGGTACGTTCCTGGATTCGTTTCGCCCGATCATTGGTCGAAATAACGGCGATGCAGAGGTTCGAGCTATTCAGCCGACGCCTGATGGGACTGGGCTCTATATCGGTGGTGTGTTTAGCACGATCGATGACCGGTCTGATGGGAATGTTCGTGTCCGTGATCGTCTTGCGTTGCTTGAGTTGTCGACGGGTCGCCTGGATCGGTTGTTCTCGCTGAGTGGGGTTAACGCGCAGGTGAATAGCTTGGCGATGGACGCTTTTGGTCGGCTGTATGCGGGCGGTAACTTCACGGTTGTCCTGGATCTTGGTATTAATCGCCCGCCGATTGAGCAGTCGGTGCGTGGTTTGGCCCGTTTCGATCCGGTGAGTGGCGCGTTTGATACGGGCTTCCGTTACGAGAGCCATGTTGATATCGGTCGCCGCATTGGGGTTGATGAACAGGGCGTCACAGTCCGAAACTCTGGCGTGTCCCGGGTTGCGTTTGATGATGCCGGTCGTGAGTTGTTCATTTCGCATCGTGGGGCAGAGATCCGAAACGCGGTCACTGGCGCTGTTCTTGATTCACCTGGCGCCGCGTGGCTTTCGATAGCAGCCAACGGTGTGGTCGAGCGCGATTTCAAGATCTTGTACACGGATCCCGACGACCCGAATCAGGATTTCTACCACGCGAACCAATGCAACGGCCGTGGTGTGCAGATTCGCGATATCGATTGGGCTGACGGGTTTCTCTACCTGGTGCAGCAGGGAGCCGATGCTGGCCCACAATGCGACACCACCGTGAAGGTGCGGGTTGCTGAGGGCGGGGTTCGCCCGGAATGGGTGTCGCGGGTCTTTGACTCGATCTTTTCTGTGGAGGTTGTCGGCAACGACGTGTATATCGGCGGGCACTTCCGAGCGTTCGTGAGTGAGACTGCGCCTTCGCCCTATCCTGGCGCCTTTCTCTTAGAGAATGACCTTGATGAAAATGGCGATGTTCAGTGGACCTATGACGGCGAAACCGCCGCGTTTACCGCGGGTCAGGCTTATATCGCGGATGTAGAAGGCACTCAGACTGGAGCTGGGCGCTTTAGGGAGGACCTGTTCGACCCGGGGTTCGCTTTCGAGGTCAATCAGTTCGGTGCGCTCGATGCCCGAACTGGTTATGGCAATCCGAACTTTGATCCTGGTTCGAACGCGCAGGTCGGTGTGTTGGCGATCACCGCGATCGATCGTGGCCTGTTGCTCGGTCAAGACAACGATCGCGTCAACGACATCATCGTTGGACGGTCAGCGTTCCTCGATGACACCCCAACCGCTGGCCTACCGCAGTGTTCGGTTGGCCGCGGCGAGTTCGGTGCGCCCGCCCTGTCGTGGACTAACCTTGGCGACGTCAACAATTGGAACGTCGCGGCCAACGGCAGCTTCGTTGCTAGCGCTGGTAACTCCGCCCAATTCGTCCACGACACCGCGGCTCGTGGAGAGACCTTCACGTACGAGCTTCGTTACAACCAGAGCGGCCTTAACCTCACGGCTGCGTGCGGAACGATCGATCGCGCACTGCCGACCGTGACGTGTTCGGCAACACTGAATAATAACGAGGTCGTGGTCGACTGGAACAACCAGGACTGGGCCCGCACGAGCGTGTTCGCGAACGGCGCGTTCGTGGCCGATGTTGATGGCGCTCGGACGAACTTCACCACACCTGCAGCATTCGGAACGACGGCCTATTCGATTCGGGCGTTCGCTGATGGTGTTGGCTACGACGCCAACTGTGGCTCGATCACCGTGAACACACCGCAAGCCCCGACGTTGACGTGTTCGGCCACGTTGGTCGGCGATCAAGTGAGTGTTGCGTGGAACGCTGCTGATTGGGAACGTGTGGCTATCCGCCGCAACGGAATCTTCGTCGTGAACCCACTCCGGACAGCGACCTCGTTCACCGAGACCGCCCAGGCCGGCACAACAACCTATTCCGTGCGCACGTTCTTCAACGGCGAGCGCCAAGACGTCGACTGCACAGGTCAGATCAACTTCGCCCCAGCACCTACGCCAGGCCCTGCTCCTGGCCCGGCACCGGGTCAGTTGGCCTGCACCCAGACGGTGGTTAACGGCAATATCGTCGTCGAATGGGACGATCTTGCAGGCATCAACTTCTACCAGATCCGGGTGGATGACGCGTGGCGTGCCTCGGTTAACCCGGGTGTTGAGCGTTACGAGGCTCCGAACGAGGGCACGCAGTGGATGATTCGCTACCGCCCACCGGGTCAGACGATCACGGTCAACTGTGATTCCGTCGGTGCAGCCCCAGCCCCAGCCCCAGCCCCAGCCCCAGCCCCGGCACCCGCTCCTGCGCCCGGTGTTCCGGCCTTGGCATGTGCAGTGACGACCAATGGCAACCAGGTGACGATCTCTTGGAACGCTGCTGATTGGGAACGTGTCGCTATTCGCCGTGACGGTATCTTCGTGGTGAATCCGCTTCCGACCGTAACATCGTTCACTGACCCTGCGGGGTTCGCGACGGCGACCTATTCGGTTCGCACGTTCTTTAACGGAGTGCAACAAGACGAAACCTGCACCAATGGGCCTCTCCCAGCGCCTGCTCCCGCACCTGGTGGGGTGGTCTGCACCCAGACCGTTGTTGGTGGCAATGTGGTGCTGACGTGGACCAACGTTCCGGACGTGGCTTTCTACCAGATTCGCCTCAGCGAGGTTTGGCAAGCGTCGGTTCCTGCTGGGGCAATCGGGCAGCAAAACCGCTACGAGGACACCAATGACCCTGGCACCTGGGTCATTCGTACCCGCCCGAACGGCGTGTTAACCGACGTGGTGTGCACTCCGTAACCCTCTCGCTCGCCGAAGTCTTCGTCAACGGCAACGGCGAGTAGCGAACAAGAGCTTCGATAACCCGAACCTCCTCCTCGTGAGGAGGTTCGGTTTCGTTTTCGGCTGCTATCCGCGCCCGGTTGGTGTTACCTCGTAGCCCGGCTCTTCGGGCTCATCGTCGGTCATTTCCGCAGGGAAGCCGGGAGCAAGCACGTCGAGGCCGGTCGCCTCTTCCAGTCGCTTGATGATGTTTGGAGACAGCTCCCGCTCACCATAGCGAGCGATACCGTCGTCGAAGATCTCGATCATCAGCGGGCTGATCTCGAGCGGCACATCGTGTCGGTCGGCGATCTCTTGGAACAGACCGATGTCCTTCTTGACGAGGTCCATCGTGAAGTCGATATTGCGGCTGCCGTTGAGAATGATCTGGCCCTCAGTCTCGTGGACGAACGAGTTGCCACTGCTGATAGCGATCGCCTCATAGGTCGTGTTGAGGTCCATCCCGGCGGCAGCCATCGTGGTCAACGCTTCGGAAACCGTCAGGAGGTTCGCGGTCGCCAGATAGTTCGTCATGACCTTCAGGGTCGATGCCGTGCCAAGTTCGCCGGTATGGAGGACCCGTCGCCCAAGTGTGGTCAGAACCGGCAGGACCTTTTCGAAGGTTGAACGCTCACATCCAGCGAAGATCGCGATGTTGCCCGTCGCGGCCCGGTGGCATCCACCGGAGACCGGGCAATCGACAGGCTCCGCCCCGGCTGCCTTCACCAGAGCTCCAAGCCGCTGGACCTCGTCGGCGTCGGTGGTGGACATCTCCAACCAAACCTTGCCCGGGCCGATGCCTTCAAGAATGCCGTCGGTGCCCTCCACGACCTCCGCACAGATCGCGGGTGAGGGGAGGCAGGTGATGATCACGTCGCAGGATTGAGCCATCTGCTTCGGCGATTCACCGAATTCTGCACCGGCGTCGAGTAGTGGCTGGGCCGCAGCCCGGTCGAGGTCGCGCACAACGACGTCGAGTTCGTTTCGAACGAGTGATCCCGCCAGCTTGGCGCCGACGTTTCCGAGACCGATGAATCCAATTTTCATGGGCAAAGCATGCCACTCATTGAACGTGTCCAGCTGACACGACTGTCACCAATGTGCGGCAACCCCGTTCACGCGTGGTTGGCTATGTAGGTGACCGATCCGCTCCTACTCAGCGACTTCGACGGCGATGCGCTAACCGAACTCGATCGCGAACGTGGAGCAGTTCGCCAAATACGTGACGTTCACCGTCTCCACATCGAGCGTGCGCGCAGCTACGCAACGGGTCTCGCCGATGAGGCATCGCTTCTCTCCGAGGAAGGCCCCCGAGAGACCGAGGCGGAGCTCGGTGATGAGGATTCTGAGGCGGCGGTCGAGGCAGCGACCGCGCGCGCAGCGTCGGCTCGAGTCCTGCTTGCGTGGAAACGTGTCCGAGAACTCGAGTCTGCTGGTAATGCGTTGGCCTTTGGCCGCCTCGATCGCACCATCCATGGCATTGAGTACATCGGTCGAATGAGCGTGATCGAGGGTGACGATGTGTACCTGATCGATTGGCGTGCACCCGCTGCAGAGGCGTTCTATCGGGCCACGCCGCTCGAACCGATGGACGTGACACATCGACGGCATTTGCACTACACCGACGGGGAGCTGACCAACTACAGCGACGAGATCTTTGACACCAAGTCGATCGATGAACGCCAGGCGCTCCGGGGAGAGGCGGCCTTGCTGCAGGCGTTGTCGCAGCGCAGCGACGGCCGCATGCAGTCGGTCGTCGCGACGATCCAATCCGAACAAGACTCGGTGATTCGTGCATCGGCCAAGGGTCCACTGCTCGTCCAGGGTGGACCTGGCACGGGCAAGACGGTAGTGGCGCTTCACCGGGCTGCCTACCTGCTGTACGCAGACCGAGCGGCGCTGGCAGAGACCGGTGTGCTCATCGTGGGCCCGAGCAACGAGTTCCTCACCTACATCTCCGACGTGTTGCCATCACTTGGTGAGAGTGGTGTCATCTCGGTGACTCCCGACCGGCTCTTTCCAGGGGTGCTCACCGATCCTGACGATTCCGAAGCAGTCGCTGAACTCAAGGGCGGTCGAGCCATGGCCGACCTTCTGGCGCACGCCGTGACTCTCCGGCAGCGAACTCCGAGCGAAGATCTCGTTGCGTTTTACGGCAGCCGCCGCGTGGTGGTTTCGACCGACGAACTCCAAGCGTGTATGGCGCTCGCTCGTCGCCAAGCGACGCACAACAGTGGCGCCGGCCGCCTGCGTGGGCTCGTTCTCGATCGTCTCGTCTCCGAGATTCACGAACCAGGCTTCGAGGATCGCGAAGACATTCGCAGCGATCTGGCTCGGTCACCAGACGTCGTCAGCTTCTGTGAAAAACACTGGCCGGTTCTTACCCCCGAGCAGATGTTGAACGACCTCCTGGGGTCCCCTGGGTTGTTGCAATCATCGTGCGACGCGGCGGGGCTTGATGCAGGTTCGGCTGACCTGCTCGCTCGCGAACGACTACCTGAACGTGAGCTCTGGCGGCGACGCTGGTTCGCGAGCGACGTACCGCTCCTCGACGAGTTGTTATGGCTGCTCGGTGATCCCTCCGAGGCCGACGGGGTCGAGACAGACATGGAGCATCAGTTCGCCGATACCGAAGACGTCTTTGAGCTCGACGAAAAACGCGGCAATGACGATGACGACCTCGATGACGAAGATCAACTCGACCCAGAACCCGGCCCACTTGAGGTTGAAAGCTTCGAGGCTTGGCGCGAAGGCGAAGAAGATGAGGAGGGATCCAATGGGTATCGATAATGAGTCGACCGGGTCCGCTCTGAAGAAGGAAATGCACCTCAGCTATCCAGTGCGCGACGAGGTGACCGGCGAGACGGTCACCGATCCCGACGGGTTCCCGATCGCTGAACTCGAGAGCGACGACTACCTCGAACTGGCCAACACGATGACGATCGAGGAGCGCTCTCGTGGGGAACGGGCGTGGAGGTTCGGGCATGTAATCGTTGATGAGGCACAAGATCTCACCCCAATGCAGTGGCGAATGGTGAGCCGCCGAGCGCGGGGCCGATCGATGACCATCGTCGGCGATGTGGCGCAGCGAACGGTCGGGGAGTCAGCCACCTGGGATCAGCTCCTGCCCGAGGAGCTCGGCGAAGTACGCCGATTCGACCTGTCGACGAACTACCGATCGCCCGAAGAGATCACGCCCTGGGCCTCGGCCGTATTACGCGAGATCGACCCGGATCTCACCCAACCACTCGCGATCCGCTCCTCCGGGCATCCAGTTGAAGTCCGACGGGTCGAAGCTGATTACCTCGAGTCCACGGCAATCCTCCGGGCGGAGGATTATGCGAGCACGATCGACGGCGGCCAGGTCGCGATTCTCGCCATGACGCCGATCGAAGTTGCACACGAACAGATCCACGTTCTAACCCCGGGACAGTCCAAAGGCATGGAGTTCGATGCTGTGGTAGTTGTCGAACCATCAGCAATTCTCGCGGCCACTCACGGCCACGGACTTCTCTACGTAGCGTTGACACGTAGCACCGATCGTCTAGCGGTTCTCCACAGCCACCCTCTACCGCAATTCCTACAAGGGGCCCGACCGATCGACTAACGGTCCTTCACGCCCACCCTCTACCAGATTTCCTCGTGCAGCCTTAGCCGCTACTCGCGTGTGAAGTTGGCGGGGCGCTTCTCGAGGAAGGCGTTTATGGCCTCGTGATGGTCAGCGGTGTTGGCGAGGCGGCGGAACGTGTCGGTGAGAGCCGATTGTTCTTCGGCTGGGGCCTGCGTCGATGTGTTGTTGAGGGCGGCCTTTGCCGCTTCGACTGCGAGCGGCGGTTTCTGTGCGATGGCCTTCGCCAGGTCATGGGCAGACCCGATTGGAGCGTCAACGACGGCGGTGATGAGGTTCCATTGAAGGGCGGTTGTCGCATCGATGCGCTCGCCGCTCAATAGCATCCGACGGGCAATGGAGTCACCCGCTGCGTCGATGATCGAGCCGATGCCCGCGATCAAGCCCATGTTCACTCCCGATGCAGCGAAGGTCGCCCGTTCGCTCGCGACCCGAAGGTCACATGCCAGAGCGAGTTCAAGGCCACCGCCGTGCGCCGGGCCATCGATTGCGGCGACAACAGGAATTCGACACGAATGAATGGCATTCGCGGCTTCGCGAACGGCGATCAACATGGCAGCATCATCGGCTTCAGGGGAGGGGGTAACAAGTTCCTTGATGTCCGCGCCAGCGCAGAAGCGTCCTTCTCCACCATGGAGTACAACCGCTCGCTTGGAGAGGTCCTCGTCAACCGTGGCGAACGTGTCTCTGATGCCGTTCCAACTCGATAATGGCAGGGCGTTGACGGGGCCTCGGTCGATCTCGATGACACAGACTCCTGATTCGGTCGTCATCGAAAGTTCCGGGGGCTCGGGAGCATGCATTGGTTTCTTCTCTAGCACCTCGTTCCGGCCTCGTCCCTAGCCGG
>CAZLWE010000063.1:0-21104 GCA_964562985.1 uncultured Acidimicrobiales bacterium
CCGGTCTTGCGGTCGCCGATGATCAGCTCTCGCTGGCCACGGCCGATCGGGATCAGCGAGTCGATCGACTTGATGCCGGTCTGCATTGGAGTATCTACTGGCTGACGACCAATGATGCCCGGTGCCTGAATCTCCATGAGACGTGGCTTGGTTCCGGTGAGCGGACCCTTGCCGTCGATTGGCTCTCCGAGCGAGTCAACGACACGTCCGAGCACACCGTCGCCGACGGGGACCGATAAAATTCTGCCGGTCGAACGTACTGGCTGGCCTTCTTCGATGCCGTCGGTCGAGCCGAGGAGTACGGCACCGATCGAGTCTTCGTCGAGGTTGAGTGCGAGGCCGACAGCGCCGTTCTCGAACTCGAGCATCTCGTTTACCGCGGCTTCTGGAAGACCCGAGACACGAGCGATACCGTCGCCTACTTCGAGGACGCGGCCGACCTGGGTGGCCGAGACGTCTGCGGAGAAGTTCTCGATGTTCTTGCGGAGTGCTGCTGCGATGTCTTCGGTGTTGATTGTGAGATCAGACATGGTTGCTCTTCTTGTTCAGTGGTGACTAATAGTGGGATGCGTACTGCTCGCTAAGCGAGCGTCTCGCGCATCTGGTTAAGACGGCGACGGACACTGCCGTCGATTACGGTGTCGTCGATTTGAGTTACGAGTCCGCCTACGACCGACGGATCGATCGTGATGCGGGCGGTGACCGGGCGGCCGACCTTGTCCGACAGAGCCTTCTCAAGGCGAGCGACCTGATCGTCGCTCAGCTCAACGGCGGAACGGACGTCGGCATAAGCCGCACCGCGACCGCCTGCGATCTTTGAAGACATCGCTCGGGCGATTTCAGGAAGATCACCGGCGCGTCCGGCGCCGACGATCATCGAGATCGCTGCGGTCGAGGCCTTGGAGGCCTTACCGGCGAGCAGGTCTTCGACGACCTGTTGACGGCTCGACGCTGGAAGCGACGAATCCGAAAGGTTGTTCTGCAGTTCGGGCGAACCAGCTACTGCGTTCGCGAACGCATGCAGGTTTGCTTCGAGAGCCATCGGGTCGCCTTCGGCATTGCCTAGGGCGATCAGGGCGTCTGCGTAGTAATCAGCGCGACTCATGTGGCGTTCACCTGCTCGATGTAGCGATCGATCAGGTCCGATTGGGTGGCCTGATCAAGGTTGGCGTTCACAACCGATTCGGTAGCTGCTGCGGCTTGAGCGGCGGCAGCGGCTTGAATGTCGGCAGATGCTTGGCCTGTCGAGGCGCTGAGTTCGGCGTTTGCCTTGCCCTTTGCATCGACGGCGTCGGCATCGGCACGAGCGATGAGATCGGTCTTTACCTTTGCGGCGGTCTCTTGAGCCTCAGAGGTGATACGAGCTTGTTCTTCTTCGGCTGATCCGAGCTTTGAGCGGAGCGCGCTCAATTCGGCTTCAGCGTCGACACGAGCACGCTCGGCTTCGACCAGCTCGTCGCGAATTCGTTCGGAGCGGGCGGCGAGACCCTTCTTCATCAACGGCAGCACCTTGACGATGAGCGCAAGGAAGACGACACCAAAGGCAGCCGCCGACCAGGCGAACTCCAAGATGTCGGCAGGAAAGAAGCGGCCGTTTGGCCCTTCAGCAGCAAATAATCCAATCACTGGTTGCCTCCATCGAGAGCCGAGTCGATCGCGTTCTGCTGAGCAGAGCGGTCGAGATCCTTACCGAGCACAGCTGATGCGGCGGCTACGGCGATATCGCCGACGTCGCCTCGCATCGAAGCCAATGCGGTGTTTCGTGACTCGTCGAGTCCACCGGCTACCTCGGACTTCTCCGCGGCAACTTCGTTTTGGGCCTCGGCCAACACGTTGGACCGGTACTCGCCGGCCTCGTTGCGTGCGGCGTCGACAATACCGTCGGCTTCAGCTTGTGCTTCGGCCAGCGATGCGTCGTAGTCAGCTTGCACGTCGACCAGTGCTTGGCGTGCCTTGTCGGCTGCTTCGCGGTCGGCGCTGATCTTCTGTTGACGTTCTTCACGCGACTTGAGTAGAGGCGGCAGTAGTACGAACTGCATCAGCGCCCACAACACCAGGAAGGACACGAGTGCCCAGATGATGTGGTTCGGTTCTGGAAGAACCGGGTTTGGCGGCGCTTCTTCCTCTTCGGTTTCGCTTCCCTCTTCTTCCTCTGCAAATGCGAGGACGATGACTTCTTCGTCTAGTGAAACTACATATTCATATTCCACAGTTGACTGCTCCTTTCTGTACGACCGATCGAACCCGAATCGGGGTTGATCAGGCGAACTTCAGGAGAATGAAGACAACGAAGCCGATGAGGGCGATTGCCTCGGTGAATGCCACACCGAGGAACATCGTGGTCTGTACTTGACCAGCTGCCTCGGGCTGACGGGCGATGGCCTGGACGGATTGGCCGACCAAGTAACCGATTCCGATGCCAGGACCGATTGCTGCGAGGCCGTAGGCGAAACCTGCGCCTTCGGCAGCGGCAACATTTTGGTCAACCTGGGCGAGAATCTGTGCTGCGATGCTCATTTTGGGATTGCTCCTTGTTCTAACGAGAGGTCTTTCGACCTCCTCGATGTTTTTCGGTGAGGTCCGGCGACCTCGTCGATCTGTTGTTGTTGGGTGAATACGGACTAGTGAACTGGACTGCGCCGAGCTACTGAGCGGTGGCTTAGTGAGCTGGGTGCAAGGCGCCACCGATGTACACGGCGGCGAGAATGGTGAATACGAATGCCTGAATGAAGGACACGAAGACCTCGAAGGCGGTGAAGGCGATCAGGCCACCGAAAGCGAAGGGCCAGATGATCAAGAGGAATCCGCCGAACGTCGAGATCGTGAGGACCGAGAACGTTACGAGCAGGATGTGGCCAGCCAACATGTTTGCGAACAGACGCACGCTGTGGCTGAACGGACGAAGCAGGAACGTCGAGAGCAACTCGATGAAGCCCACCAACGGGCGCAAGAAGACCGGGACGTTTGGCGGCCACGCAATGTCTTTGACATAGCTAAATCCGTTGTGCTTGATTCCGACGCCGGTGAATACCACCAACGTGATCAGTGCCAGCACCAGTGGACCACCCATACGGCCGTTGGCCGGCATCTGGAAGAACGGGATGACCTCGGTGATGTTTCCGATGAACACGAAGACGAAGAATGACAGCAACAGCGACAGGTACGGCAATCCGTCTGGGCCGATGGCTGGAAGGATGATCTGGGTCTCAACAAACTCGATGACGCTCTCAGCGATTCCGCGGATACCGGTAGGCACCAAGCTCTTTTGCTGGGAGGCCATGATGAACACGACAGCGGGGATCAACGCACCGAGTATGTGCGTGAGTCCGATCTTGTCGATATCGAGCACTCCGCCGAGCCTGAGTATGGGCTCCCATTCGATCAGGTTCGACAGCGATGGGAAGGCGAGACCTCCGCCTTCAGCTTCAGCGGCAAACAACAGCATCAGGTGAGCTCCTGGAGGTTCGAGTCGGACGCCTCAGGCGACGACGCGTGATTGATTGGCAACTTGGTGGTGGGCTTGAGGCCAGGGTTGGCCAACGACCCGGAGATGAATCGCATCTCCCAGAACAACAAACCGACGTGGGCGACGATGAGCGTCAGCCCGAGTGCGACGAGGTTCACCCACGCGGCTTCGCGAACGACCAGCACCGCAACGGTGATGATACTGAGCCGGGTGAAGAACCCGAACACGGCAGCAGCTCCCATCGCAGCGGCGGATATGCGTCCGGCGTATGCGAGCATGAAGGCGGCCATAAGGAAGTTGATAGCGACGAGCACCAAGCCGTACGCAACCGAGTAGGCGCCCTGGGATCCCCAGATCAATACGCCGACCACAATGCCGATCGGCGCCAGAATGGCTCCACGTCGAACGAGGTCCTTCGCGATGTCCACAACGGGTGCTGGGCCTTCAAGACGCAACAGGTTCGGATCGTGCTCGACGGGGCGCTTCATGGCGCAATACGTCCTGGTCGTTGTTCGCTGAAGTCGATCTTGGTTTCGATCTCGACGCGCTCTACACGCGCGAAAGAACGACGAACCAATGGGGCGGCTTCGTTTTGCCCGGCGTGCTTCTCAAGGCGTTTCGCGTTCTCGATCTCCATCGCTGCTTGATAGCGGTAGTACTGGTTCGCAACCGAACCGACCAACCCGAGCACGACGCCGATGATGAGAAAGAGCGGCACGGTTCCGATGGCGCTGTCGAGCAGCCAACCAAAGCCACCGATGATCACGGGCGAAAGGGCGATCTCATAGCCACCATGGCCTCGCCACATTCCCTCGCGCAGCGCCTTCTCATGGGGTCGGGGATTATCGCCGATGACACCGGCGACCGCCTCGTCATTTCTCCCCAAATCCTGCTGCACGTACGTAACCCGTCTCTCCAAACCCATTACGAGCTTGTGAACCGTTTCTCAAAGTATCCGGAAGTTAGGAATAAATTCCAACTTTGCCACCGGAGAATCTATAACGATTGTCACACCTTGCGCGCTCATAGCCGAAAGCTTTTTACTTTCGCGCAGGCTACGGCCGTGCTGTAGGAAAATTTTCCTCCATGACCACTCTTTGCGGTGCTCTCGACTCATCGTGAGCAGCACCGCGTGACCGGGACCGCGAATCAAAGCAAACTACGGTGCGTCCATGGCCACCAAGTTGTTCATCGCTCTCACACTTACCGGGGCCCTTCTCGTACCGACTTCCAGCGCTGGCGCTCAAGCTGATCAGCGCTTGCCGACCGCAGCGGTGTCACTGGGCGACTCCTACATCGCCGGGGAGGCGGGCCGCTGGAGTGGAAACTCACCGACTAGTTGGGGCGACCGAGACGGGACCGATCGCGCCGCGAAGCCTCTGCGATTCTTTGGGTATCGCTACGACCTCGCATCGGTCTATGGCGACACGTTCCAGGCGGGATGCAACCGGTCCGATGTGGCCCCCCTACTCTCCGCCGAGCTCGACGTCGAAGCAACATTCAACCTTGCGTGCGCTGGGGCAACGACGACCAATGTGATTGCGGCGAGCAGCGGCGGCCAACCCCACAACGGCGAAATCCCGCAGGTCGACCAATTGCGAACGCTAACCGAGAACTATGACGTCGATGTGGTCGCACTTTCGATTGGCGGCAACGACCTCGGCTTCTCGGACATCATCATCGATTGTGTGCTTCGGTATACCACGAGCACCCAACGCTCCCCGAACACGTGCGCCTCCGATCAGAGCGACAACGCGAACGAACGGATGCGCCCGATGATGCGAGGCATAGCCCAGGCGCTTCTCGATATCCACCAGGTCTTCGAAGACATCGGCGACGACGACTATCGGATCGTCCTACAGGGCTACCCCGTGCCCATTCCTAATGGGGACGACTTCCGCTATCCCGAGGCCGGGTTCGCTCGTACCTTTACCGGGGGTTGCCCGTTCTGGAACAGCGATGCCGACTGGGCCAACGATCAGCTCCTACCCGCTATCCGCGCCAACCTTGCCGCGGTTGCAGAGGCCTTCGGCGCCGAATTCCTGGATCTGTCCGACGCGCTCGCCGGTCGTGAAGCGTGCGCCCAGGGCGTTTCCCACGGTGCCGGCCCCAATGCCGAGTGGATCCGCTTTGTCACTACCGGTATCACTCAAGGCCAAGCAGGCGAGAGTGTGCACCCGAACTTCTACGGACAGCTTGCGATCGGCCGATGCCTCGCGCTGCACGTTGACGCGAGCCCCGGGGATTCGGTTTGCACCAACACGCCAGGCGCCGGGCCTGAGGCGATGGAACTAACCCGTTAGTTCTTCGCCCCGAGTTCTAAAAAGCTATTCGGCGGTGGCCTGTTGGGGTTCGCGACGTCCGACGCCCGGGTTGAAGATCGTGAACAACAAGAGCGCGAAGGCGCCTCCGGCAAAGGGCAAGGCTGCCTCCCCTGATCGGGTAATGGTGGAGAAAAGCACGACGCCGCACAGCAGCGTCGTCCACGCCCACAGAATCAGAACGGTTCGACGGTGGCCGTGGCCGAGTCGCATCAGACGGTGATGCAGATGCTCCTTGTCCGGCGCGGATAGCGACACTCGGCGCGACGCTCGTCGCGCAACCGCGAGCGCCATGTCGACGAGGGGTACCCCGAGGAGAAGCAACGGAATGATCAGCGGGGCGAAGAAGAAGAAGACCTGGCCAGAAACCGCTTGATCGATACGCCCACCGACGGAAACCGTGGAAGCGGCGAGCATGAGCCCGAGAAGCAGCGCGCCACTATCGCCCATGAACGTCTTGGCCGGGTGCATGTTGAACGGCAAGAAGCCCAAAGACGCGCCGACGGTCAAGATCGCGAGCAGCGGGCCGGGGTTCGATTCGAAGAGCAATCCTTCGCTGCCGAGTTGGATCGAGTACAGGAAGAAGGTTCCCGAGGCAATCGCGACGATTCCGCCAGCGAGACCATCGAGACCATCGATCAAGTTGATCGCATTCGCGATGACCAGGAGCCAGACCACGGTGAGAACGACCGAGAGGTCAGCAGACAACTGGATGAACCCCGTGAACGGCACCCGGAACCACAGCAATGAGACTCCGGCCAGGGCAAGAACGACCCCGGACAACACGATGCCTGCAACCTTCGCCGGAGCAGAAACCTCGCGGATGTCGTCGAGAAGGCCAACCGCAAAGATGATCAATGCGGCAACGACGACACCGGCGATATCGGAGAAGGACCGGAAGATCGCCTCGAAGGTACCCATCACCCACGCGGTGATCAGCCCGGCGGCGATACCGCACAACATGGCGAGGCCGCCAAGACTAGGCGTTGGCTGGTCATGAACTTTCCGGGCACTCGGCGCGGCGACCGCCCCGACGCGAAAAGCGAGCATTCGAGTAAACGGTGTTGCGAGCAACGTGACTGCGGCGGTCACTGCGCCCACAATCAAGAACTGCGCTATGCCAGCCATACCGTTAGTATCGTCCGTTCTGGGGTGCGTTTGACGGATGTCAGACGCACGTCACCCCTACTCCGTTGATTTCTCGGCTGCAGTCTGCCCGATTTCGCGCCGAACTGACAATATTGACCGAGTGGGTGCCCCGAATCTCCTCTATGGATAAGGAGTGAACCCGGAGCACAGGTCGGCCACTTCGCTACGGAGGCTCGCCACCGCTGCTGCATCGTCGCGATGTTGCAGAGTGCGAGTGATGAGATCCGCGATTCGCTCCATCTCGGACTCCCCCATCCCCTGGGTGGTCACCGCAGGAGTTCCGATACGAATACCGCTGGTCACGAACGGCGACCGAGGGTCGTCGGGGATGGTGTTGCGGTTGAGGGTGATGCCCGCCTCGTCAAGAACGTTCTGGGCTTCCTTGCCAGTGAGGTCTTCGTCGAAGGTCCGGAGGTCGACGAGCAACAGATGGTTATCGGTTCCACCTGAAACGAGACGGAACCCACGGGTGGCCAGCGCCTCGGCGAGAGCCGCAGCGTTCTTCACGATCTGTGCGGCGTAGTCCTTAAACTCCGGTTGCTGAGCTTCTCGGAACGCGACAGCCTTCGCTCCGATGTGGTTCTCAAGTGGGCCGCCTTGCAGACCAGGGAAGATCGCTTTGTCGATCGCTTTGGCGTGCTCCTCGGTCGACAAAATGCAACCGCCCCGAGGGCCCCGCAACGTCTTGTGTGTCGTAAAGGTCATCACGTCGACGAACGGCATGGGATTCGGGTGAACGCCGCCGGCGATCAAACCGGCGATGTGGGCAGCGTCGAACATCAGGAGTGCGCCGACCTCATCGGCGATCTCCCGGAACGGTTCGGGGTCGATGATGCGCGGATACGCGGTCGCTCCGGCGATGATCATCTTTGGTTTGTGCTCACGGGCCCGCTCGCGCACCTGTTCCATGTCGATTCGCTCATCGGAATCGGTGAGTTCATAGCTCACGAAGTTGTAGAGCTTGCCGCTGGCGTTGACCGGCGACCCGTGGGTGAGGTGCCCTCCGTGGTCCAAGCTCATTCCCATCACCGTGTCGCCAACATTGAGCATCGACAAGAACACGGCCATGTTCGCATTCGCGCCAGCGTGCGGCTGCACGTTCGCGTGAGCCGCTCCAAAGATGGCCTTCACCCGATCGATAGCGAGCTGCTCGACATCATCGACAACCGCATTGCCGCCGTAGTAGCGCTTCTTGGGATACCCCTCGGAGTATTTGTTGGTCAGTACTGACCCGGTGGCCTCCATCACTGCTGGAGACGTGAAGTTCTCCGAGGCGATCAACTGCAGACCGCTGTTGAGCCGATCGCGTTCTTTGTCGATCAGGTCAAATACTTCTGTATCACGGTCGCCAGGCCACGGCATGGGTAACTCCCAAAGGGCTAGAAGGTGGTTATCGGCGCAATGCTACAAGCGCTCATCGCTCATCGCGCCGTCGCAGACCATGGCGTCAATCACTGAAAACCAGCAACTGTCGCCAAATATCCGCGTCACCTCAAATCAGTTAGGTCGAGTTCTCAAATTAGTTAGGTCGAACGCTTAATCGCGGAAGGGTCGCGCCGATTGACACCTGCTAGCGAAGATTCCGCTGGCCGCCATTGGGCGCACTGAAAAATGTCGGGGAACGCGGGGAAATGAATACGAGAGCGGGGTCGGTCCGTAGGCCGATCAATGAAGTACGGCAGACGCGAGTCACACGTCTGCAAAGTGTCGCGATGCTTATCGGTGGCATCTCACTGATAATTGTGGGCCTCGTTCCCGTGGTCTTCGATCTCGGAACGCGCCTGCCCCAGGTGGGCGCTGTCCTCGCCGTTTCGTGGGTTCTTGCGGGCTTCAGCGGAGCCTTCCAGGTATCCATATCGCGCAACGACATGTCGATCGCCCACAAGGTGCTGACAGCAACCACTACCGCAACGGTATTGACGACCACGATCCTCGTGCTTGCAGGACAAGAGCTAACAGCCACCAACTCATTGATTTCCGGGGCGCTCGCATCCCTTCTTCTGTTCGGTGGAATCCAAGCTGGACGATTCGTGGTGCGCACGCTCTGGAGTAGCGGCAAGTTCCGCACCACTGCGATCGTTGTCGGCGGCAGCCAGTTGACCGACGAACTCGCGGTCGAACTTCGACACAGTAGGGACCTTGGGATCGACGTTGTCGGCCACATTGATCTTCGAAGAGAACCCGGCGCCCATACAGCACCACAACGGGTTCTGGACGCGATCGAGTCACTTCGACCTGATCGACTCGTACTCGGGGAGACCGCATTTAACGAAGCGGAATGGGTTGGGGCCCTGCGGCGCGCTGGCGAGCTGGGAACGCGCGTCTACGTACTGCCTCGGTTGTTCGAAATGGGTGTTGGTAATGCACTCTTTGCCTCCGACGAGCTTCGCGGGTTCGCCTTGCAGCGAATCAACCGGCCTGCCCATCCACGGGCATCACGTTTCCTGAAACGTTGCGTCGATATTGCCGTGTCGGCCGTAGGCCTCTTGGCAGTACTCCCCTTCTTGGTCATGGCTGCCGCGCTCATCAAGGCGACCAGCCCCGGGCCGGTCTTGTTCTGGCAGGAGCGGGTCGGTCAGCACAACCGACCAATTCGTGTACCAAAGCTCCGATCGATGACGGTGAGCGCTACCAGCGACACGGAATGGACCGCGGAGGCCCGAATCTCGCCGATTGGCAAGATCCTTCGCCGTTCGGCCCTCGACGAGGTTCCTCAGCTTTGGTCGGTTCTCGTCGGCGACATGAGCCTCGTTGGCCCTCGACCGGAGCGCCCGGCGTTCGTAGAACAGTTCTCGGGACAATACACCCGCTACCAAGATCGTCATCGGATGCGGGCAGGCCTCACTGGCTTGTCACAAATTGCAGGCCTGCGGGGCGACACGTCAATTGCCGAGCGAGCGAAATACGACAACCGATACATCGACCAATGGACCCTCTCAGGGGACTTTGTCATCTTGGCGAGAACGGTCGTCGCGATCGTCCGCGAGCGTGTCTATGCAGACCGCCAGCAATCTCTCACCCAAGCCCTTTCCGACGGTGTGGTCGAGGGAATCGTCCTCGATGACACCGAGCAAGTCTCCACCGATCAAGTCCCCACCGATCAACCAACCGCCATTGCTGCATAAGTCGTAGAAACCAGAGGACCACAAGATGCAAGATCCTGACCCCGCCAACATGCCAATTGGTATGACGCTCAGCGAAGTGCTTTCCGTTGTGCGCCATCGTAAATGGCTCGCAATCGCGATCATCGCGCTCACCGTCGGCGCTGCCGTTGCCTTTACGGCAACGGCGAGCCCGACCTATAGAGCCGACGCAGAAGTGCTTATCCGAACAGAGGAGACTGCGAACCTGTTTCCTCTCGCCGAGGTAGGCACGCTGCTGCGCTCACCGTCTGCTGAGGCAGGATTCCTTTCGTCGACCGAGTTCGAATCCGCCGCACAATCCACTGCCGATAGCGATCTCCTCGCGACTATCGACGTGGGAGATGTGACCTCTCGCGTCGAACCATCACTCATTCTATTTTCGGTCGAGTCGTCGAGCCCCGCAGAGGCCGCGAGAGTCGCTCAGATCTGGGCCGACACCTACGTCGAGCTGCGTCATAACTTGGACGCAGTTGAGGTGTCGCGCACACTCGTTACTCTCCAATCCTCCGTCGACACACTGACCGAGGACAAACAGGATCTTCTATCGGCTCTGCAGCCCGTGGAGGCCCTGCTGGCCCGAACGACAGATTCTGGCGAGGTAGCGAGCCTATCGACCCAACGCATCGTGTTACTGCAGCAGCTGGCGCCGAGCATCGACCCCATCGACCAGCAGCTCACGCTGCTGAACAGGGAAATTGCGGACTTGCACCTCATTGAGCAGTTCCTGGACAGCTCGGACCTTTCAGCTCGGACGAACCGTGTAGCTCGAGTCCCCGATGCACCGGTCTCACCTTCACTTCCTCTCAATGTCGCACTCGGCGCTCTGGTCGGCTTCTTGTTGGCACTCGGCGCAGTCTTTCTTGCCGAGTCGCTCGACGATGGGCTCCGGACCACGGAAGACGTCTATGAAAAGACCGGCCTCCGCCCGCTCTCACACGTTCCCCTCGCCGCAGGCGACGCCAACAATCACGATGGCTTGCTCGACGAGTCCTTCCAGCGTTTGGCTTCATCGATTACCGGATTCGACGGTCAAGGCAAGAAGGTGTTGGTGTTTACGAGCGCATCTTCAGGAGAAGCGAAGTCTTCAACGGTTGCTGGAGTCGGACGCACGCTCGCACGGCATGGACATCGCACCCTCGTTATCGGCGCAGACCTTCGTCGGCCAACGCTTTCTGCGAAGTTCGGCCAGTCCCGTGGACCAGGCTTGGGTGAGATTGTTGGTGGCTTGTACAGCTACACCGAATGCCTGATCGCAGCAGACCCGGATTCAGGACTTCACCTGCTCGCCGCCGGCACGGTGCCCGACGGCAGGAACCCGGCCGAATTACTCCGTGGCCATGAGTTCCGCACGCTCGTCAACGAGCTGCGCCAAGACTACGACCACATCTTGATCGACTCACCGCCGTTGCTTCCTGTAGTCGACGCGCTGAACATCGCCGAGATCGCAGACGGCGTCGTATTGAACGTCTTCGCTGGACGCACACGATCGACCGGCCTCCAACGAGCCATGTCGCTGATTGAGGGCGCACCGCTCGCGGCCCCAATGCTCGGCTTCGTGCTAACGGGCAAGCAGCAACGCCGCGATCTGAGCTACTGCGACTACGGCTACGTGAGCGTCGGATCGTCTGAGACTTCGAAGCGTTCGTTGCTCAAAGGACGCCTCGACCTAACCCAGATCAGCGGATCAGTTGAGGATGCCGACGTCCCGGCGGTTGAGCTCGAATCCCCAATGCCGCAGACAGAAGTAATCGCTCCTCCGGAGCCGACTCTGTTTGAACAAACCAACGAAGAGGTCGTCTTTGAGACACCCGAAGTTCGCGAGGTACTGGACCCAACGATCGGATCGGCAAGTGTGTCGATCTCCGATGTTGAGTTCGGCGCCGGCGATGAATCCGCCGCGGCGGAAGCCACAACAACCAAAACCAAAACCAAACCACAGAAGAGGTGGGGAAGAAAATGAAATACCTACTGGCGGTCCTAGCTGGACCCATATTGATCATCTCGTTACTCACAGGAGTAGCGGGTGCACAATCCTATGAAGGCACCACAGCCGAAGACGGAATCTTCTTCGTGCCGGACACTCCGACAGGCGGTGAGAATGTCAACTTACAGATCGCAGGCTTGGCACCGAACGCTGAAGTGATCGTTGTGTTGAATGACTCCAACAACGACGCAGTCGATGGCCTCACCGCCGAGGTAGCAAGCGCAATTGCCTTGCGGGCCGACGCTAACGGAGACATCAACATCAACTTCGCACTGCCCTCCGATCTTGCACCTGGGGCCTATGCGTTAACGTCCACGTCGACAAGAGCAGACGGGTCTCCCTTCGAGGCGACTTGGGATTTCGTCGTTGCGACAGCAAGCGCTGGCGACACCACCGGAGCAACCGATGGCAGCACTGCCGCTGCGACCGGCAACAGCTCTAGCCAAACAGGAGACGCACTCGCGCTGACAGGTGCGAGTAGCCGGGCGACTGCCTTTGGTGGCGGTGTCTTGGTAATGCTGGGGCTTGGCTTGGTCGTAATCGCAGCTACATCACGTCGTCGCGACAGCGTTCCTAGCTGATCGCATGACCACACTGCGTTCCTCTCTAACGGAACGCCAGACCCACAATCTTCGGCTTACCGCGGCGAGCACCCCGTCTTCACTAGGCGGAGTGTTCGCTGTGGCCGGTCCGATTTTGGGCGCAGCGTATGCTGCTACCGCTGGCCTTCAACCGACGGGCCACCAGACTGCTGACATCATCTGGTCAGCACTGTTGGGCGCAGCGATCACGTTCTTGGCGTCTCGAACCAATCCTGCGTTGTGGATGCTTTCCTCTGCGCTGACCGTGCTCGCGACGAGCAACACCGCTCTCGCTACCGGCTATGGCCTTGCCTTCGTGGGTCTTTGGTCTGCCTACCGCTTCGGCTTGTTTCGAGCCTCAGCATCCCAGCACCCAGCAGTAGGAACCGTCGCAGGACTTTTTGCTACGCCGCTGTTGCTCGGTCTTGGCGATCTTGGGTATCCGGGCGGCTCGGCAGCATTCGCTGCTATCGCCTGCACACTGTTCGCCATAGTCGCCTTGTACACATCAACTCGACGCGTCAAACGCGCGCTTCTGCCGTTAGCACTCATGACGGCCTCTGGGCTGGCGCTCCTCGGGTTTGCCGCGTTGAGCTTTCTCACCACGCTGCGAACCCATATCGCTGACACCGAGAACGCCGCACAGGCTTCGGTTGCCGCACTCCGTGACGGCGACGTTGACGGAGCAATAGAAGCCGTTCACCGAGTCGACGCGTCGCTCGCACAAGCCGCCGACTACTTCGCGCGCCCGACCGCCAAGATCCTTCGCGTGCTCCCGGTTGCCGGGCACAACATCAACGCTCTCGAAGGAGTCGTAGTCGCCAGCAGCGATCTCGTTCGAACCACGGCTCGGATTGGTTCACCGACGGATCGCTTGGAGTCTGTATTCGTCGACGGAAGAATCGATCCGACCCAACTCGACGCCCTACGTTCCGACGTCGACGACCTATCCTCGGATCTCCTGCTCCTACAGATGGCCGCTGCAGAGGAGCCCTCGATATGGGTTGCCCCACAAGTTCGCGCCGGCATGGCCGAAGTCGGCTCCCAACTCGCGCCAGCACTCAGTCGCCTACCGGAAATAGAATCCATCTCCGAAGCACTCCCGAGTTGGCTAGGCCTCGATAGTCCAAAGCGGTACCTGGTGCTCTTCGGCAACCCCGCCGAAGCCCGCGAGCTCGGGGGCTTCACTGGCGCGACGGCCGTGCTCGATTTCGACAATGGTTCCTTCGAACTCCAAACCACCGGCCGACGCGTCGGCCCAAGAACCACTACGGACGTGAGCGCTTTGACAGAGCCACCACCCGTTCGCTTTCTTGAGCACCGACCGTGGCTCTTTGAACAGAACTATTCCGCAATGGCTGATTTCCCAACCTTGAGCCGGGCACTCAGCGATCTGTTCCCTGCTATGGGTGGTGAGCAAATCGACGGCGTCGTCTACCTCGACCCTTTTGCATTGGCAGCAATTTTCTCAGCGACAGGCCCAATCGAAGTTCCATCGCTTAGAAGATCGATCTCCGCAGAAGCTCTGCCCGACTTGCTGATCGTCGACCAATACGAGCTCTTTTTGCCCGGCCCCGAACGCGACACATTCTTCGCCGAATTACTTTCAGGACTTTCAGCAGCCATCCAATCGGGCGATCTGGAAATTAGCGAGGACTCCGCGCGACGGCTTTGGGAGGTGATTTCTCGCGATCGCCTACTCTTCGCCCCGCTTGACCCCGCGGATCTTGCCGCGGCTGACACCCTTGGGCTCACCGGCCGAATCGCTCCGATATCTTCCAATGATTATCTCGCCGTCTCGCATCTAAATGCCGGGGCTAACAAGCTCGACGCGTACCTCCAGAGGCGGATCGACTACCGCGTCGCAATAGGCGAGGACGACGCCCTCACCGCAACCGTGGAGATCGAACTGACAAACGAGGCGCCGAGCAACCTGCCGGCCTATTCCGCCGGCTCCGTTGCAAACCAACCGGGCACCTCCAGGACGACGGTAGTCGTCCATACTCCACACGAGATAGTGAGCTGGGAGGGCGTGACGGACGAAGTCGAGTTAGTACGAAGCTTCCGGGAATTCGATCGTTGGAGACACGAAGCCCTCGTCGTGCTGAGCCGTGGGGAGTCGCAAACGCTTCGACTCAACCTGCAGGGAACGTACGCTGAGCAGACGTATACGCTCGACCTCGGCCATCAGCCGCTCGTGACCACTGACGACGTCTCGGTGACATTGCAACGGCACGGAGTGGGCCATGTGCTCCCAGAAGCCCTAGCTCTCACCCAAGATACGACCGTTCAACTCGGGAGTTAGCGCAGAGGCTGATTGGAACTCATCGTGGCTGGAGAGCAGATCGTCCATACAAAATTTGCCCCTCAACGTTGTCCCCCGCTGAGCCGATTGGAAGTGCGAGGATGGTCGTGCAAACGACCAAGGCAGGAACTCAGACAAGGACCATGATGTTCAAAAACGTTTTTTCGGGCAAAAAGGTGCTGGTAACAGGCCACACCGGTTTCAAGGGCACCTGGATGACTATCTGGCTACAGCAGATGGGCGCCGAGGTTGTCGGCATCTCCGACAAGGTCCCCACCGACCCCGCCCATTTCATCGCCGCGGGACTCGAAGACTCGATGAAGACCCATTGGCTCGATGTTCGTGATGAAGAAGCCATCCCTGCTGCTATCGCACGAGAGGCACCGGACTTCGTGTTCCATATGGCAGCCCAGGCCCTGGTGAAGGCCAGCTATGACGATCCGGTCGGCACCTACACCACAAACATGGTCGGTTCGGCCAACGTGCTCGAGGGCCTCCGACGTCTCGACAACCAGTGCACGGCAGTGATGATCACTTCCGACAAGTGCTACGAGAATGTCGAGACCTACTACGGCTATCGCGAGGACGATCGCTTAGGCGGCGCCGATCCGTACTCGGCATCGAAGGCCGCGGCCGAGCTAATCATCTCAAGCCACACTCGCTCGTTCTTTGGCCAACCCGACGACGAACGCAATGTGCGTATCGGCGTGACCCGTGCAGGCAATGTTGTCGGCGGTGGCGATTGGGCTGCCGACCGCTTGGTGGTCGACGTCGCCAAAGCATGGACTGCAGGAGAGAACGTCACCATCCGCCGCCCGCAGGCAACGCGCCCGTGGCAGCACGTTCTCGAGCCGATCAGTGGATATCTCCAGCTCGGCGCCGAGCTATCGGTTCGCCCGGAGCTCCACAATGAGGCCTTCAACTTTGGCCCACCAGCGGAGGCGGTGAACCCGGTCCGCGACGTAGTGATCGCGTTGAAGGAACATTTGCCGGGCCTCGACCTCACGATCGACGAAAGCCAGGCTCACTTTCATGAGGCGGGCCTTTTGAAGCTCACCTGCGATAAGGCACTCAGCTACCTCCAGTGGCGGCCCGTGCTGAACTTCGACGAGACGATGAAGATCACTGCCGAGTGGTATCGCAGTTTCTATGAGGATGGAGCAGAGGGCATTCGCGCAATCACCGACGGCCAACTTGCGAACTACACAGACCTCGCCAAGACTCGAGGCCTCAACTGGGCACAGGGGTAAGCCCCAATGCCTGCGCACTTCACGGAACTCCGCCGGATCGAAACCTCAGGCGGCGAGGTCATCAAGGCTCTGACCGCTGAGGAAGCCGATTTCAAAGGCCTCGGCGAGGCCTACTTTTCGCGGGTGAACCCGGGTTGCGTCCGCGGCTGGAAGCGCCACAACGAAATGACGGTAAACGTCGTGGTACCGGTCGGCCACGTCCGCTTTGTTGTCGCCGACGAATCCGATGACGGTATCTCCTTTGAGCATTTCGATCTCGGAGCTGACTTCACCCATGGTCGACTCACCATCGAACCCGTCACCTGGTTTGGCTTCAAGGGCGGCGCCGAAGGCGGACTGGTGTTGAACCTGTCCAACATCGTGCACCGGCCTGATGAGGCCGACGGTAAACAACTCGACGAGTTCGACTATGACTGGGGCCCTGGAGCCGAGGAGTAGACAGTGGGTATTTGGGATCGATTACAACGACGTGCTGATTCGTTCGGTGACGCTTCAATCGCTGTCGTCGGTGCCGGCTATGTTGGCACCGGCGTCGTCCATTCCATCGCCCAATCGCCAGGCATGCGTCCGAGCCTGATCGTCAACCGCAACACCGGCCGCGCAATCGACGCGCTGACCACAATGGGCGTGAAGGCCGACGACATCATCCATAGCGACAACACCGACGAACTCACCCAAGCGATTCGTTCGGGTCGTCCGGCGATCACCTCTCACTCCGGAGTGGTCGCAGATCTTCCCGTCGATGTTGTCGTGGAAGCCACCGGCGCCCTCGACTATGGAACCGAAACGATCCTCACCATGCTCGACGCCGGCAAGCACGTCGTGTCGTTCAATGCCGAGTGCGACGCGCTCTTGGCTTGGCTTTTCCACCAGCGGGCGCGAGCGAACGACGTGATCTACACGATCGCCGATGGCGACCAACCTGGCGTGCTGTTCCGTCTCCAACAAGAGGTGGAACGGATGGGCTTTGAGGTCACGGCATCACTCAACTGCAAACGACATCTGAACGTCCACCAAAACCCCGAGACCGGGGCTGCATACGCGGCGCGTGACACCACGTCGTCGCATATGACGACCGCGTTTGGCGATGGAACCAAGATGCAGGTCGAACAGGCCGTGGTTGCCAACGCAACCGGCATGATTCCCGACAAGCGCGGCATGCACGGCATCGAATCGACAGTGGCCACCGCCCATATCGATATCCCCGCAGTGCTGTCGTCGCCATGGCGAGTCGACTTCACCCTCGGCGGCGACTTCGGCGCAGGCGTCGGCATCGTGGCCAGACACCCAAACCATGATCTGCATCAACAGGCCATGGGTTTCTACAAAATGGGCGATGGGCCGGACTATTTCTTCTTCCGTCCGTACCACCTTGTACATCTTGAGATTCCGATGACCATCGCCGAGCTCATATTGGACAACGAGCCACTCGTGACCGTTGACGCTCCACACGTTGCTGAAGTGGTCGCCATCGCGAAGAAAGACCTAATCGTCGGCGAAGATCTCGATTGCATCGGCGGCTTCAGCGCCTATGGCCATATCGACACCGCCGAGAACGCTGCTGGCTATTTGCCTGTTGGCCTCGTTGAGTACGCCTCGATGACCGGAGTTGTTCCACAGGATGATCCAATCCCGCTCAGTGCCGTGCAGCTCGACGAATCAACAACCGTCGTGCGTGAGTGGAAGGCGATGCACGGCCTCTAGGTTGCGTCCGGCATTCTCCATCATCTGGATGAGGTCAATGAAGGTTCCTGCATACGCAAGGGTTTAGCACGCACCTCGGTGTGATATCACTTCACCAGCTGACCGGTCGCGAGGTAGCGAGGTAGCGAGCTATAGTCGGCGGCTGATGGACACTACGCCGCACAAAATTGCATCATGGAGCGACATCCCGGACCGAGTTCCCTTTGGTGTGCTCGTCGGAAACGTCGACCTCATCGTCGTTCGCTGGGGAGACGAACATTCGGTTCTGTACGGACGATGTTTGCACCGTGGAGCTCTACTCGCCGATGGCACTATTTCCGGTGACGACGTCATCTGCGGCGTGCACGGCTGGGACTTCCGCTTTGATACGGGCGTTTCGAGCTACAACAACGCGGAACGGCTCGCCAAGTTCACCTCATGGGTCGAGGGTGATGACCTGTTCATCGATCTCGCAGAACTCGAGGCATGGGAGCAAGACAACCCGCAGCCATTCGATCGCGACGCGTATCAGGGAGCCTTTCAAGACCCCGGCGGAACCCCCGACGAACCCTATGTCGGGCTGATCCGAAAGCTGTCTAGCGAGGGGCTCGACAACTTGGGCCACCATGGCCCGACCGCGGCGATGGGTGTTCCCCGAGACTTACTTCCCTCTTGGGACGACATTCAGCTCGTGACAGCACAACTCGCTCGTCGGCCACTCCTCGACGATGCGCCTGTCTCGACAGCAACCGTCATCGGGCCAAGTGCTGCGAAACCCCTCACACTCGACATTCCGATCTTCGTTTCCGACATGAGCTTTGGCTCACTGTCAGAAGAGGCGAAGGTGGCGTTGTCGAAGGGAGCCGAACTTGCTGGCACGGGCATCTGCTCGGGCGAAGGTGGAGCGCTCCCCGAAGAGCAAGCCGCCAACTCTCGGTATTTCTACGAACTGGCCTCGGGCAGGTTTGGCTGGGAGATCGACAACGTGGCGGACGTTCAGGCGTTCCACTTCAAATTCGGGCAGGGAGCAAAGACCGGTACCGGTGGCCACCTACCCGGACACAAAGTCACGGGCAAGATCGCAGAAGTTCGCAAGCTGCCTGAAGGCGAGCCGGCGATCTCTCCAGCTACTTTCCCAAACCTCGTTTTCGAGGATGACTATGCACAACTAGCAGCGCAAGTGCGTGAGCGCTCTGGCGGAATTCCGATCGGCGCGAAGTTGTCGGCTCAGCACATCGAGGCCGATATCGATGCGGCGTTGCGCATTGGTGTCGACTACATCATCCTCGATGGCCGAGGCGGCGGCACCGGCGCTGCCCCAACGATGTTCAGGGACCACATATCGGTCCCGACGATCCCTGCGCTCGCACGGGCCAAACGGCACCTCGATTCGGTTGGGCGAAGCGACGTCACACTCGTCATTACCGGCGGGCTTCGCACACACACAGACTTTGTTAAGGCGTTGGCTCTGGGGGCGGACGCGATCGCGGTCTCGAATTCTGCGATCCAAGCAATTGGTTGTCTTGGCATGCGAGCGTGTCACACCAACAACTGCCCGGTCGGAATCGCGACACAACGAAAGGACCTGCGATCTCGGCTGCTCGTCGATGAGGCCGCGGAGCGTCTGGCCCGGTTCTTTGACGCAACGGTCGAACTCATGAGCGTCTTGACCCGCGCCTGTGGCCATGATCAGCTCGCAGGGCTTGCCGTCGATGACCTCACGACCTTTAACCGCGAAATGGCCCATCTCACCGGAGTCGCCTACGGAGGCGTTGGACCTGCCTAGTCAGCGTTGAGCTGTGCAAGCAGTTCGACTAGCTTGCGTACACCTGCTGCGGGCAAGATCGCCACGACCTTGAACGACTGCACACATGTCTGAAGAAGTTGAATGGCACCGGGTTCTCGACGTCGATGAACTCGACGAGGGCCGGACGACGGTCGCTGTTGGCTCGAGGCGCTGACGATGGTCGCTGCCGACGTGTCAATCGATGCATCCGAGCCATAGCTTTTGCCGGGCCACTTCGATCCCGCCATTGAGATGGGTGACGAGAACCATCGTGCGAGTTATGGGGCATCACCCGGAGATGACGCGATCGCCGAGCCGTACCTGTACGTCAGCGTCTGGTGGGCCGATCGTCTTGGAATCGAACGAAACGAAACCTGGGATGGCGAACCATTCATCGGCAAGCAACTGCGAGCCAGCGAATTTTCGAGCGGGACGAACCCCGTTGAGCAGGCAGCCCAATTTTGGCGCGGAGCGCGTGACCTTCTCGACGCGCAACCGTCTAACGCTGCGTGACGATGACCGCCGTGCTTGTTGAACCACGATGACGATCCTCGACGACCATCCGGAGAACAGTTCTTCTCGTGGCACTGCCGTTCTGGTTCGCTAACACCTGCAGGGAGCCACAAGCGAGCACCCATGAGTAGTGTCGGGTCATCATGGCGAGTCCCTTAAGCCCACCACAGCTGCTGTTTGGCCCGATGGTCGGCCTGCGTCTAAACGTCGGGCGCTTCACCCTTAGGGGTACCGATGGTGACGACGTAGCCGTCGGGGTCGCGGACCCATACTTCGTGCATGCCGTACCAGGTCATCTGTAGCGGCTTCACAATCTCGACATCGCCCAGTCGTGCGAGCACTGCCTCCACATCGTCGACCCGGAAGTACAGGCTGAACGTGCCGCCGGGTGTATCACCTTCAGAGAACGCCTGGGGAGCGTCTTCGGCGAGGTTGGCCCGGTCCTGGAGCATCATCTCTGCCTCGCCCAATCGCACCGAAGCAAAAATGGCGCCGTCAATGATGCCGCCTTCCATATCGGCCTTCTGGTCGGGGTCGACGGTGAATGCAATCGTGCCGCCAAGACCATCGACATAGAACGCCAGGCTCGCCGCCACGTCGGTGACCATCAGGTTGGGACTCATTGAATTGACCATGGCGCTACCTTACGCACACCCACTGACAGGGCGTACCTGCGATTACTCTGGCGGTGTGATCTTCAACGAAACACCCCTTGCCGGTGCCTACACGATCGACCTTGAACGCATCGAGGACGATCGCGGCTTCTTCGCCCGAGCGTGGGCCGAAGAAGAGTTTGTGGCCCACGGACTGAATCCCCAGATAGCCCAAACCAACATGTCCAAGACGCTCAAGGCTGGGACGTTCCGCGGCTTCCACTGGCAGGACCCGCCCAACGGTGAGGCAAAGACGGTTCGCTGCATTTC